>JAMXLF010000090.1 GCA_024281055.1 Geobacteraceae bacterium
GCAGTAGTGATTGTGTGATTTCGTGTAGAATCTCATGTGTAAGGCCTCCTTTGGAGAATGGGTTTCGCCAAAGTCCAGCATACGGCAAAATTCCGTATGCCCAAGGGGGGCCTTACATAGTATCCAAGCGTTCAACCGGACGCGCGAAAAAACTACGTGCCGGTTAACTCTCAGCCATTATGCAAAAAACGTAATTGACCGAGTGACATTCGTGTACGTAATTTAGGACACTAGCCGAAGGCCCATTCACGAGGAGGTAGATATGCCGCCGAATGAAAAATTGAAACTGGGAGAGATCCTCATCCAGCAGAAGCTCCTGACGCCGGTTCTCGTGGAGCGGATCCTCGGGATCGCCAACTCGACCCACCGTCGGCTCGGCCAGACGCTGGAGGATCTCGGGCTGCTGACCGGCGAGGAAATCGCCAAGGCTCTTGCGGTCCAGTTCGGCTACAAGATCGTATCCGGCATCGCCGAATTGGTCATCCCGCCCGAAACCCTCCGCCTCGTTTCCATGGAGGCGGCCTTCGAGCACCGCGTATTTCCGCTGCAGGTGAGAGACAATCGCCTCGCCCTGGCGATGGCGGACCCCACCAACACCGCCTTCATCGGCGATCTCAAGGCTACCCACAACCTTACCGTGGTGCCGTTTGTCGCCACCACCCAGGAAATCATGAAGGCCATCGCGAAAAAGTACATGAACGAGTTGCTGGAGCCCCATGCCAACTCGATTCTGGTGGTGGAGCCCGATTACCGGGACCGGCAGACCATCGTTGCTCCCCTGTCGAAGCAAGGCTACACGGTAGTCGAAGGAGTGGATACGACGGAAGGATTCCAACTGGCGCTTCTTCACCGGCCGGGCCTTGTGGTGACGGCCAAGCAGATGCCCGACGGCGACGGGTTCTCCCTGTTCACCACCCTGCAGAGCGTTGCTGAAACCCGCAGGATTCCGGTGATCTTGCTTTCGCTGCGTGCGACTCCCGAAGAGGAAGCGATGGCCTACCAGCGAGGATTCTTTGACTACATTTCGGCGCCGGTCAGGGACATTACCCTCCTCAGCCGGGTCAGCCGGGCCGTTGCCGCAGGCAAGGCCTATATGCCCCATCGCCCATCCGCTTCGGCCACCGGCTTCATCGACGAGGTCTATGTCGGTTGATGCCTCGGCGTTAGAGATGCGACCTCAATCTTAGGGAATGCCATGCACTCTTTTCATCGCTCGTTAATCATGCTCATTCTTCTGCTCGTTCCGTTCGTCAACGCCCACGGGGCCCAGTTTGCCGGAACAGGCGACAAGAAGCCGGCCAGCCTGGCGGAAGTCGTCAGGAACGTCGAGGGGGCCGATGTCATCTTCATCGGAGAAATCCACGACAACCCGCAGCATCATGAAGCACAGCTCGATATCATCCACAGCCTGCACGCAAAGAAACTACCCATCGCCATAGCTCTGGAGATGTTCACCCCGGACGACCAGCAAAAGCTCGACGAATGGAGCGCGGGGAAACTGGACGAAGAGACGTTCAAGCCGATCTTCGCGCGGAACTGGACGTACGGCTGGCCCCTCTACCGAAACCTGTTCATGTTCGCCCGGGACAACCATATCCCGCTGATAGCCCTCAATGTCCCGAAAGCGGTGATATCGAAGGTCGTGGCGCAGGGCCCCGCGGCGCTTCAGGAAGGCGAGGTGCCCCCGAATATCTCCTGGTCGCTGAACGAGTCCCAGGCAGGCTACATGAGGGCCATAGCCGGGCAGGTCTTCGGAAACATGCCTCCAGACAGGCTCGTGGCCCGTCTTTCCCAGGCCCAGGCGTTGCGGAACGCAGGGATGGCGTGGAATGTGGCGAAGTACAGGAAAAAGCACGAAGCGGACAAGGTCGTGGTGCTCACCGGGACGTGGCATGCGGTGAAGAACGGGGTCCCCGAACGGCTCTCGGCGTACGGCACGCTCACGTTCAAGGTCATCCTGCCGGAGCTGCCCGAGTTCACCCTTGGGAACGCCACCGTCAGGGAAGCGGACTATCTGATCATGCGATAACCATTTTCCCTTCCCATTCCCGACCTTTTTTGTTACCTTACCACCCGGAAAGCAGCGTCCTGACGCCCGGTTTTTCCGTTCGCCATTGACTATTCACCCTTCACCGGTTGCACTATGTTCCTACAGCACCTCCTGAACGGCATCACCATCGGCGGCAGCTACGCCCTCATCGCCCTGGGGTACACGCTCGTCTACGGGGTGCTGAAGCTGATCAACTTCGCCCACGGCGAGATCTACATGATCGGCGCCTATCTCGGCTTCATCCTCGTCTCGCTCCTGCCGGCCCTGCCGCCGTTTTTCCAGGGGCACCTGCTCTTCTTCCTCCTGATCGTCTTCCTCGTGGCGGCGGGGCTCTGCGCCCTCTACGGCTTTTACCTGGAAAAGGTCTGCTACCGGCCGCTGCGCCAAGCCCCGAAGCTCACCCCGCTCATCAGCGCGCTGGGGGCCTCGATCTTTTTCCAGAACTTCGTCATGCTCACCATGGGGGCGAAGGACCGGATCTTCCCCCAGACCGTGGGGATGACCACCTACACCGTCGCCGGGGTCACCGGCACGCCGCTCCAGCTGGCGATCATCCTCTCATCGGTCTTCCTCATGGCGCTCCTCTGGTGGTTCATCAACAGGACCCGCCTCGGCGTCGCCATCAAGGCGACCTCTACCGACCCGCTCATGGCGTCGCTCCTCGGGATCAACGTCGACACGGTGATCTCGGTCACCTTCATGGCCGGCTCGTTCCTCGCCGCCTGCGCCGGGGTGATGATCGGCCTCTACTACGGCACCATCAACTTCACCCTCGGCTATCTGGGGGGGATCAAGGCGTTCACCGCCGCGGTCCTCGGTGGGATCGGCAACGTCCCTGGTGCCATGGTGGGGGGCTTTCTCCTCGGGATCATCGAGGCCCTCGGGGCCGGGTACTTCTCCGCCGAGTACAAGGACGTCTACGCCTTCTTCATCCTCATCGCCGTCCTCGTCCTGCGGCCGGCCGGGCTCCTGGGAAAGGGGGTCCATGAGCGGGCGTAGGCTGACACACGACCTCTTCTTCTACCTGGGGATGCTCCTCATCTTCCTCCCGTTCATGGGGGGGAAGGTCGCCTACCTTCCTGTCGTCTTTGCCGCCGTCTGGGGGCTCGGGCGTTTCGTCCGTTTTGCCGGGGAGAACCGGGGGATCGTCCGGTTCCGGGAGGGAGTGGTTACCGCCGTGGCCGAGCGGCAGCGGCTCGCCATCGCCCTCATCCTGGCGGTGGCGGTCGGCCTGCCCTTCGTCTCCTCCAACTACCTCATCGAGGTCCTGACCAGCGCACTCCTCTACGCCATCTTGGCCTCCGCCCTCAACATCACCGTCGGCCTCACCGGGGTCCTCGTCCTCGGGTTCATCGGCTTCTACGCCGTGGGGGCGTACACCACGGGGATCCTCACCGCCAAGTTCGCACTCTGCAACTTCTGGGTGGCGCTCCCCCTCTCGGGCCTTGCGGCCATGCTCTGCGGCATCCTGCTCGGCATCCCGGCGCTCCGCCTCAAGGGGGACTACCTGGCGGTGGTGACACTCGGCTTCGGGGAGATCGTCCGGATCTTCCTCACCAACCTCGACCGGCTCACCGGCGGCCCGAACGGCATCCTCGGCATCAAACGTCCCTCCCTCGGCCCGTTCACCATCGACCAGCCGCGGGAGTTCTACTGGTTCGCCCTCGCTGTCCTTGCCCTCGTGGTCCTCGCCGTGGCCCGCCTCGTCAATTCCCGCTACGGCCGGGCCTGGATCGCCATCCGCGAGAACGAGATGGCCGCAGCGGCCCTCGGCATCGACGTCTTCAGGAAGCACCTGTTGTCCTTCTCCCTCTCCGCCTTCTTCGCCGGGATTGCCGGGTCGCTCTTCGCCGTGAAGCAGGGGTTCATCTCCCCCGACTCCTTCACCTTCTACGAGTCGGTCCTCGTCCTCTGCATGGTGGTCCTCGGCGGGATCGGCAACGTGACCGGCGCAGTGACCGGGGCGTTCCTCCTCATCGTGCTCCCCGAGTTCCTGCGGGAGTTCGCCATGTACCGGATGCTCGTCTTCGGGGCGGTGATGGTCGCCTTCATGGTGTTCCGTCCCCACGGCCTCCTCGGCAGCCGCCTCATCGCCCGGGAGGCCGTGGACCGGGAGGATGCCGGTGCCGCTTGAGAAACCAGTGAAAGGTGAATGGTGAATGGTGAAAGGGGCTGTGAGGGGGGCGGGGGCTCTCCCTCCGAAAGGAGTCAAGCGTCACCGGCCGGTTTCCAATCCAACAAGACAGCCGCTTCCGGCGCTTTCCCTTTGAATTTCGGCCGGTGCTTTCTTGCGGGACTCCTTTCTCCGGGAGAGCCCCCGCCCCCCGGCAGATGGAATCGATGATGAGTAGTGGGCGGAAAAAAGCGAGTATCTGATGAGTGATATTCTGACAACCGACAATATCTCCGTCGCCTTCGGCGGGGTTTCGGCCCTCTCCGGCGTGTCGGTCGAGGTGCGGGAGGGAGAGATCCTCTCCATCATCGGCCCGAACGGGGCGGGGAAGACCACCTTCTTCAACGCGGTGACCGGCACCTTCCCCCCGTCGGCGGGCAGGGTCTTCCTCGAAGGGAAGGAGATCACCGGGAAGAAACCCCACGAGGTGGCGCGCCTCGGGCTTGCCCGCTCCTTCCAGAACCTCAAGCCCTTCGCCGAGATGACGCTCCTGGAGAACGTCCTCATCGGCCGGGAGAGCCACGCCGTGACCGGCATGCTCGCCACGCTCCTCCGGACCCGGGCCTTCGCCGCGGACGAGGAACGCCAGCAGCAGAAGGCCCGGGAGCTTCTCGCCTTCGTGGGTCTGGAGAGGCGGCAGGAAAGCCTTGCCCGCAACCTCACCTACGGGGAGCGGAAGATGCTCGAAATCGCCCGTGCTCTGGCCCTGGAGCCGCGGGTGCTTCTCCTGGACGAGCCGGTGGCCGGTATGAACCCCACCGAGACCGGTTTCGTCATGGAACTCGTCCGGAAGATCCGCACCCAGGGGATCACCGTGGTGATGATCGAGCACGACATGCGGATGGTCATGGGGATCTCCGACCGGATCTACGTCCTCGACCACGGCGAGCTGATCGCCTCCGGGCTTCCCCACGAGGTGCGGGCGAATCACCGGGTGATCGAGGCCTACCTCGGGGGAGGGAAGCATGCTCCGACTCACTGACGTCCACCTTGCCTACGGCCATGTCCATGCCCTCAAGGGGGTGAGCCTTGCGGTCGCCGCCGGAGAGATCGTGACCCTCATCGGCGCCAACGGCGCCGGGAAGAGCTCGACCCTCAAAGCGATCTCGGCGCTCCATCCGCTCCGCTCGGGTGCGATCGAGTTTGCCGGCGAGGCTATCCACGCGCTCCCTCCCCACCAGGTGGTGGCCCGGGGGGTCTCCCACTGTCCCGAGGGGCGGCGGATATTCTACGATCTCTCGGTGCGGGAGAACCTCCTCATGGGTGGCTACCTCCTCGGGAAAAAGGAGCTGGAGGAGCGGCTGGCCGCCGTTCTCGACCTCTTCCCCCGCCTGCGGGAGCGGCTCGCCCAGGCAGGCGGAACCCTTTCCGGCGGCGAGCAGCAGATGCTCGCCATCGCCCGCGCCCTCATGTGCAATCCACGCCTTCTCATGCTCGACGAGCCGTCCTTGGGGCTTGCCCCGCTCATGGTGGAGAAGATCTTCGAGACAGTCCTCTCCCTGAAGAAGGGGGGGCTCACCGTCCTCCTCGTCGAGCAGAACGCCGGTGCCGCCCTCGCCGTCTCTGACCGGGCCTACGTCCTGGAGACGGGGCGGGTGACCCTGGCGGGGGACTCGGCGTCACTCGCCCGGGACGAGCGGGTCGTGAAGGCCTACCTGGGAGGGTAGCGCTCTTCGTCGCGCGTGGCTGAAAAACGGGTATACTGGTCTGTGCGGCCTTGGCCCGCGACGCCATTATCCTGCCGACAGGAAGCCCCCATGACAAAGAGCGCCGACAGACCCGGGAACGGCCACGGCACCCTCGCCATTGTCTCGGACGTGATGAAGTACATCGGTCCGGGCATCCTCGTCACGGTCGGCTTCATCGACCCCGGCAACTGGGCGGCCAACGTGGCAGCCGGCTCGCTTTACGGCTACCGCCTCCTCTGGATGGTGACCCTCGCCACCCTCATGCTCATCTTCCTCCAGCACAACGCCGCCCATCTCGGGATCGTTACCGGCGACTGTCTGGCCGAGGCGGCCACCCGTCACCTCCCGCCGCTCCTGGCGCGTGGGGTACTCCTGTCGGCCTTCCTGGCGGCGGGGGCCACGGCCATGGCCGAGCTCCTCGGCGGGGCCATTGCCCTGCGGATGCTCACCGGCCTCCCCGTCTGGGCCGGCACCGTCCTTATCCTCCTCTTCGTCGTCTGGCTCGTGTTCGGCACCTCGTACAAGCGGATCGAACGCTTCATCATCGGCTTTGTCTCTCTGATCGGCCTCTCCTTCGTCTTCGAGCTGGGTCTCGTCAGGATGGAGTGGGGTGAGGCCGCTGCCGGCTGGGTCACGCCGGCACTCCCCGCCGGGGCACTTCCCATTCTCATGAGCGTCCTCGGCGCGGTGGTCATGCCGCACAACCTCTTCCTTCATTCCGAGATCATCCAGAGCAGACAGTGGAACCGGGAGGAGGAGGCGGTCATCGTCCACCAGCTCAGGTTCGAGTACCTCGATACCCTGTTCTCCATGGGGGTCGGCTGGGCGATCAACAGCGCAATGATCCTCGTGGCGGCAGCCACCTTCTTCCGCCATGCCATCCCGGTTACCGATCTCGCCCAGGCCGAACAGATGCTCCGCCCCATCCTCGGCGGCGGGGCGGCCGTGGTCTTCGCCATGGCCCTCCTCTTGGCAGGGGTAGCCTCATCCATCACCGCCGGGATGGCCGGGGGAAGCATCGTCGCCGGGATGGCCGGCGAACCTTACAACAGCGGGGATATCCACACCCGTGTCGGTATCGTCGCGACCCTCGCCATCGGTGCCGCTGCCGTCTTCTTCGTCGGCGACCCGTTCCGGGGGCTGATCTTCTCCCAGATCCTCCTGAGCATCCAACTCCCCGCGACCATCTTCCTCCAGATCTACCTCACCTCCTCCCGCCGGGTCATGGGACGGCACGCCAACAGCCCGTTCGAAAAAGCCCTCCTCTGGGGCACGGCGGGAGTGGTCACCGTCCTCAACGGCATGCTCCTCATCGATTTTCTCCACTAACTGGGCGCGGAAAAGGCTATCTCCTCAGAGGGGGGAGTTGAAACCGCCGAAATGGGGGACATTATCAGATCCCCTGAACGCCGGTGGCGCTTCGGCCAGCCAGTAGACATAGGTGAAGCGGGCCTGTTACGGGGCGCTGCCGGGGGCGGGATGGAACTCCAGCTTGAATGATCCGGTCTTGCCGGGAGGGATGTAGTTAGGAAAGAAGGGCGTCACCGCAATGGGGCAAGGATACGGGCCCTTGTGGACATCCCGGCAATGTGCGCTAGAATTGCTGCAAACGGTTTTGGGAGTCCCAGCCATGCGCGACTTCACCCTCCAGCGCGACATGATGATCAGGGAGCAGCTGGAGTACCGGGGAATCTCCGATCCAGCCGTGATTGCCGCAATGCGCGCAGTCCCCCGGGAAGAGTTCGTCCCCGCCGACGTGCGGGCGTATGCCTACGAGGATGGCCCGCTCCCCATCGGCGAAGGGCAGACCATTTCCCAGCCATACATGGTGGCTTACATGACCGAGGCCCTGGAACTCTCCCGTGGCGACCGCGTGCTGGAGATCGGGACCGGGTCGGGGTATGCGGCGGCGGTGCTGAGCCGGATCGTCGCCGAGGTCCATACCGTCGAGCGGATTGCCGGCCTTGCGATGGCTGCCCGGGAGCGTCTGGACAGGCTCGGTTACACCAACATCCGGATCCACGTGGGGGACGGCAGCCTCGGCTGGCCGGACCAGGCTCCCTACGATGCCATCGTGGTGACCGCCGGCGCACCGGAAATACCCCAACCCCTTACGGAGCAACTTGCCACAGGGGGGCGGCTGGTGATTCCGGTCGGGCTCAATCTCACGTTCCAGACCCTTGTGCGGGTGCGGCGGACCGGGAAGGACGATTACTCACGGGAAGAGCTCATGGCGGTCATGTTCGTTCCCCTTATCGGCGCGGCCGGCTGGGAGTCCCGATGAAGAAGGGGGGGCAGCAGGCATCGACGGCGACCCACAACAGGGAGGAAAGACGATGAAGGCGATCCTGGGAGGTATACTCATGGCTGCACTCATGGCGACAGGTGCGCAGGCGGCGGTCCGCACGGAGAAGGTGACGTACCGGCAGGGGGACACGGAACTGGTGGGATTTCTCGCCTATGACGACGCCGCGGCGGGGAGGCGTCCCGGCGTGCTGGTGGCACCAGAGTGGTGGGGGCTGAACGACTATGCGAAGCGGCGCGCAGAGCAGCTGGCGCGTCTCGGCTACGTGGCCTTCGCCCTCGACATGTACGGCAAGGGGAAGACGACCACGGACCCGAAAGAGGCGGGGCTACTGGCGGGCAGGTTCCGCAGCGATCGGCAGCTGATGCGGGCCCGGGCCGCGGCCGGGCTCGAGGTGCTGAAGGGGCGGCCGCTGGTGGACCCGGCGCGGCTTGCCGCCATCGGCTACTGCTTCGGCGGCACGGTGGTGCTGGAGTTGGCGCGCAGCGGCGCCGACCTGAAAGGGGTGGTGAGCTTCCACGGCGGTCTTGCCACTCCGAACCCGGCGGACGCGAAGAACATCAAGGGGAAAGTGCTCGTGCTCCACGGCGCCGACGACACCTTTGAGTCGCCGGCCGAGATTGCCGCCTTCCAGGAGGAGATGCGTCAGGGCCACGTGGATTGGCAGATGGTCTTCTATGGCGGGGCGGTTCACAGCTTCACCAACCCCGATGCCGGCAAGGCGGGAATCAAGGGAGTGGCCTACAACGAGGCGGCGGACCGGCGCTCGTGGCAGGCGATGCAGGATTTCTTCGCCGAGATCTTCAAATGAGCTGAACCGGCACCGGTAGCCGTCATTCCCATCGATGCGTCGCGTTCCTTTGACGCCGTTTCCCTTTACATGGTAGACTTTCCCGGACGTCGAAAAGGAGGAGCGGTTCATGGTGAAATTGCTGGTTGTGGTTATTGTGACGTTCGCTCTGGCTGCGCCGGGTTGGGCCGACAGCGCCCCTAGGGAGAAGGGGCGGGAGATCGGCCAGGATTTCAAGCAGGGGGGAAAAGAGATCGGCGAGGGCTTCAAAAGGGGTGGACGCGAGATCGGCCAGGGCTTCCGGGAAGTGGGCCGGGAAACCGGGCATGCGGGGAAAGAGGCTGGCCGGGCCACGGGCGAATGGTTCAGGGAGACGGGGCGAAAGACCGGTGCGGCGTTCCGGCAGATGGGGAGGGACGTCAGGAAGTTCTTCGCCGGGGAACGATGAGCTTACCCCGGACCCGGATCAGCGTCCCCGCCTGGAGGTAGCGGGCGTGCCGCGCTTCCTGTGGTCGCCGCCGAAAGGGCGCTCTTTCGGCTTCTGCGGCCGGGCCTCGCTGACGGCAATAAGCCGTCCATCGACGAGAGCGCCGTCCAGGGAATTGATCGCCTCCTTGGCGGCCTCGGCGGTCGCCATTTTGATGTACCCGCATCCCTTGGACTTGCCGCTCTGGGGATCGGTGATCAGGTGGACCGTGCTCACGGTCCCCGCCACGGCAAAAAGCCTCCGCAGGTCATTCTCACTGGTCTCGTACGGAAGGTTCCCCACATACAACTCTCTACCCATGACAGCCTCCTTTTCCCGACGTTCCCGCCGGTAACCCCCATAGTACCAGATTGCAGAAGGAATGCCCACGATTTTGCGCAGTCCCTTTCTCCTTTACTTCACCGGCGCTCTTGGGTACACTCTCCGGAAAAGGAGGGAAGGCCCATGAGCAGACTTCGCACCCCGTCTCGTCGGCACACAGCTTGTAATGCAGCCGGTCATGCTCTCTTGCCGCCGGGGACTGTCGCAGCTCCCTACCGCCGGGCGCTGTGGCAGCTGCTCCTTCTGGGCGCGGCCCTGCTCCTGCAATCGTGCACCACTTCCTACGGCACGGCCGTCCGCCAGTACGGCGATGCCCCGCTCTGTTGCGCCTCGCTGGCAGACCTTCCCGTTGAGCCTCTCCAGGCGGGCGACAAGAAGAGCTTCGATCTCAGCGATGGGGCTCCCGCTTACCGGTTCACCACGGGGAAGAGCTACTTCCGGGCCTTTGCCCTGCCGCAGGGGCCGTATCCCTACCGGGTGACCGTCCGCAGCTTCCTCGTCGGGGACCGCCTCAAGTCGGCCTACCTTTTCTTTCCCCAGCTCATCACCCTCGACGAGCAGCGCCGCGTGGTGCGCACAACAGGACCGGGGACCTTTTCCCTGGAGCGGGCGGACCTTCTCGAGACGCTGCGGGAGACGGGAGGGCTCGGGTACAAACTCGAGGGAGGGTTGACCTTTACCGCCGACAACCGGGACGAGCGCTACCTCGTCGTCCTGACAACCGACGAACTCCTCCGGGGAAAAACCGCCGTCTCGACCGCCGGAACGGTGCCGATGTTCCTGCCGGCATACAGCGGGACGGCGCTGTCGTCAGCGAACGAGGCAGAGGTCCCCCACGCGCCGGCGGGGCGGGTGGCCATCTCCGTCTCCCCCCTCATACCGCAGGCTCCTGTCGCTACTTCGGCGGCACCCGCCGCAGGCAAGATGAAGACACCGGAGACGCCGGCTCCCAACCCCCGCCCGGAAGGTGTCACGGTGCGGCTGGCGAGCGGCAAGGCGATCGGCGAACTCGAACTCGGCCGGACGACCGTGGACGAGGCCCGGCGCCTGTTCGACACGGCAGGTGCCGGGCTGGGTCCGGAGCGCCGGAGCGGCGCAACGGTCACCGTCGGGGAAGCCACCCTTGCGCCGAAGCGGTTCTATGCGCCGCCCGGGACCCTGTACCAGCTCTTCTTCGACGATAAAGGAATCCTTGTCCTTTTCGTCACCGGTGCCTCCGCCGAACTGCCTGCCAGTGGCAGGGAATTTATGCGACGCTTCCCCGGCGCCCGGGAGACCGGCCGCACCCTCGGTTCGCGTGAGCTCCAGGCGTCCCTCGCCCCTTGTGTTACCCTCATTGCCGTCTTCCGCACCGGCGACGATACCCTCGACTCCGCCGCCTACGGCTACAGTTGCCCTGGCAAGTAGCCCACTGCCCTTTCACCGGCGTTTGCACTTGCCGTCGCCTGTGTTACTGTTGAAGCTGAGAGTGGGCACGACAACGCAAAGGGGTGCACGGGGAATGAAACGGGTGGTGATCGTCGGCGTGGGGTTTGGCGGGCTGCGGGCGGCCCGCGCCCTGGCGGGGCAGGGGATGGAGGTGATGCTGCTCGACCGGCAGAACTACCACCTCTTCCAACCCCTTCTCTACCAAGTGGCGACGGCTGGCTTGGAGCAGGAGTCGATCGCCTACCCGATCCGGGCGATGGTGCGCCGCTGGGAAGGGGTACATTTCCGCCTCGCCGAAGTGTGCGGCGCCGATTTGGCCAACCGTCGCCTCTTCATTGCCGGTGGCACCATCGACTACGACTACCTGGTCCTGGCCGCCGGGAGCGTCACGAACTTCTTCGGCCTGGCGAGCATCGAACGCCATGCCCGCGACCTGAAAATGCTCGGTCATGCCGTTGAGCTGCGCAACCAGATCCTCGGCTCCTTCGAGCGGGCCGCCCGGGAGACGGACCCGGCCAAGCGCCGGGCGCTCCTTACCTTCGTCATCGTCGGAGGGGGGCCGACCGGCGTGGAGTTCGCCGGTGCCATGGCGGAGCTGGCGCGCTTCGTGCTCGCGAAGGACTATCCCGAGCTGCGGGTCAGCGAACCCCGCATCATCCTGGCCGAGGCGACCGACCGGCTGCTGGCTGCGCTTCCGGAGGAACTGCAGCGGTATGCCCTGGAAAAGCTCAAACGGATGGGGGTGGAGGTGCTCCTCGACACGCGGGTGACTGCTGCGGAGCCGGAACGGGTGATGCTGCACGACGGTACGGCGATCCCTGCCCATACCCTCTTCTGGTCGGCGGGGGTCCGGGCCGCACCGCTGGCCGATGCGCTCCCCGTCCCCCGGACCTCCGGCGGGCGCATCCCGGTGGCAGCCGACCTGACCCTGGCGGAGCACCCGGAGGTGTTCGTGATCGGCGACCTCGCCTACGTGGAACAGGGCGGAGTGCCGCTCCCCATGGTCGCTCCGGTGGCGATGCAGCAGGGGGACTATGCGGGACGGGCAATTCTCGCCCGTCACCTCGGCAAGCCGTTTCCACCGTTTCGCTTTCACGACAAGGGAACCATGGCCACCATCGGCCGGAGTGCCGCCGTGGCTACCGTTGCCGGGAAAAACTTCTCCGGGTACCTCGCCTGGCTTGTCTGGCTCGGCCTCCACCTCTACTACCTGATCGGCTTTCGCAACCGGCTCTTCGTTCTCCTGAACTGGGCCTACTACTACCTCTTCTACGAGCGCCAGGTACGGCTCATCACCCGGGAAGGCGAGGGAGGGAGCTGCCAGTAGGCAGGGCGGGGAGTTGGCCGGTGAGGGAAACGGCTTTCACAAAAAAAGCCCCGGCTTTCGCCGGGGCTTTTTTCGTCGCAATGAAGCGCGTGTCCTTACGCTCTGGTTACGTTGGCGGCCTGCAGACCCTTCGGGCCCTTGACCACCTCGAACGTCACCCTATCGCCTTCAGCCAGGGACTTGAACCCGTTGCCCGTGATGGCGGAAAAATGCACGAAAACGTCTTCACCGTTTTCCTGCTCCAGAAAACCAAATCCCTTGCTGTCGTTGAACCATTTTACCGTGCCGTTTACCATGTACTGTACCTTCTCCTGAGACTTTCTCTGTTGAATTCTATCCGGGGAGATCCGCGGATATTTATTCAACCTACCAACATTCCCGTCGCATTGTCAAGTTAAATTCCACGGCTGTCGGCGATATTTCCCGCCAATTGCGGGGAAAAGGACACGTTGGTGTGCCCCTGACGGACAGGCCTGCCATGGCCGGGCGGTGCGGCTGCCGGTGTCGATTGCTGCCCGGGCAGACCTCAAAAGGGGGGAAATATCAGCCGGGATGTGTTACAGTGCACGTTGATCGATGTTGAATGCCGCCACCGCTGGAGTGCTCCACCCTGAGGATTCGTATGATGCAAAAAAAGGAAAAGAGGACGGTTGGCCCCGAATCGGTACGGATGATCGGGTTGGGACATCCGTGGATTATCGCCGACGCCTATACGAAACGGTGGCCTGCAGGCCAGGCCGGTGATCTCGTGGACCTGACCGACGACCAGGGGCGTTTTCTCGCCACGGCGCTACTCGATCCTGCCGAGCGGGTGGTGGCCCGGGTGTTGACCAGGGAACGGATGCGGCTTGACCGGTCCTGGATCAGCAAGCGCCTGCAGGCGGCTATTCAGCTGCGTCGGGACTATGCGGATCTGGGCGACAGCAATGCCTACCGGCTGGTGAATGGTGAAGGAGACGGTCTGCCCGGCCTTACGGTGGATTGCTATGGCGACTACCTCATGGTGCAGCTCTACTGCACGGGGTGGCGGCCGCACCTCCCTCTGGTCACCCAGGCTCTCCAGGAACTGCGGGAGCCGGTGGGGATCTACGAAAAGTTTCGGCCGCGGAATACCCGAGAACTGGAGGCGGTGAGCGACACGAAAAGCTACGGTCGGCTTCTGGCCGGCACCGCCGCGCCTCCTCTCCTGCCGGTACAGGAAAATGGCCTGAATTTCCTGGTGAGCCTGGAGCGGGGGCTCAATACCGGGCTCTTTCTCGACCAGCGCAAGAACCGCCGCGATCTGATGCCCCGGGTCAGGGGAAAACGATTGCTGAACCTGTTTGCGTACACCGCCGCGTTTTCCGTGGCGGCCGCGGCGGCAGGGGCGAGCCTGGTAACCAGCGTCGATGCCTCGCCTGCCTATACTGATTGGGGGCGGGCGAACTTCGGGGCCAACCGGCTCAACCCGAAACGCCACGAATTCATCGTCGGCGACTGTCGAGAGGTTCTGCACGAACTGGTGCAGCGGGGGAACCCTTACGACATCGTCGTCATGGATCCGCCGTCTTTTTCAACCACGGCGAGCAGCCGCTTCACCACTCGCGGCGGCACTGCCGAGCTGGTTGCCGCAGCGCTCTCACTGCTGCGAGAGGGGGGGCTCCTGATCGCCTCCTCCAATCACCAGAAGGTGGATGTGGCCGATTACCTCAAGGAACTGCGTCGCGGCGCCCTGGAGGCGGGGAGCGAGCTGCGGGTCGTCACCCTGTCGGGGCAGCCGGAGGATTTCCCCTACCCGGTCAGCTTCCCTGAGGGACGCTATCTGAAGTATGTGGTGTGCGTGAAGGCCTGACGAAAATTTAAACGAGTGATTTCGGGTAACCCATGGTTAAAGGCATCCTCATCGATCTCAGCGGCACCGTCCACATCGGTGACCGCGCCATTCCCGGGGCGGCGGAGGCGATCCGGCGGCTTCAGCGGGAAGGCATTCCCTTCCGGTTCGTGACCAACACCTCGCGCAAGACCCGGCAGATGCTGCACGAGGATCTGCTGCGGTTCGGTTTCGAGGTGCCGGCCGCACATATCTTCACCGCGCCGCTGGCGGTCCACCGCTACCTCGAGCAGCACGCCCTGCGGCCGTTTCTCCTCATTCACCCCGATCTGGCCCCGGAGTTCGCCGATCTGTCCCAGGAGGACCCCACTGCCGTCGTTGTCGGTTTTGCCCAGTACGCCTTTACCTATGCCAATCTCAATCGGGCCTTCCAGCTCCTGAAGAACGGCAGGCCCCTTCTCGCCACCGGCAAGACGCGCTATTTCCAGGGTGCGGACAGCCTCGAACTGGATGCGGGGCCGTTCGTCACCGCGCTGGAATATGCCGCCGAAACCGAAGTGCTCGTGCTGGGAAAGCCGTCGCCCCGATTCTTCCTCGGCGCCGTCGCGGAGCTGGGGTGCCGCCCGGACGAGGTGGTCATGGTGGGTGATGACGCCGTGTCGGATGTGGGAGGAGCACTGGCAGCGGGCCTGCGCGGTGTCCTCGTGCAGACCGGCAAGTACCGGCAGGGGGATGAGGGGAAGACCGGCCATTCCGACGCCGTTTTGGTGCGGGATATCGGTGCCGCTGTCGATAAAATACTCGCCGACTTGTGACATGTCGCGTTAGATCTGAGTTCGTCCCTGGAATCAGTCCACTTCTATGCCCAGTTTTTTTGCGTGGGAAACCCCTTTTGAACTTGACAGAAAGGCTTTTAATGAGCGATTCTGTTTCTCACAGCGGCAATCGTAAAGAACGATCCGCTTGTCGGTGCAGATAACCTGCCCAAAGAGGAGATGCCAGAAATGAAGCAGAGCACAGGCCTTCAACCGATGTTGGTAAGCCTGGCACTGGCGTTACTTCTGTTGGCTCACTCATTGCTCGCCCCGGCTGTGCACGGCGCCACCATCACTTACCAGGGGAGCATCACCTACACGTCCGCAAGCGGGAACGTAACGTCATTCTCCCTCACCAAGCCCGCCGCGACCCGAGTGACTGACGTCCTGGTAGCCCAGATCACCATCAAGGGGACCGGCATCGCCATCACTCCTCCCGCCGGCTGGACCCAGGTTTTCGCGACGTCCAACGGCCTGACCCAGTACATCTACTACAAAGTCGCTACCGACAGCGAGCCGGCCTCCTACACCTGGACCATTTCCCCTGCGCGGGTCGTGGCCGCCGGACTCGCCCTCTACCGGGGGGTGACCAGCAACACCGCGGCCATCATCAACGCTTCCGGCGCCCAGACCCAGGGAGGCGTGAACGGCAGCATTACGGCTCCATCGATCACCGCCACCGTTGCCAACACCATGCTGCTGGCCTTCTTTGCAGGCGCCAGCAACACCACCATCACGGCCAACTCGCCTTTGACCGGCCAGTATTCCCTGAACAACGGGGGGACGAACGTTGCCGACGGCGCTGGCTACCAGCTTCTGACCGCTGCCGGAGCCACCGGCACCAGGACGGCAACCGTCAGAAAAGGGGCAAAGCTCGCCGGTTCCGGCAACGCCGTCGGACAGATGGTTGCCCTGGCGCCTTCATCCTTGGACCATTTCGTTATCGAGGCGGTGGGGGGCGGATCCCTCCCGGCCCAGATGCAACGAACGCCGTTCAATGTCCAGATACGGGCTGTGGACAGCAGCGGCGCAACCGTAACCAGCTACGGGGGAAAAGTGACGGTTTCCTCCACCGGGACCCTCTCGGCCGGCAGCGGTACCACCGGCACCTTTGTGAACGGTGTCCTTACCCCCTGGAGCCTCGCCTACTCGAACTTCGGCTCCTTCACCATCACGGTCACCGACTATACCATCCCGACCATCACCGGCAGCGCTGCTGTCACGGTGAACCCCATCCTCGACCACTTCACGGTGCAAGCCACCGGCGGCGGTTCGATCCCGAACCAGACCACTGGCGTTCCCTTCTCCATCCTGATCACTGCCCAGACCTCCGCCAATACAACATTCACGAGCTTTACCGGCACGGTCACTATCACCTCCACCGGCACCCTCGATGCAGGAGGGGGCACGACGGCCAGCTTCACGGGAGGGGTGCTGACACAGAGCGTGACTATCTCCAACGCCGGGACCTGGACCATCACGGCGACCCAGACAAGCGGGACGGCGACCGGAACGAGCAACTCCTTCAGCGTTGGGACCGTCGGCGACTTCAACGTCTTCGAAAGCTCACTGCCTGCCGGTACCGTTAACGGCTACATCGGGACCAAGATCGCCGGGGTCCCCTTCGGGCTCGACGTAATCGCCGTGAACACCACCACCAACACGGTGAACACCAGCTTCAACGACTCTGTGAAGGTCGAGATCCTCGGCAGCACCAGGACGGGAATTTCCGTCGGCGCCAACAGTTGCCCTACCAACTCGGCCGATTACACGGTTCTTCAGACTGTATCGTCCGCGCCTATCACCAATGGCCGTTCCACGGTCAATTTCGCCGCGGTGGCCGATGTCTGGCGAGAATCACGGGTCCGGGTCACCTACCCGGCGAGCGGAACGCCGACGACAGTCGTCTGCTCGGACGACGTCTTCGCGATCCGGCCGAGTTTTCTCGCGGTCGCCGTGACCGACGGAAACTGGCAGACCGCCGGCACCACCCGCGCCCTCGCCAACACGGCCGCCGCGGGGGGAGCAGTGCACAAGGCGGGTCAGCCGTTCACCATCACGGTGACCGCTTACAACGGCGCCGCCACACCGGCCGTCACCGGCAACTATACCGTCAACTACACTCCGAGTCCGGCGGTGCAGACCCTCGCCTGCCAACTCCCCACGGGGTGCGTCAACGGCGCCCTCAACGCGGGGACGTGGACTGTCACCGGTCCCGGCGTCGTCCAGACCGCGACCGCCGCCTACAGCGAGGCCGGGACCTTCAGCCTGGCGCTGCATGACCTCGCCTTTGCCTCCGACGATACCGGAGATCCCGTCAGCCCGGCGATTTACCCGGTTCCCCAAGGGGGTGGCGCCTTGGGTGTCGGTCGCTTCGTTCCCGACCACTTCGTCCTCGCCGCAAATAACGCACCGATTTTCAGGACATTCAACACGACCGACGCAAGCTGTTCCACTCCGGTTTCACCCGATACCGCCCGCGCCTTCACCTACATCGGCCAGCAGTTCGGCTACGCCACGACGCCGCAACTCCTGGTCACGGCCCAGAATGCGGCGAACGCAACGACCGCCAACTACAGCGGCACCCTCTGGAAGATCAACCCGGCCGCGGATGTGACGCAGACATACGTCAATACCCCGATTCCGCCGGATACGCCGCCCCCCCTCACCTCGCAGCTCCAGACGCCGACCGCCGCCCCGAGCGGGGGCGGTGCAGGGATAGTCACCGCCAACGGCGCCGACCTCCTATCCTTCACCCGGACCCCGCTCACCCCCCAGGGGACCTTCAACGCCGACATCTCCCTTGCGGTCAACGTTCAGGATTCCTCCGAGTCGGCGGTCAGCGGTAACGGCACCATCCTTTCCACCGGCGCGGTAACGTTCGACGGCACGAGTGGCAACGGCATCGACTTCGACTCCGGCGACCTCTTCATCTTCGGCCAGCTCGAATTTCCTCCACCCGCCCCCGTCGGTTTGGCCACCCTTCCCCTCAACATCCCCATCGGGGTCCAGTGGTACGACGACATTGACTACTCCCCCGGTCAGTTCGTCATCACCGATAACGACTATTGCACCACCTACGGTTCGGCCAACGTCTCCCTGAGTAACTGGACGGGCAATCTCCTGGCCGGGGATACCTGGGCGAACGGCTCAGGGAAAATGATACAGGGGGTCACTGACCCGGCGAACCCCCTGTACCTCGCCGCGCCGAAGTCGGCCCACGACGGCACCGTGACCGTAACGTACGCCGCTCCTTCATGGCTATCGTACAACAGCGGCAATCCTTCGGTTGTTGCCACCTTCCAGAAAGCGCCCGCACCCAGTATCACTATACTCAAGTCGGTTCGTCCGATTTCGGACCCGGTAAACGGCACTTCCAACCCGAAGAACGTGCCGGGTGCACTGCTCGAATATACCCTTTTGGTCACCAACTTCGGTAATGGTGCGACAGACGGGAATTCGCTGGTGATCAGCGACGCACTTCCGTCCTCGGTAGCAATGATCGTCAATGGTAGTCCCGTTTCTTGTGTCGACGGCACCCCGGCAAGCGGGCTCACCTTTAACTGTGGAGTGTATAACGACGGAACGGATCAGGTTTTCTTTTCCCGGGACGGCAGCAGCTGGAATTATACCCCGGTTCCGGGAGCAAATAATTCAGACCCGCTCGTCCGTTATCTGAAGGTAGTCCCTGCCGGACAGTTTAACGGGACAAGCGGTGGTGGCAATCCCAACTTCACCATCTCGTTCAGGGCGATCATAAACTAACCCATTCCTCCCCCGGGTGGGGAAGCGAATCTTCCTTGACATCGCTCATCCCTTAAATTTTTATTGCTTGCCACTTCGTGGCTATGCTAGATTGATACTACCAGTTTTCCAATGTCCGGAAGGGGTGAGGGGATCGGGAGGGTACGAGCATGGCGATCATGGTGCAGTTCGAAAACAAGACCTTTGGCTATGTCCGCAATGATGATCTTGACGAGTTGATCGAGACCGGCGGCATCATTTCCTTCCGCCGTTCGAGCGGCTGGGTGGAGGTCGGCAAGGATCCGGTGCGCGCAAAGCGGGGGGCGGAGTACGCCGGACCGGAGCGAAGGGGCGAAGCGGTGAAGATGCATTGCCTCAAGTGCGAAGATTTCGTCGATGCGCTCTGCAAGGCCAGCACCTGTCACTCCCGCGTCTCCCTCCAAGGGAAGAGCACCTCCTAGAGGAACCCTCACCACCATCATGATGGCCTGCTGCCCGCAGGCCATTTTTGTGTCGCCTCCGCCTGATGCGTGTTTCGCAGTGCCGGACGGCGGTCTGCACATGAACCCCCTTTCGCAGCCAACCGCCGATCCACGCCGTATCGCTCGCCAAATGTCTGCTTCCTGCTATACTTTGTCTTGGCGTCATCTCGAATGTTAATTCGCCAAATATCTCCCCATGGCCAACGATTCCATTTCCATCAAGGGCGCCCGCCAGAACAACCTGAAGGGGCTCGATATAGACCTTCCCCTCGGGGAGCTCACCGTGGTCACCGGTGTTTCCGGGTCGGGAAAGTCGTCGCTCGCCTTTGACACGGTCTACGCTGAGGGGCAGCGCCGCTACGTGGAGACCTTCTCCCCCTATGCCCGCCAGTTCCTCGAACGGATGGACCGCCCCCGGGTCGACCGGATCGAGGGGATCCCCCCCGCCATCGCCATCGACCAGACCAATCCGGTGCGCACCTCCCGCTCCACGGTGGGCACCATGACCGAGCTCACCGACCACCTGAAGCTTCTCTTCGCGCGGGCAGCACGCCTTTACTGCCGCGGCTGCGGGCGCCCTGTTACGCGGGACACTCCCGATGCCATTGCCGATGAGCTGCTTGACCGTACGGGGGGGAATGCGACCGCGTCGGTCCTGGTCACTTTCCCGGTGCCAGTTCCGGCGAACTTCACCGCCGGGGAGGTGAAGGGGTTCCTGGCCGGCCAGGGGTATACCCGCATCCATCGGGAGGAAGAAGGAACGCTGGAGGTGGTCCAGGACCGGGCGCCACTTGCCCCGGGCAGCCGGGCGCGGCTGGTGGAAGCCCTGGAAGCGGCCCTTGCGGTCGGTCGGGGGCGGGTCACCGTCTACCCCCTCGCTGCCGGCGGCGCGCCGGGAAAGCCGTGGCGCTTTTCCAGCGACCTCCACTGCCCCGACTGCGACATTTTCTACGGCGATCCCCAGCCGAACCTCTTCTCCTTCAATTCCCCCATCGGCGCCTGTGGGACCTGCCGCGGCTTCGGCCGGGTGATCGGCATCGACTACGGCCTCGTCGTCCCCGACGAGGGAAAGAGCCTGGCGGAGGGGGCTGTGCGTCCCTGGCAGACGGAGAGCTACCGGGAGTGCCAGGACGACCTGCTGAAGTTCGCGAAGAAGCGCCGGGTCCCGGTCGACGTTCCCTGGCGAAAGCTCTCCCCGGCGCAGCGGGAGTGGATCATCGAGGGGGAGGGGTCGTGGGAGGAGGGGCTCTGGTACGGGGCGCGGCGCTTCTTCGACTGGCTCGAAACGAAGAGCTACAAGATGCACATTCGCGTTCTCCTCTCCAAGTATAGAGCCTACACCCCCTGTCCCGCCTGCGGGGGTGCACGCCTCAAGCCGGAGGCGCTCCTCTGGCGCCTGGGGACGAGGGAGGAAGCCGACCGGGTCCTTTCCCCGGCGCAACGCTTCCAGCCGGTGGAGGCGACCTTCATGACCAAGGTCCTCCTGAAGCTTCCCGGACTCACTATCCACGACGTGATGCTCCTCCCCATCGACCGCTGTCTGGCCTTCTTCGCCCATCTGCGCCTTCCCGCCCCCCTCGACGAGGCGGCCCGGCTTCTCCTCGACGAGATCCGCACCCGGCTCGGCTACCTCGCCGAGGTGGGGCTCTCCTACCTCACTCTCGACCGCCAGTCCCGCACCCTCTCCGGCGGTGAGGTGCAGCGGATCAACCTCACCACGGCCCTCGGCACCTCGCTGGTCAACGCCCTCTTCGTCCTCGACGAGCCCTCCGTCGGCCTCCACCCCCGCGACATGGGGCGAGTGATCGGGGTGCTCCGGCGGCTGCGCGACGCCGGGAACACCCTCCTTGTCGTGGAGCACGATCCCCAGATGATGCTTGCCGCCGACCGCATCCTCGACCTCGGCCCCGGCCCCGGCGAACGGGGGGGCGAGATGGTCTTCTACGGCACGCCGGCGGAGCTCCTGCGGGCGAAACATTCCCTCACCGGGGCGTACCTTTCCGGGAAGAAGAGGGTGGACGACGGGAGGGGAGCTCCGGCTCCCTCCCGTGACAAGGGGAGGGGTGGGGAGGGGTTTCTCGAAATCCTCGGCGCCTCCGCCCACAACCTGAAAGGGATCGACGTCCGGATTCCCCTCAACCGTCTGGTCTGCATCACCGGCGTCTCCGGCTCGGGAAAGTCCACCCTCGTCGAGGAGATCCTCTGCCGGGGACTCCTGAAGCGCTTCGGCAGGCCGACCGAGGCGCCGGGGGCCTGTCGCGGGATCAGGGGGCACAAACGGCTCGCCGAGGTGGTCATGGTCGACCAGTCTCCCATCGGCCGCACCACCCGTTCCAACCCGGCGAGCTACGTGGGGGCCTTCGATCCCATCCGCAAGCTCTTTGCCGCCGAGCCCCTGGCGAAGGAACGGGGGTACACCGCCGGCACCTTCAGCTTCAACGCCGGGAGCGGCCGCTGCCCCACGTGCGGCGGCAACGGCTTCGAGCACGTGGAGATGCAGTTCCTCGCCGACGTCTACCTCCGGTGTCCCGACTGCGACGGCAAGCGCTACCGCCCCGAGGTCCTCGAAGTGAGCCTCTTTGACCCCGAAGGGGAGAAGCCGGTCTCGGTGGCCGATGTCCTGGAGATGACCGTTACCGAGGCGGTTGCCTTCTTCGCCGGGCGGCCGGAGGTGCTGCGTGGGCTTGAGCCCCTCGAAGCGGTGGGGCTTGGCTACCTCCGCCTGGGGCAGCCGGTACCGACCCTCTCCGGCGGAGAGGCCCAGCGCCTGAAGCTCGCCGGCCACCTGGCCGAGGCGCACCGGAAAAGAGTTTCCAGGTCTCCGGTCCCGGGTTCCGGTTCCCTGTTTCTCTTCGACGAGCCGACCACCGGGCTCCACTTTGAGGACATCGCCCGACTCCTCGCCGCCTTCCGCCGGCTCCTCGCCGCCGGGGACTCCCTGGTCGTCATCGAGCACAACCTGGACGTCATCCGCGCCGCCGACTGGCTGATCGACCTCGGCCCCGAGGGAGGGGAGGCGGGTGGGCGCGTGGTCTGTACCGGAACCCCGGCCGAGGCGGTGGCCTGCCCGGAGAGCCACACCGGCCGTGCGCTCAAGGAGTACGACGAACAACTGGCGACCCTCGTCCGCTCCTCGCGCCGCAAGCCCGCCCATTCCCTCCGGCCGGCGCCCGCCGGGGAAAAGGCGATCCGGATCCACCGTGCCCGCGAGCACAACCTCCGGAACGTGGACATCACCGTCCCCCGGGAGTGCTTCACGGTCATCACGGGTGTTTCCGGCAGCGGCAAGAGCACGGTCGCCTTCGACATCCTCTTCGCCGAAGGGCAGCGCCGCTACCTGGAGTCCCTCAACGCTTACGCCCGCCAGTTCGTTCAGCCCGCCTCCCGTCCCGACGTGGATGCGGTCCTCGGCATCCCGCCGACGGTGGCCATCGAGCAGCGGACCAGCAGGGGTGGCCGCAAGAGCACCGTGGCGACCCTCACCGAGATCTACCACTTCCTGCGGCTCCTGTTTGTGAAGCTCGGGGTGCAGCACTGCCCCGACTGCGGCCTCCCCATCACCCCCCAGACCCCGGACGCCATCGTGGCACGCCTGGCGCGCGATTTCCGCGATCGCACCATCCTCCTTCTCGCTCCCCTCGTCGTGGCCCGCAAGGGGTACTACACGGACCTGGCAAAATGGGCGCAGGGGAAGGGGATCGACCAGCTGCGCGTGGACGGGGTCATGACCCCGACGGTGCCCTGGCCGCGCCTCGACCGTTTTCGGGAGCACACCATCGAGCTCCCTGTCGGCGAGGCGGCGGTGACGCCGTCGGGAGAGGGGGAGCTGCGGGCGCTCCTCGGCCGGGCCCTCGCCTTCGGCAAGGGGGCGGTGCGGGTGGCGGTCGAAGGCGGGGAGGAGATGCTCTTCTCCACGCTGCGTGCCTGCACCTCCTGCGGTCGCAGCTTCCCCGAGCCGGACCCGCGGCTTTTTTCCTACAACTCGAAGCACGGCTGGTGTCCCCGCTGCTTCGGCACGGGGCTGGTGCTCCCCGGGTTCGATGCCGAGCAGAGCGGCGAGGAGATCTGGTGGAACGAGTGGTGGGAGGGGGAGGAACGGGCCTGTCCCGCTTGCGGCGGGGCACGCCTCAACCGGGAGGCCCTCGCGGTCCGCTTCCGGGGGAAGAACATCGCCGAGATCACGGCACTCTCCGTGACCGAGGCGGCGGGCTTCGTCCGGGGGCTCGACCTTGCGGGGCGCGAAGCGGCCATCGCCCGCGACCTCGTGGCCGAGATTGAGGTGCGGCTCGCCTTCCTCGCGGAGGTTGGACTCGCCTATCTCTCCCTCGACCGGGCGGCCCCCACCCTTTCCGGCGGTGAGGCCCAGCGGATCCGCCTTGCCGCCCAGCTGGGCTCCAACCTGCGCGGCGTCTGCTACATCCTCGACGAGCCGACCATCGGCCTCCATCCCCGGGACAACCGGATGCTCCTCGCCACCCTCGCCCGGCTCGAAGGAAAGGGGAATACGGTGGTGGTGGTCGAGCACGACGAGGAGACGATCCGCCGCGCCGAGCACGTGATCGACCTCGGTCCCGGCGGCGGGGTGAACGGCGGCCGGGTGGTGGCCGCGGGGACCCTGCCCGAGGTGATGGCGGCCCCCGAGTCGGTGACCGGGCAGTTTCTCGCCCACCCCCTGCGCCATCCCCTGGCACCGCGCCGGCCCTCTCCGGGAAAGGACGAGCCGCTGCTCACCGTGGTCGGCGCCTCACTCCACAACCTGCGGGAGCTTACCGCGGAGATCCCCCTCGGCCGGCTCGTCTGCGTGACCGGCGTGTCCGGGAGCGGCAAGAGCACCCTCGTGCGCGAGGTGCTCCACCGGAACCTCCAGCTGCTTCTGGACGGGGGGCGTAAAAAGGCAGGGGCGCAGCATGCCGCGCCCCTGCGGGGTTGCCGGGATATCCGCGGGTGGGAGGAGATCGGCCGGGTGCTGGAGGTGGACCAGACCCCCATCGGCAAGACCCCCCGCTCCTGCCCCGCCACCTATGTCGGCTTCTGGGATGCCGTGCGCAAGCTCTTTGCCGGCACTCCCGAGGCGCGGATGCGGGGCTACACCCCGTCCCGCTTCTCCTTCAACGTCGCGGGTGGACGTTGTGGGGAGTGCGAGGGGCAGGGGATGAAGACCATCGAGATGAGCTTTCTCCCCGACGTGAAGGTGGCGTGCGAGGCGTGCGGTGGGGCCCGCTTCACCCCCGAGACCCTCATGGTCCGCTTCAAGGGGAAGAGTATCGGCGAGGTCCTCGCCATGAGCGTCGACGAGGCTGTCCCCTTCTTTGCCGCCCACCCCTCGATCCAGCGTCCCTTGAGCCTCCTCCAGGAGGTGGGGCTCGGCTACCTGACCCTCGGCCAGCAGAGCCCCACTCTCTCGGGCGGGGAGGCACAGCGGATCAAGCTGGTGACCGAGCTGGCCAAGGCGAAGCCGGCTGACGCGGATCGTCGGTCCCGGGTCGCTGGTTCCAGGTCCCTGTATCTCCTCGATGAGCCCACCATCGGCCTCCATATGGCCGATGTGGAGCGGCTTGTCCGCGTCCTCCACCGCCTGGTGGCGGCTGGGAACACAGTCGTGGTCATCGAACACAACCTGGACGTCATCGCCGAGGCCGACTGGGTGATCGACCTTGGCCCTGAGGGGGGAGACGGCGGCGGCCGGGTCGTGGCCCGGGGGACGCCGGAGGATGTGGCGCAGGTCAGGAAGGGATCGCACACGGGGAGGATTCTCGGGGAGTTTCTCAGGGAACGGGGTGCATGAACAGGGCGTTTATTTCGCGCTGACCGTCAGGTCGTCAAAGTAGGTCACGGCATCCGCCTTGGTCCACAGGCCGATCTGGCCCGCCTCCCGGAAGGTGGTGTCCCGCACGTCCAGGTATTTTTTCCCGTCAAAGTAGCATTCGATGTGGTCGTCCGTCATGGCGACGCGGAGGGTGTGCCAACCGGGAGTGCTTTCTATCCCCGCATGGGCCAGTTCGACGCGGCCGTAGTTGTGGACCTTGTACAACAGGTAGTCACGGCTTAGCGGGTTGTAGCGGGCGACGTAGTAGTTCCGCGAGTCCTGCGCGCGCCATACGAGGCCGCCCCCTTGGTCAGTCGTGCCGTCGATGGCGCGCATCCTTACCGCCAGGTCCAGGTTGCGGTAGCGCGAGGCGGCGACAAGGGCGAGGTTGAAGGTGTCGGTGGAGCTGCGGGCCATCTGGGCCAGGACATTCGGCCTGGACGGTGCCGTGGCATCGGCCTTCACCACCCACTGCCCCGCCGTCCGGTAAAAGCCCGCCGGTGCCATGCCGGCGCTGTCCTTGTCGAAGTTCCAGTTCATTTCACCGGCAGCGGCCAGTGAGGTTGCAGCTGCCACCAACGTTACGATGAAGAACCGCTTTGTCATGCTCTCACCCCTCCCTGACGTGGTCAGATCAGTCCCTCCTTGATCAGCTTCTCAATAACGAGCCGGGCCAGATCCTTGCTGACGGAGGTGATGTTGCCGGGCTCGGAGGATTGGAGCGTCGCCGCCCAGATAAGTTTGCCGCTGGCCACGTCGAAGAGGTTTGCCTGGATGGTGGCGACCTCGTACGTATAGGTGGTCGGCGGTTCATAGTAGGTCGTCGATCCGTAATAGCCGTACAGGTTCCACGCGGGAAAGGCGGGCGGGTACCAGAAATTGGGGTAGCTTTCGACGTAGCCCGGCTGGTAGCCGGCTTGCTGTTCCACCTTGATCGTCTGGATGGTGAGTACCCCCTCCGCCCCGGACGTCTTGACCGCCCGTTCCATGACCTCCTTGCTGGCCTTCTCATCTTTCGCGATCAGTGTATACCCCGGCACTGCCGTAACCCCCTGCTGGCCGAGCTCGGCACTCATGACGTCTTCGAGGACCCGGCGGGTGTTTTCGTTCCTCGTGATGTTCACCACGAGGAGCTTGTGGTACCTGTGACCGACCAGGCCGGGGTTACGCCAGGAATCGATGATGGAGGTTGCAGCACAGGATGCCAGAAGCATGAAGATGACGGGCAGTCCCAGGAGTTTCACGAAACGCGAGCGCATGCACTACCTCCCCCTTTCCGATTGTAACTCAATTATACCACGCGAACGGGGTTTGCAACCGGGGGTCCTTATGGACGGATGCAGCTGCGAAAAGCGGAAAAAGATGTTCAAACCGCTGGAAATATGGTACATCAACGCTGAACCCATCTACGCGCGATAAAGCTTTTGCAGGAACCAGCGGGGGGGAAATGGGGGACGGGAGCAGGACAAAAGAGGCGCTGCTGGCCGAGTTGGCTGCCTTGCGCCGGCGAGTGACCGAGCTGGAGGCGGTGAAACGGGAGTACGAGTGGGTCGAAGAGGAGTTGACCAAGGCCCACTACTACGATCCTCTTACCGGTCTGCCGAGCAGCACTCTGTTCTTCAATCACCTGAGCCAGGCCGTTGCCCTCGCCCGGCGCAACGGGCGGCAGCTGGCGGTTCTTTTTTTCAGCCTCGACCGGCTGAGACTCATCAACGACAACCTGGGGCACCAGACCGGCGACCTCATCCTCAGGGAAGTGGCCCGCCGTGTTGCCGCTTGCCTGCGCGAGAGCGATGTCCTCGCCCGTCCCGGGAGAAACGAGTTCATGATTCTTCTGCCGGAAACCGGCCGGGCCGAGGACGTGGTGCTCGTTGCCGAGCGGATTTTCGCGGCCCTGGATGACCCGCTCGTCGTGCAGGGCCAGGAACTGGTGGTAACGGGCAACCTCGGCGTGAGCGTCTATCCCAACGACGGGGCCAGCGCCGGGCCCCTCATCCGCCATGCCTATGCAGCCATGTGCCGTGCCCGGGATGAAGGGTGCGACACCTATCGCTTTTATTCCCCCCGCCTCAACGAACGGGCTTTCAGCCGTCTCATGATGGAGAACAGCCTCCGCATCGCCCTGCAGCGCGAGGAATTCTTCCTGTACTACCAACCCCAGATGGACGTGGCCAGTGGCCGCATCGTCGGCGTCGAGGCGCTGCTGCGCTGGCGTCATCCGGAATTGGGCCCGGTTTCGCCGGCGGAGTTCGTTCCGATCATGGAGGATATCGGCCTCATCGTCCCGCTCAGCGAGTGGGTGCTCCGAACGGCGTGTGCCCGGAACCGGGCTTTCCAAGAGGCGACCGCCACCCCCTTGCGTATGGCGGTCAATCTCTCCCCCCGACAGCTGTATCAGCCGGACCTTGTGCACATTGTCAGACGGGTGCTGGAGGAGACGGGGCTGGAGCCGCATTGTCTGGAACTGGAACTGACTGAGGGCGCGCTGGCCCGCAACGTGACCACGACGACCGCTACCCTCGGCGCCCTTGACAACATGGGGGTGAAGATCGCCATCGACGACTTCGGCATGGGCTATTCCTCCCTCTCCTACCTGCGGCATTTCCCCATCGATAAACTGAAGATCGACAAGACCTTCATCGATTCCATTACCACCGACCACAACAACGCGGCGATCTCCCGGACGATTATTGCCCTGGCGCACAGCCTGCGGCTCGACGTGATCGCCGAAGGGGTTGAGACGGAAGAGCAACTGGAATACCTGCGGGCTCTCGGGTGCAACGAGGTCCAAGGCTACCTGATCAGCCATCCGGTCTGCGCCGACGACCTGTTGCGGTTCCTTGCCCCCGATACGGGTGGCGGACTGCTTCCCGTTGCCGAACGACCTCTGGATACTCTGGATATCCAGAGCTGACACGTTTTGCGCCATCACGTACTCTGATGCGACTCTCCTCCGCGATGGTTCCTTCTTCCTGAGACCCTCCCTTTTTGCCGGCTCCTTGCCCCCTTCCCCTTGACCTTTGCCGGAAGTCTGGTTCAATTAAAAGAAAATGCATGCCGGCGGACAGCGCTTCTCACCTGAAGAACCCTGCCGGTTTGCCATCAGAGGCCCAAGGGAGGTTTTGCATGAAAGGGAACGAGAAAATCATCGAGCACCTGAACGCGCGGCTGGCAGAAGAGCTGACTGCCATCAACCAGTACATGGTTCATGCAGAGATGTGCGACAACTGGCAATACGAACGGCTCCACAAGGCAATCGAGAAACGGGCCATCGACGAGATGAAGCATGCGGAGAAGCTCATTGCCCGCATTCTCTTCCTCGACGGTCGTCCCATCGTCAGCAATCTGAACAAGATCCACATCGGCGCAGAGGTGGCGAAGATGCATGAGAACGACCGCCTCGCCGAGGAGGAAGCCATCAAGGGGTACAACGAGAGCATCCGGCTGGCCGTCGAGGTGGGGGACAACGGCACCCGCGAGATCCTTGAGGGGATCCTCAAGGAGGAGGAGGACCACATCGACACCCTCGAAGCCCAGCTCGACCAGATCAAGCAGATGGGGATTGCGGGCTACCTTACGGAGCAGCTCGACTAAGAGAGCTGAATCGTCCGGTTCAAGAGGCCTGCGTCTGCAGGCCTTTTTTTTCTCAGCACTGCATCGTCAAGGCAGGCTTATTGCGGTTCCAGCTCGGGAAAGACGCGGAGCACCTCGCGCACCGTCTCCAGCTTGACGGCGGCGTTTTGGGCGCTAAGCTTAGTTCGTGCACGTGTGGTATCCACCAGCCGTGCCTTTCGATCAGACAGGCCAAGAGAAGCTAAATGTTCGTTGACCTATTTTCGGGAATAGCGCATCTCCAGAACCTTCACCCCCTCTTCGTGCACTTTCCCCTCGCCTTTCTCCCCGCTGCGTTCTTCTTCTACCTTGCTGCCCTCGTTCTCCGGAAGGAGTTCCTGGCGACCACGGCCTTCTGCCTTCTGCTCCTCGCGGCGGCGGCCGCCTTCTTCGCGGCGGGAACGGGGCTCACGGCCGAACCGGGGGTCCGGATCGCCCGTTCCGTCCGGGCCGGCCTGCTCCATGACCACAAGGGACTGATGCTCGTGACAATGGCGTTCGCCATCATCCTCGCCACGTGGGCAACACTCGACCGCCCTTTTCCCCAAAAGGGGCGGCCGGTCTTTTTGCTCCTCTTCGTCGTCCTGCTCGGGGTCATGGCGTTCGGGGCGGATGACGGCGGCCGCCTGGTCTACGACTATAATGTGGGGGGGAGTGCCTGTCCGCAGCCCGTCGAACCCACGCGGTAGCGCCACCGCCGGTGACTCTAGTCATGGGTAATCCAGTTTACTGCGTCGCGCACCGAGTTCTGGTCAAACTTGGCGCGGAAGCGGATGAATGGCCCCCGTGCGGTGTAGTTCGTTGCTGAAAAATCCTTGTCGGTAAAGCCGAGGAAGTTATAGCCGATGCTGACCCAGCTGTTCTGCACCACATTGTAGCCGACGGAAACACCCGAGCTGTAGCTGACCTGGTGTAATTGCCAGGAATGGAGAACGCTGCCCCGCAAGCCGATGTCCCATTCCTTGGTCAGGTCGTAGCGCCCCTCGATGCCGACCAGGTCGGTAAAGCCGCTGCAATTGACGCCATTGGCGTTTTCCATCACGTACTTGGCGCCGTATTGCAGGGAAATCTGCGTCTTCTTGTCGGGCCTGAAGTTGGCGTTCAGATTGTTGACGATACGCCGGCTGTTGAGGTCGGACACCGTTCCCGCCGTTGCGGTGTCCAATGTTACCGGGGTAACGGTGTTCAGCGCCGTCCCGGCCCGCAGCCGGTCGTAAATCAGGTCGAGCCGGTCCAGAATGATCCAGCGGGTGGCGAACGGCCGATAAACGAGCCCGAGGCGAAGATCGCCGTTTACCTTGCCGGAGCCGTCCGCGGCTTTCGTGTCGAAAGCCTGCAAACGGCTCGACCATGCCCATCCTTCCCGCGGTTCCCCGACGAAGGCGGTCTGAACTCCCCACTTGTCTTCCGAGTGGGCCTGACGGGTCTCCAGCCGCGTGCTCCAGTTCCAGGTCTTCTCTTTGTAAGTGGTCCCGAGCGAAATCGCGGTGAAGTCCTCTCCTCCCGACGCCGGCGGGACATTGACGTTGAACGTATAGTCCTTGATGTTTCGGACGGTCTGACTCCGGTCCAGGCTGGCATCGGCGCTCCACTGCTCGGTCAGCTTCCAGGTCTGTTTCAGCCCGAACAGGGCGAAAAGCCGGTCTCCGTTTTCGTTCAGGTCCCGTTCCATGGAAGAGTTGAGCGATCCCCCCTGCCAGGGGGTGGACTTCATGCCGAGACGGGTTGTGTTGGTATCCTTGCCCTGACCGTAGGTGAATTCCTGGTTGGCGAACAGGGTGAGCTTTTCGCTCACTTTATAATCGGCACCCACGGTGGTACGGGTCGGGAAGTCGGTGTTGGCGTTATTGCCGATGGACTGGTCGTGGTCGACGTGGAGGGTCAGCTTCTTGTTCAGGGTGAGCCAGCTCCCTCCCATGGTCAGCTGCTCCGACGTCTTGGTGCTGCCATCCCCCAGGTGATCGCTGGCGTAGCGCACTCCCAGCCGGGCACTGTATTGCAGGTCGGTATAGACGAACTTGCTCTCGATCAGGTCACGGACGCTGTTGTCGGCCACGTTGAGGTTATACTGGCGGTAGGCCTGGCCGGTCACGCTGATGGAGTCTGCCAGGCGGTACGCAGTGTCGAAGCCCATCTTGCGGGTTCCGGACTCGCTCTGGTTCTGCTGGCCGAGGCCGAACCCGGGGTCGAGCTGCCGGTAATAGATCGTGCCGTCCAGGTTCGAGGAGCGATGTGCGAGTTCCGCGAGATAGGCATTTCCCTCCCTGTAGTCCCCTGCAATGTCCGAATCGGTCCGGGCGAGCTCGGCTCTGACCTTGGTGGCACTGTTTATCTGCCATGAGCCGTCCAGACCGTAACTGTTCGCCTGGCCGGTGACCTGTCCTTCGTGGATGTAAGTAAAGCCGGTCTTTACGGTTTCATCGAGGAACTTGGCCCCCACCCTGCCGCCGGCGTTCAGGGAATTCGAGCCCGCGTCACGGGTCTCGTAGTCGACGACGATGTAAATCGGATTGAAGTTTTCATCCCTGCTGTTGATCGGCATCTTGAAGAAAAGGGTGCCGCTGTCGGTATCGATGGTGTAGTCGAGGTACCGGGACAGGGGCTGGGACGAGATGATCACCTCGCTGCGGAACCGGTCTCTGACCTCAATGGTAATCTTGTCCGAGTTCTGCACGATGTTCCGGTGCGACAGGTGGTAGAGGCCCGACGTGCCGTCGCCGCGGATCTCGTCCCTGACAAAGGCCTGGCCGGTTTCGCTGGCGAAGACGTTGTATTCGAACCTCTTCCCATGGTACTCCGATTTGAACCCGGTCAGGCTGCGGCTGTAGCGGGAGAGCTCGGTAACCGTCAGGCCGGTGTCGAAGTCCCCGAACATGGCGTAGAACTGTTCCCGTTCGATTTTCAAGTAAAGGGTTTTCGAGCTGGCTGCGTCGTACATCTGCTGGGTGCCGTCGCCGTAGAGGGTGTAAAAGGCGTTCGGGTCGACGGTCTGGAACAAGCTGTTACCGACGTCGGTCGTCCTTTTTGCGGAATCGTAGGCCATGGTCAGGAGCCACTTCCCCTGGATCGACCCCTTGGCGTAGAAGGCCAGCCGGCCGTTTTCATAGAGGTGCTCGTCGCCGCCGGCCGCGGTGAAGTCCTCGATGTGACCGGAGACGGCATTATAACCCGCCGTTCCTTCGGCAAGTCCGACGAGGATCCAGTCGCGCTGCTGGGGAACCAGCCAGGCGCGGTACTGTTCGTCCCGATTGGCCATCGGAATGGTTACCGCGACTTCGCCTGTCCGGTTGGTGGGCTGAAGCTGGATGAGCACCACTCCCTCTTTGCCGACGACATACTTGGTTGCCGCGTCGTCTTTGAGGGCGACTTCGTTCATCTTGGGCTGGTCGAGGTCCTTATACGCTTCATACGGTGAAGAAATCGTGTATTTCCCGGTCATGCCGGGCCGGGCGGGGAAGTCGTCCTTGTCGAACAGGCGAAGGGCGATTACCGGCGGTTTTTTGCCGTCGGCGACGAGGCGGGAAAGCTCCGGCACCAGTTCCGCCCTGACGGGTGAGGTCGAGACGTGCAGGACCCGTTCCAGCGTGATCTTCTCGGTGCTCCCCTGCTGCTGGATCTGCGCGACGATCCGGTTGTCTCCTTCCTTCAGATGGATGCCACGCCAGTAGGTGACGGCTACGGCTCCGCTGCGCTGCTTGATGACCTTTTCCAGGAGAATGGGATCCACCGCCTCGCCGTTCGCCATCAGCTCCACCTTGTCGGTGGGGAGATGTCTGATAGCGATATGGGTGCTGGGCACGGGGGGGAAGTACGTCGGTGGCGGCCACACCCAATCCCGGCCGGGCTGGACAGTTTCGATCCAGGCCTCGTCAAATGCCGGCAATTTTTCGTCATCCTCTTGAGGTGCCGTCGCCGGTTCCTGGCCATTGGCAGGCTGAGCCGTTGACGATGCCGTTCCAGCCGCCGCGGTGTCCTGAGGCGGGTCTGTTGCATCTTCCTGCGGTTCCGCCGGGGTCCCGGTCCCGGGCGTTGCCGTTGCTGCCAGTGCAGGTGATGGAAGCGGCGGCGGTGTGGGGAGTTCCGCCTTTTGGACGCCACTCTGTTCTTTTACCATTTCGAGATGGGTTGATTCGACTACCTTCTCTGGCTGGAGCTTGACTTCCACCCGCCGGTTGAGCGCCCGTCCCTCCGGGGTCTTGTTGTCGGCTGCCGGCATGGTATTTCCCATGCCGGTAACCGTCAAAATCTCCGGCTGGAGATGGAGCGCTTCGATCAGGTAGCGGCTGACGCTTTCGGCGCGGGCCAGGGAAAGTGCATCGTTGTCCGGATAGATGTTGCGGCTGCGGGACGCGATCCGGACGCTGTCCGCGTGGCCGGTGACCGTCCCCGCTTCAATTTCCACACCGGTCAATCGTGCTCCCAGGGCATCGATCATGCTTTTGTCGTCGTTGCTCAATGCGGCGCCGAAGGAGGGGAAATGAGGCTGCAGGATCAGCTCCGGCAGCCGTATGCGGCTCTCCTCCCGAACGCGCCGCAACAGGTTCTCGGCGGTCGGCGCAGGCTGGCCGGCGACGGCAAGTGCGGCGACGTCGAGCGTTGTCCTGGTCAGCAGCTCCCCCGGTTTGCCGTCACGGGACAGGGTTGCACGGAGACGCAGCTCTCCGCTCCAATCGCCGCTGCGGTTGCCGAGAGGATAGATCAGGCGGGCGCCTTGGATTGAAGGGTCGGCAAGAGGCGCGCCATCTAGCTGGCTGCTGTTTGCCGAATAGGTCACCCCTTCGGGAAGAGTCATGATGAGGCTGGTTGCGCTTTGCCCCATCCGTTTTCCCCGCAGCACTACCTGATAGGAGATGGTCTCGTTCTGCAGGGAGCTGTTCAATTCGAGGCTCACTTCCCCTTTGGCCTGTGGGGCAGGGGAAAGGTCTCCGGTCGTGACCGCTTTCGTGCCGGCAGGGGCCGCCGTTGCCGCGGGCGACGCCGCTTTGACCGGTGACGGCCCAATGACGCGGAAATCGGTGCGCCAGAGGGTTCCTCCCTGAAGGTCCACGAACTGGGAAAAGGCTCTGCCGGCAAAGCGATCGTTTTCCTCACAGGCGATGACCTGGTAGCCTTCCGGCAGGGAGTCGACGTCAAGCTGGACCACGTGGGTTCCCGGAAGCACGTTCTCGAAATGGAACATCCCTTTCTTGTCGGTTACGACATAGGTGCCGTTTTCGAGGAAGATCCTGGCCCCTCCGACCCCGCTTCCTTCCGTTCCGCAGGGACCGGCGGTCACGGTCCCCATCAGGAAGGAGCGGCTGCTGAAGAAGTCTTGGGTGATCTGCACGGAGGCGGTGGCGTTATTCGACCTGATCCCTCCTCCCTGCGCGTACGCCAGGTTGATGACGGTCCCCGGCTGGACGCCGACGCCCACCTCGGTTACATAGCTGATCTGGATGGTCGCGCTCGGTTGCATATCGCCGACGGGGATCTGGAGAACGGCGCCGTCCGGCGAAATGAGCGGATTGGCTGCTACCAGGCCGTTAAGGCGGAGGGAGCCCTGGCGGTACCGCAGACCCGGCGGGAGGACATCCGTGACGACTACACCGGTGGTGACCTGGTTTGGATTGACGTTTGTCACCTGCAGGAGGAAGGGGACGAAATCGCCGACCGCGGCCGTGGTTTTCCCGGCGAGCTTTTGTATCCAGAGCCCCTTGGCCATGGGATCAACCGGGATGTCGACCCGCACGATCGGTCCCGGGTTGACCGTGAACGTCTCCCCGCGCGATGCGGGCGAGAGGTTGAAAGGTTCGCCCGCGAGGGATTGGAGTATACTGTCGGGCACGCTGGATGGAGCCTGGTAGTTGGCCGGCGGGGTAATTTTCAGCCGGTAGCTGCCCGGAGGTATGAGCGGAAACCGGTAGGCTCCCGGCGGGAAGTCGTAGTGCCTGCCGCTCGAATCGATTGCCGTGGCGCCGGTGGTGACGGTGGCCGGGAAGATGCTCACCCCGTCGTCGCCCAGCACAGTGGCCGGATTGCCCGTTGCGTCCAGCAGGGTTACCGTGGCGCCGTTCACCGGCAGACCCGAGGTGCTGTCGAAAACCCGGCCGGTCGGGTCGACCAGCGCCGAAGCGGTCAGCACGATCGAGCGGTCCGAAGCTTCCTGATAACTTGCCACAAGCTGCGCGGAGTCGGTTGCCGACAGCCTGCCGTCATAGAGGATGGGCGTGGCGGTCTGCGGGACGGTCTGGATATACCCGGCGAAGACGCCGGTGTTCGGGCCGGTTTCGACGAGCCGCAGGACCTCTTTGTCCCCCGAGGAGGAGGTGGTCTCCACCGTGATCGTGTCAACAGCGGTGGGGTTCGCATTCGCGGCAAGGTCCGTGACCACGATGAACACCGGCTCGCCGGCATGGAAGTAAGGGGTGCTCCGTAGCGGTAGCGGCGCACCGAGATCGAGGGGCGGATACCCCGGCCCGACGGGAGGGGGAAGGGGGGTGAATGGGCCGGTGGGGTTGCCGCTGGGGCTGAAGGCAGTGCCACCCACCGGCAGCGAGAGATCTGCAGGGGCACCGCCGGCGTAGCGGTACAGGGCGATGGTTGCCGGGACTGCCGGGGCCTTGACGATGATGGTGTCGATGTTGGACGGGACGACCTGCGGCAGATCATGGCTGGTAAAGGCCGCCTGGGCCTGGTTGGTGATCAGGGTGCCGGGAGGAGTCGCCCCCGCGGCGTGGAAGGGAATCGCAAGAACGGCCGCCAGGGCCAGGATGGCGCAGACAAGCAGCAGACGCAGCACGGCCGGGCGCTCTCCGCCGGTTGCGGGAGAGCATGCTGCCTGTGCAGGCGGGAGATCGGCTCTCCCATATGTCAGTCTGTTATGCGTCATCCGTCCTGCCCGAGATGGGTGCCAAGCCCCGCAGGCATCCTGCGGGGCTTGGCCGGCCTTCCTAGTTGATCGTCACGTCATACTTCAGATACATCTTCCCACCAGAACCGTTGATGGTGCCGAAGATCACCGTGAGGGTCGGTGCGACATACGACCCGGCGGGCACGGCGGTCCAGGTTGCATTGTCCGGGCTCGTCCAGGCGTTGACATACGTGACCGAAGCAGTGGGGAGGCTGTCGGTGATGGTGACGCCATTGGCTGCTATGCTCCCGGCATTTTGAACCGTTACCAGGTACTCGACGGTCGCGCCCGGGATGTTCTTGGGATTGGTGGTGAGGTTAACGGGATCGCTTATGGTCGTGGCATTCTTGGTGATGCTGAGCACGGGCGCCAAAACCTTGAAGGCGTCACGATCGGCGCCGATGCCGTCATTCTTCGAATCGTCGTTGTAGGCATCTTTGTCGTCGGCGAGGACGTTGTACACATTGACGGTTGCGCCGTAGTGGTTGGAGGTGTCGAGCAGGTTGTTGGTGATCACCGTGGTGCCGTCCTCGTAAACCGCCTGGGCCTTGAGGGCATAGGCGAGGATATCGCCGTCAGCCAGGGAAAGGGGGAGGTTGTCGACGATGATGTAGACGGTTGTCGGAGTATCCGGGACGAGGCTTGCGACGACCTGCGAGCTCTTGGCAAGGTCCGTATAGGCGCCTGCGGACGCCGTGGTCTTGTTGGAGAGGTTGTTGGGAGCGGCAAAGGGGGTGGTCGAGCTGGCCGCCAGGTCGACGGAGGACAGCTTGAAGCTCATCTTCGAGTTACCGGTGTTCGTGATGGTGAATTTCAGGGAGGCTGTAGCCTGCCCCGGGTTAATGGTGACGATCGCCCCGTCCGCATGGCTGACCGTGAGGTTGATCTTACGGTCGACGGTAAAGCTTGCCGAATTGGATTGTGAGGTCTGGCCCACGCCCCCAACCGTGTAATTGAGGGTGGCGGTGTTGGTGACGGTGGTGCCAGCGGCCGTTCCGCCAGCGTGGGCTTTTTCGGCCGTGCCGAGGGCCAGGAGCCCCAGGACGAGTACTGCCGCGGTTTGCTTGAGCATCGATTTCATTTTCGTCTCCTTTTCATGTGTGTGCATCTCGGTTAGTGGTTAATCCTCGTGGTCATTTCCTCGTGTGCGTCGTTTTCCGAAATCATCTCCTTTCCGTGCGAGTTGTTTATCCCGATAGTCGATGGGTTTTTAGGTTACTTGAGCCGTGCCTTGAACCCCACGTCCCCCTCTTTTCCCGGCGGGAGGGGGCTGGTGAAGGTCCAGCGGATATTGGTGTACTCGTCGGCCCGGGCGGGCCGTTTTTTCCCCTTGACGGTCTTGGTCAGGTTGGCCGGCAGATCGAAGGTCTTCCCCTTGTCGACGGAAAAGGTGATCGTCGTCCCCGCGCCGAACGCGCTCCCGTCGACGTAGACCATATGCTGGGGCACGGGATTGGTGATGGCCGCTTCCTCGGCCGGCGTGCTCCCCGTGTTCGTGTAATGGTTGGTAAAGAGGACCACTTCGCCGGGGAGGGCTTTTTCCACCGGTACGAGCTTTGCCTCCTTTTTGCCGTCCCTGGTGACGGTGACCTCTTTTTCCGCCTTGCTGACGAGCTTGAGGGAATTATCTGCGGCCAGGCCGCTGGTAGCGCAGACGGCCAGGAGCAGGAGGGCGGCGGCGATTTTTTTCATGGACAGGTGATTCATTACGGCTCCTTTCTTGTTTAGTTGATGGTGACCTGGAAGGTGATGGTCTTGGTCCCGGAGGCTGACGTCAGGTCGCCGAGAGTGACCGTCACCGCGTTTGGCGTGGTGCCACCCACATCTCCCGTGTCGGCGTCCTTCACATCCGTCAGGGTGGTCCCGTTGAGGGTCAGGGTTCCGCTCTTATAGGTGATGTTGGCGGGAAGGGGGTCGGTGATCGTTACCCCCTTTGCCGTCCCGCTGCCGCTCACGCTCACTTGCAGGGTATAGGTGATAGTGGCGCCGGGGACCGGCTCGGTGCCGTTGTAGGGGTCTTTCACGGCCGACGATTTGTTGATGGTGAGGACGACGCCGTTGACCTGGTAGATGCCATTGGCCGTGCCCTGACCGTTCAGGATGGCGAGCACCACATCGACCCCGCCGGTGCCGGCGCCCGTTTTGACCTGCCCGACGGCGCCGGGGCCGAAGCTGGAGGTTGCGAGCAGCTGGCTGATGCCGGTGTTGCCGTCGGCCTGCCCTGACGGGATGTTATTGAGCACGAAGACGGTCGCGCTCTGGTCCGCGTTGAGGGGGATGGGAGCGACAACCTGGGTGTCCCCCGCATCGAATTTCCCATCGCCGTTCGTATCGACCCAGAAGGTCTGGGTCGCCGCGGTGGGGTTGAAGTTTCCGCCGGCCACCGAATCGTTGACGCCGAGGGCGAAGGTGTCGGGACCGTTCCCCGTATTGGTCACCTTGAAGGTGAGAACCTGGTTGGTGCTCGGGGAGGCAACGGCGACATTGCTGCCGTCAAGCCAGCTCACGGTCACGTTCACAATTTGGGCGACCGTGATGGTGACGGTGTTCGAAGTCGCGGTGGCGGCCTGCGTGCCGATAGTGAAATTTGCCGTCGCCTTGTCCGAGATGAGGGTGCCCGCCGCGGTCCCCTTGGCATGGGCGCCCCCGGCGCAGGCGAGCACGACTGCCACCGCGCCGAATAGACTGTAAAGTTTCTTCATGGCGTTCTCCTTGATGAATGCTGACGTGGGTCTTCCTCCTTTTTGCCGTTAATGTTTGGATTCATAAACCCTCCTTTTCTTGAATGCGAACCTCTGTTTCTCCTTTCAAACATGGGTCTCTTGGTTTTCTCCGCGTTTTTAGTGACATGTAGCTTTCCTCCATTTCGCTAATTGACGATCACCTTGAATGTGACCGTGAAATCGGGGTTGTTGGTGCCGTTCGATCCATTGAACGTCCCCTTCGGGTTGACGCGCAGGTACCTGACGGCGGGCTTGTTGTAGTCGGCGCAGGTGTTGGAGTCGAGGTTCGACCAGGGAGCGGGAAGCGTCAGCGGGAATGCCGTGGCGGTGCAGAGTTGCGTGGGGTCATACACGTCCGGAGCATTTCCCGTCTGCCCGGTGTAAAAGATAATGTTGTACCGGTCAGCGTTGCTGCCGGAGAGTTCCAGGTCGACGAGGAAGTTGAAGGAGTTGCCGGCAACGCAGAACGGCGGGGTGCCGGGGGCGGCGCTGAAAACGGGGTTGACGGTGAACTCCTTGGCGGTGCAGCCTAGGCTGGATCTGGCGCGGGTGCCGACGCAGGCCTGATCTGAAATCGCCGCCACCGGCGAACCGGTGAGGTCGACGGTCGCTCCCCAGGCCGGCGAAGAGGCCAGGAGCATAAACAGCCACACGCCCAGGTAGCGTAATGGCGATAACGGTTTGAGATTTGAAAAAGATGTCAGCATGAATCCTTCTCAGACTGAAAAAACTAAAAAACCCATTTTCGAAAGCCGAAAATGGGTGCAACTACCCCTACCCCAGACCTGCCGGGTTACTAGGAATAATCACACTCTCTTCGGCGATTCGGCTGTCTGGAGGCTATCCCCAGACCCGTAATTCTGCGTCGCCCGGTTTCCCAGGTTTTGCTCTTGTCGGAGAGTGACAGCGAGTTAATTTTAAATTAAAATAAATTTAAATATCCTGTGTTTTCAATAGCTTGCACATTGTATGCCGCTCACGAACCAGTATCCTGATGACGAAAACATAACCTGGCGGCTCTCATTTTATGCGCAGAGCACCATCCGTACGGTAGTACCAGTCAAGGGCTAATTAAACAATGTGCCGCTTGAAGCCTGCCAATCATGGTTCTATGGGTACCTTACCCCACAAATCACTTGTAATTTGCTCTTGCGCAAAATGTAATCAGTGAAATAATGGCCCCCGGAAGATAAGAACCCGCCAATACTGCGTACAGATGTCTGATGCATTCGATCTCCGGTGACAAAATCTGTTAAGCCTGGGATGTCAGATGTTTGACATCATGGCCTCGGCTGAATCTGTTAGATTGTCGTCAACATAGCTAACATGAACCCCCTCAGTTGATGATTACCTTGAACGTTACAGTGAAGCTGGGATTACTGCCGGCACCGGTTGATCCCTTGAACGCCCCCTTCGGATTGATGCGCAGGTACCTGACGGCGGGATCGGTGCCGTTGGCGCCGGCAGTGGGGACATAGGAATAATCCGTTCCGTCCTTCGAGAACTGGACGTCGTCGGTCTGGCTGCTGAGCCCCCCCCAGGTGAAGGTGAGGCCGCTCGCGCCGTCGCTGAAGCCGACGGGTGTCCCCGAGACGACGAGGGCCGTATTCGCCGGAATCGGGTCGGTGATGACGATGGAATCGGCGTCCGCCGTTCCCGCTCCGAAATTGGTCACCAGGATGGTATAGAGGACTTGCGCCCCCGGGATGTTTTTCGGGGACGTCGAGCCGTTGACCGGGTCGGATACCGTCTGGGCCGTCTTTACCATGGTGATGTTCGGCAGCGGATAGACATTCAGGGTCGCCGAAGCCGATGCCGCATTGTTGCCGGCCGTGGTCTGCAGGGCACCGGCGGCGATGGTGTTGGTGGCGGGGCCGGCGGTCGAGCTGGTGACGTTGACGATGACCGTGCAGCCCCCTGACGGGATGGAGGTGCCGCTGGCCATGGTGAAGCTGCCGGCACCGGCCGTGGCCGTGACACCGCCGCAGGTGCCGGTATTGCCGGCGGTGCCTATGGTCATGCCGGTCGGAAACGTGTCGGTGAGGACACTGGTCAGTGTGATGGCGACGGCGTTGGTGTTGCCGATGGTGACCGTGAGGCTGGTGTTGCCGCCGCTTGGAAGGCTCCCCACGGCGAAGGTCTTGGTCGCCGTCGGCGGGGCGTAGATGTTCAGGGTGCCGGTAAAGGGTGCGGCCGGTCCCGAGCCGGCGTTGCTCGTCCCGATGGCGCCGGCGGCGATGGTGTTGGGGTAGGGCCCGTTGCCGGGGGCGGTGACGGTGATGATGATCGAGCAGCTCCCCCCTCCCGGGATGGTTGCGCCGGAGGCGAGCGTTACGGAGTTGGTCGTGTTGCTGGCCGATCCGCACGAGGGGGTGTTCACTGCCCCGGAGTTCGTCATGCCGGCGGGATAGGTGTCGGTGAACGCGCCGCTGGTGGTGACGGCGATGGTGTTCGGGTTGGAGATGGTTATCATCATGGAGGACGTCCCGCCGGGGAGGATAGTCGACGGAGTGAACGTCTTGGACACCGTCAGCGGCTGGAGAACGTTCAGCGTTGCCGACGCGGAGGCGGAGCCGGCACTGCTGTTCACGGTAATGTTGTTGAGGTAGCTTCCCGGAGCGGCGCTCGCGACAGTGACGGTGATCGTGCAGGTGGTGTTGGCGGCGATCGTGCCGTTGCTGAGGGAGAGCGATCCGCTCCCCGTCGTTACCGTTCCACCGCAGTTCGTCGCGGTCGGCGTGCCGGTGTTATTCAACGGGCTCTGATAGGTGTCGGTGAAGCTTACGTTGGTGAGAATGGTGCCGTTGTTGGTGTTCTGGATTTTGATGGTCATGGTCGAGTTGACGTTGAGCCCGACCTGAGACTGATTGAAGGATTTGGTGACAGTCGGCGCGGCGACGGAGGCGACCGTCAGCTTGTCGGTGCCGCCGGACGGCGTGGCCACCGCGTTGGTGCTCGTCACGACGCTGGTCGTGTTGATGTAGGTCCCCTGGGTCGGAGCGCTCACCGATACTGACAGGTAGCAGCTGCCGTTGGCCGGGATGGTGCCGCCGGTCAGGGACAATGCATTGTTGCCGGGGCTGGCAATCTTTGCAGTTCCGCCACAGGTGTTGGTCAGCACCGACGCCGTGGTCATCTGGCCCGGGCTGGTGGGGAAAGTGTCGGTGAATGCCGCTCCGGTGATGTCCATGCTGTTCGTATTCGACAGGGTGATCTTCAGGGTCGATGTCCCGCTGGTCTCTATCTGGGAAGGAGAAAACTGTTTCGAAATCCCGGGATAGGGGAGAAGATTTACCGTCAGGCCGGCGCTTGCTGCCGTTCCGGTGAGCGCCACCGGCCCGGCGGCTGTCGGCAGGTTGGTTGTATTGGTGAGGGTGCCGGCGGTGGCGGCGGTGACGTCTACGGTGACCTGGCAGGTGGTCCCGGGCGCCAGCGAGCCGGCAATGAACCTGATGTTCGTGTCCCCGACGGCCGATGCTGCGCCGGAAGTGTTGGTGACCGTGCCGCAGCCGGTGGGGGAAAAGGTCATGACGGTATCCTGCAGGGTGATCCCCGACGGGAAGTTGTCATCCGCATCGACGGTGGTGATGGGGGCCACGTTTCCGGAAGGGTTCTTCAGCGAGAGCGTCAGTGCCGTGCCGCCGCCCACGTAAACGCTGGAAGTGCCGAAACTCTTGGTCACGGTGGGGGGCGCATAGACGTTGAGGGTTGCGGAGGCGGCAGAGGCGTTGCTGCCGGCCACGGTCTGGAGGGCTCCTGCGGCGATGGTGTTGGTGGCGGTCCCGGCGGTCGAGCTGGTGACGTTGACGATCACCGTGCAGCCGCCGGCCGGAATACTGGTGCCGTTGGCCATCGTGAAGCTGCCGGCTGTGGCGCTGGCGGTGACGCCTGTACAGGTGCCGCTGTTGCCGGCGGTGCCGATGGTCATGCCGGCGGGGAAGCTATCGGTAAAGGCGCTGGTCAGCGTTATGGCGCCGGCATTGGTGTTGCCGATGGTGACCGTGAGGTTGGCATTGCCGCCGCTGGCCAGGTTCGGCACCGCAAAGGACTTGGTCACCGTGGGGGCGACCGGCGCTACCGTCAGAGGAGCGCTCGCTGGCGTTCCAGCCAGGGCCACCGGGCCGGCCGCGATTGGCGCATTGGTCGTGTTGGTGATATTCGCCGTGGCCGAGCTGATGACGTTCACTGCGACCTGGCAGGTGGCGCCGGGAGCGATGGTGGCTGAGGTGAACCTGATGCTGGTGTCTCCTGCCGCAGAAGCAGCGCCGCTGGTCTTGGTGACAGAGCCGCAGGCAGCCGGGGTAAAGCTGAAGGTGGTGTTCTGCAGGGTGAGGCCGGCCGGAAAGTTGTCGTCTACCTGGGCGGTGATGATGGCAGCCAGGTTGGCGGACGGGTTGCCCAGGGTAAGGGTCAGGATAGTGCTGCCGCCATAGGAGATGCTGGCCGGCGCGAAGCTCTTCGTTACCGTCGGCGGCGCGTAGACGTTCAAGGTGGCGGTGGCGGCCGCGGCGTTGTTGCCGGTCGATGTCTGCAGGGCGCCGGAGGCGATGGTGTTGCCGGCGGCTCCGGCGGTCGAGCTGGTGACATTGACGACGATGGTGCAGCCGCCAGCCGGGATGGAGGTGCCGTTGGCCATGGTGAATTTGTTGTCTCCGGCCGTGGCGGTGACGCCGGTGCAGGTGCCGGTGTTGCCAGCGGCGCCGATGGTCATGCCGGCCGGGAAGGTGTCGGTGAAGTTGCTGGTCAGCGTTATGGCGCTGGCGTTGGTGTTGCTGATGCTGACCGTCAGGTTGGTGTTGCCGCCGCTGGCGATATTGGTGGCGGCAAAGGTTTTGGTGACCGTGGGGGCCTGGGTGCTGTCCAGGGTGGCCGAGGCGGCTGTCCCGGTGAGGGCGACCCCTCCGGTTGCCGTCGTTGCCGTCGGCGCATTAGTGGTATTGGTGAAGATGTTGGCGGAGGAAACGGTGATGTTCATCTGCACCTGGCAGGAGGAGCCGGGGGTTTGGGACGTATCGGTGAAACGGACGTTGTTGTCCCCGGCGGCCGAGCCCCCGCCGGAGATCTTGGTGACCGCGCCGCAGCCGGCAGGGGTATAGGTAAAGGTGGTATTCTTGAGGGTCATGCCGGTGGGGAAGGTGTCAGTCACCCTCACGGTCGAAAGGTTGCCCGGGTTGGTGGATGGATTGGCCAGGGTCAGGGTCAGGATGCTCGTGCCGCCGACCCCGATGCTGGCGGGGGAGAAGCTTTTGGTCACCGTGGGCGGGGTGTAGACATTCAGGGTGGCGTTGGCGCCGCTGGGATCGAGGCCGCCGGACTGGGCGCTGAACTGGGCGCTGTTGTTGACGTAGGCGCCCTCGGTGTTCCCCTGCACGGTGGCGGTAAATGTACAGGTGGTGCGGCCTGAGGTGATGGCACCGTTTGTGAGCGTGACGCTGGAGGGGGTGAAAGAGGGGGTGCCGCTGCAGCCGGTGCCGGTCACGGCGCCGACCCCGGTCACGGTGAGGCTGGCCGGGAAGGTGTCGGTGAAGCCGAGGTTGCTCTGGGCCGGGGTGCCCGTGCCGTTGGTGATGGTGAAGGTCAGGGTGCTGGTTGCGCCGGTGGCGATGGTGGAGGCCGAGTACGCCTTGGTGAGATTGGCGTGGTTGTAGACTGTCAGGCCGGCCGAGACCGCCGCGGCATTGTTGCCCGCCGACGTCTTCAGGGCGCCGGCGGCGATGGTGTTGGTGCCGGTTGCCGTGGCGGTGACGTTTACGACAATGGTGCAGTTGCTGTTGGCAGGGATGACAGAGCCGCTGGCCATGGTGAACTTGTTGTCCCCGGCAGTGGCGGTGACGCCAGGGCAGGTGCCGGTATTGCCGGCCGCGCCGTTGACGGTCATGCCGGCCGGGAAGGTATCGGTGAAAGCGCTGGTGAGGGTGATGGGGGTCGCGTTGGGGTTGGTCAAGGTCACCGTCATGTTCGTGGTGTCCCCGCTCGCGATGGAGCTGGCGGCAAAGCTCTTGGTCACGGTCGGCGCCGCCTGCACGATGAGGGCTGCGCTGGCGGCGGCCGCGTTGCTGCCAATGTTCGCGGTGGTGACCGCATTGGCGGCGAGGGTGTTGGTGTAGGTGGCGGCGGTGGCGCTTTGGACGTTGGTCGCTATGGTGCAGCTGCCGTTGGCCGGGATGGTGCCGCCGGTAAACGTGAGCTTGGCCGGGGTGCCGTTGGTCGGCGTCAGGGTGCCGCCGCAGACCGTGGTGGCGGTCGTGGATGCATTGACCAGGTTGGCCGGAAAGGTATCGGTGAAGGCGACCCCGGTGGCGGCAGTATTGTTGGGGTTGGTCAGGGTGATGGTAAGCGCCGAGTTGGTGTTTGCGGGAACGGTCGTGGGTGAAAAGCTCTTGCTCACCGTCGGGAGACCATAGGCGTTGATGGTGGAGGTGGCGCTGTTGTTGGCGGGGTTGAAGTCGATGACCGAGCCCGGAATCGTCAGACTGGCGGTATTGCCGAGGAGGTTCCCGGCCGGCATGGAGTTCAGGGTGGCGTTGACCGTGTAGGTCACGGCCCCGTACCTCGGGAGGTTCGCGGTCGTGTTGAGGTTTCCGGAGCCCGAGGTGGCCCCGCAGGAGGTCCCCGCCGGGGACCCCGCGACGACGGCGCATTGCCAGGAGCCGGGAGTTATGTTCGTCGGGAAGGTGTCGGTGATGCCGACGCCGGTGGCGGGAATATTGTTCGGGCCGTAGTTGCGGGCGGTGATGAGGTACTGGAAGGAGTTGCCGACGATGGCGCTCGTGATGGCAGGGGTGGTGGTGCCGGTCGCCACCGGGGTCTTGGTGATGCCGAGGTCGATGGCGGTGCTGGTGTTGAGGCTGGTGATCAGGAGGTTCCGGATCTCGTGGTAGTTGGTGCTGCCGCCAGTGCTGCCGCCGAAGCCGACCATCAGCTGCTGCGACGAGGAGATCGCCGTCGGGAGCGCCTGGTTGGTGAACATCGGTGTGGGTGACGTGTTGTAGCCGAACTGGACCCAGGCGCTGACGGTCGGGTTGGGGGCCGGCGTGATCTCGATGATGACCTTTCGGTAGTTGGCGCTCAACTGGTCGGGGCGGGTGCCGCTGTTGATCCAGAGTGAGCCGTTGTTGCCCGAGGTGGCAATCCAGGGATAGGAGGTGGTGTCCCCTGTGCCGCCGATGGCGCCGTTGCCGAAGCCGTTCACGGGGCCCCGGAGCGCCAGCGCATTCGGCCGGGAGCCAGGGCCGAGATACCTCCCCTCGGTGGGGTTGCTGTAGTTGCCGTATTCGTCGACGCCGATCCCGACGTAGCCGCCGCTGACTCCCGGCGCCGTGGTGTCTCCCCCCTGGGCCGTATTTTTCTGGGCGTAGCCGAGGGAGCCGCCGAAGGCGCCGATGTTGAAGGGGGAGACTCCGGCATCGAACAGGAAGACGCTGATCCCGTCGGCGCCGTTTCCCCCCCAGGCGGCGTAGTCGAACTGGATCAGGACCCCGGCGCTCAGGTCGAAGGTAGTGGTGTTGTAGGCAAAACCGGTCTGTTGGCCGGAATTGTTGGTGATGCGGAGCCACCCCGATCCGACGGGATCGGTGCCGTTGCTGGCGGTAAGGACGGCCGAGTTGGGGTTGCCGCCGAGGACCCACCCGCTGGCGTTAGCGTCGGTCATCGGCGCATTGACGATGATGTAGCCATGGGCCGCACCGGCGCAGACGAGCCAGAGCACCACGAAAATCAGGCTGGCCAAGGTGCTCCCTGCCCTGCAAAACTTTTGCCCTTTCGTAGTGCAAGCCATTCAATCCCTCACAAACAAAAAATCCCATTTTCAAAAGCCGAAAATGAGTGCAACTCCCCCCTACCCCAAAATAACCGGATTACTGGGAACAATCGCACTCTCTTCGGTGATTCGGCCAACCAGCACAGTGGATCTGCGTTCGGTGTCGCCAGGGTATCCTGGGCTTGCTCTTTTTCGGCGAGCCGAGGATTGATTTGGTTGATTTTATGTGCTGGCGAAAGTTTTTCATTAAAAGCACTAATTGTGCCAATGTTTCTAGTTTGTAACTATGTTTGAATCATAGTGTTGTTTTTGTCTCAATCGTGGATGGCGAGCCTGGTGATGCGATGTGTGTAAAATTAGAAATGACAGGCTTTTACGGTTTACGACCGGGATTGTGGGGGGCAGGAAAAGGTGGGCGCTCATTAAAGCCGACAGGCGCCATGATATGGTTTTACCGGTGGCGTGAAAACGCCATTTGACAGGGTTTGTCGATGGCACCGCAGAATTGGATAACTATCCGGAATCGCTATTAAAATCTGGACAGATGCGGGAGGGCAGGCGTTGGTTGCAGGAGGGTATATTTCGAGGGCGCGTCCAGCGCGGTTTTAGGGTGTGACGAAATATTGACATAGCTATGAAAACCTGCCAAAAAACGGATTATCTGCCCAGAGAAGAGGGGGGTATTTAGCCCTTGAGATATGTCGCTATGATGAACTGTATGGTGTACGTTTCCGTTGGGCAAAAAAAAACCCGCCGGAATTGCCGGCGGGTTTTTTGGAGGTGTCGAAAAAAACCTCTACTCGCAGAGGTCCAGCTTGACGTCCCAGTTCTTGATCTTCATGGTGCCGTTCTGGGCCAGGTTGAGGTGCATCTTGAAGGCGCGATCCCACAACTGCGGCTCGTGGCCGATACCTTTGGCCAGGGTGTCCTTCAGAGCCATCTGGTAATAATCGGTGAGGATCGGCTTGTAGTCCGGATGGGCGCACTTCTCGATGATCTTCAGGGCGCGATCGCGCGGGCAGAGACCGCGGAGGTCAGCCAGACCCTGCTCGGTAACGACGCAGTCAAGGTCGTGCTCGGTGTGGTCGATGTGCGAGCAGTGCGGCACAACGCAGGAGATGCCGGTCGGGTCGGTCTTCGAAGGACGGCTCGACGGGGTGTGCATGATCTTCAGGTAGCCGTTCCGCAGGAAGTCGCCGGAGCCGCCGAGGCCGTTGATCATCCTGGTGCCGCCAACCAGGGTGGAGTTGGCATGGGCGTACATGTCGATCTCGACCGGGGTGTTCATGGCGATGCAGCCGAGGCGACGGATCGGCTCAGGAGCGTTGGAGATGGAGAGCGGACGCAGGGTGATCTTGTCGAAATAACGCTCCCAGTTCTCGAAGAACCGGGGGAAGCCCGGGGTTTCGGAGAGGGACAGGGAGCAGGAAGAGGCACAGAGGAGGTTACCGCCGTCGAAGAAGTCGAGCATGGTGTCCTGGAGCACCTCGGTGTAAACCGACAGGTTGCGGAACGGACCCTTGGCCAGACCGCCGATGACGGCGTTGGCGATGGAGCCGACCCCGGACTGCAGCGGCAGCAGATTCTCGGGGAGACGGCCGGCCTTGATCTCGTGGGAGAAGAACTCCATGATGTGGCCAGCAATGGCTTCGGAGGTATCGTCCTGCTCGGCGAAGGCACGCCCCTTGTCGCGGAGCTTCGACTCAACGATGGCGACGATCCTGTCCGGATCGCAGGGGACGTACGGGGTGCCGATGCGGCTGTCGGCGGCGGTGATCAGGAACGGGGCCCTGTGGGGCGGCTTCTGCTGCATGTGGATGTCGTGCATCCCTTCGAAGGAGGGCTGGCCGGTGTTCACCTCGATGATGATCTTGTCGCAGAGGTGGAGCGCCTCGGCAATGATACCGCAGGAGGTCGTCAGGGCCAGACCGCAGTCCTCGGTGATGGCCGAGACTTCGACAATGCCGATGTCGTAGCGGCCGTTCCCGGTGTAGAAGCCGTAGCCTGCATCCTGGGCGAAGTGACCGAGGTGCTTGTCGCCCATCCGGATGCGGCCGGCGTTGATGCCGGCGGCGATGTTCTTGCCGGTCTGGTACGGCCAGCGGCGATCGATCATGTCCAGCGTTGCCCAGCGGTCTTCGGTCTCGGCGCCGACGGAGGCGCCGATGAAGAGGTTGAACTTCCACTGGCCCTGGAGGTTGTTCTTCTCAACGTGTTCGGCCAGGGCGATGGGTACCACCTTGGGGTAGCCGGCCGGGGTGAAGCCGGACCACAGCAGATCCTGCCCGGGCTGGAAGAACTTGATGCAGTCCTCAGGCTTCATGACCTTGCTGAGCAGTGACTTGCGGCGAACGCGACTTTCCAGTGTGCCGAATTCAGACATTTTCTTCCTCCATTCTTCGTGTGATTTATACAGCCAGATCAGGGACGATCGATCCTTTGACCGCTCGATTCTCCACGCCTGCGGCGAATCTACAGGCGAGTATACTGTATACAAAAAGTAGAACCGGATTTTACTTTACCGTATTCTCATAGTCAAGCTAAAAAAACGCTCACTAAAAGGAAACGTTCCCCTTTGCAGGCATGGGACGTGAGGTGAAAATGGGGAGTTGACGCTGGTCAGTCGAGCTGTGAGAAAAGGGAAGAGCCCTTCCTGCCGGAAGGGCTCTCTGAAGAGGGTAGCAATGGGTGGGGGTTAGAATCTGATATCAACGTCCCAGTTGTCGATGCGCATGGTGCCATTCTTGGCCAGATTCCACTGCATCTTGAAGCATTTCTCGAAGAGCTGCGGCTCGTGGCCGACCTTCTTGGCGAGGCACTCTTTGCTGGCCATGTCGAAGTACTCCTGGATGATCGGCTTGTAGGCCGGGTGGACGCACTTGTCGATGATGGCCTGGGCACGGTCCTTCGGTGCCAGTCCCCTGAGGTCAGCCAGCCCCTGCTCGGTGACGAGGACGTCCAGGTCGTGCTCGGTGTGGTCGACGTGGGGCGCCTTCGGGACCACGCAGCTGATGCCGAGGGGGTCGGTCTTGGACGGGCGGACCGACGGGGTGTGCATGATGGAGAGGTAGGCGTTGCGCAGGAAGTCCCCCGAGCCGCCGATGCCGTTGATCATCCGGGTCCCCCCCACCAGGGTGGAGTTTGCGTGGGCGTAGATGTCGAACTCCACCGGGGTGTTCATGGCGATGCACCCCAGGCGCCGGATCGGTTCCGGGGCGTTGGCGATGGAGAGGGGTCGCATGAGGACCTTGGGCGCGTAAAAGTCCCACTTCTCGTAGAAGCGCTTGAAGCCGCCGTTGGAGAAGGAAAGCGACACGGTGGAGGCGAAGTCGAGCTTTCCGGAGTCGAAGAAGTCGAGCATGGTGTCCTGGAGCACCTCGGTCCAAACCTTGAGACCTGAAAACGGCGCCTTGGCCAGGCCGCCGATGACTGCGTTTGCGATGGAGCCGACCCCGGACTGGAGCGGCAGGAGATTCTTCGGCAGGCGGCCGTTTTTCACCTCGAACTGGAAGAAGTCGATGATGTTGTTGGCGATCGCTTCGGAGGTGTCGTCCTGCTCGCTGAAGGCGCGGCCGTTGTCGGGGTGGGTCGACTCGACGATGGCGACGATCTTGTCGTTGTCCAGCCGCACATAGGGGGAGCCGGCCCGGTCGTCGACCCGGCTGATCATGAAGGGAAGGCGGTTGGGAGGACTCACCGGCTCGATGATGTCGTGGAGCCCCTCGTAGTTGGGTACCGCGGTGTTCAGCTCGATGATGATCTTGTCGGCGATCTGGGCGATCTCGGGGACCGCGCCGCAGGAGGAGGTGAGCACCAGGTCGCCGTTCTCGGTGATGGCGGAGCACTCGATGATGCCGATGTCCAGACGCCCCCCCCGGTCCTTGGAGTAGAAGCCGTACCCCAGGTCCTGGGCGAACATGGAAAGGTGCTTGTCACCCATGCGGATCCGCCCTTCGTTGATCCCCGCCTGGATGTTCTTGCCGGTCTGGTACGGCCAGCGGCGGTCGATCATGTTGAGGGAGGCCCAGCGGTCTTCGGTCTCCACGCCGACCGACGCGCCGATGAAGAGGTTGAATTTCAGTTTTCCCTGCAGCCCGTTCTTTTCCACGTGGTCAGCCAGGGCAATGGGGATCGCCTTGGGGTACCCTGCCGGGGTAAACCCGGACCAGCCGAGGTTCATCCCGTTCGTGAAAAGGGGGACGACCTCCTCAACCTTCTTGATCCTGGCGTGCAGACTCGGTTTCCTGATGCGTTTCAGCAGTTCCGACATGTGCAACTCCTTCCCTTCTCGATGGCAATTAAACGAACGTTTGTCCGTGGTAATCTAATGGACATTCAATGGTTCCGTCAAGTATGAAAAATTGTTAAAATATCGTTCTGTACTACATAAAACAATTTGGAACTTTAGCTGTCAAGCTGCATGAGGGCCAATTTTGCGGGTTGATTTTTTGTGAAAAAAATTCGTTTACCCAAAAATGAGAGGGTGTTTGGCGGGGTTTGTCCAGGAGAGGTTGCGGAGGCTCGGCTGGCCTCCCGTGACGGCGAGGGCGGCGCAGCAGCCGGGCGGCACCGGGACGTCCGCGATGCTCCAGCGGTCGGGTTCCTCGGGAGAGTCGCGGTGCTCGATGAGCGCGGGTGGATGGCCGGGAAGGAGGGAGACGGCGAAGCTGTCGGACGGCCGGGAAAAGCCGCTGCCGCATCCCTTGAGGTAGGCCTCCTTCCGGGTCCAGCAGCGGTAGAAGGCGCGGAGTTGCGTCTGGGGGGGAAGGGCGAAGAGCTCGGCCCGTTCCGGGGAGGCGAAGTAGCGGGCGGCCATCTCCCGGAACGGCAGATCGTCACGCATCTGCTCCAGGTCGACCCCTACTTCCCGGTGCCGTGCAACCGCCAGGAGGAGCAGCTCACCCCCGTGGGAAAGGTTGAAGGCTAGGCCGTGGTGCCCCTCGCCGGCGAGCGACGGCTTTCCCTGTTCGCCGTAGGCGAAGCGGATCTCGGCGGGGGGCTTCTCCAGGTAGCGGCCGAGGATGGTGCGGAGAAGGCCGCGCCCGGCGATCAGGCGGTTCCGGTTCTCCCGGTCGAGGAGGCGTCCGGCCCTCGCACCTTCGTCGTGGGAAAGGAGTTCCTCGAACCGGGCCAGTTCGTCCGGCTCGACGGCAAGGGGCGCGAGCCAGAGATGAACCTCGCCGTCGGGCAGGTCAGGGAGGCCGGTCATGGCTTCGGTTTCTGCGCGAGCCAGGCGGCGAGGCGCACGAGCCCTTCGTCAATGGAGATCGCCGGCTGGTAGCCGAAGTCGCGGCGGGCGGCGGTGATGTCGAACCAGTGAGCGGTGGCGAGTTCCTTTGCGAGGAAGCGGGTCATGGGGGGCTCTCCCGGCAGGCGAAGGAGGGTCCAGAGTCCTTCGCAGATTACACCGGCGGCCCGGGCCACCAACGGTGAGACGGTGCGGGTGACCGGCGGGAGGCCGCCGGCGGCGAGGATCCGGTTCACCATCTCCCAGAGGGGGATGGGTTCGCCGTTGGAGATGAAGTAGGCCCTGCCGGCAACGGGCGACCCCGGTGCAAGCCGGTCGGCGGCGAGGAGGTGGGCCTGGGCGGCGTTATCCACGTAGACCGTGTCCACGGGGCAGGGGCGGTTCCCGATCCGGCGGAGCTTGCCCGCCTTTGCCCGGGCGATGATGCGCGGCACGAGGTGGTTGTCCTCCGGCCCCCAGATGAGATGGGGGCGAAGGGCCACCGTGGCGAGATGTGCGTCGTTGGCGGCGAGCACGAGCCGCTCGGCCAGAGCCTTGGTCCGGGGGTAGTGGGCCTCGTAGTGCGCGGGATAGGTGAGGGTCTCGTCCCCCCCTTCAACGTCATTCCCGTCGAAGACGACGCTCGGCGAGCTCGTATGGACGAGGCGGCCGATGCCGTGGGCCCGGCAGGCGGCAAGGACGTTCTCCGTCCCGGTAACGTTCGCCCGGTAGTAGTCGGCGTAGCTCCCCCAGACTCCCGCCTTGGCCGCCACGTGGAAGACGACGTCGCATCCGGCCGCGGCCTGAAGCACCGCTTCCCGGTCTCCAATGTCCCCCTGCACCTGCACCACGCCGAGTGCGGCGAGGGCAGGATAGCTCCCCCGCGCGAGGCTTTGCACCGCATCACCCCGTTCCCGGAGAAGCCGCACGATCGCCCCGCCGAGAAAGCCGCCGCCGCCGGTCACCAGCGCCTTCACGCCAGTTCCTTCGCCGTCCAGCGGGCGAGCTTTTCCCGGAAGATCTTGGCGTTGTGGCGGATGTCGACGGGAAAACGGGGGTGGAAGAGGATGGTGGTGATCGGCTGGGTATGGATGAATCCCTTGGCGATGGCGAGGAGCTCCTGCCGTACCGTCTCCCGGTCTGCCTGCGCTCCCTTTTCCAGCTCCACGCAGAGGACCGGTTGTTCCTCGCCAGAATTTCCCACGCCGACAAGGGCGGTGCGGAAGACCGCGGGATGGGTGTTGAACACCGCTTCGCAGGGGATGGTGTAAAGCGGCCCCTCGGCGGTCTCTATCCGGTGGGACTTCCGGCCACAGAACCAGACCCGCCCCGTCTCGTCGATTCCCCCCAGGTCCCCCATCCGGTGGAAGAAACCGCCGGCTGGGTCGGCGATCTTGGCGAGGCTGTCCGCCCCGGGACGGTTGAAATACCCTCGGGTCACCTGCGCCCCCTGGACCACCAGTTCGCCGATCTGGCCGGGGGGTACCCTGAGGGAATCGTCCCAGGCGGCGATCGGCGCGTCGCTGATCCGGATCACCTCCAGCCGCACTCCCTCCACGGGCCGCCCCACGCAGACGCCGCCGCCGGCATCGGTGATGGCGCGGGTCTCGGTGAGGATCTCCCGGCTGCCGATGGAGCAGACCGGCAGGGCCTCCGTCGCCCCGTAGGGGGTAAAGATCTCCACCCCGGGGTTGAGCATCGTTGTGAAGCGCTCCAGGACCGCCGCCGGCACCGGGGCCCCGGCAGAGATGACCCGTTTGAGTGTCGGGAGTTTGACATCACGCTCCGCCCCGTAGCGGCCGACCCTGTTGATGAGGGCCGGCGAGCCGAACATGGTTGTGACGCCGTGGCGCTCGATGGCCCCGATGATCTTCCGGGGGTTCACTTCGCCCGGGCGGGTGAAGTCCATCTCCGGGATGACGGCGGTCATGCCGAGGGCCGGGGCGAAGAGGGCGAAAAGGGGAAAGGTCGGGAGGTCGATCTCCCCCGCCTCGATGCCGTAGACCTGGCGCAGTGCCTCCACCTGGGCGCTGAAGTTGCCGTGGCTGTAGACCGCTCCCTTCGGGGGGCCGGTGCTGCCGCTGGTGAAGAGGATCGCCGCGGTGTCGTCCGCCTCCGTCGGCGCCAGGGGAAAGGGGAAATCCCGCTCGGCATGGTGCGTAAGCGCTTTGAGGCTTGTTCCTCCCCAGCCGAGGCGGGGGCCCACGGTGATGAGCGTGCGCAGAGTTCCCTTTCCCCAGCCGAAGAGGAGGCGGGCGATGTGCGCCCTGGGGATGCCGATGAAGGCGTGGGGCTCGGCCTCGGCGATGCAGCTCTTAAGGTTCATGACGCCCAGCCCCGGGTCGATCAGGACCGGTACCGCGCCCACCTTGAAGAGGGCGAAGGTGAGGGCGAAGAGCTCGGGCCCCGGGGTGACCATGAGGACCGTCCGCACGCCGCGGCCAATGCCGTGGTGCACGAGCCCGTGGGCGATCCGGTCGGAGAGGGCGTCCAGTTCCCGGAAGGTGAGGCGGCGGTTTCCCCGGGGAAAGATGATGGCCGGGGTGTCGGGCTGGCGGCGGGCCATCTCCGGGAGATGCGCGGCGATGTTGACGAAGGGGGTGGAATTCATGCTGCCGGGCGACCTTGTGGGAAAAGAGAGTCCAGAGGTAAAGTTTGGGTGTCGAGGAGACAGTTCACTGGGCGAAGAACTCCTCGTCGTTCAACTTGAAATCGTCATGGATCGTGCAGTCCGCCTTCCCCTTGAGAAGGTCGAGCCGCCGTACGCGGTCGATGTCAGGGAGGCAAACCTTCAATTTGTCGTTGGTGAGGGTTTTCATGGCAGATTCCATTTGGTGCAATGATGCGTTGCAGTTGACAAGTTGTCAAGAAAAGTTTCGCGGCAGTTTCCCGCCTATGGGGACGGGATGAGGCTGACACCGGCAACCGGAAGTCTGCCCCCATAATTTTATTCAAACCTGCATCTGTTCATGGGGTCAGCATTCCACTATCCTTTTATAAGAGTCAAGTTCTGCCAGGACACGGTTTTTCAAAAGCAAAGTTGGGACAATAGCCTGATACCCTGCTCTATCTCGACTGCGGTCATCCCGCCGAAACCAAGAAGAAGGCTTGTTGAGACAGGCCTGCCCGTGGCACAGGTAGCGCTGAACGGAAACAGATTGATTCCCTTTTGTGCGGCGTGCCGAAGGATCCCAGCCTCACCGGCATTCTTCTCGTGCAACTGTAAAACCACATGGAGTCCGGCACCCTGACCGACGACGGTGGCCTTGTTGCCGAAATGACATTCGATGGCCTGGAGCAGGGCATCATGCTTTTTCTGGTAAACAATGCGCATGCGCCGGACATGACGCTCCCAGTATCCCTGCTCTATGAACCTTGCCATGGTTTTCTGTTCCAGCAGCGAGACGGTGGGAAAATAATCACTGTGCAGAGCGCGGAATGGGGCGAGCAGTGAACGAGGCAGCACCATGTAGCTCAGGCGCAGAGCAGGGGACAGAATTTTGGAAAACGTCCCCATGTAAATAATGGTCCCGTCGGGCCATAACCCCTGCAGCGAGGCGATCGGTTTGCCGTGGTAGCGGAGCTCGCTGTCGTAATCGTCTTCGATGATCGGGTTTCCACCCGACTGTGCCCAATCGATCAGGTTCAGCCGATTGGCGATCGGCATCACGCAGCCCAGCGGGAGCTGGTGGGAAGGGGTAACATAGGCAATGGTGCTGTCACTGGCTCTCAGTACGTCAAGGTCTATCCCGGCGGGCCCGACGGCAATCGGCACGATGCGGAATGAATGGTTCCGGAAGACAGCGCGGGGCAGGTGGTATCCGGGATCCTCGACCGCCACCGACGAGTGGCTTTCCTTCAGCAGGTGAGCGACGATCTCCAGCCCCTGTTGCAGTCCGGCGCAGATGACGATCTGATCCGGCTCGCAGAGCACGCCGCGGGAACGCTCCAGGTACTGCCGGATGTTGCTGCGTAATCCCAAATCCCCGTGTGGATCGCCGTAGTGGGTAAGCTCGCGGGAACTTGCCCGCAGGCATTCCAGATAGCAGGTGCGCCACTGTGCCGTGGGGAAGCTTGCCGGGTCGAGACGGGCAGGATGGAAGTCATATGCGTAGCTTGGCGAAGATCGTAGAGCTCGGCTCTGCTTGGAAGGTTTATGGGCCGTGGAGTGGGGCACGACCTCATGATCGAGCGCCGACACAAAATAGCCACTACGCTGCCTGCTGTAAATATATCCTTCCGCGCACAGCTCCTGGTAGGCTCCCTCCACCGTGTTGCGGCTGGTCGACAGTTCGGCGGCCAGATCCCTGACGGACGGGAGCTTGGCATGGGCAGGCAGTTTACCCGACAGCACCTGCTCCCTGATCTGATTATAAAGCTGCTTGTATAAGGGGGTAGAGTCGTTATTATTCAGGATGAACATGAGAATTTCCAATCACACGCATGCAGGTTGTTGAAAAACAGCCATCTCGCCGCCGTCCTCGAAAGCCGCCGTGTGCGGCGTAGCGCTGGCCCCCTCCCTATCCCTCCCCCATAAAGTGGGAAGGTATTCAGTTCCCTCTCCCTTTATGGGAGAGGGTGGCCAAAGGCCGGGAGAGGGGCCTCCGTGGGGCTTTCTGCGGGTGCGACGATCTGACTATTTTTGAACAACCTGATTTTTTCAACAACCTGTCAAAGGAGGAAGCATTGATGATTCCCGAAAAACTGCTGGAAATATTGAAACAGGACGGCGTAGTCGCCATCGCCACCCTGGGAGAGGCCGGGCCGCATCTGGTCAACACGTGGAACAGTTACATCCGCATATCCGCCGAAGGCCGCCTGCTGATTCCTGCCGGGTATATGCATCGCACCGAAGCGAATGTCGCCTTCAACCCCGAAGTCCTGATTACCCTGGGGAGCAGCAAGGTGCAGGGATTGCACGGCCCGGGCGCCGGGTTCCTGATCAAGGGCAAGGCGGCTTTCATAACGTCAGGGCCGGATTTCGAGCTGATGAAGTCGAAATTCGACTGGCTGCGCGCCACCATGGCCGTTACACCCGATTCGATAACGCAAACCTGGTAGCTCAGAAAACGACGGAGGACAGGTGCTTTTGGTTCTATCCTAGAATCCGGTAAAAAGAAAATCGAGCGCGGCGATGATCTCGTCACGCTGCTCCTTGAGGGAGCAGACCTTCTCCCCCAGGATCTGCAGGCTCACGCCGGCCAGCTCGGCAGTCGACATGATCACAGAGGTCCGTCTGATCTTGAATCGAGGGTTGAGATGGTCGGCTGCCTTGCCCATGGCGGCAATCAGCGGGACCACCACGCGCGTGGAGAGGCCGTCGAGCAAATCCGCCTGGACGTCGAGCAGATAGGGGATCGACTGTTTTGTCTCTGGATTTCGATTTTCATACACGTCGAACTGTGCCATCAGAAGCGTCTCAGACCATCACTGAACGTACCGTTGGCCTCTATGCGGCGGTTATACTCTTCGATGGCCTCCCTGTTCTCTTCCTTCCATCTGCGGCACTTTTCCTCGCGCAGCAACTCGGCAAGCCGCAGTTCCAAGGCCTGCGAAAGATTGATGTGGCGTTCCCTGGCCTGGCGGAGCAGATCGCTGTTGATGCTGAGGTTAGTGGATTTTTTAGGGGCGTTCGGATCGAAAAAGTTAGTTGGCATGGGGCACCTATGCGCATAAGTTATGCGCATAATATACCTCCGTCCAAGATAAATCGCAAGCAGTCAGTTTGGGAGTCAACGGGTACACCGCGGGACGCGAAAGAGTCAACTGGCAAAGTATGAAGGATGAATTTGCTCTTCGAAAAGTTTCGCTTGAGGTGTGCGGGAAATCGATGGGGACAGGCCGGGCGGCAGGGTCAGAGGGGCCTTACTGCCTCCCGGTTCATGAGCTGCTTTAACATCGGTCCGGTCATCATCGATGTCACCACAGCCATGACGAACAGTGCCGCGAAAATGCGGTTGTCGATCAATCCGTGTTCAAGGGCCACGGTGGCCAGAACCAGCTCCATGACACCGCGGGCGTTCATGCCGGCACCCACCGCGAGAGACTCACGCTGTGTCATGCCTCCCAGCCGGGCACCCAGTCCGGCGCCCAGGATCTTGCCGCCGCAGGCGATGACCAATACCACTGCCACCAGCAGCGGATCGAAGTCCTCGAGAAAGTTGACCTTCAGTCCGAGTGAGACAAAATAGAGGGGAGCGAAGAAGCTGATGGAGAACTGGTGAATGACCTCGCGGGCAGCATCCCGTTCCCGGAACTGCTTATTCAGTGCGACCCCCATGAGAAAGGCGCCGAAGAGAGTGTGCATGCCGATCAGATCGGTCGTCGCGGCTCCGATCAGGATGAGGATTGCCGTGATGCCGATGAAGGCGCTCGGCCAGGGGAGCCGGTGCCGTATCCAGCGAAAACCGGCGGGCCCCAGCCAGTGTCCGCCCGCCATCACTGCGACCACAAAAGCCGTCGTCAACCCCAGGGAGATCCAGGGCATGCTGTCGCCCGTGCCACTCTGCGGCATGAACACGCCCAGGATCACGGCAAACAGGGACCAGCCGATCAGATCGTTGATGGTGGCGGCGCTCAGGATTACCGAGCCGAGCTCTCCCTGGATCAGGCCCAGGTCTACCAGAATCCGGGCGATGACCGGCAGGGCCGAGATCGACAGGGCGAGGCCGACAAACAGCGACAGGGGAACAAGGGGAATCTGGCTAGCGTGACTCCAGAGTACCGGAAAGAGCCAGACCGACCCGAAGCCCAAGGCAAAGGGGACGAGGATACCCAGAAGACACGTCGTCGTCACCTTGAGGCCGGTTCGTTTCAACTGCTCCGAGCTCACCTCGAGCCCCGATGTAAACAGGAAGAAGAGCATGCCGATATTTATGAATACGTCGCGGGTGACGGCCGCTACGCCGGCGGGGGGGAAGAGCAGGTGATAGCTGCCGGCAGAGACAGCTCCGAGTATGCTCGGCCCCAGCACAACGCCGCCGATCAGCTCGCCGAGGATGGCGGGCTGGCCAAACCTGCGCATGATCTCCCCGAACATCAGGGCGACCGTCAGCATCACGCCGACCTGTAACAGAATCAGAGCGAGACTCATGGTATCCTGGACCGGACGTACGGTGTGCAGAGTCTTCGGTTGTCAGCCCGAGGGAAGTTGCTGGGGACAGCGCTTCACGTAGCGGAATCAGATGCGCCCAGCCAGAAACAACTATACCTGACGGGAACGATTTTTAAAGAGGGGGGCCGAAAAAGTGGGGCCGTTGGTGCCGGGTCGCGCGGGCCATTGTCAACGGTCCGGTTTTTGATTTATTTGACAACGTTCTGGTGATTGTTAAGCTTTTTTATGACTTTCAATCTCCAGCCAGATTATCGCTCGAAGCAAACGGAAAGGAGATAGAGACCGCCATGAAAATGAAATTAAAAGCATTATTTGCACTCGTTATTTCCGGATCCATTGCATGTATGGCCGGATGCGCGACGACCGGTATAGAACGAGTTGCAGAGACCACCAGCAAGATGCAGACGGTGCAAACCGATATCAAACAGGCTGTCGCCCAGGCGGATGCGACCAATACTTCCCTGGAAAACCTGATCAAGCCCGAGCAAAAGGATCTGAAGAGCAACTTCGACGCATACTCGGACAACGTTGGCAAGATGGACAAGATAGGGAAGCAGTTGAACAAGCATATCGATCAGATGATAGCTCGGGGAAGGGATTATTTTACCGAATGGGAAAGGGAGGGAGAGACGTACAAGGATGTCCAGCTCCGGGAGCTCAGCGCAGAGCGCCGAACTGAGTTGCGCAAGGTTTTCGACCAGATACCGGAAACAAGCAGCGACGCCAAAAGATCGCTTGATGCCTATCTAACCGAGATAAATGAAATTCGTGAGCAACTCTCCATTGATCTTACACCCAAAGGGGTAGAGACGATTACCCCGATTGCCGAAAAGACCGTTAGAGACGGCAATGATCTGAAGGAGGCAGTTAAGCCGATGCTCTCGGCCATGGATCGCGGCATGGCCGAGATGGGCCAGGGGGCGGCGGCTGGCGGCCAGCAGTAACGTCGGGGAACCTGTCTGGGACATTATTTGTCTCTGCCACTTTTCTCAATCTTCCATGTTCAGCTTTCTCAGCTCGTCCATCATTTCGTCCCTGGTAATCAAACCCTTACGTTCCAATATATTGAACATTGCGGCAAATTCTTTACGTGCCATTCTTTCTTCGTCCTGTCTGAAATCCAGGGCACCATGGGGGGGCGGAACCGGAAGACCCGGGCTGTCAGGCATAGTCTCCAAGCTGTCAAACCCCTCAAACTCGGCAGGTACCGTTACATCCACGAGTTCGCCAGTCTCGGACGTCATCTGAAAAGTGACTGTTTGAGGCACTTCTTGAACGTTTAACCCATTACCGTATTCTTCAACTTGATAGTACCGCCCCGCATCACTAGTGATTTGATAGAACTTCGCCAACGCTTTTGATATCACGACATCAGGCGCAATATAGGGTTTCACCACGCATCCTGTTATGAATCCGATTTCTTCGATTGCCTGGAAGTCGGATGGTTCACTCATGGCAATACAGAGGCGGTTGCCTTCCAAGTGAAACGGGATGACGCGGTACTTTGCTGCTAGTTCGCGAGAGAGCTTGCTTGTAGCTTCCCATGAAGCATTGGATACATGCTTATGGCCAACACGGGGCACACCCAGTTTTTCACTGAGAAGTTGTGCCAAGGGTTCCTCGCTCACATAACCCAGCTCAACGAGGCAGCTGCCCAGCTTAACTCCGTAGGTCTGGTGAACTTTCAGTGCCACCTCAAGCTGTTCAGGTGTGATCATTTTTTCTTTTATCAGTAACTCGCCGAGTTTCTGAGACATAGAACATTCCTCTCAAAGTTATTATGTAATTCCCAAAACTAGTAGACATTCGGCAATGGGGCCGGTCGTTGATACTTGATACCTTTTCCAGTTTTCTTCCTGCCAACGACTCGGCAGTTGACCCGCCTGCCCAGTCCTTTCTGGGCGGGCGGCGTCTAACTGTCTGGCTGGGAACATCACTCAAGTATACTTTTCAAGGGCTGCCCCTGCCTCTCCCCCGAATTTCCCGATTACCTGACCAGCATGTTTCGCACCGTTACCGTGCCGCTCACGATCGACAGGGTTCCCCTTATGACGGAGAACCCGCCAGTACCGGTATAGAAGGCATCACACCCACCCAGCAGTGCAACCCTGACGGGCCTGTTGCAGGAAAGATCTTCCGTAAAACTGTCCGACTGGACCAGCACCGAGCCCCCATCAGTCACCTTGTCATAGGCATCCTGGATGGTCGGATAATTGGTGCCGGACTCGAGAATCTTAACCTTGTAGAGGGTGCCGGCAAAGCAGGCATCTGGAGGCCCTCCCCCCTCTCCTGTACATGTCCATTGCCAGGGTCCCGTACCGGTAACCGATGACGCCGTTCCGTAGATGCAGAGGCCGGTTTCGGGCTTGACGGCAAATAAGCCTTTGTTGCTGCTTCCGCATGTGCCAGGGGGTATCCCGGGCGCAAAGATACCGGTCACCGTATGGGTCGTCGTAATGCCGCCCACGGTGTACCTGCCTGACACAACGGATGAGAGTCTGGCAACCCCGTTGTCCGTGAGGCTTGCCAGATAATAACCCCCGTCGGCTGTTATGGTACAGATACTGGTCCCTCCGCTGATAACGGGCGAATCACAGACGATGCTGCCATTGCCTCCCTCAACCGACGTGGTGACGACAAACGTTGCTGCTGGAACGGCACCGAAGCGTGAAACACCGAAGCGCGCTCCTCCCAAGATGGCAGACTGGACGCCGGGTGGTGGGGTTGTGTCCAAGGAGGCGGCCATAGCGTTACCGATGCTGAACAGTATGAATAACGACACGGTAAAGAGTCTCATGGCTGCCTCTACGGAATTACAACAACGGTCATGTTTGATCCGAGACTGTCCCCATTGGCATTACGGGCAGCGACACGGTAGCTGTAGTTGCCCGCAGAGAGCGTTTCGCTGAACGTTGTCGTATTTGCCGGCACCGTGCCGACTTCCGCCCAGGCCCCGGTTTCCCCTGCTTTGCGGAACAGAACAAATGCCGTTTCATCAGACGAGGTGTCCGTCCACGTCAGAGAAACCTTGCCGTTGTCGACCGTAGCGGCAAGATCGGCAGGAATTGTCGGCGGGAGCAGCTGCTTCTCGCAGCTTGCAAACGAGGTGGCCGGAAGGCTTCCGGTGATGTTCCAGATAAAGACATTGGGGCCCAGTTTTCTGTACGAATGGACTTGCCCCGACGGAATCCAGGTGTTATCGGGCATGGGGGCCGGCAGAGAAATGATCACATATCCGGAAAGGTCGTACCGCTGCACCAGCTGCCGGCCGTACGTAAAATCCGACAGACACGACCCCGGCCAGAATTCGGCGGCAGTCCACCGGCAGGATGTGGCATCGCAGGTAAACGTTATGTCTTGGGCTTTGCTTTTCAGAATCCCCCTCGGCGTGAGGCTGAACCCGGAAACGCCACAGTTGGCTTCAGCGGTATAGGTGGTGCATGACCAGATTCCAGTCAGTTCTTCCGGCGAGGAAAATCCTTCCACCACATTCTTGATGTTGTTAAACATGTCGTTCATGACATCCGCCGAAATGACTTCCCCATCCTTGAAATGGTACGGGATGGTGCCGTTGCCGTTTTGCGGCGTTGCAGCCAGGAGCGGTGCGGCAGATAACATCGAAATAAAGATGAGGCCTGCCGTTGTCCGTAATGTCCTGATGAAAGTATCCATGTTTCCCCCCTTACATATTACGTAGATTCTTAAGGCGTCCCTCTTCGTACCCTCTTTGTACCTATCGAGTTCTTTTGGGTCATCCAACGTCACAAGGCGCACCGGCAGAGCGTAGCGGAGACCGCGTGACGCCGCGGGTTGGGCTTAGCCCGGCCCCAAATATGTTACGGGATTAAAGTATCGGAGAAAATTGCCAAATATAGTTTCGAGTCTTTCAAAAACTCCTGGCTCAAGTTCAAAACTTTTCGCTTCGCCGTCTGGCAGATTGAATCGAACAAGATACGGCATGTCCCCAACAAATGTTCTAAATCTATATCCACTACACCATATGGAATTTCCCCATAGATGTTCCATCGAGCCCATATCGATATTGACGCCATTAGGTGGGGTAAAATATTTCCGCTCTCCAGATATAGTGTCCACACCTTGCAATCTACGAGGGTTGTCCGTTGATCCGCTAAGACGCCAAACTACGCTCTCATCTGACCGCAACTGTATGCCAGAGGATGATTTTCCTGACCTATATTCATCACTACAGCAAATGCCTTTTTGAACATCATAACTGCACAATTTACTGTTAAATTTTTCGGTGATCCGAAATGTAATCCCATTCTCTGTTGATGGTACAAACTTTTCCCAGCCCAATCTGTTGAAGACGTTGTATTGAAATGTGGTTGGCAATGCGATTAAATTGTCTTCTATTTCGCTATCGATTGGCTTTATTAATAAATAAGGTTGCCATTCTGCATCTCTATTATCTTTAGTATCGTACTTATTAATTGATTGACAGAGGTAAAGCTGTCTTGAATTGATAAGTTTTGAATCTACAACTGTTAATTGTGGATGAAGAGGCAAATGACCACTTTCAGTATTTAACGTTGTTTTGTTTATTCGGTAATCTTTTGTTTTAAACCATCCTGGTTTATTAGTGTCAGTAAGTATTGCTGTGAAGTAATAATAATCTTTATCAATACCGCTCAAAGTTCCATAAGGAACCTTGACAATAAAATTAAGTCCTTTTGTTTCGTTGAATTTATATAGCCCTCCATATTGAATTTGAATGATTACGTCGTCTTTAAACTTTTTCATACTCATTACTGAAGGTGGATAATGTGAGCTGGAATATTTCATATTTTCATAAGCTATTCTGGAACTCCATTTTCCTGTAGCTGGATCGAATGTCCTCAAATAACCTCTTGAGTCATGAGTTACTACTTTTGTTCGTGTGCTTGAAATATTTAAAATGTGAGCGCTAGGTACGCTGCTGCAACCTGTTAAAAGCAACAACACTGCAATGATGCAAAAAGAGCCTATACTTGATAATCTCAAAAAATAAATCATCTCATTTCTCCAGCACAACGTGTGCGAGTGCAGCGGCGAAGCGAAGCGGAGACCGTCTGCCACGCTTGGATACTATGTAAGGCCCCCCTTGGGCATACATTTTCGTGTATGCTCGGCTTGACGAGAACCAATTCCAATTGGAATCCAAAGGGGGCCTTACGCATGCGATTTTACACGAAATCA
>JAMXLF010000091.1 GCA_024281055.1 Geobacteraceae bacterium
CTCCGACCCCGGCTCCGACCCCGGCTCCGACCCCGGCTCCGACCCCGGCTCCGACGCCTGCTCCGACCCCGGCACCGACGCCTGCCCCGACTCCGAAGCCGACGCCTGCTCCGACCCCGGCCCCGACGCCTGCTCCGACCCCTACCCCGGCGCCTGCTAAGACCTGGGCTACCTACAATACCTACTGCTCCGGTTGCCACGGCACCGCGATGCAGGGTGTGACCGTCGCCCAGATTCAGGCCGCCATCGCTGCCCAGCCGGCCATGAGCGGACTGTCCTCCCTCTCTCTCGCGACGCTGAACGCCATTGCCTCCGGTCAGTAACAATCTCCTCAGTCCGGCCGCCGGTTCCCAATCTGCGACCGGGCTGAGAGCGATTGATGTACGATCGGCCTGAACACGAACAACCGGGAGGGCCTTGGCCCTCCCGGTTTTCTTTAGGGTCTATGGAATGCCGCGCTGACAGTTCCCATCACTGGACTTCCAGAGTGCGATGACGGGAAATAGCAGGCAGTTGTGCTGAAGGAAGCACTGTCAGCAGAACTCAAACCGGCGCTCAGAGCCAAACCAACCCAAAGGAGTGTATAGAATGAAGCAAATTCAAAAAGCCCTTGCATTGCTCGTGTGTGTCAGCATGATATCCGGCGTCGCCGCCGTCAGCTTCGCCGACGGCAGTGGAGATTCCGCTTTCCGCTATGGCCACAGGGGTGATAACGGCAAAGGCCACGGACGGAAGCCCACGCCGACCCCGGCTCCGACACCGGCCCCGACGCCGAAGCCCACGCCTATGCCGACGCCGAAGCCGACGCCCATGCCGACACCGGCCCCGACTCCGAAGCCGACGCCTGCTCCGACGCCGAAGCCGACGCCTATGCCGACCCCGGCCCCGACGCCTGCTCCGACGCCGAAGCCGACGCCTGCTCCGACCCCGGCACCGACGCCTGCTCCGACTCCGAAACCGACGCCGGCCCCGACTCCGGTTCCGACTCCAGCGCCGACGCCTGCTCCGACCCCGGCTCCGACGCCGACCCCGGCGCCTGTTAAGACCTGGGCTTCCTATACTACCTACTGTGCCGGTTGCCACGGCACCGCGATGCAGGGTGTGTCCGTCGCCCAGATTCAGGCGGCCATCGCTACCCAGCCGGCCATGAGCGGACTGTCCTCCCTCTCTCTCGTGACGCTGAACGCCATTGCCTCCGGTCAGTAACAATCTCCGCAGTCCGGGCACCCTCAGGTTCCCAATCTGCGCCCGGCTGAGAACGATTGATGTACGATCGGTCTGACACACACAACCGGGAGAGCCTCGGCTCTCCCGGTTTTTTTATAGAGTGCCGCGCCGACACGTCAAGGGAAAGTGAAAAACCTTACAAGGTGCTTGATTTTTTGTGCCAGTTTTGGCACAATAAAAATACAAATAAGCAACACAATGGATATGCGATACTACTAAACCATCCGCAAGGGTGGGGCGGAAAGCCTAGGGTCTTACGAAGACAGCCGGGATGTCGAAATAGATGAGAGTTCCGGCGTTTTTTTGCCCTAACCAGGTTGTTGAAAAAACGTTATGAGGACCCAGAGGGCCTAAAGCGCAAGTGAGCGAAAACGCGAGGCGTACCAAGAGGTACGTTGAGCTTTTGAGCGAACGGCAACACCGCAGACCAGTCCCGTAATAGTTTTTCAACAACCTGCGAAAGGAAAGATGACAGGAAACATGAAAATGATCAACATGAAGCGAGTGCTTCTGACGGCGGCTCTGCTTGTCTCCATGGCGGCGGGAGTGTTTGCCGCAGAGACGCACTCTCCGATGGATCACACCACGCAGAGCGCGGTGCAATGGACGAAATACGATTGGAATGCATCCTCCGGAAAAAGCGACGTTGCGCGCTTTGCAATCGAAGGAGAGAAAGAGGCGGTTCGACTCCACATTACCGCTTCAACACCCGACGACGCGCGTTTTGTCCGTGAAGTGGCGGTGGAACCGGCCACGATCTACCATTTCGCCTCCCGGGTGCGGACGGAAAATGTCGGAACTAAGGCTCGCGGGGCGGGAATTTCGGTTTCGGGGATCCTCGGCGGCTCGCGCGACATTACCGGGACGAGCGCCGGGTGGCAGACAGTCGACTTTTTCGGGAAGACCGGGACTGAGCAGCGACGGCTTTCCGTCACCGTCGGCGTCGGGGGGTATGGCAGCCTGAACAGCGGCAGCGCCTGGTTTGAAGACATAACTGTGGAGAAGGCGACGAGCGTGCCGCCGGGAGTCACAGTAGCATCGTTAGAGCCGCTGGCGGTGAGGGCCTCCGTCCCTCCCCCACAAAGCAGCAAGATGGGAGGTAATGTCATTGCCGCTTTCGTCTGCCTCGGCGCGATTCTCGTGGCGGTCGGGCTCTTCGGACGCCGCCGGAGCGGCGGCAAGGGGAGCGACGGCAATACTAGCGGTAGCGGCGGCAATAGTGGCGGCACTGGTGGCAATGCCACTGGTGGCATTGCTGAAGAAGGCGGGGAAAAGGCAGAGAGGCACGCTGCCACGCCCGGTGGGGTGAGCAGAGGCGCGCAGCGGAGCGATGTCGCCGTCATGGCCGCTCTGACAGTGGTCTGCCTTGCCGTTTCCCTCTTCAATCTCGGCGGCCACGTCGCGCCGGATACGGGGTGGCAAGCGGCTGCACCGGAAGAAACGGTAACCGTCGAACTGGGCCGGGAGGTCGAGCTGTCCCGATTCTACTACTACTGTGGCATTAACGATCGGAGCGGGGACGACAGCCGGTTCGCGCTCGCCGCCCGCAACGCCGCAGGGGCATTCGTTCCGCTCCTCTCCTTTACCAAGAACGACTCCAGCGTCTGGAAGTTCTCCGAAATTGCCGTACGGACCAGCGCCATCCGCCTCACCGCCGACACCGCCGGCGGCAGGCTCAACGAAATAGCTCTTGTGGAAAAGGGGAGGCGGATCCCTCTTTCCGGTCTGCGGATCGGCGAAAGGCAAGTCTCCGCCAAGGACGTGGGGAAGCCTGAGAATCTCATCGATGAGCAGGCGGCCTTCGAGTACGCCCCCTCTTTCCGGACCGGTTTCTACTTCGACGAGATCTATCACGGCCGCACCGCCTGGGAAATGCTCCATGGGATCGAGCCGTACGAGACCACCCATCCGCCGCTGGGTAAACTCCTCATCTCCGCGGGAATTGCCCTCTTCGGGATGAACCCCTTCGGCTGGCGGATCGTGGGCACGCTGTTCGGGGTGGCGCTGGTGCCGCTTACGTACCTGTTCGGCCTGAAGCTCTTTCGGAACCGGTTCTACGCCTTCGGCGCCGCGTTCCTGATGATGTTCGACTTCATGCGCTTCGCCCAGAGCCGGGTGGCGGTGATCGACGTCTACGGCGTTTTCTTCATCCTGGTAATGTACTACTTCATCCTCGACCTCTTCCCCGAGGCGGGGGAGCGTCCGACCCGGAGCACGAACGCCACGCTCCTCCTGACCGGGGTCGCTTTCGGTGTCGGGGCCGCGTGCAAGTGGATCGCCGTCTATGCCGGCGGCGGGATCGCCCTCCTGGTGGTCCTCAAGACGGTGACGGAGCTGAAGAGGCGGAATTTCTCGCCCGGGCAGGGAGCGGCCGGATTTCTCCTCAAGCGGGTTGCCGTCTGCGTCCTCACCTTGGCGGTGGTTCCCGCGGTGATCTATCTCCTGGCGTACCTGCCGTACCTGGCCCTCCCCGGAGCGGGGCACGACCTGGCAGGGGTCTTCCGCCTCCAGGCGCATATGCTGAATTACCATCGGACGCTGCAGGCGACACACCCCTTCTCCTCCCAATGGTGGTCGTGGCCGCTCGACCTGCGTCCGATGTGGATGTACACAGGCCAAGGGCTTCCGGCCGGGATTGTCTCCAGCATCGCCTCCTTCGGCAATCCCGCCATCTTCTGGCTTGCCATTCCGGCCGTCGCCGGTGCGGCCTTTCTTGCCGTATCGCGGCGCGACGCGAGGATCGGAGTCGTGCTGACGGCTCTGCTCTTCCAGTACCTGCCGTGGGTGGGCATAAACCGGCTCGCCTTCATCTATCACTTTTTCTCGTCGGTGCCGTTCGTGATCTTCTGCATCGTGGCTATTCTGAAAAGCCTGGAACTCCAATTCCCCCGCTTCCGCACCGTCACCTGGGGGTACCTCGTCATCACGGCCGGGCTCTTCGTCCTCTTCTACCCGGTCCTTTCGGGGCTCCCGGTCAGGGAGGGATACATGGCGGGGCTCAAGTGGCTGCCGACCTGGCTCTTCTAACCCAGTAACCAATGACCGCGGGGACCACCCCGCATCAATGAGAGGTGAAAAAATGAAACAACAGGTAATTTCCGTAGTGGTTCCCGTTTACAATGAAGAAGCGGTGGTTTTCGAGTCCTATAAACGGCTCACCGGGGTACTGAAAGCGCTGCCCGATCCGTACGAGCTGATCTTTGTGAATGACGGCAGCCGAGACGCCACAGCGGACATCCTGCGCCGCATCTGTGGGACCGACCCCGCCGTCCACCTGATCGACTTCGCCCGCAATTTCGGCCATCAGACCGCCATTACGGCCGGGATGAATTACGCATCGGGAGATGCGGTGGTCGTCATCGATGCCGACCTCCAGGACCCCCCCGAGGTGATTCCTGCAATGATCGACAAGTGGCGCGAGGGGTATGACGTCGTTTACGGACAGAGGGCCAAGCGGAAGGGGGAGACCTTTTTCAAGCGCTTCACCTCCGCAGCCTTCTACCGCGTCCTCCAGAAGCTGACCGACGTCGACATCCCGGTGGATACCGGCGATTTTCGCCTCATTGACCGGAAGGTGTGCGACGCCCTCAAGCAGGTCAAGGAACGGAACCGCTACGTCCGCGGGATCATCAGCTGGCTTGGCTTCAAGCAGACGGGAGTGGAGTTCGATCGGGACAAGCGATTTGCGGGAGAGACCAAGTATCCCCTCAAGAAGATGCTGCGCTTCGCCTTCGACGCCATTGCATCGTTCTCCTACAAGCCGCTGAAACTGGCGTCCTATGTCGGGGTCACCGTCTCCATTACCGGGTTTGCGTACCTTCTGGTGGTCGTCTACGAGAAGCTCTTCACCACAATGACGGTGACCGGTTGGACATCGATGATGGCGGTCAGCCTCTTCTTCAACGGCGTTGTGCTGATGATGCTGGGGATCATAGGCGAGTACATCGGCAGGATCTATGATGAAGCGAAGGGGCGGCCGCTCTATGTGGTTCGCGAAACGCTGCATGTCTCCGGGGCGGAAAAGCTGACGGGCGGAGAACCGGCGCCGGCACACGGCCGGGAAGGCAGGCGCCATCCCTTGGCCGCCTGATCCGGCCTTCGTATCTGATTACGCGAGATAGCGCCGGTATCCGATCCTGACGAGGAGGAGCAGCAGGAGTACGTTGGCCAGAGACACCGCCAGCAGCAGCGGATCGAACCGCGGCACGGCGTAAACGCTGCGATGGCTGAGGGCCAGGACCTCAGCCATATTGAGGAACTGGGTCGTGCTGAAGCCGGCGAAGAGCAGAAGCCCGTGTCGGTCACGGTTGGCGATGGAGAACCCCAGGGCAAGTGCAAGCGCCGGGAAGAGGTAGCGTTCATGCATCTTTGCCGACAGAACGAAAACCGCCGCGAAGAGAAACAACGGTACATACCAGAAGCGGGAGGGTTCTTTCCCGCGTAGTGCCACCGCTGCCGCGAAGAGGAGCGTGAGGACGATGAAGATGTTTCCCCAGACCGCGTACGGGATGAGAAGGAACCGGTCTGCCGTCGAGGAGAGGTTTCCGCCGATCAGGGCATAGAGGTTGAAAGCGTTCAGGGTGGCGTAGGGATACGAGGCAAGAGTGCCGACGTATTTCCCGATGATCCAGCCGGGGCTCTCGTTCACGGCAAAGGGGAGGATGCCGAGGCAGAAGACCACGATTGCCGTTCCCGCGAATACGAGGAGGTCCGCGGCTGCATGCCTTGTCCGGCGCAGGAACCGGTCCGCGAACCAGAGGATCGGGAGCGGGGCGAAGATGAGTGCCTGGGGTTTCACCAGAAGCGCCACCGCGAAAGAGGCCGCGGAACCCGCCGGGTGGCTTTCCAGCAGGAGCACCCCCAGCAGGAGGAAAAGGGTCAGGATGCCGTCCACCTGTCCCCAGACCGCCGAATCGAGAATCACGGCGGGGTTGAACGCATACAGCGCTGCCGCTGCCAATGCCGCCCCGCTACTCCACTCCTCCCCTCGTGCCAGGAGGTAGAGGAGCCATGCCGTGAAGGTGTCCGCCAGGATTGCCGGGAGTTTCAAGAGGACCATGAAGGCCGGGGACGCAAAATCGAGTCCCAGGAGGAGCCGCAGCTTTCCCACCAACCAGAGCACGTATATATAACCCGGGGGGTAGTCGGCAAAGTAGCCCGGCGAATAGAAGGAGGTCAATCCTTCGGCGGCGTGCGCCGCCCAGGCGCTGAACGTTGTGATGTCAGTGTCGTACCCCTTGGTCGTCGCCGCCAGGATCACCCTCACCACCACGGCCACGGCCAGGAGCAGCGCCAGCCGCCAGCCGTCACGCTCCCCATCCCCCCCCTGCGTTCCCCGTGCCGCCGCCAGCCAGGCGCCCCACAGGAAGAGTGCGCAGCAGGCCGATACCAGAATCCACCATCCTCCGCTCATAGTGCAAACCCCTTACCTGAAGACCCAGAGTTTGTTTCCAAGGAAATTCGCTGCCAGGGCGCACGCCGTAGCCCCCCCCTTGGCAACGGCCAGTGTCAGTCCCGTCACGTCGTGAAGAAGAGCGAGGCAAGCGACCGATATCCCCAGCGAAATCAGGTTCACGACGACAAAACGGACCATCTCGGCATAGGAGAGCCCACAGGAGCGAAACGTCCAGACCTTATTGAGCAGATAGCTGTTTGCTGCCCCGCAGGAGTAAGAAACGACCTGTGCCGCCACATAAACGATTCCCAGCCATGTCAGCAGAAAAAAGACCGCTACATCGATTCCCGTATTCAAAAGACCGACCAGCATGAATTTGACAAATTCACCGATCGAATGGTGATGGCGCGCGATAAGCTGTTTCATGGGGAAGTGCTTGACAGATTCTCCAAAAGATTTCTTTGTGGTATTGCTTGAATTTCATGCAAAGTTGTTTTCGTACAAGTATAAAGGCCCCTCCCCCGATGTCAAATCACCGGCTCCCGGCGATACAACCAACTCGCCCCTTGTGGCGTGAAGGGAAATATATTACTCTGACAGCAAGGGGAAGGATGATGAAAGAAGCGGAATCGTTCCAGGGACAGGAGGTTTCATGAGAGATCTGCTCGTCAGGTGGGGGATCAACAGCATCGCGCTCTTCGTCGTGGTGCACCTGGTGGCCGGGGTGAGCGCGGAACGGTGGCAGAGCGTGCTGGCCGGGGCGCTGGTCCTCGGACTCCTGAACGCCTTTCTTCGGCCGGTGCTCATTCTCCTTACCCTGCCGGTGAACGTCCTGACGCTGGGGCTCTTCACCCTCGTGGTGAACGGGATCGTCTTCTACCTGGCCGCCTCGCTCGTCAAGGGATTTTACGTGGCCGGCTTCTGGAGCGCCATGGTTGCTGCGCTTGTCTTCAGTATCGTCAGTTTCCTCCTGAACATGCTGATCAATTCCGGCTAACGGCACTGGAGTTCACTTCAGGTGGCGAGACGGTTGAGCTGCAGGACCTCCACGTTCAGACCCATGGGCAGCTCCTTGCAGCCTTTTCTCCCCTAAAAGGGTGGCATCAGCGCCGGTCTTTGCAAGGCGTGGCCATTGACGGAGGTACGGTACGATGCAGGAAGACGGTGCCAAATGGAATGAACGGTACGCCCAGGCCGGCCTGTACCACGGGGCAGCCCCATCCCCTTTCCTGGCCGAACGGATCGGTTTCCTCGCCTTCCTCACGCCTGGCCGCAGGGCCCTTGATCTTGCCTGCGGCGAAGGGCGCAACAGCATCTTTCTCGCCCACAACGGCTACATCGTCACCGGGCTCGACATCTCGGGCGAGGGGCTCGCCAAGGCCGCCCGCCGGGCGGCGGCGGAGGGGCTTGCCATTGACTTCCGTCGTGTCGATCTGGAGGGATACGGGTTCGAGGAGCGCTGGGACCTGATCATCAATTTCAATTTTCTGCTGCGCGACCTGATCCCCAAGATGGTCGCCGCCCTCAATCCGGGCGGGGTGATCGTCTTCGACACCATCCTCGCCACCCCGGCCCTCGCCGGGACCCACAACCCCGCATTTCTCCTCCAGCCGGGGGAGCTGCGGCGGATCTTTTGCCGCTTACCCGGTACGATCCTCTACGACGAAGAGTGTCACGAAGGGCCGGCCCCCACTGCCAGGCTGATCTTCCAGGGGCATTGATGCCGCCTCTTCGCCGTTGACTTCCCGGGAAATCCTGTCAAAATTTAATAAGAGACTGAGCAACATTCACGTCATCCGGGGGAATTGAAATGAAGCGCTGGCAGAAGTGGGTTCTGGGGGTGGCCGCATTCTTTTCCCTTGTCATTGCCTTTATCGCCATGATTCTACCCGGCATCGTCCGCACCAAGGCTGTCGAGGGGATCGCGGCGGCAACAGGACGAAGGACGGCGATCGCCCGGGTCGACATCGATCCCTTCACCTGGACGGTGCGGGTCGAGGGGGTCCGCCTCAACGAGAAGGGGAGCGACGTAACTTTCGTCTCCTTCAGCAGCGTGAGGGTGAAAGTGAGCCCACGCTCCCTCTTCCGCCTTGCCCCCATCGTCACCGAAGCGCACCTGACATCGCCCTATCTCCATGTCGTCCGGACTTCTGCCAATACCTACAACTTCTCCGACCTCCTGGAAGGGAAGGGGCCGAAGAAGGGAGAGGCGGGAAAACCGCTCCGCTTTTCCCTGAACAACATAACAATCGGCAACGGTGCCGTCGATTTCGTCGACCGGGCACTGGCCACGGAGAAACGGCACACCCTGCGGCAGATCGAGGTGGGGGTGCCGTTCATCAGCAACATTCCCTACCTGGCCGATCGCTACGTCCAGCCCCGTTTCAGCGCAGTGGTGAACGGCGCGCCCTTCAACCTGGCGGGGCGGCTGAAACCCTTCGTCAAGGGGGCCGAGACGACCATCGATGTCAACCTGAGGGAGTTGTCACTCCCCTTCTATGTCTCCTACTATCCCGGCACGCTGCCGGTGCAGGTGGATTCCGGCCGTCTCTCCATGACCCTGGAGATCGTCCACCGGATTGCCGGGGAAAACAAACCCGAGCTGGAGGTGAAGGGGAGCGTCGTCCTGGCGGATGTTGCTGTGCGGGACCGGCGCGGCGCGCCCCTCGCATCACTGACCCGGGGAGAGGTGAAGATCGGCCGGGCCCGGGTCATGGCCCGGGATTTCTCTGTCGCCGCCGTGGATGTCCAGGGCCTGGAGGCGTACCTTGCCCGCAGCCGCGACGGGGCATGGAACTTCCAGCAGTTCGGCGAGGGGAGGGAAGAGAAGCCTTCCACAGCTCCCGCGGCCAAGCCGGTCATCACTGTTGACGACATCCGCTTTGCGAAGTGTCTGCTCCATGTCGCCGACAGCGTGCCTCCCGGCGGCTTTGCGACCGACCTCACCGATATCTCCCTCGGTGTGCGGGGATTTTCAACCTTGCCGGGCAGGAAGGGGACGTATGACCTGGCCTTCGCCACGGCGCGCGGCGAGAAAGGGAAAATCACCGGCGAGGTCGTCCTGGAGCCCCTCGCCGTGACCTCTACCATTGCACTGGGCGCGGTTCCCCTCGCTTCATACTATCCGTATCTCGCAGGGGTCCTCAACGGACCGGTCAAGGGGTATGCGGACCTCTCCGGCGAGGTCGCCTACCGCGACAAGATACTTTCCGCGGACAAAGTCATGCTCGGGTTCAGGGACCTCGCCGCCAGTTTCGGCCCCAAAGAAGGCATTCTCTTCAAGCGCGCCACCATGGCGGGTGGGCGGTACAGCCAGTGGGCGAACCTGCTCGAATTTGACGCGATCACGGTTGCCGGAGGCGATATCCGTTTCTCCCGCGACCGGGAGGGGAATTTTTCCCCGGTCACGCTTCTTCGGAAAACGCCGGCCGGCAAGACGGGCGTGGCGCATCCGCAGAAGAGCGCGGGGCCTGAATTTCGCTACCGGACCCGGCAATTCGCTCTGAGCGGCCTCTCCGTAGCCTTCACCGACCACAAGGTGGAGGGGGACCCGAGCTTTTCCCTGCGACGGGGCGAGGTTGCCATCCGCAACTTTGCCTGGCCCCGGCGCGAAACCATGCCGTTCAGCCTGAAGGCGGGCTACGGTGCCTCTGGTTCTGTCCGGTTGTCGGGAAATGTTGCAGTATCGCCCTTCGCGTTGAAGGGGGAGTGCTCGCTGCAGAGAATCCCCCTCGACGATTTCGATCCCTATCTTCCCGCCAACCTGAATCTCACGGTTGCCGACGGAAATCTCGACACGAAGCTATCCTTTGCTCTGTCAGAGGCCGGCGGAAAGACAACCGGGAACTTCCGCGGCGACCTGGGTGTCCGCTCCTTCTATGCCCTTGACGCGGACGGCGAAGACCTCCTCAAGTGGGAAAGCCTGGAGCTCGACAATCTGCGCGGCACCCTCAGCCCCTTCTCCCTTGATATCGCCGGGGTTGCCCTCAACCGCTTCTATTCGCGGATCGTCGTCGAGAAAGACGGCGTCCTCAACCTCAAGCAGCTCTATACTCCGGAGGAGGGGAAGGAGAAGGAACCGCAGGCATCCGCCGCCGACCCGCCACCCGCCCCGGCAAAACCCTCGCCGGTGACGTCTCCTGCTCCCCCGGCCCGGGGGACGGTGCGGATCGATACGGTTACCCTCCAGGACGGGACCATCGCCTTTATCGACCGTCATACGTCCCCGGAATATGCTTCGAGCATGGTCAACCTCGGCGGGAGGATCAGCGGCCTCTCCTCCGCAGCGAACACCCTCGCCGACGTGGACCTGCGGGGCAACCTGGAGAACCAGTCGCCGCTCCGGATCACCGGCCGGATCAACCCGCTGCGGGACGACCTGTTCGTCGACCTCAAGGTGAGCTTCAGCGACATCGAGCTCTCCCCGATGACCCCCTACTCCGGCACCTTCCTCGGCTATGCTGTGGACAAGGGAAAGCTCTACCTCGACCTTACCTACCACATCGAGAAGAAGGAGCTCAATTCGCGGAACAAGGTCTTCATCGACCAGCTCACCTTTGGCCGCAAGGTCGAGAGCGACCGGGCAACCAGCCTTCCCGTGCGGCTCGCGGTGGCGCTGCTCAAGGACCGCAAGGGGGAGATTCACCTCGACCTCCCGGTGGCGGGGCGCACCGACGACCCCAAGTTCAGCGTCTGGCGGGTGGTGTTCCAGATGCTGCGCAACCTCCTCGTCAAGGCGGCCACCTCGCCCCTCGCCCTTCTCCAGTCAGCCTTCGGCGGGAAGGAAGACTTCAGCACCGTCAACTTTGCCTACGGCACGGCTCGGCTGGCGGAAAGCGAGCAGGAGAAGCTCCGCAACCTTGCCCGGGCGCTCGCCGACCGGCCGGCCCTCAAACTCGAGGTGACCGGGTTTGTCGACCGGGAGCGGGACCCGGAAGGGTACCGGAGCGAGATCCTCGTGAAGAAGATGAAGACGGAGAAATTCCTCGCCCGCGTGAAGGAGAACAGGGCCGGGGCGGGGGAAAGCGCCGACACCATGGATATCCAGCCCCAGGAGTATTCCACCTGGCTGAAGGCGGTCTACCGGAAGGAGAAGTTCCCCAAACCGCGCAATTTTATCGGTATGGTCAAGGACCTGCCGGACGAGGAGATGAAGAAGCTGATCCTCGCCCACACGGTCGTCGGCCAGGCGGAGTTGCAGGGACTGGCGCGGGAGCGGGCCATGGCGGTGCGCACCTTCCTGGTCACCGACGGAAAGCTCCCTCCGGAGAGGATATTCGAGAAGGGGGGAGACATATTCAAGGCGCCGGACAAGGAAGGGGAACGTGCGAGCCGGGTGGCGTTCGGTGTGACGGCACAGTGAAAAAAGGTAAAATAATTTAATTTAATAAACTTGCAAAACGGCAAAACTCTGGTACATAAATAAGGCACGAAAATCATGCACCTCTGAAGCCGGTCTACCTTAACAAGGCGGACCGGTTTTTATTGTCCACGGCGGCTGCGTGGGGCGGTTTGCACGCCCGACCTGCCGCACTCGTCCCGCAGGCCGAGGAAAATGCGATTAGTTGTAATTAATCCGGAGTTGGTTTAAAGTATACTGCCACTGCTTCGTGGAAAGAATCTCTGGAGGGGAAACAGCGTTGAACGACCATGGCAAACCCGAAGTTTTGGAAGACTCCCGAATGTCTCAAAAGCATCTCCTCGACTGCCTAGCCGTTACAGCCGAGTGGGGAGCGGATCAGACCTGCACACAGCTGTTCGTGTGCAATCCTCAGCCGATGTGGGTCTATGATGTGGAAACGCTTCGCTTCCTTGCGGTGAACAAGGCGATCGTCACTGAGTACGGCTATTCCCGGGAGGAATTCCTGGGAATGACCATCGAGCAAATCTATCCGGCCGAGGACCGCACGGCGCTGGTCGAAGCGGTAAGGGGCCTGAAAGGGGAGCGCCGCAAGGCGGGCGGGTGGCGGCATGTGAAGAAGGATGGCACCGTCATCGACACGGATATCACCACCCACGACCTGAACTTCAAGGGGAAGAATGCCAGGCTTGTCCTCGCCATCGACATCACGGGCCGCAGGCAGGCCGAGGCGGCCCTGCACGACGTCATGGCCGCACTGGCCGGAGAGAAGGCCAAGTCGGCGGCGATTATCGAATCGCTCGGGGAATCCATCGTCATTCAGGACACGAACAACATCATCATATACCAGAATCGCAAGCACAGGGGGCTGATGGGAGACTGTGTCGGCGAACTGTGCTACCGCGCTTTCGGGGATAATGACGGCCCCTGCGAGGAATGTCCGGTCGCCATGTCTTTCACGGACGGAGCGACGCACAAGACCGTCAGGACCGTCTCCGGCAGTCAGGGCACGAGATACGTCGAACTCACGGCCACGTCACTGCGCGATGCGGCGGGAACGATCATCGCCGGCATCAAGGTTGTCCGGGACATCACCGAGCAGAAGAGGGTCGAGGACGAAATCCAGCGACTCGCCTCCTTCATGCAACTGAACCCGAACCCGATCCTCGAGCTCGATGCTGCCGGAAAGGTCACCCTGTGCAACAAGGCGACGATCGAGATTCTGGAACGAATCGGTGGGAACAGCGGGACTGCCGTGTTCGTCCCCGGAGGGCTGGAGGAGATCCTCCAGGACTTGCGGGCAGGGAAACCGGGCCAGCACTACCGGGAAATCTCCATTGGCGACAGGATCTTTGCGGAGCATATCTACCTGACGCCGCAATTCGACTCTGTCCGCATCTACGCTGACGACATCACCGAGCGGCGCAAAGTCGAGGAGGCCCTCAATCTCAAGCACCAGCAGTTGGAGGACCTGAACCGGAGCCTGGAAAAAAGGGTCCGTGAAGAGGTGAGCAAGAACCGCAAAAAGGACCATATCCTGATCCAGCAGACCCGCCAGGCCGCCATGGGGGAAATGATCGGCAATATCGCCCACCAGTGGCGCCAGCCCCTGACCGTTGTAGCACTCATCATCCAGGACCTGGCCGAGTGCCATACCTACGGTGAATTTACCAGAGAGTATCTCTTCTCCAGCATTGACAAGGCCATGGAAGTGATCCAGCACATGTCCCAGACCATTGACGACTTCAGGAGCTGTTTCCGGCCGGACAAGGAGAAGAAGGTGTTCTCCATCCGGGACGTGATCGGCAAAGCCCTGTCCCTGGTCGAACCGCATCTGAAGCATCACGGCATCGCGGTCGAGCTCGATATCGAGGAGGATTGTTTCTGTTTCGGCTATCTCAATGAATATTCCCAGGTCCTGCTCAACATCCTGACCAATGCCAAGGAGGCATTTCTCGAAAGGGGCACGCCGCAACCCCATATCCGTGTGGCATCGTGGCGGGAAGGCGCCCGGGCGGTGGTGAGCATCACCGACAACGCCGGGGGGATCACGAAAAAAGTGATCGGAAAAGTATTCGAGCCCTATTTCACCACCAAAGACATGGGGACCGGGATCGGCCTCTACATGTCGAAGAATATCATCGAAAAAAACATGCACGGTCGCCTGACGGTCGCCAACTCCGAAACCGGGGCGGAATTCAGGATCGAAGTATCGGCACATTCCAACCTTACGGATGAAATCCCTTTGTCCTGACTGTTTTGCAGGCAGTATATTTATGACGTATCATCCGGGTAACGTCGATCGCCATTTGTGCTGTTTTGTTGTGCAAACAGGTCTAACCCCCGGGAATTTCGTTTCCTCTTTTCATTATCCATAGCGTTATCCACAAGATTGTCGACAGATTTGTGGATAGCGTTCCCTGCCAGGAAAGCACTTCCGATTTTTCCCCGAAAAAATAACACGTTGGGCTTTTTGCGGTCTCGATACTATCTTGACGGAAATGTCGGGGATATCTGACGGGCAAGAAAAGAAAAAGAAACTCTTGAAAACGCGCGAGGGTTTTTGGTAATAATGGACGAACGATTGTTCGCAACGTCTCGAGTATGGAGGGAATGTAATGAGGAAGTTTTGTCTGCTGTTCGTGATCTGTCTTCTGTTCTGTGGATGCCAACAGGGTGGCAACAAGGCTGCTGCTCCCGGTCCTGCCGGTGCGGCCAAGTTTTCCACTGCCCCCCTTGCTAACAAAGGCCTGAAAGCATCGATTGCCTCCATGCCGGTGACCGGCAAGGACGCAACCGTCGTTACGTACGGGGTAAACGTCCAGGTCACCAATACCGGCTCTGCCCCCGCAACCGTCAACGCCATAACCATATCGGCACTGGACGCAGCCGGCGCTGTTCCGCCACCCCCCGCTCCCCCCAACAATTTCGGCTATTCGCAGACCTTCACCCCCGATAACGCAACGCTTGCTCCGGGAGCGACCCAGACGTTTACTATCGTGGCCAAGGCTCTGGTTGCCGATGAGCCCAAGCTTTCCTGGAAAGTTTTTAGCATCGAATAAGAGGGTAGCCGGTCTTGCATACCCCTCTCACGCTGAAAAAGGCCCGCATGCGCGGGCCTTTAATTTTTCTGGTCTCTGGAGTGCCGCCAGTAAAGCGTCCATGTCAGGTTCCGACCAGCACCTCCCAATGCAAAAATCAAAGGAGGTGGTTAAAGCGGGATAGACATTTTCGCTTTTAGTCTTTGGGAAGGGGGGCAAATGGGGGTTATTGTCCAGGGAGTAATCGCCCGTTTATCTGCACCACATAAGGAAAAACTATTTTGTCGGCGGTTATTCCCAAGCTGCTGATATGATAATTAAGAATGGATGGTTTATCAGGAAATGCTATCAGGTCATCGACCCTGATCGTTTCCGTTCCTCTGCATGCAACCCACAATGGTCGTCCTTTTTCGATTACTTGACTATAGGTATATCCATCTGAGCTTTTTGTTGTTATAACCTTTCCCTGGTGCCTGAATGCCGGATGCTTATTGGTCCGATGCCTGGAGTTGTGACGATTGCTGGCTTCTGCAGGCATACTGATTGTTGTTGGCTGATAGGCCAAATTCTGCTGACTGTTCTGCTTGGGGGGAATAGCAAATCCATCTTTCTTGTGGGTTATTAATACGATACCCGTTACAGAGATGGTCACAAGGCTAAGAAATATAAGGAAATAGTGAAGTGGATTGAGACCAGATTTAGCAGGTGGTTTTTCTTTTTGGATATAATTCTGATCTTTTTCTGTCCGTTGGTTGACAGTGCATAATTCTTCTGTCATAACGGACGTCTGCTCATCAGTTTGCGATAATGAGATATTTGGTGTTTCACGAATGAGAAAGCTATTAGAGATATACTTATACGCCTCGATCAATTCGTCCAAATTTTTTGTTGCTTCCTCGATGGCGTAAGCATTATTGCCAATTCTCTCCTTATCCGATAGCATAAAAGCAATTTTTTCATTATATGCCTGTTCGATCTCCTGCTGAGTTGCACCGGGGTCAACACCGAGGGTTTTGTAGTATGTGGTGAATCTTGCCATGACTAAATCCCATTGATCTGATTGCGAAAACAATTTAGAGCCGGTGTGGGTGCTCTACCCCCTTCTCCCCTGTAACAAATTTATTACATCCTTCTCCGCATCCATGCCAAAGGGATAATGAGCTTCGAGCAGTGGGTTGGGGCTGATCCGGTGTTGGCTCTGCTCGACCTGATCGACGCCTAGTGCGGTGATCGCCATTTGCCCCCCATCAAGGCGTTCCACCCAACCCTTGGCTTTAAGGTACCACAGGTGGAATTCCACCAATTCGGGCTGAGAGCAGAGGAGACGGGCAATTTCGACTTCGCCCATACCCGGATTTCCCATGTTGCGCCGACGCTGAACATACAGCAGTGAAAGCAGGCGCTCCCTAGTGACCTGGTCGTCGCTGAACGCAGATCTGTTACTGGCTTCCGATGCGAGTCCCCATTTGCGGTTCCAGTAATCCTGGTATTTGGCGTCGTAACCGGCCCGGGTTTCAGGATTCGCAAGCGTCTGGTGCGCCACTACGATTTGGCGGAATCGGTCAGGGTCAGCCGATTCGGCGTTATCTGGATGGAATTTCTTGGCGAGATGCCGAAAGACACGTTCAATGGTTTCAGCGTCGGCGTTCGGACTTAGTTGCAATAATTCGTAGTAATCGATGAATTCATTCGAGATCATGAGTACCTCGTTCTGGATAAGGTGTTATCGTTTTTGGGACATTTGCTGAACTTTGTTTTTAATTATAATTATACACTTCTTTTGCAATCTGTGTTTCATCAGAGAGTAATTTAATCAAAAAACATTTTTTGCGGGGAGCGGTCGAGTATCCCTAGGTAAACCTGCCGTTCCTGAAGAAGTAACCCCTCAACCAAAAGAAAGGGCCGATCTCTCGGCCCCCTCTTCCTTCATGATGTTCGTGTTAACATGCTAACCGGTGGTGACACTCCGTCAATAATGCTTCCTTAATGTCATTCATAATTTCCCGGCCTCAGCTTCCCCTTAAGCGCCTCTTTTGCCGCAGGCAGAAAGTTCTAAGCTCTTGAAGTTTTCAAAATTTATGTCAGTGAAATAACCCTATGCCTAGGCTCATGGTGGTCACGGTGGAATTAGCATCCATTGGCGGATAGATGTTCCACCAAGTTGCCACCGCTTCGCCCAGCTGGTTCATTGCTATGTTTGGAAAGGCCGCATCAGTATCCAACTTTCCCATGTATTCCGGCGCCTTCCAACCAACTCCATACTGGAATCTGCTACAGTAAACATGCTCGATGCCGGGAATCGCATCATAGCCCTGCCAGACAAGAAGATAATTGCCAGCTTCATCAGCTTTGAGATTATTCACTAATTGCAATAGATCAGGAACCTTGCCCCAGTTGATATCGACTGGCTGCTGCCAACCGCTACTGCTTGTGTATTGAATCGCAAGATATCTAGCAGATGAAGAGGAAACTGCAAAAACAAGCATTGCATTTCCGTCCCTGTCAAGTGCCAGTTGTGGCGGCGTATAGGAAGTTGATTGTTCCTTCTGGAAGATCGGCATGAGCTGCGTCCATCCAGCCCCTTGCATGTTTGTCGCAACCCTTATGTCACTCGCCGTTGAAACAACAACCATGGCATCTCCAGCCCCATTGATAGCAACGCTGTGGGCTGTTACGTATGAATACTGCCCGATTGAAACTGGAGCAGCCCAACTGCCATTTACATCATAGCTTCGGACATAAGCATTGTCAGTAGAATCGCTCCACGCAATCACAGCTTTGCCGGAGCGGTGGAAACCGCAAGTAAATAACGTTTGACCCAATGGCTCGGGTGACTGCCATCCTTGGGAAACGTCAAATCGGCGAGAATAAGCCTGTAGGCCATCGGGACTAACTATACTGTAGATAATAAAGAGCGAGCCATCTGAAAACATGGCGGCATCAAGGCGCAGCGCATCGGCAGCAAACGAACCCAGAGCTGTGGTCGGTTGCCAAACTCCACTATCATACCGTGCACAGTATAGTTCGATCATGTTGCCGTTCCTGACCTGCCAGAAAACCGCAAAGTTATCATTGGCAGACACGATGGAGATAGGGTTGATGAAACCAACTTGCCCCAGGTTCACAGGCGGCGACCAATCCCCGTTTGTATTAATGGATGCATAAGTGCCAGTTGTTGTGCGCCAGACTAACATAACCCTACCCTGGTCATCTATTGCCGCTCTGCCGCTATTTGTAACGGCAGTTTGAGGCGGCACTAGCGTATCCCAGAGCATGTCACTTGTTCCCTGCGTTACACTGGCTGGAGTGCCGCTGCTGCCACATCCTGTTAACATCGCTAACAGTGCAATGAATGGCACCAGAAACTTTAACATGATAGTCCTCCTATTTGCATTGTTGATTAATAACACAATTTTAATACAGTTGACAATGTTTAAGGCGAGCCCGTAAGTGACAGAGGTGCCCATGGATAGGACAGAAATTAAAAACCCGCTTAATCTGTCGTAAAGATTAGCGGGCTTTAGTAGGAATTCAAACCTTAACTATTCAATTTTGTGCTATTTATTGTGTCATAAAAAAGCTTCGAAAACGTTCACAATGGCTAGGTCAAGTTCCAGAGCACCATCTCCCAGATGTCCTTCCAGCTCTTCCCGACCTCGGTTACGACGGTAGGTTCGAAGCCGCAGTGCATCATGCACTGGGCGCAGCGCTCGTCTTTCCCCACGCCGTACCTGCTCCAGTCGGTTTTTTCCATCATCTCGCGGTAGGTAGGGTAGTGGGTGTCGGTGATGAGGTAGCAGGGGGCCTTCCAGCCGCGCGTGTTGCGGGTCGGGTTCCCCCATGGGGTGCACTGCAGCTTCCGCTCACCCTTCAGGAACTTCATGTACATGGGGGTGGAGTAGAAGCGGAACCGCTTGCTCATCTCGTAGACTTCCTCGAACTTCTTTTCGATCTCGCGCCGCTCCAGGAAGAGTTTTTCCCCGACAGCCTCGTAACCGAAGCCGGGGGCCACGAGGATGCCGTCCACTCCCAGGTCCGTGAGGTGCGAGAAGAGCATCTCGATCTCCACCAGGTTGGTTTCCTTGAAGATGGTGGTGTTGGTACAGACCCGGAAGCCGAGGCGCTTGGCCTTTTTGATCGCCTCGATGGCAACCTTGAAGGTACCTTTGCGCTCAAGAATCCGGTCGTGGGTCTCCTCCATGCCGTCCATGTGGACGTTGAGGGTGAAGTTGGGATGGGGGCGCATGCTGTCGAGGGACTTTTCCAGGAGCAGGCCGTTGGTGCAGAGGTAGATGTGCTTGCCCCGCTCGAGCACCCCCTCGATCAGCTCGAAGACGTGGGGGTAGAGAAACGGCTCGCCGCCGGTGATGGTGACAACCGGGGCGGGGCACTCGTCCACCGATTTGAGGCACTCTTCCAGGGTCATCATCTCCTGGATGGTGTCGGCGTATTCACGGATCCGCCCGCAGCCGGAACAGGCCAGGTTGCAGAGATGGGTCGGCTCCAGCATCAGGACGAGGGGAAATTTCTCGATCTTGTTCAGCTTGTTGCTGATGATGTATTTGGTGAGGTCGTAATTCAGACGCCAGGGGAAACGCATGTCATCCTTTCCGAGTGAAACGCGGCTTTTCCGCCATCTCGGCGTTGCCCGGCGGGATTCCTTGTGCGACGTAGCGCTGCTACGTCTCCGCGTCATCCTTTGGGCGCCTTGACCTGGCGAAAAATCCACGTTTCCTGAGTTAAACGTTGTTGTTAATCGAAATTCGGTGGGTTACTTAACCCGTGCCAGAACCGGTCTGGCTTTCTGGCTGAGGAACGCCTCGACGGTGGCGGCGATGCCGGCGGCGTCGAGGCCCAGGTCCTTGCGCAGCTGCGCCTGGCTTCCCTGCTCGATGTAACGGTCGGGGATCCCGATCCGCTTCACTCTGATGTCCGTGATTCCCTCCTGTTCCAGGAGTTCCAGTACCGCTGAGCCGAACCCCCCGTGGAGGGCGTTTTCCTCGACGGTCACGAGGCAGCCGGTGCGACGGGTCGCCGAGAGAATCAGGTCCCGGTCGAGGGGCTTGACGAAGCGGGCGTTGAGAACGGTGGTTGCGATCCCCTGTGTTTCGAGGAGACGGGCCGCTTCCAGGGCCGGGTAGACGGTGGCGCCGATGGCGACGATGGCGATGTCGCCGCCGTCCAGGAGTACTTCCCCTGTACCGATGGGGATCGTTTGCAGCTCCTGGTCAAGGCTCACGCCGTATCCGGCGCCGCGGGGGTAGCGCAGGGCGATGGGGCGGCCTGAGTAGACGGCGGTTTTCACCATGTGCTGCAGCTCGTTTTCGTCCTTCGGGGCCATGACCGCCATCTCCGGCAGATGGCGGAGATAGGAGAGGTCGAAGACCCCGTGGTGGGTGGGACCGTCGTCGCCGACGAGCCCGCCCCGGTCGAGGGCCAGGGTCACCGGCAGCTTCTGCAGGCAGATGTCGTGGAATACCTGGTCATAGGCCCGTTGGGTGAAAGTGGAGTAGATGGCGGCCACCGGCTTGAACCCTTCGGCAGCGAGCCCGGCGGCGAAGGTGAGGGCGTGCTGCTCGGCAATCCCCACATCGAAGAAGCGGTCGGGATGTGCCTTGGCAAAGGGGGTGAGGCCGGTACCGTCGGGCATGGCGGCAGTGATGGCGATGATCTCCCGGTCCTCGGCGGCGAGCCGGACCATGGTGTCGCCGAAGACCCCGGTGTAGGACTTGGGGCCTCCCTTGCCGGCGCTTACCGTGCCGGTGGCCACATCGAAAGGCCCCACGCCGTGAAACTGCGCGGGGTTCGCTTCCGCCGGGGCATACCCCTTTCCCTTCCGGGTCATCACGTGGATGAGGAGCGGCCCCTCCAGGGACCGGCTATTCTGGAATATCTCGATCAGCTGGGGAAGGTCATGGCCGTCGAGGGGGCCGAGATATTCGAAGTTGAGGGCCTCGAAGAGGGCGCCGGGGGTGAGGAACCCCTTCAGTGAGTTCTCGGCCCTGCGGGCAAAGCGCAGGATATTGTGCCCCACGGCCGGGATGCTCGTGATAAGCCCCTGCATCTCCTTTTTCAGGTCCCGGTAGTAGTTCGCGGTCATCTTGCGGGAAATGAAGGCGGAGAGCGCCCCCACGTTCTTCGAGATGGACATCTCGTTGTCGTTGAGAATGACGATGAGGTTCTTCTTCAGGTGACCGGCCTGATTGAGTGCTTCGAAGGCGATGCCACCGGTGAGCGAACCGTCGCCGATTACGGCGATGACCTTGTTCCCTTCCCCCTTCAGCTCGCGGGCCACCGCCATGCCGAGGCCGGCGGAGATGGAGGTGGAGGAATGTCCGGCGCCGAATGCATCGTGGGGTGATTCGGAGCGTTTCGGGAAGCCGCTGATACCCTGGTACTGGCGCTGGGTGGGGAACTGCTCCCTGCGGCCGGTGACGATCTTGTGGGTATAGGCCTGGTGTCCCACGTCCCAGATGATATGGTCGGCGGGGGAATCGAAGCAGTAGTGGAGCGCCAGGGTAAGCTCCACGCACCCGAGGTTGGAAGCAAGATGGCCGCCGGTCTTCGACACCGTTGCCAGAAGGAACTCCCGCACCTCGGCGGCGAGGGCGACCAGTTCCTCGGGCTTCAGCTTTTTCAGGTCTGCGGGGCTGTTGATGTTGTCGAGCAGCTTGTACATAAAAACTCCTTACGGAAGTTCAACGTTCAAGGTTCAATGTTCAACGTTCGAGAAACCTCGAACCTTGTGTTTCAGGCTTTTTAACTTTGAACCTTGAACTTCGAACATTGAACAGCCTTTCACCGCGCATATCCGTTGGCGCGGAACCACTCCACCGCGGTGCGCAGCGCCTCGGCTACCGGCCGCTGCGGCAGCCCCAGTTCCCGCACCGCCTTTGAGGAATCGAAGAACATGAATTTTCGTGCCATCTGGACGCCGGCGAGGGGAATGAGGGGTTCTTTGCCGGTAAGCCGGGAGATGGTCTCGTTACAGCAGGCGGCGAGAAGGATGGGAGTATAGGGAAGCCTCACCCGCGGCGCCGCCAGCCCGGTAATCTCTTCGAGCAGGAGGAAAATCTGCCGCAGCGTCAGGTTCTCGTTGCCGAGGATGTATTTCTCGCCGATGCGTCCGTGGCGGGCGGCGAGGATGTGTCCCCGGGCGCAGTCTTCCACGTCGATAATGTTGAGCCCGGTGTCGAGGTAGGCCGGCATCCGGCGGTTGAGAAAATCGACGATGATCTTCCCGGTCGGCGTGGGTTTGACGTCGTGCCCCCCCACCGGGGTGGAGGGGTTGACGATCACCAGCGGAAGTCCCCGGGCAAGGAAGCTTTCCGCTTCCTGCTCGGCCAGGAACTTGCTCTTCTTGTAGTGACCGACCATGTCGGCAAAGGTTACCGGGGTGGCTTCCGTGCCGGGGGTACCATCGCCGGGATTCCCGAGGGTGCCGACGCTGCTCGTGTAGACCGCCCGGGAGGCCCCTGCCGCCAGGGCCGCCTCCAGGATGTTGCGGGTGCCCCCCACATTGATGTCGTACATGGCCGCCGGGTCTTTGGTCCAGAGACGGTAATCGGCTGCCGCATGAAAGAGCCATTCGCAGCCGGCGAGCCCCCGGGCAAGAGAATCCCGGTCGCGCAGGTCCCCTTCGCAGACTTCAATGCCGAGGCCGGCGAGGTTTCGCCGGTCAGAGCCGGGTCTGACCAGTGCCCTGACTTCGTAGCCGTCCGCGAGCAGCTCCCGTGCCAGGCTTGCGCCGATGAAACCGGTTGCCCCGGTGATGAAAACCTTCATATGTTCCTTAATACTGATGTAGGGGCGGGTTTGATACCCGCCCCTACGGCCATCCCGTCCCCCGTGGCTATTCCGGGCCTATTTCTCCTCCCCGAGCAGGCGGCGGTAGGTGCCGAGTGCCATGAGGGGGAAGCAGTTACGGTAGATGTGATACTTGATCATGAAATATTTGGGAAAGCCGGTACCGGTGAAATGATCCTCGTTCCAGGTGCCGTCCGGTTGCTGGGTGGCGAGGAGGTACTGAACTCCCCGGGCTACCGCCGACGAATTCACTTCTCCGGCAGCCATCAGGGCCAGCAATGCCCAGCCGGTCTGGGAAGCCGTGCTCTCACCGACCCCGGCCAACCTGGGGTCGTGGTACGACTCGCAGGTTTCGCCCCAGCCGCCGTCCATGTTCTGCCGGGATTTCAGCCAGTTTACCGCCCGCTTGATGTAGGGCTGGGTGAGGTCTTCGCCGATGGCGGCAAGGCCGCAGAGGACCGACCAGGTGCCGTAAATGTAGTTGACCCCCCAGCGTCCCCACCAGGCCCCTTCCGCTTCCTGGGTCTCCCGGATGAACCGCAGTGCCCGTACCGCTGCCGGGTGGTCCTTCTTGTACCCGAAGGTCCCCATGAGTTCCAGCATCCTCCCGGTGAGGTCGGCGGTGGGGGGGTCGATGAGTGCTTCCAGGTCTGCGAAGGGGATCTTGTTGAGAAGGTGCTTGGTATTGTCCTTGTCGAAGGCCCCCCAGCCGCCGTTTTTGCTCTGCATCCCGAGGCACCAGGCGATGCCGCGCTTGATCGCTTTTTCCTTTGCCTTCGGGTCCTTGACCTTGATCTCGTTGATGGCCATCATGACGAAGCCGGAATCGTCCACGTCGGGATACCAGTCGTTGAGAAACTCGAAGGCCCAGCCTCCCGGCTCCAGGTCCGGGCATTTGACCTTCCAGTCGCCGGTCTTGTGTACTTCCCGGTCGAGGAGCCACTGGGCAGCCTTGCCGAGGGAAGGGTGATCGGTCGGGACGCCTGAGTCCGCCAAGGCCTTGAGGGCCAGCGCTGTGTCCCAGACCGGGGAAATGCAGGACTGGAGGACGAGGCTTTTCTCTCCCTCGATGCAGAAATTGGCGAGGGCTTCCAGCCCCTTGACGATCACCGGGTGGTCGTTGGCGTATCCGAGACAGTGGAGGGCGAGGACCGCGTTGAGCATGGCCGGCTGGATTCCGCCCCAGTCACCGGAGGGTTCCTGGTGGTCGAGGACCCATTGTTCGGCAAGAGCCATCGCCCGGTTCTTGAACGGCCGGATGGGGCCCCGTTCGTAAATCTTCAGCATGTGGTCGACGCCGATGAAGATATTCTTCCACGTGAGGATTCCATCCTCCTTGGTGAAGGTATAGTCGATGGGGCGGGGTGGGCGAACGTAAAGTTCTTGTACCCGCGCATCGGGAGGGAGCTTCCGCACCGGCCGCTCCATCATGACGATGGAGAGGGGAATGATGGTTGCCCGCGACCAGCTGGAGAGCTCATACATGTTGAAATAGGCCCAGTTGGGAAGGAGCATGAGCTCGATCGGCATGGAGGGGACGCCGAGCCAGGAAAACTCGCCGAACAGGGCGAGAAAGATCTTGGTGAAGACCCGGCACTTGATGATGCCACCTTTTTCCAGAATGAAGGCGCGGGCCTTGGTCATGGCGGGGTGGTCGGCGGGATAGCCCGCCAGCTTCAGGGCGAAATAGGCCTCGACCGTGGTGGAGAGGTCGCCGGGGCCGCCGTAGTAGATGGCCCAGTGTCCTCCAGGGGTCTGCTTGTCGAGAAGGTAGTTTGCCATCTTCCGCTCTTTGTCGCGGTCCACCAGTCCCATGATGTGGAAGAGCATGACGTACTCGGCGGTGATGGTCACATTCGATTCGAGCTCGGCCCACCAGTAGCCCGCCGGCAGTTGCTCCCGAAAGAAAAAGTCGCGGCTCCGTTCGATGGCCAGGTCCAGCACTCCCGTACTCTCCCCCTCCTTCTTTTTCCAGAGGGATGCGGGGAGGTGGTGAACCTTGGCACCGGGTTTGGTTTGCGTCGTTTGGTTGTTATCGGGGGTTACGCCGTTAAACGAGGTAAGGGCATGGGAAATGGGATATTTAAAGCTTGCCATCGCCGGTAGCTTCTCCTTGGGTGATTTCAGCAGTTCAGTTTACACCGTCCCGGTGAGCGGGATGGCCGGCAAACAATCTGTTCTTATTACCATATTCCGCGGTAAAGGTATACCATTTTCGCGTAAAACCGCGCTCCTTCCGGTATACGGAATAATAATATCACGTTTTTCCCGTATGTCGCGGCATGAGAGCGAATAGTGCCACAACTATGCGGTATGGTTGATTTCATCGGGAAGCTGTGCTAGCCTTCACAGGTTTTTCCGATAACTGAGATGTGCGAGGCACCATGAACCAATGCAATAACTACCGGGGGCCGTTTGGCCTGATTATACGGTACCCGCGGCTTATCCTCGGTGCGGCCCTGCTGCTGGCGGCCCTGTCCGTGCTCTATACCTGGGAAAAGATGGCGTTTCTCACCGGCCGTGATCAGCTGATGCCGGCCAATACCTCTTTCAACCGGGACTATCAGGCGTATCGCCGCGAATTCGGCGATCAGGAGGAGATCGCCGTCGTGATCGAGAGCGGCGACAGCGCCCGGGCCGGCCAGTTCGGGGAGAGGCTGGCCGAGTGCCTGCGTGGCGACCGGCAGCACTTCCGCGAGGTCTTCTTCCCCTTCGGTCTCCCCTTTTTCCAGAAGAACGGGCTCCTCCTCATGCCGAAGGAGGAGTTGGCGACGTTCACCGCCAACCTGGCCAAGGCGGCGCCGACCCTCAAGGCCCTGGCGGCGGCCCCCTCGGTGCAGACACTTTTCACGAGCCTGACCGGCGACATGGAAAAGTACCTGGCGGCCCCGGACGCACCGGGGAGCGGGGAGCGGCTCGACCGTCTCGTCTTCATGCTCGGGGCGCTGGGAGACGGCATCGGCAGCTTCGCCAACGGAGGGGGCGCGGGACTGTCCCTGGAGTCGGTCATGTTCCGGCGGGCCGACGGCTCCGAATCCTCCTTTGTCGCGGCCGGCCGCCAGCAAGTGCTGACGGTCCTGCCGGTGAAGGACGAGTCGAGCTTCATGCAGTCCGCCGCCGCCATCGACGCGCTGCGCAAGGAAATCGCGGCGCTGAAGAAGCGTCCCGAATTCGCGGGGGTGACCATCGGGCTCACCGGAACGCCGGTCCTGGAGCATGACGAGATGCTGACGAGCAAGCGGGACATCACGCTTGCCACCGCCATCACCGTGGTGCTGACGGTGATCCTCCTGCTCGTCGCCTTTCGCGGCCTCCTCAACACGATCGCCGCAATGGTCGCCCTGGCGGTGGCGATCTCCCTCTCCTTCGGTTTCGCCACCCTGGCCGTGGGTCACCTGAACATCCTCTCTTCGGTCTTCGCCGTGATGCTCATCGGCATCGGCATCGAATACGGCATCCAGGTGGTGCTCCGCTACCAGGAAGAGCTCGCGCGCGGCAGGTCACGGGACGAGGCATTGCGGCTCTCACTGTCCCGCAACGGCTGGGCCATCGTGATGGCCGCAGCGACCGTCGCCGCCGCCTTCGGCACCTTCGCTTTCACCGATTTCAAGGGGATCGCCGAGCTGGGGGTCATCGCCGCTGGCGGTATCGCCATCTGCGTCCTCGTCACCTTCACCGTCCTGCCGGCCCTCCTCGTTCTCTTTCCAGTCCGCATGCCCCGCACCCGGCCCGCAGTCGGGGCTGAGCCCGGCTGGCAGCGCCTGCTGTTCGGCTACCCCCGCATGGTTTTGCCCATTGCCCTCATTCTGGCCTTTGTCTGCCTCTGGCCCCTTTTCCACAGCGAGTTCGACTATAACCTGATGAACATGCAGGCGAAGGGGCTCGAGTCGGTCAACTACGCCTACAAGCTCATGCGGAGCAAGGAGAACGCCGGCTACTTTGCCGTCGTTACCGCCGCCACCAAGGAGGAGGCGGCGGTAAGGGCGAAGACCCTCGAAAGCCTTCCAACCGTCGACCATGTGGTCTGGGCGGGCTCCTTCGTCCCCGACGACCAGACGGAGAAGCTCCGCCTGCTGGCCGCGGCGCGAAAGGAGTTGGCTGACGTCAAGCCCGTTCCCTACGAGGAGGACCTGCGCCTCATGGAACTCCCGGCGGTGTTCGAGAACTTCCGCAACACCGTGGAGAAGCTGAAGACGGGCCTTGCAAAGGAAAACAAGCCCGCGGCCCGACCGGTCGGCGCCTTCCTCGCCACCCTCGACAAGTTCTTCGCGGGCCTCGAGAAGGAGAAGGACCGGAACGCCGTGGGGATGTTGAAGGACTTCCAGGGGGGGATGTTCGCCGAGCTTCCGGCCCGCATCGAACTCCTCAAAAAGAGTCTCGACGCCGCGCCGGTGCAGGCGGCTGACGTACCCCCCGAGCTGATGCGGCGCTTTATCAGCAAGAACGGCACGTACCTCCTCCAGGTGGCGCCGAAGGAAGAGATCTTCGCCCGGGGGCCGCTGAAGCGTTTCCTCGACGACGTGCGGAAGGTCGACCCTGCCGCCACCGGCGAACCGGTCATGGTCTACGAATCGATGACCGTGCTGCGCGACTCTTACCGGAGCGCCTTCATCTTTGCCTTTGCCGCCATCGCCGCTATCCTCCTCGTCACCTTCCGGAGCTTCCGCTACGCCCTCATCGGCCTCGTGCCGCTGGTGGCGGGGATTCTCTTCATGGTGGCGGGCATGCGTCTCTTCGGCATCTCCTTCAACTCTGCCAATGTCATCGTGCTGCCCCTCGTCCTGGGCATCGCCGTCGATTCGGGGATCTACCTGATCAGCCGCTACCGCCGCGAGGACGAGACGCCGCGCCAGGTGATCCTTTCCAGCACCGGGATCGGGGTCTTCCTCAACACCCTCACCATCATGGCGAGCTTCGGCGCGCTCATGGTCGCCCACCATCAGGGGGTGTTCAGCATCGGCGCGGTGATGAGCCTGGGGATGGTGGCGTGCCAGATGGCGTTCATCATTGTTCTGCCAGCTGTTTTGACGCTGTTCGGCCGGAAATAGACGGCTCGCAGAAACTGTTCAACGTTCAAGGTTCGAAGTTCAACGTTGAACATTGAACATTGAACAAATGTGAAGTGATGGAGCCATGAACAAGAGAATTGACGAAAATCTCCGCGGGGCTGTGCCTCTGGCCCACCTTTTCCTGCGGGAGCGGGTGAAGGCGGGAGATCGGGTGGTGGACGCCACCAGCGGCAATGGCCGCGACACGCTCCTCCTGGCCCAACTCGTGGGGGAGGGGGGGCAGGTCTGGGCCTTCGATCTCCAGGAAGACGCGCTTACCGCGACCAGGGAGATTCTCGCCGCCCACGGCGTTCTCGGCAGGGTGGAGCTTGTCCTGGCCGGGCATGAGCGGCTTGCGGAGGTGGTGGACGGGCCCCTGGCGGCGGTGGTCTTCAACCTTGGCTACCTCCCCGGCGGCGACCAGCGTATTATCACCCGGCCGACGACCACACTGCCCGCTCTCGCCGCCGCCCTCGGGCTCCTTGCCCCCGGGGGGCTTCTCCTTATCGTTATCTACACCGGCCACGACGGTGCGCGGGCGGAGGAAGAGGCAGTGACAGGGTGGGCAGCCGGGCTCGATCCCCGTGCGTTCAACGTCTGGGCGTGCCGCCAACCCAACCGTTCGACCGCCGCTCCTTATCTCGTGCTTGTGGAAAAGGGAAAGCCATGATCCGTTCCGTCCTGCCGTTCCTCGTCATCCTGCCCCCGCTTGCCTACGGGGTGATCGCCCTCTGGTGCGGCCGCGCCTACTTCCGCCGGGAAAAAACTGAGAGTACGTATGCCCCCCCGGTCACCATCCTCAAGCCGGTGAAAGGGATGGACGCGGAGAGCTTCGAGAACTTCGCCTCCTTCTGTCGGCAGGAGTACCCCGCGTTCCAGCTCGTCTTTGCCTGCGCCGCGGCGGACGACCCGGCCATCCCGGTCATCGAGCGGCTGCGGCAAGAATTCCCTGACATCGACATGGAACTGGTGGTGGACGGCCGGATCTACGGCCCCAACTACAAGGTCTGCAACCTGATGAATGCCTGGCCCCGGGCGAAGCACGACCTGGTCATCATCTGCGACAGCGACATCCGCGTCGGCCCGGACTATCTCGGCGAGGTCTGCGCTCCCTTTGCCGACCCGCGGGTGGGGCTCGTCACCTCCCTCTACCGGACCTCCGGCGTGAAGGGGGCCGGGTGCGCGGTGGAGGCCATGGGGTTCACCGTGGAGATGATCCCCAACGTCATGGTGGCCCTGCGGCTGGAGGGGCTCTCCTTTGCCCTGGGTGCCTCCATGGCGGTGCGCCGGGCCGCCCTGGAAGAGATCGGGGGCTTTGCCGCCCTGGTCAACTACCTGGCCGACGACTACCAGCTCGGCAACAGGATCCATAGGGCCGGCTACCGGCTGGAGCTCTCCGACTGCTTCGTGGAGAGCATCATGCACCGGGAATCGCTCGCCACAGTCCTTTCCCGGCAGCTGCGCTGGTCGAGGACCATGCGCGTCTCCCGCCCCGGCGGCTACCTCGCCGCGGGTATCACCCAGCCGTTTCCTTTCGCCCTCCTTGCCCTCGCCGTTGCCGGCTCCTCCCCCGCCGGGGTTGCCGCTGCCCTTCTCCTCTACCTTGTCCGTGCAGCTTCGGCCATCATCTTCAGCCGTTGCTATGTGCGGGACAACGTCTTTCCCTGCTGGCTCTGGCTTCTGCCTTTCCGCGATCTCTGCGCCTTTGCCACCTGGGGGCTCGCCTTCCTCGGCAACCGGGTCCGTTGGCGCGGCCACCTCTATCGTCTTCTCCCCGGTGGGAAGATGGCGGAGATCTCCCAATAAGCAACCCCCAAAATCGTCTCACTCAGATTAACTTCGGATAAAATCTGATAAAAATCTGATTGATTGGATGAAGGGTGATCCGACTTTTATCCGAATTTATCAGATTTTTATCCGTGTGAAACCGCCTCTGTTTTTTCCTGAGCGGCTCCGACCCTTGGTTGCAAATGGCTCTCAAGGTGGTACGCTGGACCTGCATGACAGGCAGGCTCAGGCCGCAACGACACGGAGGGTACAATGGACATCCGGGAAAGGATCAACGGGATATTCCCCGCTGAAGAGGAGATACCGGCGGAATGCCGCCTCGACGGGGCGGTGGAGCTGCGGGAGTACCTGGTCAACGGCGAGTTGCGCCCTTGGGAAGGGGCGCTCCAGGAGGTCCGCTCGCCGGTCTGCGTGCGGACCAGAACCAGCGTTGAACGGAAGCTGATCGGCGGCTTTCCCCTCCTGACGGAGAAGGAGGCGCTCGCCGCCCTCGACGCCGCGGTGTGCGCCTATGACAGCGGCCGGGGGCTCTGGTCGACCATGTCTGTGGCATGTCGGATCGACCGAGTGCGGGAGTTCGCCTCCCGCATGGAAGGGGAGCGGGACCGCGTGGTCGAACTCCTCATGTGGGAGATCGGCAAGTCTCGCCGCGACGCGGAGAAAGAGTTCGACCGGACAGTCGACTACATCGCCGACACCATCGATGCCCTCAAGGACCTGGACCGGGTCTCCTCCCGCTTCGTCATCGCCCAGGGAATCATCGGTCAGGTGCGCCGAGCTCCCCTCGGGATGGTCCTCTCCATGGGGCCCTACAACTACCCCCTCAACGAGACCTTCACGACCCTCATTCCGGCGCTCATCATGGGGAACACCACGGTGGTGAAGCCGCCGCGCCATGGGGTCCTCCTGTTCCAGCCGCTCCTCGAGGCCTTCCGCGACTCCTTCCCGCCGGGTGTGGTGAACTTCGTCTTCGGTGAAGGACGGAAGATCGGCCCGCCCCTCATGGCAAGCGGCAAGGTGGACGCCCTCGCTTTCATCGGCACGAGCAAAGCCGCCAACGCCCTGCAGAAGGCCCATCCCCGGCCGCACCGGCTCCGCCTTGCCCTCGGGCTCGAGGCGAAAAACCCTGCCGTCATCCTCCCCGATGCCGACCTGGAGCTAGCCGTTGCCGAATGTCTCGCCGGAAGCCTCTCCTTCAACGGTCAGCGCTGTACGGCCATAAAGATTGTCTTCGTCCACGAGAGCATCGCTGCTCCCTTCCTCCACCTCTTCGGCGAGGCCATCGAGAAGCTCCCCTGCGGCATGCCGTGGGAGCAGAACGTGGCCATAACCCCGCTCCCGGAGCCGGACAAGCCGTCCTACCTGACAGAGCTCATAGCCGACGCGGAGCGCCACGGCGCCCGGGTGACGAACGAGTGGGGAGGCCTGGCGAATGCCACCTTCTTCTATCCTGCGGCGGTCTACCCGGTCGACGAGCGGATGCGCCTCTACCGCGAGGAGCAGTTCGGCCCGGTGATCCCGGTCGTCCCCTTCGGCGACATCGCCGCTCCCGTCGACTACATCGTTTCCTCCGACTACGGCCAGCAGGTGAGCATCTTCGGCCGCGACTCCGCCCATATTGCCAGCCTCGTCGACCACCTCGTCAACCAGGTCTGCCGGGTGAACATCAACAGCCAGTGCCAGCGCGGCCCCGACATCTTCCCCTTCACCGGGCGGAAGGACTCGGCGGTGGGGACCCTCTCCGTCTCCGACGCGCTTCGCGCCTTCTCCATCCGGACCCTGGCCGCGGCCAAAGAAACCAAGGCGAACAAGGAGCTGATCCGGACCATCATCCGGGATAGAAAGTCCAATTTTCTCTCTACCGATTTCATTCTGTGAGGAGAGGAATAGTGGTGGTCTGTAGGGGGGGCTTGTACCCACCCGCTGCAGGGCAACCACAAGGGTTGCCTCCTACCAAAACCCCGATTTCACCCCATGAGAAGGAGAAAAAACGGAGGCCATTTCCATGAAGTACATGATCATCAGCAAGCATCTCGTCATTGTCCTCCTCATCGCTGCTGGCCTGACCTTTGTTGCCGGCGTAGCCGGCGCTGCGCAGAAAGGGACAGCCGGGCTGGCGAAGGCGACCTTCGCGGGGGGGTGCTTCTGGTGCATGGTGCATCCCTTCGACGAGCTTCCGGGTGTCGTGTCGGTCACATCGGGGTACACCGGCGGGACGAAGAAAAAACCGAACTACGAGGAAGTCTCCGCCGGCACAACCGGCCACGCCGAGTCGGTGGAGATCGTTTTCGACCCGACGAAGATCAGCTACGAAAAGCTCCTCGACGTCTTCTGGCACAACATCGACCCGACCACGAAGGACCGCGAGTTCTGCGACACGGGGCACCAGTACCGCACCGCCATCTTCTACCACGACGAGAACCAGAAGCGGCTTGCCGAGGCCTCGAAACAGGCCCTCGAAAAGTCCAAGCCCTTTCCCGGGCCCATCGTCACCGAGATCGTCCCAGCCTCCATCTTCTACCCCGCCGAGGAGTACCACCAGAACTACTACAAGAAAAACCCGATTCGCTACAAGTACTACCGCTGGGGGTGCGGTCGTGACAAGCGGCTGCAGGAGCTGTGGGGGAGCGCGGCGGGGCACTGAGGCGACTACGAATTCGGAAAATAACGACCTTGACAGGGGAGGAATTAAAAGGTACTTTCGGCTAATCTTTCTTCAGGAAGGGCGTTTATGAGGGATGCCTGGGTAGATACGAGCCGCTGCTACGGTTTAAGCCGTGGGGCGGCTTTTTTGTGCCTCAACATGCTTCAGAGGACAAGAACACCGTGAACAATACCTGCTGCTCCTGCAAACACGGCCATGACAAGAAATCCGACGGGCAGAAGGCATCACCCGGCACGGTGTGGTGCGCCCAGCGCAACGTGCAGATGGGCCGCACCAGGCAGATGCCCTGCTTCGTGGCCAGGGGCGGCATGAAGGTCAATCACTGCGCCGATTGCCGAAGGGCTAAGATCCTGACGAACACCGGGGAGAGCCCGCGGCTCGGCAATGTCTGGTGCGAGAAGAAGCGCCTCGAGATAAACAAACAGCGCAGCATGGCGTGTTTTGAATGAAATGACGAGGAGGGCTCATCATGCGGTGGTTCAAACTGCTCATCGCCGGCATCACGTTCTGTATCCTGGCGGGCTGTTTCCAGGTGGCGACGGTCGTTCATGTCAATCCCGACGGGAGCGGGACGGTGGAGGAGCGGATGCTCCTCAGCAAGAAAGTCGTGGCCCAGCTCGATGCCATGTTCCAGGGATTGGCGGGCGAGGGGGCTGAAAAGCCCAAAGGGATGGAGATATTCGAGCCGGAGAAGCTCAAGGCCGAGGCCGCTACCATGGGGGAAGGGGTCACCTACCGCTCGGGGGAAAGGGTGGAAACCGCCGACTATACGGGGTACACGGCAACGTATGCATTCACCGACATCACCAAGCTCAGGCTCAGCAACACGGGCAGTGACGCGGTGCGCGCCGGGGCCGGAGGGGAGAAACCCTCGGCACTGCCGATGACCTTCCGCTTCAGCAAGGGTTCGCCGGCAACCCTGACCGTTGTTCATTCCCGGGAGAAAACGACCGATGACGCCGCAGCCAAGCCGCCGACGGAGCCGGCACCCGCATCAATCGCCCCAGCTGAGCCGCCTAACGAAGAGGCCAAGAAACTCGCGGAGCTCTTCCTGGGTCTGAAATTCCAGGTGGCAATCGAGGTAAACGGCACCATCGTCTCCACCAACGCCACCCACCGCGACGGCCAGCGCGTTACCCTCATCGACTTCGACCTGGCAAAACTCGGCCATGCCGCAACGAACCTTGAGAAGCTCGGCAGGCTCAACGGCGCTTCCTTCGACGAGGCAATGGTACTGCTCAAGGACATTCCCGGGATGAAGGCGGACATGAACGAGGAGCTGAAGGTGGTGTTCAGGAAATGATGCCGGAGGGATAACAATACGCAAAAGGGACAGGATGCGAACTGACATCCTGTCCCTTTTTTGCCGGCCTGTCTTCGCGGCAGCGCTCTTAGTTCATGGTCTCCCGGTAGCGGAAAGATGTCTGTGTCGCGCTGGTCAGGGAGGCGATCTTCAGCTCCAGCACGTCAAAATCCGTCCCTTTGGCAAAGTAGTCATCCGCCAGACCACTTGCCACCACTTGCCGGAGATCATCCTCATCCTCGCTGGAGATGACGATGATGCGCGGCTGCTGAACGCCGCCCGTTTCACGGCAGAGCCGGGCGACTGTCTCTCCCCGCAAGCCGGGCAAACCGAGGTCGATGAGCAGTACGTGGGGGGTGAACTCCTTTATCGCGTTCAGGATCCCGAACGGGGAGTTGCTCGTCCTGACTTCGTACCCCTTCTGACAGAGGTGCTGGGATATCATCCCGGTTACCAGCATGCTGTCGTCAACGACCATAATCCTTTTCTGCATAGTTCCCCCGCCATCGAATAATAAGGCTTCCCCGGAGAGCACAGCGGGGCTTCTCCGGATTGTCGAAGTGTATACCGTATACAAAAGAATACCAGAGTTCCTGCAAACCGCAACTTTGGGGTGAAGGGGAGGGATGGTTAACCGATGGTCAGTCGGTTATTGTGCCGACGAATGAATCCCTCGGTTTCCATCCGGAGAAGATTGCTCCGGACTTGTTCCGGATCGGAGCCGAGTCGTGTGATGAGCTCGATCTCGGTCATCTCCGGAAAGGTGAGGATCGTCTTGAGGATGCGGCTGCGGAGCTCACGGTTTGACCCCTTGAAGGGAGATTGACGCGCGTGGTGGGCGCTGCGCCGGCCCGGGTTGGCGTGGGCCTTCTTCAGTGACACCCCGTAATCCATGAGGGCGTAGTACCAGTCGCGCGGGTTGCGGCGGTCGAGGGTTTGGGCTACGAGGGGAAGTACCTCCCGGTCGTGGACCCCCTGCCGGTCGTGGAAGAAGTGATGGATGAAGACGGTGCGGATGTTGGTTTCGATGAAGACCGTGGGCCGGCTGAAGGCGAAGGTTGCGATGGCGCGGGCGGTGTAGGGGCCGATCCCCGGCATGGCCTCCAGTTCCTCCTCGTTGGCGGGAAGGATTCCTTCCCGGCGCTCGACGACCATTTCCGCGCACCTCTTCAGCGCCACGGCCCGCCGGTTGTAGCCGAGCCCCTGCCAGGCGGCGAGGACCGTATCCAGGGGAGCCTGAGCGAGGGTGGCGATGTCAGGAAAGAGGGCGAGGAACTCCGCGTACTTCGTGCGGACCCGGTCCACCTGGGTCTGCTGGAGCATGATCTCGGAGACGAGGATGGCGTAAGGGTCGCGGGTTTCCCGCCAGGGAAGGGAGCGCCCGTTGGCCCGGTACCACTTCCGGATCATCTTTCTGAACGCCGTCAGCTGTTGAGGGGTGAGCGGAACCATGGGGTCGCTCTTTTCCCGGTCGCGATTCGACATCTTTACCCTGTTCAATTGTGCCGTCGAAGTTCCACGAGGGTAGCCCCCCAGCCGCCGGCGTCCTCGCCTGCCAGGCGGAAGGCGGCCACCTCCGGGAGTCGGCTGAGAATGCTGTGCACCGTGCGGCGCAGCTCCCCTTTCCCCTTACCGTGAACGATCCGTACCGCGAAGATCCCCCGCTTGCGGCACTCTTCCAGGTAGACCGGGATGAGCTCCCGCACCTCTGCCGGCCGGAACGTATGAAGGTCGAGCACCCCGTCGATGGGGAGCTCGACCGATTCGGTCTCGTCCATTTCTTTTCCTTTCGGTAATTGTGCCAGTGTACACCAGATTTCGGCCTTTCCCGTGAAAAAATTTCCCCCACTCATGTTCTCTTCTCCCGGTGTCATCTCTCTCTTTGCCGCGCTAACCTGGGAGTGCGCAACTTTACATTGACTGATCCTCATCTATACTTGACGAGAATCCCATTTTGCGCGCGGAGTCCCTTGTGTCCATCCTCGTCGACAAGCTTGGCGCTCTCACCCTCAGGCTCCTCCGGGAAATGGGGAGAATGCTCACCTTTCTCCTTTACAGCATCTACATGATCGCGCGCCATCCCGGCAAACCGGTCCACGTCCTCAGGCAGGTCCATTTCATCGGCGCCAAGTCGTTCTTCGTCATTTTTCTCACCGCCTCCTTTACCGGGATGGTCCTTGGCCTCCAGGGGTACTACACCCTCGCCAAGTTCGGCTCCGAGGGGCTTCTGGGGTCGGCGGTGGCCCTCTCCCTCATCCGTGAACTCGGCCCGGTCCTCTCCGCTCTCATGGTGACGGGGCGGGCCGGCAGCGCCATCACGGCAGAGATCGGCATCAAGAAGATCACCGAACAGATCGACGCCCTTGAGGCAATGGCCCTCGACCCGTTCAAGTACCTGGTCTCGCCGAAGATCTTCGGTGCCCTGATCGCCGTACCGCTTCTCTGCGCCATCTTCGACGTGGTGGGAATATACGGCGGATACATCGTGGGGGTGAAGCTCCTCGGGGTCAATCCGGGGGCCTATTTCCACGAGATGGAAAAGAGCGTGGAGTGGAAGGATGTCTACTCGGGCATTGTCAAATCGATTTCCTTCGGCCTCATCATCGCCTGGGTCTGCTGCTACAAGGGGTATTATGCCGGGCACGGCGCCGAGGGGGTGTCCCGCGCCACCACCTCTGCGGTAGTGATGGCTTCGGTGGTGATCCTTATCTGGGATTACTTCCTGACCTCGGTGCTGTTGTGAGCGGGGACCGCCAATGATCAAACTGGTGAACGTGGAAAAGTCATTCAACGGCCAGCTGGTGCTCGACCGACTCAGCCTGGAAGTGCCCGAGGGAAAGATCACCGCCATCATCGGTCCGAGCGGCGGGGGAAAAAGCGTCCTCCTCAAGCATATGATCGGGCTGGTGCGACCCGACCGCGGCCAGGTGCTGGTTGACGGCGAGGATATCACCGCGATGGGTAAGAGCCGCCTCAACCAGGTGCGGGAGAAGTTCGGCATGCTTTTCCAGAATGCGGCGCTTTTCGATTCCATGACGGTCTTCGAGAACGTGGCTTTCCCGCTGGAAGAGAAGACGAGGCTCTCCCCGGATGAGATCAGGCGGCAGGTGCACGAGGCGCTCGAGCATGTGGGGCTCCGGGAGGTGGATGACAAGTACCCCGACGAACTGTCGGGAGGCATGAAAAAGCGGGTGGGGCTTGCCAGGGCGGTGCTCCTCAACCCCCGGATAATCCTTTTCGACGAACCGGCCACCGGCCTCGATCCGATCATCAGAAAAGCGATCAATCGGCTGATCCAGGAGACGCACGACAGATTCGGTTTCACTGCGGTTATCGTTACCCATGAAATCCCGGCGATTTTCGAGCTCTGCCATTACGTGGTTATGCTGCTGGACGGGAAGGTGCTGTTTGAAGGTTCACCGGCCGAGATCATGAACTCGCCGGACCCGAGGGTGCAGCAATTCATCAGGGGGGACCTGGAAGGCCCGCTGCACTTCATCTGAAAAGCCGTTCAACGTTCTATGTTCAAGGTTCGACGTTAAACCTTAACCTTGAACGTTGAACCTTGAACATTGAACCCGTTCATAAGGGTGATGCCATGAAAAAAGCCAGCCTGGAAACCGTCGTCGGGATTTTCGTCCTCATCGGGATCATCTGTCTTGCCTATCTCTCCATCAAGCTCGGCAAGATGGAGATTGTCGGCGGCCACCACTACGAGGTCCGGGGGGAGTTCGACTCCGTGGCAGGCCTGCAGGACGGAGCGTCGGTGGAGATCGCAGGTGTCGAGGTGGGACGGGTCGACCGGATAGCACTCGACCCGAAGAGCGAGCGGGCGGTGGTCTACCTGAGTATCAACGATGGGGTGAAGCTCACCGACGACGTTATCGCCTCGGTGCGGACCCGGGGGATAATCGGCGACAAGTACATAACCCTCGCTCCGGGCGGGTCGGACAAGCTCCTCGGCAATAACGGGCTGATTCGCGATACGGAGTCGGCAGTCGACCTGGAAGAGCTGCTTAGCAAGTACATTCACGGCAAGGTGGACTGATCATGGCGCTCACGACAAATAACCGCAGTTATAAGGCAAATCCCGAGAAACCACCGCATGCGAGAAGGGAGGAAAACGGCATGAAGCTAATGTCCATGCTGCTTGCACTGGTCGTGCTGGGGGGAGGTCCCTGTTTTGCAGCCGAGCCGCCCGGCCAGGGGAAAATGGTGCTCGAACTCAAGGAGTGCATCAGGAAGGCCCTCGCTGCGGCGCCGGAACTGGGGGAAGCCGAGGCTGACATCATGCTGACCTCCTCGAAACTGGCGGAGGCCAAGGCACATCGCTATCCGCAGCTGGAAATCCTGGGACTAACCGGACCGGTCCCCCAGGCCAAGGGCAACCAGGTCTTCTCCCCTGACAGCATCAACCAGACCGACCGCTGGACCTGGTTCGCCCGCAGCGACGCGACCCTCATCCAGCCCCTCTACACCTTCGGCAAGATCTCCGAGAACATGAAGGCCGCTTCCCATGGCATCGAGGTGGACCGGGCGAAGAAGGAGCAGAGCCGCAACGAGATCGCCCTCAAGGTGAAGGAGTACTATTATGGCCTCCTGCTGGCCCGGGAGCTGAAGGAGCTCGTGCTGGAGGTGCAGGAAGACCTGGGTACGGCTCGCAAGAGCGCACAGAAGCTTCTCGACAAGGGCTCTGCCAATGTGGACGTGACGGACATCTATAAGCTCGATGCCTTCGGCGGCGAGGCCGAGAAATACCTGGAGGAGGCTAAGAAGGGCGAGGCCCAGGCCCTCACCGCCCTCCGCGCCCGGCTCGCCCTTCCCGCGAATGCAGAGCTGGATATTGCCACGGAACGTCTCGTGCCCGGGGAGGAAAAGGAGATCGGGCTTCCCGCCTACCTGGAGATGTCCCAGGTGCGCCGTCCCGAGTACCGGCAGATCCAGGAAGGGCTCAAGGCACGGGAGGCCCTCGTTGCCGCCGCCAGGGCCGCCTACTACCCCGATTTCTTCATTGCCGGCTATCTTTCCGCAGCCTATGCGGAGAAGCGGGACCGGGTAAGTAATCCCTGGGTTCCCGATGAATTCAACCATATCTGGGGCGGCATTGCCCTGGGCCTCAAGTGGACCCTCGATTTCGGCATCAAAGGGGCGAAGGTGGCGCAGGAACAGGCCCAGTACGACCGGCTCGTCAGCACGAAGGATTTCGCCGACACCAACATTCCTCTCCAGATCAGGAAATACTACCTTGATCTCCAGGAGGCGGACAAGAGCATCGAGGCGACGCGGAGCGGCTATTCCAATGCCAAGAAATGGCTGGTGGCGGCCCTTGCCAATTACGACTTCGGCATCGGGCCGGCCAGGGAGATATTCGATGCCCTTCAGGAGTACGCCAAGATGCGCGGCGCCTATTTCCAGGCCATTTACAACCGGAAGATGGCCCGGGCCAACCTCGCGTACGCGACGGGGGAAGAGCCGCTGTAAATTCAGACCGGGTGAAGGAGGCTTGATATATGTCGTTAAAGTCTATGTTGTGCCTTTTAATGTTTGTTTTTCTTACGGTCGTGGGGCCGAGGGTGGCTGATGCTTCCATTACCGACGAGGTGAAGAAGACCGTCGACCAGGTGGTGGCGATCGTCTCCAGCAAGGAGATGAAGAAACCGCAGAACGAGCAGAAGCGCCTCCAGGCTCTGAAGAAGGCGATCAGTGCCATCTTCGATTACGGGGAAATGGCCAAGCGTTCCCTGGGCCGTTACTGGAACGAACGGAGCCCGGCCGAGCAGAAGGAGTTCGTGCAACTCTTCGCGACCCTTCTCGAAAATTCTTACGCCGGCAAGATCGAGTCGTATAACAACGAGAAGATCGTCTACGGTAAGGAGACCATGGAAGGGGAGTACGCCGAGGTGAGGAGCAAGGTGGTAACCGCCAAACGGGATGAATACAGCCTCGCTTATCGTCTCATGAACAAGGGGGGGAAATGGGTCGTCTATGACGTGGTCATCGAGGGGGTGAGCCTTGTTGCCAACTACCGCAGCCAGTTCAACAAGATCATCCAGAACCAGGGGTATGCCGAGCTCGTGAAAAAACTCAGGGCCAAGAGCGCGGAGATCACGGCGCCATAGAAACTATCTCGTGCGGTTATTCCGAAAGGCCTGCAGGTTCCATGATCTGCGGGCCTTTTCATTTCCGGAGTCTGTACAAATTTGAGCTGTGATGACTTGGCTTTTTTTGTTGACAAGAAGCGCCGGCCGCAAATAAAATCAAAAAATTTCGGGCACATATTTCAAAGTGGAGGGGTTTCCAGGATGGCAAAGGTTTTCAAGGTGGCGGTTCTGCCGGGAGACGGCATCGGGCCGGAGGTGATGGCCGAAGCGCTCCGGGTGCTGGACGCCGTGGAGAAAAAGTACGACATGAGCTTCGAGCGGACCCATGCCAACGTGGGTGGGGCCGGCATCGACAATGAGGGGAAGGCGCTTCCCGACCGCACCGTCGAGGTCTGCAAAGCGGCAGACGCGATCCTCTTCGGCTCGGTCGGGGGACCGAAGTGGGAGTCGCTCCCGCCTGATGAGCAGCCGGAACGGGGTGCGCTCCTGCCGCTGCGAAAGATCTTCGGCCTCTACGCGAACTTGCGGCCGGCCATTATCTTTCCGTCCCTTACCGGCGCTTCATCGCTGAAGGAGGAGGTTATTGCGGGGGGCTTCAACGTCCTGGTCGTCCGCGAACTGACCGGCGGCATCTACTTCGCCCAGCCGAAGGGGATCGAGGGTGAGGGATGCAACCGGGTCGGCTTCGACACCATGCGCTACAGCGTCCCCGAGATCGAGCGGATCGCCCACGTGGCCTTCCAGGCGGCCCGAAAGCGCGGCCGGAAGGTCTGCTCCATCGATAAGGCGAACGTCCTCTCCTCCTCAGTCCTGTGGCGCGAGGTGGTAACCGGCATCGGAAAGGAGTACCCGGACGTGGAACTCTCCCACATGTACGTGGACAACGGTGCCATGCAGCTGGTGCGCTGGCCCAAGCAGTTCGACGTGCTCCTCTGCGAAAACATGTTCGGCGACATTCTCTCCGACGAGGCGGCCATGCTCACCGGTTCGCTGGGGATGCTCCCCAGTGCCTCCCTGGCCGAGGGAACCTTCGGCATGTATGAGCCATCCGGCGGGAGCGCACCGGATATCGCCGGCCAGGGGATTGCCAATCCCATTGCCCAGATTCTCTCTGCCGGCATGATGCTTCGTTACTCCTTCGGTCTGGTGGAAGCGGCCGATGCCATCGACAGGGCTGTTGCCAGCGTTCTCGACCAAGGCTACCGGACCCGTGACATCTACCAGAAAAAGGACGGGGAGAAGCTGGTGAACACCAGCGAGATGGGCGACGCGATAATCCGGAGCCTGTAGTCGCATACAAACTCAAGCCTATAAATTTAAAACCTATAAATTTCAGAAAAGGAGTCCTCCTATGAAAGTCGGACTTATCGGTTGGCGTGGAATGGTCGGCTCGGTTCTCCTCCAACGCATGCAGGAGGAGAACGATTTCAGCCTCGGCTTCGAGCCGGTCTTCTTCTCCACCTCTCAGGCGGGGCAGCCCGCACCCATGAACGCCGGGACCCTCAAGGACGCTTCGGACATCGCGGAGCTCAAGAAACTCGACGTGATCATAACCTGTCAGGGGGGAGACTACACCAAGGCGGTGCATCCCGAGCTGCGCAAGCAGGGGTGGCAGGGGTACTGGATCGACGCCGCCAGCGGCCTGCGGATGGAGCCGAACGCGGTCATCATCCTCGACCCGGTGAACCGCAACGTCATCGACGCCGCCCTGGCCAAGGGACAGAAGGATTTCATCGGCGGCAACTGCACCGTAAGCCTCATGCTGATGGCTCTGGGCGGGCTGTTCCGGGCCGGGCTCGTGGAGTGGCTCACGTCAATGACCTACCAGGCTGCCTCTGGTGCCGGCGCCCCCAATATGCGTGAGCTCCTCGCCCAGATGGGAGTCCTGCACGGTTCGGTCGCCGACCTCCTTGCAAACCCCTCGTCGGCAATCCTGGAGATCGACCGGAAGGTGACCGCCGAACTCCGGGGCGATGCAATGCCGAAAAAGGAGTTCGGTGCTCCGTTGGCGGGGAACGTACTTCCCTGGATCGACCGGGAGGTTGAGGACGGTCAGAGCCGCGAGGAGTGGAAGGGCTTTGCTGAGACGAACAAGATCCTCGGCACTACGACGCCGATCCCGGTGGATGGCATCTGCGTGCGGGTCGGCGCCATGCGCTGTCACAGTCAGGGGCTGACCATCAAGCTTAACAAAGACGTGCCGCTGGCGGACATCGAGGAGCTGATCAAGAACGACAACCAGTGGGTCAGGTTCGTGCCCAACACCAAAGCCGACACCCTGGCGCAGCTCACTCCGGCGGCGGTATCGGGTCTTCTCGCTGTTCCCGTCGGCCGCGTGCGGAAGATGAAGATGGGGCCTCAATACGTCCAGGCGTTCACTTGCGGCGACCAGCTCCTGTGGGGAGCTGCCGAGCCGCTGCGGCGAATGCTGCGCATTTTGATGGAGAAATAGAACGGGCTCTTTAAAATAGATTGCTTACAGAAGCAGGGAGGGGAGCTGTCGGCCGTGCGGGCAGCTCCCCCCTTGTTTTGCGGACGGTAGGGCGGTAATCTGGAGCCCTGGCAAAATGTCACGATCAGGCAGCGGACTTCTGGCGGAGCGTCTCCTGAACCTTTGTGACGATCTGCTGGTTCGTGAAAGGTTTTCTTATGTAGCCGTCGGCACCCGATTGCTTCACCAGAAAACGAAGGTCGTCCAGTGGCTTCGATGAAATGAGCAGGATCGGGATTTCCCTGGTAAGCGGGTTGTCTTTGAGCATTTTTGCCTTCCGGTCCCCATCGAGGATCGGGAGCATAACATCGAGAATGATCAGGTCCGGTCGACTGTCACCGAAGAGGTGGCTGTCGACTTCCCGGGCGATCATGGCGGTGCTGACAGCAAATCCGGCCTGTTCCAGGGCATCGCGGGCCATCGCCAGAACTATTTCGCTGTCATCGACCACCAGGATTTTCTGCTTCATCGTTTTCCTCCGGGTTTCCGCGTAAGAGCTGGACTCATGCGGGAAATTAAAGTCTTGGATCTTGGGATTAATATAATAGAACTTCTTTTTATTCTGCATAATACATGATTTTTGCATTAAAATCACGTTAATAATTTAATGTTAATTCTGTGGCAGGGCTCTTGCCGTCTCCAGTCCCTCCTGTGTTTTATGCTGAACAGGTGGTAGATAGGCATTCCGCACTGTTGGTTTGCCGACGAGATTCTGTTATACTGACACAAAAGGATGCGGAATATCAAACTGATAATTGAATATGACGGCACCAACTACGCCGGATGGCAGGTGCAGCCCAACGGTCTCGCCGTCCAGCAGGTGCTGGAGGGGGCGCTGGCGAAGCTCACTGGCGCAAAGGTGAGGCTCTACTCCTCCGGGCGGACCGATGCCGGGGTTCATGCCAGGCGGATGGTTGCCACGTTTCGGACGGATAAGTCCATCCCCCTGCGCGCATTTTCCGATGGACTCAACACCCTTCTCCCCCCTGACATCGCGGTGCGGGAGGCCGAAGAGGTATCCGTCGATTTTGATCCCCGCCGGGATGCCAGGGGAAAGCATTACCGCTATACCATACTGAATGCCCCCCGCCGCCTGCCGCTGGCCCGTCTGCATGCGTGGCACGTGCGGGAACGCCTTGATCTCGACGCCATACGGAAGGCCGCCGTCCACCTCGTCGGCGAGCACGACTTCGCCGCCTTTCGCGCGTCCGGGTGTGCGGCGGGAACTACAGTGCGGCGGATCGATGCCCTGGAAATCGGGCAGGAAGGGGATATAATCCATATCGATGTGACCGGCTCGGGGTTTCTCCGGAACATGGTCCGGATCATGGTGGGAACGCTGGTGGAGGTGGGACTGGGGAAGCGGTCGCCCGACAGCCTTGCCTCCCTGTTTGAGGTCCCGGACCGGAGTGCTGCCGGTACGACCGCACCGGCGCACGGCCTCTGTCTGATGGAAGTTTTCTACTGACCGTTTCCGGGGTAAAGAATTTTCTTGACATGCCGGGCGGAATGAATTATTTTTTACGCTTCCTGTGAAAATTAGGGCATATTTCTCGATAGGTAGTGAGGGTTCGATGAAGACGCAAACCGCGAAAAAAGAAGAAGTTAGCAGGGACTGGTATCTGGTCGATGTGGAGAACAAGGTGCTCGGCCGGGTTGCCACCCATATAGCCAACGTGCTGCGTGGCAAGACCAAGCCGACCTATACTCCGAGCGTCGACACTGGTGATTTCGTTATCGTTGTGAATGCGGCGAAGATCACCCTGACCGGCAACAAACTCGGTGGCAAAGTGTACTACAACCATTCCGGGTACCCCGGTGGGATCAAGTCGATCACCGCGGGGAAGCTCATCGAGAAGAAGCCCGAGGAGATCATCAGGAAGGCCGTCAAGGGGATGCTCCCCAAGAACAAGCTGGCCCGCCACATGCTCAGCAAGCTCAAGGTGTATGCCGGTGCCGAACATCCACATGAGGCCCAGCAGCCCAAGGTGCTTGACGTATAGACACGGATCTCATTTCTACTCCAGGAGATATAACAAATGGCAGCAAAGAGCTTCTATGGAACAGGGAAAAGGAAATCTTCGGTGGCCAGGGTCTGGCTGAAGCCGGGGGCAGGGCAGATTATCGTCAACAACAAGCCCCTCGACGAGTATTTCGGCCGGGAGACTTCCAAGATGATCGTTAAGCAACCGCTCGAACTGACCGAGAACGTGGACAAGTTCGATATTTATGTCAATGTCAGCGGTGGTGGTGACTCCGGTCAGGCGGGTGCCATAAAGCATGGTATTACCAAGGCCCTCCTCGAAGCGGACGTGGAACTTCGCGGTACCCTGAAAAAGGCCGGTTTCATCACCCGCGACTCCCGCATCAAGGAAAGAAAGAAGTACGGCAAGGCCGCTGCCCGCAGGAGCTTCCAGTTCTCCAAGCGTTAAGCTGCTTGCAGAATCGCCTGCAGAATATTTTTATGGGGGAAATCCGCAAGGGTTTCCCCTTTTGTTGTTTTCGGAATCTGCCAAAGAGGGAAGCAGGTTCAAAGGAGAACCCATGCTGAATGTAGCCATCGTCGGAGCAAGCGGGTATACCGGTGTCGAGCTTGTGCGGATTCTTTACTGCCACCCGGAGGTGGCGGTGACTTGCGTGACGTCGGAGCAGAGTGCCGGCAAACGGATTTCGGACGTCTTCCCGAGCTTGCGGGGCCGGTGTGACCTGGTGCTGGAGAATGTCGAGCCGGTGCGGGTCGCGGCCAAGGCAGATTTCATCTTTACCGCACTGCCCCACAAAGCTGCCATGGAGGTCGTCCCAACCTTCCTCCAGCTCGGTAAGCAGGTCGTTGACCTCTCCGCAGATTACCGGCTGCAGGATGCGCAGGAATACGCGCGATGGTACGAGCCGCACATGAGCCCCGAGCTCCTGCAGCAGGCTGTCTATGGTCTGCCGGAACTCAAGCGTGCCCGGATCGCCGGGGCCGGCCTCGTAGCCAACCCCGGCTGCTATCCCACCAGCATCATCCTCGGCCTTGCGCCGCTCCTCAAAAAGAAGCTCATCGACCCGGCGACCATCGTCGCCGACAGCAAGTCAGGGGTTTCGGGGGCAGGACGAAGCGCCAAGGTGGACAACCTTTTCTGTGAGGTGAACGACGGCTTCAAGGCCTATGGAGTGGGTGGCGTACATCGGCATATTCCGGAGATCGAGCAGGAACTGTCACAGCTGGCCGGGAAAAATGTGGCTATTGCCTTCACTCCGCACCTCGTCCCCATGGACCGGGGAATTCTCTCCACCATCTACGCCGCGCCAGCCGAAGCCGTCACTGGGGCGGAGCTCACCCAGGTATACCGCGACTTTTACAAGGGGGAGGCGTTCGTTCGGGTGCTTTCTGCAGGGAGCTTTCCCTGTACCGCCTACCTCCGCGGGGCCAACTTCTGCGATATCGGCGTGACTGTGGATCAGCGGACCGGACGGGTGATCGTCGTCTCGGCTATTGATAATCTGGTGAAAGGGGCGTCCGGGCAGGCGGTGCAGAACATGAACGTGATGTGCGGTTTTCCGGAGAATATGGGACTGGAAGGGTTGCCTCTCTTTCCCTAAGGGTACAAATGTTTCTGCCTATCACCAAGGAAGAAGCCTTGAAGCGGGGCTGGGACGAGCTTGACGTAATTTTCGTCACTGGCGATGCCTATATCGACCATCCCGCTTTCGGCGTGCCGCTCCTAGCACGGTGGCTGGAGTTTCACGGCTTTCGGGTCGGCATAATTTCCCAGCCCGACTGGCGTTCGAAGGAGCCATTCATGGTGCTTGGCCGGCCACGCCTATTCTTTGCCGTCTCTGCCGGGGCCATGGATTCCATGGTGGCCCACTACACCCCCTTGAAAAAGCTGCGCCGCGACGACGCTTATACGCCGGGGAACCGTCACGGCGCCCGTCCCAACCGGGCGACCATTGTCTATACTTCCTGCTGCAAGTCTGCTTACCGGGACGTGCCGGTGGTGATAGGCGGGATCGAGGCGTCGCTTCGCCGTTTTGCCCATTACGACTTCTGGGAGGACAAGGTGCGGCGCTCGATTCTCTTCGATGCCAAGGCGGACCTCCTCGTCTATGGCATGGGAGAGCGGCCCCTCCTCGAACTTGCGCAACGTCTGCGACATGGGGAGCCATTCGGGGAAATTACCGATATCCGCGGAACAGCATTTATCGCCCGGGGGAGTCTTTTTCGTCCTTGCGGGGAACTCCCCTCCTTCGAGGAAGTCGCCGCTGATCGTCTGAAGTATGCCGAAGCGTTCCGTATCATTTCCCAGGAGATGAATCCTTACAGTGCGAAGGTGCTTGCGCAAAAGCACGGCGACCGTTCGTTGGTCTGCAACCGTCCTGCCCTGCCTCTGAGCGAACAGGAGATTGATGCGGTATATGCCCTGTCCTTTGCGAAAGCTCCCCATCCGTTTTACCGTGAGCCGATTCCCGCCTGGGAGCAGATCAGAACTTCCATAACCACTCACCGCGGCTGCTTTGGCGGGTGTGCTTTCTGTGCAATTACCCATCACCAGGGAAAGGTGATTCAGTCGCGCAGCGAACGCTCGGTGCTTGACGAGGTCCGGCGGCTGACAGAACATGCCTGGTTCCGGGGAAGCGTGAGTGACGTAGGTGGGGCGACTGCCAACATGTATGGCCTTTCCTGCGGTAGTGTCGCCGCACAGACCCGTTGTCGGCGGGAGAGCTGTCTTTGGCCCTCCGTTTGCCGGCATCTCCAGAGCTCCGACCATCGTGGTGTGGCACTTTTGCGCAGAGTCAGACAGGTGCCGGGGGTGAAGCACGTGGCGGTTTCCTCGGGGGTTCGTTATGATCTCCTCGAGCGCCAGCCGGACTATTTCCGGGAGCTTCTCGCCCACCATGTTGGAGGGCTTCTCAAGGTAGCGCCCGAGCATACCGCCGAACGGGTCCTGGCCTGTATGCGCAAGCCGGGGCAGAAGTTCTTTGCAGAGTTCATGGCGCGTTTCAAAACTGAGAGTCGGCGTCTCGGCAAGCGGCAAGCCATCGTCCCGTATCTTATGTCAGGGCACCCCGGCTGCACCCTTGATGACATGGTCGAGCTGGCAATCTTCCTCAAGCGGCAAGGGCTAAGGGTGGAGCAGGTCCAGGATTTCACACCGACCCCGGGGACACTTGCCACATGCATGTACCATACGGGGATGGATCCGTTCACCGGTGCGCCCCTCCATATAGCGCGAACCGACCGGGAAAAGCGGTTGCAAAAGGCCCTGCTTCTCTGGCATCTTCCGGCGGAGCGGAGCACAGTCATCCAGGCGCTCCGGGCTGCGGGGCGGGAGGATGTGGCGGTGGAACTGTTCGGCGGGAAAGGACAGTATATACGGTAGGATAGGCCGGCTCTAGTCTGTGTCTGAGTTCCGGGCAGTTGATTTTGGCCATATATTTGATAAAAATTATTGACACCCGTGGGAAAGTCATCTATAAAAGGGACTTCCGCTTTATGGTTTAAATTATTTCTTGACCCGGCAGCAAATTTCGTGTATATGGTTAACTTTGCGCTGGCGTAGCTCAATTGGTAGAGCAGCTGACTTGTAATCAGCAGGTTGCGGGTTCGAGTCCCATCGCCAGCTCCACCAGAAATATGGATTGACCCGATCTTCCCTGGAGGGATTCCCGAGTGGCCAAAGGGAACAGACTGTAAATCTGTCGTCGGACGACTTCGGAGGTTCGAATCCTCCTCCCTCCACCATATAACAACTGCAGAAGCTGTAAGCGCTGGGCGTCTCCAGGAGACCAGAGGTCGTACGGACTGGGGATGAAACGGCCGTTTGCAGCTTCAAAAACATCGTAGAGACGGAATTGGCGGGAGTAGCTCAGTTGGCTAGAGCATCAGCCTTCCAAGCTGAGGGTCGCGGGTTCGAGTCCCGTTTCCCGCTCCAATTTTCCAACCTGCCCACATAGCTCAGGAGGTAGAGCACTTCCTTGGTAAGGAAGAGGTCTCCGGTTCGAGTCCGGATGTGGGCTCCATCAAAAGATTTACTGAAAAACAGATTTCATAGCACAAATAGGGGTAACCCGGGAGGATTCCTTTATGGCAAAGGCGAAATTTGAGAGGAAAAAACCGCACGTCAACATAGGGACGATCGGGCACGTAGACCATGGCAAGACGACGCTGACGGCGGCGATTACCAAGGTTTTGGCGGGGAAGGGGCAGGCTG
>JAMXLF010000092.1 GCA_024281055.1 Geobacteraceae bacterium
CATCGGCCACTTCCGCGCCGCCGCCGAGATCTGGCGCGGCCAGAAGTTCAACCCGAACGTCCGCACCTGGATCTGCCCGCCGACCCGCATGGATCAGGCCCAGCTCAAGGACGAGGCGCTCTTCTCCGTTTACAGCGCCGTGGGCGCCCGGGTCGAGATCGCCGGCTGCTCGCTCTGCATGGGTAACCAGGCCCGCGTGCCCGACGGGGTGAACATGTTCTCCACCTCCACCCGTAACTTCGACGACCGGATCGGCGACGGCGCCAAGGTCTTCCTCGGTTCCGCCGAGATCGGCGCGGTTATCTCGAACATCGGGAAGATCCCGACGCCGAAGGAGTACCTGGCTATTTACAAGGAGAAGATTGAGCCGAAGAAGGATTCCGTCTATAAATATCTGCAGTTTGATGAGATGGCGGAGTATAAGTAATCGTGGAATGGCTTGAGGCTGAGAGGCTGAAGGCTTGATGTAAAAAGAACCCCCGCTCTGGGCTTGCCCAGGCGGGGGTTTTGTCTATAAATCCTTTATTGTTGACACATTAGAATGTAATCGATTAATTGATGCCAAGTTAAAGGTCGTGGACGTGAAGGGAGCGGGTATGAGAGCAGCTGTAACTGAGTATAAAAGAGCATGGGACGCATATTGTGTACGGCCGAATAGGATTGATTTGCTGAAGAAGGTAGAGAAACTACTTGAACTAAGCCTGCAGCAAAATGACCGAGTTTGTGAACTCTTTTTCCAGGCAAAAGTTAATGACATCAGAAAGAATGTTCATACCTGTCTCGAATACTATGAGCGACTAACTGCAGAATACAATGCCACGAATGAATATGATGAGCTGGTACTTCTTGGCTGGTCACACGTCAATGCTGCATCCTTATATGAGGATGAAGAAGATGCTGAAATGATGATGAATCATGCTGATGCCGCAATTTCCATTGGCAGGAAACAAAACGATCCTTTATTTTGGGAAATAGAAGGCAGTGGTTATGTAAACAAAGGGAAGGCGTGGTATTATTTAGATGACTTTGATAAAGAAATAGAAGCTTACGATACTGTTATAAAGAAGTTTACCAATAAGGATAATGAAAAGATCAAACATCTAGTATGTACTGCGATTTACTACAAAGGCCTTACTTTAAGAGAGCAATCAAAAAACAATCTTGCAATTATCGAATATGATAAAGTTTTAGAAATAGCTGTAGGCTGCAAGTATACACCAATACATATTACGTCAATTAACTGTTGGAATGAAAAAAGTGACATTTTCTTAAAGCAAGAAAAACCATTAGATGCTGTGCTTGAACTAAATCAAGTGATAGAAATATATCGTGGAAAGAAAAACGTGCAAATCAGAAAGGCTGTTGCACAAGCTCTACTAAAAAAGAGTGATATTTTAAAAAAATTAGGTAAGAGTGAAGAAAGTATAGAAATTATTAAGTCCATCAGTGTTTCAGAAAGAGACAACGAAGAGATTCAGCAACGCATTGCCTTTATCAATTCTGTTTCTGAGAATCCGGAACTAGATGTACCTCAAAGTATTGACGAAATCATTAGGGCGTTTTCACAAAAGGATAAAGACAGCTTTTTCTCAGAAATGAAGGAACGTGAGAAAAGAACACAAGCATTTTTGGGTAAAGAAAGTAACTTTAACAGAGATGACAAAGCTTGCCTTTTCTTTGACCTTAGGGAATGGAATTCATACACACCGGCCGTTCCAGACCAGCATGAAATTGATCGTGGCGGGGGATATTTTATTAGATATAATAATCAAGGGTTGGTAATCGATCCCGGATTTGATTTTATAAAAAACTTTGGGGCAGTTGATGGAAGATTATGTGATATCGACCACATATTCATAACTCATGCACACAATGACCATACTCAAGATTTTGAATCAATACTTAGTTTGCTATTTCAATACAATAAACGTAACAAGACGAAAAAGGTCAACCTTTATCTAAGTCAAGGCGCAGCAAGAAAATTCTCAGGTTATTTGCCTCTTCGAGATGCTTCTTACATTGGTAGAGTGGAGGTCTTAAACCAAGGAAACAAGGAGAATCCGCAGGTAATTCATCTGGCCGGGCTTGAAGGCGCTTCTGTAACGGTTTTAAAAGCTTATCACGATGATTCAATCACTCTCGACTATTCAGTTGGTCTTGGATTTGAGCTTGAATTCCCTGACGGTATGAGACGAGTTGTTTTTACGGGTGACACTGGACTGTTTCCCTTAAAAATGAATGAGGAGGGTAAAGTCATAAGAAAAGAGAGTGGAGATCCTGCTTTAGATATTGACTCGCAAGCTACCAGAGCTATATTCAACCAATATCCAATTACTTTTCGTGAGCCTGATTTGCTTATACCTCACATCGGGTCAATCAAAGAAGATGAATTCAAATCCGATCATCGGTCAAAACCTGGGGGAGGTACCTTCGAGGAAAGTGTATACTTCTATCCGAATCATCTTGGACTCAGAGGACTTGTTTTGCTTTTAGCTAGGATGAAACCAAAAGTGGTTGTAGTTAGTGAATTTGGTGAAGAATTAAAAAATATTAGATTTGATCTTGTAAGGGGTATAGAAAAATTACTTCGTAGTATGACCACTCCAATTGAGAATAGTATATGTTTAGTTCCTGGGGATGTAACAGTGGTTTTCGATATCAAAAAAATGGAATTTCTTTGCCACGATAAAAAGACTTTTATTGGATATAATGAAATTGGATACTTGGAAGTGCCAGAACCGATAGATAGTAGATTTTACTGCAATGAGGTAAGCCGTACATATATTTTTAGGAAACCCCTTCCAACAAAGAAACAAGCACTAAATTTTGTAAAGCATTATCATATAGATGTTGAAGATTACGGTTATCCCTACAATGAGAAAGCCCCGACTCAATAACAGTGAGTAGAAAAAAAGGGACTGGCTATTTTATAAATAATCAGCCCGTCCCCTTTGCTTGCCTTCCCCTCTTCTTTACAACCTTTCCGGAATTCCGGGGACACCATACTTAATTCAAAAGGCGGCCAATCGGCCGCCTTTGACGTCGTCACAACGGAAATATGCCTGCCCCCAGCTTTTTTCTTGACCCTGCTCCAGATCACGGTAAAATGAGCGCAGTCCCTTGAAATTGCAAGAGATTATCACTGTTGTAGAGGAGACCCGGTGAGTCCCACCGTATTCAGGGCAGACGGCTTCCGGTTCTATTTCTTTTCCCGCGAAGAACCGCGACTCCATATCCATATCCATGGTGAAAGCGGCGAGGCAAAGTTCTGGATCGAGCCCCGGATCGAGATGGCTCAAAACTACGGCTTGTCGGAAAAGGACCTGGGAAGGATCGGGAAACTGATCGAGGAGCATGAGGATGACATTCGCTGTGCGTGGCGCCGACACTTCGGCGGCTGAGGTCACGAACATCTCGCAGCACGGGTTCTGGCTGTTGATCGGCGACCAGGAGGCTTTTCTCCCCTTCGAGAACTTTCCCTGGTTCAGGGAAGCACCGGTGGGGAGCATCCTTCACGTGGAGCTTCAGTCGCCGGACCATCTCTACTGGCCTGAACTGGATGTGGATCTTGAGACGGAGTGCATCCTTAATCCGGATGCATATCCGTTGGTAAGCCAAGTACATGAGAACCAGGAGCGGTATGGGCCACAGGAAAATGAGGAGAGCATAAACCGGGAAAGGATAGACGATTGCGTTCTTGCACTGCTGCAATTGACGCTGCACCTCGGTTCACGTGCTTGGAAAGGGTTTGACTTCGAAGTCTTGGATCGACTCCATGCAAAAGGCTACCTGCTCGATACTCGGAACAAGACCAAGTCTGTTGTGCTTACGGAAGAGGGCCTTGCCCGGTCAAAGGCGCTTTTTCGGGAATTGTTTGCCAAAGTGAAATAAGTGCCCTTTCTGCCAGCTCATCAGTATCATCTCGGTCCGGCGCGCCCGCAAAGAGGAGATAGCACTGTATGAAAGCTAAGGATATTGACAAGACCTTCGACGAGGGTGGCGACATCTCCGCCTATCTCGATGTGACCAGGGCGAGAAGGCCCGAACAGGAGCAAAAACGGGTCAATGTGGATTTCCCGTTATGGATGATTCAGCAGCTCGACAAGGAATCACGGCGCCTGGGTGTGCCGCGACAGGCCATCATCAAGGTATGGGTGGCAGAACGTCTGGAGAAAGCTGGGTGATGATGCCCGAACCGCCGCTCCTCTCCAACTAAAAAGCCCGCTCTCCGCGGGCTTCATATGTTACGCTATACTGCAAGAAAGATTACGAATCCAGGTGCGGAGCGGGTAGGTTATCCCCTGCCAATGCCTTTCCCACAACGCGCAGCAACTCTTTGAGCTTGAAAGGCTTGGTTATATAGCCGCTTTGTTGTAAGCCCTGCATCTTGGCGAAATGGTCGGGAAAGTCACTGACAAATACGATCGGAATGCTTGCCACTCTCTGGATATCTTCTGCTGCCATGATCCCATTGATCCTCCCGTCGAGAATCACTTCCATGAGCACGAGATCGGGGTGTGTTGCCCGGACTACGTCGGCCACTCCCTCGCCCGTTGCGATGGCGCCGCATACGCAGTAGCCATGTGTGGTAAGTACTGTCTGGAGTAAGGCTGTTATCGAGCTTTCATCCTCGACGATGAGAATTCGCGGTTTTTCCATGGTCGGCCCCGGCACGGGTTTTTTCCCACCAGCATACCGCAAAAATAGGCCAATGAGCATTACTCCGGGATTGCACAACGATTACTATTCTGACATGAAAAGGGAGATGATGGGGTCCCGGTTGCCATCTGCCGGCGAGCGATCGATGCTGCGCCACGCATCCGTTGCCATACCGGGCGATCGTAGTAAAATAGGAACAGAGAGATGAGTTACACAAGGAGGTGTCGACATGGCAACTTCACGCGGTATTCAGTTGGCGCAGGGAATTCGCCAGAAAGTAGCTGACCTGAAGCAGGCATGCCGGGACGTGGACGAGAGTCTGGCCGCACGCGCACCCAATGGCCGGTGGTCCCCCAAGGAGATTCTTTCCCACCTGTGTGGTCCCGAGGGCGTGGGGCACCTGCCGCTCCTCAAGGCCTTTGTTGACCGCGATATCCCGCAGCTCGCTCTCGATGCCGGGAATCCGTTCTTTACCCCGCAGCGGGCGGCCATGAGCTTCAGCGAGCTGATGGCGGAGTGCGAAGCGAACTACCAGCGGGTGGCCGGCTTCGCCGAGGAGCTGACCGAGGAGCAACTGGCACGAACAGCGCATGTTCCGGAGTTGAAAGAGTCACCGCTCGGCGAGTACCCCACGCTCGACGGGATGATCCATGGGCTGGGCGAGTTCCACATCCAGTTTCACATCGACCACATGCGCGAGATCCTGGCAGCGCTTGCGCAGAGCGAGCAGAAGGGCAGGGGGGGCAGGTCTTGAAATATAAGTTTTTGTCCTTTCGCCGCTCTTCACCAACGAAAAAAGCCCGCCAAAAGCGGGCTTTCCTGCCTGTCCAAACCAGTTTAACGCAGAGAACTTGCTAAATGGTTATGGTAAACTATGCGCAGGTTACCCGCATACGTCCGATCCCACTCTTTTTTCGGTCCTTGATGACGATATCAACATCACGGCCGAGAAGGTTAAGGAGGTGGCAGAGCTTTTCAAGCGAGAATCCCCGGAGCTTACCATGCTGAATCATGGAAACCTTCGGCTGCGGGATCCCAAGGATCGCCGCAGCCTGTGTCTGCGAGAGATGACGTTTTTCAATTATGTTGTTGATTTTCATTGCCAGATTACTTTTTACCAGTAATTCTTCGGAATCCGGTAATCCCAAGTCTTCGAACACATTGCCTGAAGAGGGCGTTACACTAATTTCTTCCTGTAATCCTGTCTTTTTCATATCTAAAATCCTTTTAGATGCCCCACTTGGGCCAGTAACTTTAATGGACCTTCTAGTTGCCTGCCAATTCTTTCGCTTTCTTGAGCCGTGCCTTGAGGACCTCGATCTCGTATTTCGGGGTTTCTATTCCCTTCTTCGACTTTTTCTGGAAAGCGTGCAGGACGTAAACTTTATCGCCGATCTTGACGGTATACATAACCCGGTATGTGTTACCGTCGTGGTCATCGCAAATTTCAATGACCGTAGCCCCGCCGCCGATGCCTTTAAGCGGTTTGGTCTGTTGTGATTTCCCTCCTTCTTGCGCGACCCGGAGAGCATACCCCATGCTGATCCGCGTCTCTTCCGGTAAGCCTCGCAGGACTTCCAGGGAGTCACCTAAAAAAAACTACATCCTTTGCCATTTCACCTCCGGATTCGTCATCTCTCGCAGGTGTGTTAATCATTATACCAAAAGAGGTATGGGGTCAAGCGTAAAAAAACGTTATTGCTCCGGCAACTAAACAGAGTTGAATTCCAAGGCATGGGGTCAGGCTTTGCATTTGGTGATATAAATACGGTGTCCCGAAAGCACCCGCGACATACAAGAGGCAACTACCTTCAGAAGCCGCTCTTCCGTGCTGCAAACCGCTCGCGGCGCCAGATGATTTCGCCGTTTCGATAGACCTCGCACACACGGTGCAGAGGGATTGAGAGCGGTTCGCCTGCTGCATCGGTCAGTTGTAAGGAATAGTGGTCGTTCGGATCAAAGCGCACCTGGACAAGAGGAACCAGAATAATTCGTCCTTCGACGCGATCGTAGTAGCCGACGGTGAACTCTCCCCGGCCGTATTCCGGGTCCCAGCGGATGTGATTGAGCAGTTCGCGGATTGTTATCATCGGAGTACTAAAGTCCTGTTTCCTTCAATTCGACAATTATTACGTCGGTATCCGTATCTCCAATGTTTTCGCCGATGTGTCCGGCACCTTCTCAAGAGGCCCCGCCGGACGATACCGCTTTTTCCACTATCTCCTGCTCGGCTGCTACAAAGCGGACAAGTGTCGGACCTGCAGTGAATGTGTATGTCGCATTCTCTATTTTCAGTCCGAGGCTCTCCAGTCCAAGGTTCAGTTCCGCTACAATCGGTTGCAGATACTTTTCCATGTCCTTTTCCCCTTGCGGCGGAAACGGCCCTGTCAGCTGGGGAGAGCTCCTGAACAACTGCCTCTTGACTGCCAATGACAGCTTGTCCTGATAGAAGACGAAATTGTCATATGCCCGCTGCCACGCAGGCAGTTCCATGATGTAACCGAGGTTGAGTGACAGGCGGCAGGAATATAGCCCCCCCTTATTGTCCGGGGAAAATATCTCCAGCTTATAGGGCCGATCGAGCAGGCCGAAGTGCGGCAATTCGACAATGGTCTGCCCTCGCGATACAAAATCGAACCGGTTACGAACGGTCTTCTCGGGGATAAAGAAGACCACTTTGCCATCGCGCACGACAAGCGAATTTGCGGGGATCTTGAGGCGGATCAGTCCCCTGTAGAGGATGAGGACGCACAGGATCATGAAAATCAGTGCTGCCGTCCACTGCTCGTGCGAAAGCGTATAGACGATTCCGACCAGAAGGGGCAACAGCAACATATAGAATATCATTCGTCCTAAAATCCGGATCATTCTCTGAGCCCACATCGGTTACACCCCCTATTCAAGAAAACCCAACATAACGGGCAAAGCCTTGGCCAATGATGGCATTTATTAAAGTTTACACCAATTCCGGAAAGTGAACATTGCAGCGATTTCGACTCGGTCTATTGCCGCAGCTCAATTTGTTCGACATGGCCTACAACCATCTGATCGCCCGTCCTCGCGGTCTGAAGCCACTTGACAGCGCGCCCGCGCCCCGGCTCACTCCCCTGGAGTCACACCTGAATTCCCTGATTTCCTGGGACACCATACGTAATTCAAAAGGCGGCCAATTGGCCGCCTTTGTCGTTTCCCGTGGAAATCCTTCGCTTCTGGTCCAGGAGCGGCCGCATCTGTCCCTTACGGAGTTGGGAAAGACTCTGAATCGGGATATTTCACCGCTGGGCAGGGCAGGGCGGCGATTGCGGATGGAGTCGGCGCAAGGCGTTCGGCTCAGGAAGGTGATCGAAAAGGTCAGGGGGAGAGCTGCAGGAATAGCAGAAAGGTAAGCCTGACCGCAGGCGGCGATGGAGATTGAAGTTTTGGGCCAGCGGACGTACAATGAAAATATCAGGAGGGAAGCGGGTTGAAGATTCCCCGTTTCCCGGTTGGTCTCAATAAATGAACGAAACGTGGAGCATTCGAGGGGAGGTGTACGTTATGCGCATGCTCATGAACATCACGTTTCCCCACGGGGAATTCAACGCAGCGGTCAAGAACGGTACCGCCGGCAGGAAGATCAGGATGATTCTGGAAGATGCCAGGCCGGAAGCTGTTTATTTTACCGAGCAGCACGGCCAGCGCAATGCCGTCGTGATCATCAACGTTGACGACGTGTCGAAAATCCCCGCATTTGCCGAACCGTGGTTTCTGAATTTCAACGCAAATGTCGAGTTCAGGATCGCAATGACCCCTGCGGATCTGGAAAAAGCGGGGCTGGAGGAACTCGGGAAGAGATGGTCCTAACGGCGAGCTGCAGGTGGCCATACAGCGGCCTGCCCAATAATCGCAATGTAATGCAAGGCGAGGCCCGCGGAAGCGGGCTTTTTGCGGTGAGCGGGGGCAATGGGGTCAGGCTTTACAGAGGGAGAAGTGATGCGTTCTAGCTCCAATCTTACCATCGAGTGGGTCAAACCGGACATTGCTGCCGAGCGGTGGGAGTTTTTTCATCATCCGGAAAAGCAGGGCTTCTACCGGCGCCACACCATCGGCTGGGAAGAGATCCTGTCGGGGTTCGATGCCGGCCGTCTGGCCCCTTATCCCCGTTCGGACCGGATCGACGGCATCCCGGTCGCTCTCTCCTACAGCAGCTACGACGACTATGCCCGCTACCTGGCCAAGGCCAAGCGGGGCTACCGCAGAAACTATTCCCTGATGGAGGAGACGCTGCAGAGCGAGGGAACACTTACCCTCCCTGCGCCAATCGTCCTGGAGTGCGGCGGCGAAGCGCTCCTCTTCTCCGGCTACCGCCGCCTCTGCCTCGCCTGGAACTACGGCATGATCCCCTTCGTCTGGCTCCTCCCGGTAGCGCCTGCCTGAAAAACGAGGGAGGATAAAAAAACCCGCCAAATGCGGGCTTTCCCGTCAGTTGTCCGCGACTTCCCTAGTCGCGGACCCAGTGGCAGGTGTACCCTCCCGGATTTTTCACCAGGTAGTCCTGGTGGTACTCTTCGGCCCGCCACCACGGGCCCGCATGGGTGATTTCGGTGACCACGGGTCTCTTCCACTTGCCGCTTGCATCCACCTCGGCCTTGATCTTCTCCGCGATCCGCTTCTGCTCCTCGTCATGGTAAAAGATGGCGCTCCGGTAGCTGGTGCCCACATCGTTCCCCTGGCGGTTCATGGTGGTCGGATCGTGCATCCTGAAGAAGAACCGAAGCAGGGCCTCGAAGCTGGTCTTGGTCGGATCGAATTCGATCCGCACCGCCTCGGCATGTCCCTCGTGGTTGTGGTAGGTCGCGTTCGGCACCATCCCGCCGGTATAGCCAACCTCGGTCGAAATCACTCCCGGCTGCTTGCGCAAAAGATCCTGCATCCCCCAGAAACAGCCTCCGGCAAGGGTTGCCACCTGGCTCGCCGCAGGGGCCTGCGGCGTCAGTCGTTTCTCAAGCCCTTCTTCCGAATAGGTTTTCCCGGTCATCTCAGTCTCCTTCCCGGCTGTCTGGTCCGCGCCATTGGAAACCTTATGGAGTCGCCTTTCTGGTATTTTCGGGGAAGATGCTCCTCTGTGGTGAGTGGCGATCCTATTCCTTCACCCGCTTCGATGCCGCCCGATTAACGGCAAAATTCTCCCGCTTGCCGACGGCCACCACGATGACAACAATGCGGTTGTCGTCAACCTGGTAGACCAGCCTGTAGCCGGCATTCTTCAGCTTGATCTTGTAGCAATCCGCCATGCCCGAGAGCCGGGCAGACTCGACGCGGGGCCGCTCCAGCCGCTCGGCGAGCTTTTTCTTGAACTGTTCCCGGATTCCTCCGTCCAGCTTGTGCCACTCCTTCAGAGCGGATTCCCTGAATTCGAGGCTATAGCTCATCGAGGGAAACCTTGACGGTCGGTTCGCGTTCCCGTTCTTTGACGATGCGCCCCATCTCGTAATCCTCCAGCTTCTCCATCAGCACCTCGAAAGCCTCGGCAGGGATGATATAGGCACTCGGCTTGTTGTGGTTGAGGATCGCCACGGGTGCGCCTTCGGACTGGTTGATGATCCGGGAAGGGTTCTTCTTCAGGTCGCTGATGCTGACCGATGCCCGGGCATAAAGACGTTCCATATAATGACCTCCAATTAGATACAATTACAGAGACAAATATAGGTCACAATTTCCGGGATTGCAAGCGTTCTGTTCTACCTGACGGGGGTTTTTGCTTGTCATGTTAGAGGAATTTCAGTAAGCTGATGCCAGCAAGTCACCGAGAGGGCGATGAGTCCAACCGTATTCAGGGAGAGCGCACGTCTCACCTCTCACGTCTAACGTCTGACTTTCTTTATATCAGGAGGCATCATGACCATCTTCGACGGCATCAGGCGGCAGCTGCGGACCGTGATCGAATGGCGGGACCCCTCGCCGGAGGCGCTTTTCACGCAATGGAGCGATAACGGCGACGAGATCAAGAACGCCTCGAAGCTGATCGTCAACCCGGGCCAGGGGTGTATCTTCGTCTACGAGGGGCAGATCCGCTCGGTGCTGACCGAGCCCTGCATGGTGGAGCTCACGACAGCCAACATCCCTTTCTGGACGACCATCACGCGGTTCATGCAGTCCTTCCAGAGCGAGCACAAGGTCGGCCTTTACTTCTTCCGCACCGCGAAGGTGCTCAACCAGAAATGGGGGACCCTTTCCCCGATCAAGTACGAGGACCCGAAATACGGCATTCCGGTGGCGGTGAAGGCCTTCGGCAACTTCAGCTGCCGCATCTCCGAGCCGCGCGATTTCTTCGTGAGCGTCGTGGGGGCGCACACCGACTACACCATCGCCGACTTCCGGACCGTCATGGCGGAGCGGCTGATCCAGTCCATCACCGACTACATCGCCGAGTGCCGCCTCGCCTACACCGAGATCGATGCCCATCGGGAGGAGATCGCCGCCGGTCTGGCTCCGAGGTTGACCGCTGATTTCGGCAAGCTCGGCTTTGTCGTGGACGACTTCCGGATCGAGGGGATCAACTTCGACGAGGACACCGTCCGGCGCATCGGCCGCATCGCCGACATGACCGCCGAGGCGCAGGCGGCGAAGGCGGTGGGGTTGGACTACGGCTCCGTCCAGAGACTGGAGGCGCTGCGGGAAGCCGCCCGGAACGAAGGGGGCGGGGCCGGCATCGGCATGGGGCTCGGGGCCGGTGTGGGCCTCGGGCAGACCATCGCCCAGGCCATGGGGCAGCCGGCCGCCGGTGCGCCGCAGCCTGCCGGGGCCGGTGGCGATGCCGCGGCACGGCTTGCCCAGCTCAAGCAGATGTTCGACCAGGAGCTGATCACGGCGGAGGAGTTTGCCGCCAAGAAGAAACAGATACTGGATACGGTTTAGATATTCAGCACGTGTCGGATCATAACTCCCCTCGCCCCCTCTTAGCTTAAGAGGGGGGATAAAAACCTCCTCCCCTTGAGTTAAGGGGAGGTCGGGAGGGGTTATGCAAGAGCGATAAAGCCTGCAAAGGAATCGTTGCAAACGACTCTTAGACCCATTTTCGAGGGCATGATCATGGCCTTATGCAGCAGCTGTTCAGCGCCGCTTCCCGTCAACGACTGCCGGTGCAGCTATTGCGGTACCCGCAACGACATGGATTTTGCCGCCGTGGATCGCTACACCGTCGCCCGAGAACCGTCCCGGCGCCAGTGCCCGGATTGCGCGATCCCCCTCCAGACGGTCCGGGTCGATACCGGCGCCGGAGTTTTCGCCATCGAGCGCTGCGAGCACTGTTACGGTCTCTTTTTCGACGTGGGGGAGGTCCAGGCATTCCTCGATGCCTCCGTTACCCCAGCCTTCGCCGTCAACCTCCGCGAGATAGCCCTCATCAACGAGGAACGGGGCGCCGTCCGTCCGGTTCGCTACATCAAGTGTCCCGAATGCGGCGTGTTGATGAATCGCATGAATTACGGCGCCAGGAGCGGCGTCGTGGTGGACCAGTGCAAGGATCACGGCATGTGGCTGGACAATGGTGAGCTGGTTCACCTGATGGAGTGGAAGAAGGCGGGGGGGCAGCTCCAGGCGCAGAAAGAGCAGGCCGAGGAGCGGGAAAGACGGGAGTATGTCAGGCCCGTCCCCGACTATCCGATGTCGGGATGTCTGGAGACGAGCGCTGCGGGGGACCTGCTGGGTGCGGCCTGTACGGTGCTTTTGGAGACTTTGTTTCGCTGAAGAGGGTGACTACGTATAAACGTATAGTTCAAGACCCCAAGGCCCAAGGCCGCCGTGTTATTCTCTCACCGGCAGAAAAGGAGCGTATCCGTCGCCAGGAAGAAACCGTATGCCCCGAGCGCGAGGCAAAGAATATCCCTCACCACAACCACAAGCCCCTCCCACAGCATATTCGTCTCACTGTTTCTTTTCATGTTAGCCTCCTTCTCCGACGGTTATCCAGGGGCTGCTCGCCCCCCCTGTCGACACTATTGCAATGAGTCGGCCAACTCCCCATGTTTCGTTCGCAATGCCGCAAATGCCCGCATCCCGCATCATCCCCTCCCACCGCCGTACCCCGTATGTTTGTACCCTAAACACCAGCTGCCTAATTATTAGGCAGGTCCTGGAAAGGCGAGGGGGTCAGAAAGCCCGCCAGAAGCGGGCTTTCCTGCCTCCAACATGCTATAATGAAAAAGGGAATTCGTGGGAAAAAACCCGCCAAAACGGGCTTTCCTGCCTGTCTCGCAGGGCTGCCGCGTGACACGCTCTCCTTCCTTGACAACCTCCGTGGATTCAGGATATATAGATTTCTATGAAAAAAATTCTTCTTATCAATCCAGGCAGAGACACTCTTGCTTTCGTAAATTTTTTTGATCGGGACGGCCTTCGAATCTTCACTGCCACCACAGCGGAAGAAGGGCTCAGGATTCACCGTGAGGAAATGGTCAATCTGATTCTCATCGAACTCGACCTTCCCGACATGGGGGGGGACTCACTCTGCTCCCGTATCCGTCAGGACCAATCACTCAGGAATGTTTCCATCATTGTCGTGTGCGGAGACACGCCGGAAGAGATCGAGAGAGCAGAAAGCTGCGGTGCCAATGCGCGGTTGCTGAAACCGGTCAAGCCGGAGGAACTCGACGACTGCGTCGGGAAACTCCTGGCTGTCCCGTCGCGCCGGGATTGTCGGGTCCTCGTCAGGGCACAGCTCTATGACCAACGCGGCGTGACGACTTTGTTCGGTACCTCGCAAAACATCAGCGTTTCCGGACTTCTGATCGAGTCGGACGATCACCTCGCAGTGGGAGACCGGATTTCTTGCGTGTTCTACCTCCCGGACGTTCGCAAGATAACGGCCGTTGGGGAGGTTGTCCGGACCACCCGCCTTTCTCGCATCACGAAACAGTATGGAATCAGGTTCGTTTATCTCTACCCCGATGTAAAGGCGGAAATAGAAAATTACGTCGCCCTCAACGCGGCAGCCTGAACCCGGCCTCACTCCGCTCTTCTCCAAGGTTTTTCAAGTCCCGTCTCATTCGCCTTCATCATCCCCCAAATATCTGGTATAGTAAATCCGCCGCCTTTCTCTTTCGAAAGGCACAGCCTGATCATTTTGCAAACACGCTCAAGAAGGTACTTATGAAAAAAATCGCAGTAGCCCTCGTGGCCGTCGTCGTGCTCGGAACGATTCTGTTCTATTTTCTCGGGTCCCCCGCTCCCAAGGTGTCACTGAGCCCTGACGCAGGCCTGATCGGCGCCGGCCGTGAGCTTGCCCTGAAGCTGGACGCACAGGGAGGGGGGCTGAAAAAGCTGTCTGTCAGCGCAGTACAAGGGGAGAAGATGGTCACGATCCTGGCGAAGGATTATCCCCCTGGCAGCCGCCAGGCCGCGGAGGCGTTCAATCTGGCCAAAGCCGGCCTGAAGGATGGGACATTCACCCTGCAGGTCGATGCGACAGGCTCCGCACCCCGTTTTGGCGCGGCCAGGACCACAACCCAGGCCCATTCCTTCACCCTGGATACCAAGCCGCTGGACGTGGCGGTCGTGAGCATCGCCCATAATATCAACCAGGGCGGCGCGGGACTGGTCGTCTACACCGTTTCGAAGGAGGTTGAAAAGACCGGCATCGTAATCGCCGACCAGTTTTATCCGGGGTACCGGCAGGGGGGGGATTATTACGCCTGTCTCTTCCCCGCGCCCTACGACATGGACCCCGGCAAGTTCGTGCCGAAGGTGCTGGCGGTCGACCGGGCAGGGAACGAGAGCCTCGTGGGGATCATCTATCACGTGACTCCCAGGTCCTTTTCGACGGACCGGATCGATCTGACGGATGCCTTCCTCGAAAAGATCGCCGCGGAGTTCAAGGGAAAGTTCCCGCAAGGGGGAACCAACCTGGAGATATTCCTCAAGGCAAACAGGGACCAGCGCCAGCAGGACCGCAAGGCGATCGCCGACTACGGCCGGAAGACCTCTCCGACGCCGCTCTGGCAGGGACCCTTTCTCCGCATGCCGAACACCGCCCCCCTCGGCGGTTTCGCCCAGGCACGCACCTATGTATACCAGGGGAAAGAGGTCGACCGGCAGACACATCTCGGCTTCGACCTGGCATCGGTGGCCCACGCCGACGTGCCGGCCGCCAACCGCGGCACGGTCGTCTTTGCCGGCGACTTCGGCATCTATGGCCAATGCATCATCATCGACCACGGGCTGGGGCTGCAGAGTATCTACGGGCACCTGAGCCGGATCGGCGTCAAGCAGGGTGACAAGGTGGAAAAAGGACAGATAATCGGCAGTACCGGGGCCACCGGCATGGCCGGCGGGGATCACCTCCATTTTGAAACGGTAATCGCCGGGCAGTCGGTCAATCCGGTCGAATGGTGGGACCCGCACTGGATGAAAAACAACGTCACGGGCAAACTCGAATTGATCAAGGCGCCCACGACCAAATGAAAAAGTAGCAAAAAAGCCCGCCAAAAGCGGGCTTTCCTGTCTTTCTCGCCGGGATTGCACCACGCCGACCTGAGCGTGCCAATCCGACTCGAATCCTCTTCGGTTCTCAAACCTAGTAGTGATCCTCGACCAGCTCAAAATACGCCCGCGGGTGCTTGCATACGGGGCATGTCTCGGGAGCTTCCGTGCCTTCATGGATATGCCCGCAGTTGCGGCACCGCCAGCGCACCTTGTCGTTCTTGGCGAAGAACGTATTTGCCTCGATCTCTTCCAACAGTTTCGCGTAGCGCTCCTGGTGATGCCGTTCGATCTTGCCGATGGACTCGAACATGAAGGCAATCTCCGGGAAGCCCTCTTCCCGGGCCTCCTTTGCCATGCGCGGGTACATGTCCGTGCATTCGTCCAGTTCGCCTGCGGCTGCCGCACGCAGGTTGGCGATGGTGGAGCCCAGACCGCCAAGGTATTTGAGATGCAACTTTGCATGCTCCTTCTCGTTGTCGGCCGTTTCAAGAAAGATTGCAGCCACCTTTTCATATCCTTCTTTCTTCGCTACCGATGCAAAGTACGTGTATTTGTTTCGTGCCTGTGATTCTCCGGCAAATGCGCCCATGAGGTTTTGCTCGGTCCTGGTCCCATTGAGTTTAGGCATACCATACCCCTCCTTCTAGTGATGTCGTACCCGTTACGATTAACCGGATAGTTCTCCCAGGTTTTGATTAAAAATCATAGCACGGTATCTGCCCACGGCAAGGGTTGCTCCTCTCAAACAAAACAGCCCGTCACGATTCATCCTCCACCCGGCTGCACATCCTTGCAGATCTTTTCGATGTCGACCGCGATTTTTACGCAGAGTACGCAGAGGATCGCAGAGAAACTCACGTTTCAAATGCTATACGGGATTCCTTCCCCGGAGCATCCGGGTGAGCAACCGGTCCAGCGAGGAAGCGAAGCGCTGCCGGTCGGTGGCGCCGAACTGCGCCGGTCCCCCCTGGACCATTCCCGCCCCGCGAAGCTCCGTCATCAGGTCGCGCATGGAGAGCCGCTCTCCCACATTCTCTTCGGTGTAGAGCTCCCCCCGAGGGTCGATCCCCACCGCCCCCCGGGCGACGATCCGAGCGGCGAGCGGAATGTCGGCGGTGATGACGAGGTCACCCGGTGCGGCATGCTCCGCGATGTAGTCGTCGGCGACATCAAATCCGCCGGCAACCATCACCGACGTGATGAGGCGCGAATGGTGCTTGGCAAGGCTCGAGTTGGCTACCAGGCAGACCGGGACATCCAGGCGCTCCGAGGCGCGAAAGACGATCTCCTTGATTACCCGCGGGCAGGCATCGGCATCGATCCAGATCTGCATCGTACTCCTTCCTCCGGGTTGACCCGGATTTAACGATGGGGCGGGACAATGGCGGTCTCGTAGGTTTCAGCGCCGATCGAGAGGTACATCGTCTCCTCGGTGATAGTGATCGACCAGGTGATGACACGGTCGAGCCGGGAAGCGAGTGTCATGATGAATCCCGGATCAACCTTCACCACGGTGAGGTTCGCGATCTTTTCCAGCCGGGGGAGGTGCTGCTGCTCCCAGGCTGCCAGCCCCCTGCCGCAGGCGAGCAGTGCAACCCTTTCCGCATGCCGGGCCGCCTTGATGATCCTGTCCGCCTCCGGCACCCCGACTTCAACCCAGAGCCGGGGTCTCCCGTCGGGTCCGACGACCCAGAGGTCCGGTTCGTCGGCCGCGCAGAGCCCCTTCGTAAAGGTGAGCTCCGGCTCGAAGAAGATGGCAAGCGCGAGCAGCCGGGCCACCAGTCGCTCCCCGGTTTCCGAGGGGTGCTGGGCGACGGTCGTCTGGACCGTCTCGTACATGCCCCGGTCAATGTCGGAGAGCTGGAGGTTCAAGCGGAATATCGTTGAAGGCAGTGCCATGCCTGTGACGATAGCAGATTTTCCGGCTGTTGAAAAGCGTCGGCAGTGAGTCGGTCGTACGCCGCGCGTGGCCTGGAAACCACAGAATGGCGAGCGACTGGCGAGGGAAATTGCCCGGGCCTTGACAAGTGGCGATTATTGGTTACCGTTGACCTGTGACCGTGGCAGTTCAGGAGACTGCGACAATCCATTTTTCTTACAGGAGGAACGTATGCGCGAAGTCATTTTTGTCATCGGCATGTGGGTGTTTTGCATCATTGCGCTGTACGTGCTTAACCGAGGGCCGTGCGATGAAAGAGTGAAAAAATAACGGGGCTTCCTTTTCTCGAAACGAAAAGGGGACATTTTTCCGATGTCCCTTTTTTTCTCCATTGTCAATATGGACCATTCCCTTCTTTCAGGCACCACTCTTTTTTGATCTTGCAGAGTCTTGCGAGCATCTCTTCATACTCCTTGCTGATGGCTGCCCTCTCCGTCAGATCGATGGGCTGGATGATGTATCCATGGGGACCCTCCATGATGACAAAGGGATAGAAGCCCCCGCGCTTCGGGGCGCCACCTATGTCTTTATCGGATACATCGGGGGCGTAGTACATGACGTGTGGGTAATTCATGGTGACGGCTCTGTCGTTTTCTTCTGGGTTCCAGTAGGTCCTCAGTATCGGAGACAGCATGTACGAGATGCCGACTCGTTCCGGCGCTTTGTAGTACCCCTTCTGGAAACGCTCCTTTATGATGTTCTTCAGTTCGCCGGGAGGAGTGCCCTTGGCCTGCATTTCCGCCGCATCGAAGAAGACCCGCATCTGCTGCTTGGCGCCTGCTGCATCGAAGGAAATCGGGTAGAGAATATCATCTCTGTACCTTGTCAAGGGCCAGGACCCCCTGAACGTATCATCGCCGGTTCGGGCGACGAAGGTGTGGAATCCATTGGTGCCCTTGCGGGCGACCTCGAAGCCCTTGTCGGGGTTCAGTACATAGACGGTGGCACCGTCCTTAAGGTGCGGCGGCAGAGCGCTGAGCGCCAGCTGCATTTCCAGATCCCGCGGCAGCGGCTCGATCTTGTTCGTCGCCCGGGAAGCCTGTTTTTCCTCCGCGCTCGCGGCGAACGAGAACAGCAGGCCTGCAATCACCACGATCGTTTGAACCGTTCTCATCGCGACCTCCTTCGAAAATGCCGTCGTTGCGTGAATAGTGACTCTATTCCTTTACCCGTTTCGACGACCGGCACGTTACGGGTTTGCGCTGCGCCTTCCGAAGGAGACGGCATAGGCGGCGTCGCGCGCGGCGATCAGCGGGTCGTCGGATGGCTCGATGCCGTCGGTCAGGCGGCCGGGCAGGAACAAGAGCTTCTTCTCCGCGGCGGTGCTGTCGGCGACGACCCTGTCGATCGTCAGGACGCCGAGATCGACGACCGGCCGGTCATCGGGCCAGGCCTGGCTCGGGTCCCTGGTAGAGTCGCCGGGTACCGCCAGCTGCGCCTTGAGGTGGAAGGTCACCGGCCCCTTGGCAAGGCGCGCGGGGAGATCGTCCATCAGGTAGTCGGTCGATTTCTTTGCGGCTTCCTCTTTGCTCAGGTGCACGATTTTTTCCGGCGCGACGATGTAGCGGAAAGCCTGTTTCTTGCCCGCCTTGTTGACGAACACGAACGCGTCGACGCCGAAATATTGCTCTTCGGCGAAACTGGCCGGCGTGCCGACCGTTGCCGTGGCTTTTGCCACGCTCGGGTGACTGGCGAGAAACGCCTTCAGCTGGGGAGACGGGGATGCGCCGGGCGGGCTCGAGGCGGCTGCAAGCTGGAGAGCGAGGAACTCCTCCGCCGTCGCCACGGGGAAGAACTTGAGCGCGTTGACAACGATGTCGCTTTCAGCGCCGCCGGGGAGGTGGAACTTGATCGCCATGCCGTGCGGGTTTGCCACCGGCGCGGCATCGGGCACGTCGGGCTGTCCGCCGGAATCGGAAAAGCGCACGGTCACCGGGAGCTTCGCGCCGGCGAACAACGGCGACCTGCTCAGGGCCGCGGCTTGCGGCGACGCCGTGAAACTCCCCTCCGCCACGATCCCCTTGGCGTGATTCGCCCGAAAGCCGGGATGCACGCCGAACCGCTTGTTAAGCGCATCGACGATCTGCACGGGCACGGGTGCATCGGCGGCGCGGACCCAAGTGGGTACGCCCACCGCGATCGTTGCGGCCAACGCGGCCGCGAGGGTGTTGCTTGCCAAGGTAGCCATGGTTCCTCCTCTGTTAGATGATCCGAGCTTGGATGGGGTCGCACGGTCAGGTATACAACATTCTAAGGGGATTTCAAGGAGCTGGAGGCAAGGGGGAAGTTATAAGAAAGCCCGCCAATAGCGGGCTTTCCTGCCTGTCTCGCCGGAACTGCATCATGCCGACCTTTTCACCACATCTGAATCAAAAGATGAACCCCGTACACAAAACCAACCAAAGCGATGAGCGCCAGTACGAACCTGGCGAGCTCCCAGTCGAAACCGGGGGCTCGTGCTCCCTTATCAACTCCGTGCATCTCTTCCGATATGGATTTCATTGCCATTGCCATCACCTCGCTTTTCTTGAGATAAATAGCACGACCCATCCGGTTGAAATTCTCACGTCGATCGACGATATAATCGCAACGATATTGGCTTGGTTTAATTTAATAATATCGCCAAACCGGCAAAATGCCATGAAGTCTTTCAAGTCAGGCAACGGCCGCCTGCTGTTTAACGTCTTGAAATCAAACTGAATGGGAGATCGAACGTTTCATCGCTGCCAACGAACCGGCAGAGTGGAGGCTTACCATTTTTAATCTATCACGCTATAATATAGGAAGGTAGAGGCGGACTTTCCCTGATGCCGGTGTGACTTCCCACGGATCAGAGGAGGTGAGCATATGAAGGCATTGGATATCATCGTCGCGATCCTGATGATCATCGGTACGATCAACCTGGGGCTGGTGGGATTCTTCGACGTCAACGTACTCGCTACGCTGTTCGGTGAAGGTACGGCCCTCCTCCGCGTGATTTACGCCCTGATCGGTCTGAGCGGGGTGTATGAGCTCGGTGGGATTACTTTTGGCAAGAAGGAACTGCATGGCCGGTGGCATAACAGGTGGTGTAGCACTGAAGCCACCGTCAAACACTGACGGATCCCTGAGAATGACGCCGGCACGGGAAATGTCGTCAAACATATATGTTGAATCTGCCAGGGAGCGACGGGGCGTGAGACCCGCCGCTTTCACGTTTCATGCTCCATGGTAACAAAGGGGCCAGGTCGGAAGGCCTGGCCCCTTTGTTACAAGTGTGTCTACGGGATTAACGCTCCATCATCCCGCCGTGTCGTCTCCCTTCCCCTCCGCCATGCCGTTCGGGGCGGAAATGACCGTATCCCGCGTAATGACCTTCGCCGCGATGTCTGCCCCAATCATCCCTGAAGGAGTGCAACCTGGCAATCGGGTACCTGCGAAGCCGCCACGGAACCGCCCGGTAGCCGACGCTTACCCAGGGGCCGTTGTAGTAAGGTGCGGCATACCACGCGTCGCCCCGGCACAGATAGTACCGATTTTCCGCATAGAAGATGTCATAGGGAGTGCCGACCGCGACATAGAAGCCTAATCCGGGCTGCGCCACGAATTCGGGCGGTTCCACGACTTCCACGGGCGGTGCGGCAATGACAGGTGGTGCAGGTACTGCAATGACGGGCGCCGGGATGCCGACGTTGACGCCGATGTTGAGTCCCGCATGGGCGAGGGATACCGATGCCGCAACCGTACACAAGCTCACGAGTATGACAAGATGTTTTCTCACGATAATCTCCTTTTTCTTGTCGGGTGTTTCCGCAACGTGAATCCGGTCGCCGCCATAGCGTTATACCATTGCCGTGGTGACGGTTCCCGCTTCCGTACGGAGTATCATATGGAGAGTTTCACAGCCCGTGCCAAATTGCTACCATGTTGCAACTTGTTAAAAGCAAAGATGTTTTTGAGTTGAGGCTGAAAAGCGCGCCCCTTATGCGGTGCAAATGTTTGCACCTCGGAGGGAAAGGAATTGCACCACCGGAATGGAAGTGGAGCTCTGGTTCCCCGGTGTCCTTTAGGCCCTGAGGGCCCCTGCGGTGAGAGAGCCCCGGGTTTTTGCTTGTCATATCAGGGGATTTTCAAGTACTCTGGTACGAGTGATTCTCAACTACCTCTGGCGGTTCTCTGCGTTCCTCCGCGCCATCTGCGGCTAGATAAAAGTCATGCTCTCTACCCACATTCCCGGCTTCGGCCACCCAGAATCCGCAACGCTGTCCGTAATGAAGCTCTTCCTCATTCCCGTCGGGGGCGGGATTCCTGCCGGCGTCCTGCTCGCCCAGGCCAAAGGCGTGGCCTGGCCCCTCACCGCAGCGCTCTACCTGGTTTCGGACATCGTTCTTGCGCTGGTCTTCGAACCGGTCCTGCGGCTTCTCGCCTGGGTTGCCGGGAAAGTCCCCGTTCTCGCCCGCTTCGGCGCGGCCATGAAGAGCGTGTCCTCCCGAAGCGCCGCCCATTTCAGCGGGACCGGTGCCGGCCCCCTTGCGCTGGTCATGGTCGCCTTTGGTGTAGATCCCATGACAGGGCGCGCGGCGGCCCTTGCCGCCGGTCATGGTTTCGTTGCCGGCTGGGCCTTTGCCATCGCCGGCGACATGCTCTATTTTGCCGTCATCGCGGTGACGACGTTGCGCTTGAACTCGTATTTTCGCGACCCGAACATCACGATGCTGATCGTTCTCGGCGCGATGTTCCTCGTCCCCATACTGGTGCGGCGCTTTCGAACCGCAAAAACCGTCAGCGATTAAAAGTCCCGCCCACCCTCCAGGAGCTCGCGGATCGCGGCGAACTTCGGATCGTTGAGGGCGGTGGGCGGGAAATAGGTGCCGACCAGTTCTCGGTGCCACCAGTCACCGCTCCGTCTCCGTTCTTCCGGGGTGGTAAAGCGGTAGAGGTAGTAAAGTGCGCGCACCTGCCGCGGTGGCCCGTCGGGAAAGGGGGTGCCCCTCAGGAGGGAGAGGGTTCCCCTGTCCCCTTCCAGAAGCTTCTCCAGAAACCGGATGAACCATGGATCGTAGTAAGGGGAGGGCATCGCGGCAAACCACATGAGCCAGTCGAGCCGCAGATGGTAGGGCGCCACCTGCGGGGGCAGCCGTGCCGGGTCACCCGGTTTTCCCTTGAACTCGTAGGGTCGCCAGCGGGTCGCCGGTGTGACGACCGCATCCTCGGTCCCTTCCACCACGATCTCGTAGCGCTCTCGGGTGATGCTCCCGAAGGCGCCGTAGGTGTTCACCAGTTGCAGGGGGGTGTAAGAGGTGTTCATCGCCTGTTCCCGGGAGAGGAGGTTGCGCACCGGCTGGATACTGAGGAATGCCACGAGGAGGGCAAGTCCCCGGGTTGCCCAGAGCAGGAGAGGGGAGGATTCGCCCGGTGCCGGCAGCGAGACGGGAATGACGGCGCCGAGCTGGGAGTCGCTCAGGGTGCTGAAGGCGATGACGATGGTGATGAAGTTGAGCCAGGAGAAGTTGCCGCTCACGATGAGGGAGCCCTGGAAGAGGATGGTGAGAAGACCGGCCACCCCTGCCACGGGCTGGGGCGCGAAGTAGAAGAAGGGGACCGCCACCTCCACGAGGTGGTTGAAGAGGACCCCGGCCCGGTGCACCCAGCCCGGGAGCCAGTGGAAATACCAGCTCAGGGGGTTCGGCATCGGCTGCGTCTCGAAGTGGTAGTCGAGGCAGGTGAGGTCGCGCCAGCAGGGGTCTCCCCGGAGCTTTATGAGCCCGGCCCCGATGATGAGGCGAAAGAGGAGCCAGCGGAAGAGAAAGATCATGACCGCATTGGGCGATGAGCCGGCCCCGCCGAGGAAGATGGCGAGGAAGCCGCTCTCCAGGAGGAGCGATTCCCAGCCGAAGGCGTAAAAGGTCTGGCCGATGTTGACGAAGGAAAGGTAGATCACCCAGAGGAAGGCCCAGACGGTTGCGGAGAAAAGACTGCCAAAGCGCTCGGAAACGCCTGTCACGGCAAGGACGGCCAGAAAGACGCCGCTCCAGCCGAAGAATGCGTATGCTGCGTCGGTGGGGCAGAGATAGAAGAGGCTCGGGGCCTGCCGGAACGTGACCTGCCGGATGAAGAGATGGGCGGGGAGAAGTCCCGTCTCCCCCAGCAGCGGGCGAAACTGGTTCACGGCCACCAGGAAGGCGACCAGGTAGATGAGGCCCAGCCCGCGCTGGAGACAGAGCCGTGTCAGGCAGATGCCGCCGGTCCAGTCCATCCCCGCTCCCCCCGTTGGAAATAGAGCGACCGTTACCAGTATACCACGCTCTTTCCGCCCGGCGATTCGGGGACATCATGCCCAATGCAAAAGGCGGCCAAAAGGCCGCCTTTCGTTGTTCCGCCGCAACTGGCGGAAGCTCTAGAAGTACCGCTTCAACAGCCCCGCGAACACCTGTCCGTGACGTGCTTCGTCCTTGCACATCTCGTGGACGGTATCATGGATGGCGTCGTAGTTGAGCTGCTTCGCCCTGGTAGCCAGTTCCTTCTTGCCCTTGCAGGCCCCGTTTTCCGCTGCGACACGCATCTCCAGGTTGGTCCTGGTGTCGGCCCGGACAACCTCGCCCAGCAGTTCGGCAAATTTGGCGGCATGCTCGGCTTCCTCGAATGCGATCCGCTTGTACGCCTCGGCCACTTCCGGATACCCTTCGCGGTCGGCCTGGCGGCTCATCGCCAGGTACATCCCCACTTCGGTGCATTCCCCGGCAAAGTTTCTCTTGAGTCCTTCGATGATTTCCGGGTCGACCCCCTGCGCGACGCCGATCTTGTGCTCGTCCGCCCAGGCCAGCTCCTGCTGGACCTGTTCGACGAATTTCTCAGCCGCAGCCTTGCAGAGAGGGCACTCGGCAGGAGCAGCATCTCCTTCGTGGACATAACCGCAAACCGAACATACGAACTTCTTCATCGCATCTCCTTTATTACACAGATAATTTCCAGCCGACGGACATCGGCAATGGATCATTAATACTTCATGAAAAGGGGGGCGGTCAAGAAAAAAGATAAAAACGGTCTTATTTATTTCCTAGTATGAGAATTCTGCATTTTGCTCACCCCTCTTAGCCAATACTAAGCGTTTTGCATACCGCCTCCAGTCGTTCTTAAATCATTTACCTCTTTAAGTACGGCAAGTTACGATTATGGTATTGCCATTGCTATTGCTGATAGAAGCAGTGGGAAGATTCGTTTTATGGTGATATCGGATACCAGAATTATTATCGAGGGTCAGGAGGGCGCATGCTGTATATCGTGACTATCATCCTTTTATTTCTGGCAGTGGACGCAATAGAATGCCGAACCCCTGTGTGCAGGTGTCTGATCGCATTCTTTCTGCTGTTTTTGGCCGTTGTCGCCACGACCCTTTGGAAATTCCGGGGATATCATATTTGATCCCGGATATCCTGATCTCGGATATCCGGCCGTCGCTTGCCCGATAAAAATAAAGGGGCAGGCTGGAATGCCTGTCCCCTCCGAACACCTACCGAATAATCTACGCGACCTATGTAAAGTTGCCGATATCGTGGGCACATCCCGAGAGCAGAAACGCAGTACAGAGAACTATCCCCAAACCCCGTTTCATGCTCCATCATCTCCTTTCTTCCGCTTCGTCTGTTTCTGTTCCTCCATTCCTCTGGCAGATATTGTCCGTCAGATCATCGGCATAAGCGGTCGGACGCACGTTAGAAGCCGAAGCGCCGCTGCGTTCTGCCGATTTTCACCCGCATCTGCCCTCCGATTCGTTCGACTCGGCCTGAAAGCACCAAGGCTGTCCTCAGTCTCCCTCTCAGTTGATGGAAAGAACCCTTTATCAGATTTCTCGTGCTGGCTTTCATGATCACACCTTCTTTCCCGGCGGAGCCTTATAGCACTCCACATATAGCCATTATACCATATAGAAAATGAATGTTAATATCAATTGTATGGGGAAAAAGGAAACATGCCCTTTTCGTCGTCCCCTTTCTGGTGGTTTCCGTCATTCCTCTAAACCGCATTTGTTGGCTTTCAGCTTGCTCCTGATATGTTCGAGCAATTGGTCCATCTTATAGGCGTTGTCGATATCGCTTGTATCAAATACAAATAAGGAATGGCTGTATTTATCATGAGATAAGCCACATACCAGACATGCTATTTCCCCCGTATTGACAGAGCGATCGCTCTGTATCTTTTTCTGAAGGATTTCACACAAACTCGTATTCAGCAGTGCTTCCTTGAATTTGTAATCGGGATACAGCTCGTAACTGCTATTCCTCTGTTGATTGACAAAGCATGGTAATGCGGACAATTCCTGCAGATAACGTTGTGCCGTCCTGATGCTTACCTTGAATTCATCGGCGATCACCCTGGAGGTAATGGTCTTTCGCTCATTGAGCAGCTGAAGAAGTTTTATGGCAATCTCGAGCTTGTTCATTTTTTTACCTCCTTTTATAAGATTAGTAAATTATAACAAATAATTGCGGAAAAACGACAAGCAGACATGTCATCGACCAGGGATTATTGCTAGCTGGGGCGATGTGCGGCCACTTGGCGGGGTTTTAAAGAAATGTAATGAAAACAGAAATTGAGAAGAGTGAAACGACAAATAATGACGCATCCATGTGCTACACAATCACATCCACGAAATAAATGTCAGTCGGGAATCCGACGGAAGATGAAATGGAGCAAGAAATATCCATGGGTAGGTGCTAAAGGAAAACGATATGGAATCAGAACGGAAGTTGCCGGACCCTGCAATTTGCAAGACTAAACATATTTCCGGGGTCTACTATTACTGTACAGTTGAGGAACGCAAGGGAATAGGATGCGCACACGCCATGTCATTCGGCCACAGTCACATTTGCATGCACCCTGACGCGTGCTGGTTTGATAGTGAAGCAATTGAAAAACGGAATAAGGACGGTAGTAAATGACGTGCCCGAGACACCGGTTGTAAGATGGTTGCCGGGGAAGAGGTTTTGACTGTGATGGCAACTTCTCAGTCAGGGCTTAACCTATGATGGGTTAAGCCCTTTTTTGTCCGCCTGCCGTTCAGATTGACACTGCTCGCACCGCTCCACATCGACCCGCTTTATCTCGCACCCGCAGACGACGCACGCATTCACCCACTCCGGGTGTCCCGCGGCAACGGCCCGGTTGTTCGCCTCCAGCCGCTGCACTTCCGCTTCCATCTCGTCGTTGTACTGTACTTCGAACATGGGGGCACCTCCTGCAGGATACGATCTTGGATACTATAGGGCATAATTTCCGGGATTACTAGCCTGTTGGTGGAACTGCGAGGCAAGGAAGTCGGGAGGTCTGGTAAAAGGCTCTTCTCAGCGACAATACACAGGTCGAAAAGGTACAGAGATAGACCTGATTCCGGCAGGACTATTGTCGATGATATTGAGACATGTCAGGACCAGACTCGATACAATGCCTTGATTCTTGCCAGCACTTTCTTTATAGTGGGTGCGCTGCCGGCAATCATATCAGTGAGGGGAGCATTGATGCCTCAGACAAGTTCTTTGCCCTCGGGTAATGGTACTAAAATACTTATTGTCAGTAACTCGCACGGTTTTTTAGAGAGAAACAAAAGACTGTTGAACGGAGTTGGTGTCCGGATACTGACGGCAACCTCTTCCAGAGAAGCTCTCGAAGTACATCGAAAGGAGCGGGTCAACCTGATCATTGCCATGCTGGACGTGCCGGAGGCGGGAGGCGAGAAGCTTTGCTCTCTTATCCGGCAAGAAGATGAACTCAGGAACGTCTCGTTTATCCTCGTCCGCAATCATCATCGGGGCAGGGTCGTGCATACTTCGCAATGCGGTGCAAACGTATCGTTTACGCGGCCGGTTAACGCTGTGCTTCTGCGCGAATCGGTCAAAAGGCTCCTGTCGATCTCGCCGCGCCGAGACCATCGGGCCATTTTCAAGGCCCATGTCCGTGGCACGAAGGAAAGCTCCTCTTTCACGGGAATATCCCGTAACATAAGTGCCTCGGGTATCCTGATCGAGTCTGACCGGTTGCTTTGCGAGAACGACCTGATCAAAGGGATGTTCGTTGTCTCCGGCTCGCTCCTGATAGTTGCGGAAGGGAAGGTCGTTCGCTCCTTGAGACGGCAGGACGGAACATATCATTACGGGGTCCGGTTCGACAACCTGGAACCGGAACACAGAAGAGCGATCGAGAAATACGTTGCAAACGGCACTTAGAGATTGATGGCCGGATGTACTGTCCATTGTGCTATGGGAGAAAAGACCGAACACAACGGTGATGCAGCCGAGCCGGTTTGGCAGGTATCCATGATCCCTTGGGAACTCATCGACAGGGCACCGGTGCCCGGCAGCGACCGGGAACTGCGTCTTTACCGGCGCGGCGGCGAGTTTTCGATCCGGGTGGCCGGCTGCGAACTGATGAACAGCCGGATGCACGGTTCGGAGGACGCCCTTGCCGAGTATGCCTGCGACCGGATCGCAGGTCTTCCTGCGCCGAGGGTCCTGATCGGCGGGCTCGGGATGGGGTACACTCTGGCGGCAGCCCTGCGGCGGCTCGGCCCCGATGCCCGGGTGGTTGTGGCCGAACTGGTGCCCAGGGTGGTGGCGTGGAACCGTGACCATCTGGGGGCTCTGGCCGGCCATCCCCTGGCGGACCAACGGGCCACGGTGCGCGAGGGGGACGTGTCCCGGGTTATCATGGCAGAAAGCCGTGCCTGGGACGCCATCCTGTTGGATGTGGACAACGGTCCCGACGGGCTGACGAGCAGGGAGAACGACTGGATCTACGGCCCGGCCTGCCTGGCAGCGGCGTTCTCAGCGCTGCGCCCGGCAGGCGTGCTGGCGGTCTGGTCGGCCGCTGCCGATCCGGCCTTCACCCGGCGCCTTCGCCAGACCGGCTTCGTGGTGGACGAGGTCGGTGTCCGGGCGCGCGGTGCACGAGGCGGGCGCCATGTCATCTGGCTTGCCCGGCGCGGTCCGTGAGCGTTTGCCCCGATCGAGCCGGCTGACACCACTGTTCCCTCCAGAATTGGACCTGAAACATGCCGCCCCATCCGGGCAATCGCGAAGGAAATGGCGGATTTTTACGCGGGTCCTTCAATCGCGTCCAGCCGCAGGGCGAAGGTCAGATCCAGTCCTGCCAGGGGATGGTTGCCGTCGAGGGTTACCTCGGTCTCGGTAACCTCGTGCACCATCATGACCCGTTCCTTTCCCCCCTCGAATTCGATCCGCAGCTTCTGTCCGAGCTCGATCCGTTTCCCGACCGGGAAACTTTCCCGATCCAACTTGATAAGGTTCGCCTCCAGTCGGGGGCCAAAGGCATCTGAGGCCGCGATGACAACGTTCTTCGATTCGCCGGCACGCATGCCGGTCACCGCATGTTCCATGGCCGGAAAAACCCGGCTTTCGCCGATAGTGAATACCAGGGGATCGTCATCCGTCGTGCTGTCGAATATCCGTCCGTTGTCCAATGTGCCGATATAGTGAATGGTGACAGTGTCGCCCCGTTCCGCTCGTCTCATCTCTCCGCTCCCTGTCGTTGTGGGTCTCATGCCGGCTTCGCTGCCGCCGTTCTGCCCAAAATTGAGGCACCCTCACCATGCCGAGATCGGCATCGGTGCCGTTCGTTCTGGATTCCTGCGTCCGTGACCCATTGCCACAGGGCCAACCAAGACAACGTTTGCATGATTCAGGCCACTCGACCATCCTTCGCCGCCGGCTTTTCGGCTCATCCTGTGCTGGAACCGCGCCCGGCTTGACAGGATGACAAGGTGTGATACGTTAAATGCGATCGAACGGAATTTCCTGAAACCCGCAAAGCCTCCAAGCCCCTGCAGGCAGGGATCGCACCGAAGGTGCCCCATGTGATCGTGCAGCGAGGCACGTGGAGGAGGAGATATTGTGAATGGAGTGACGAGAGTTTTTGTTCTGTCGGCTCTGTTGGTTCTTCTGGCCCGTCCGGTTCTCGCCGGGGAACTCAGCGTTCTAGGCGGTTATGGGTGGACGAACAACCCCGTGGAGAAGACCTATGCCTGGCAGGTCCAGTACATGGAGGGGCTTGGGGAGCATTTCGCCTACAGCCTTTCCTATCTGAATCAGGGGCATTTCACCGGGCACCATCGTGACGCAGATGCCGCCAACCTCTGGGTACGTACCAACCTGCTCGACAAGCACCTTTCCCTTGGCGTCGGTGCGGGCGGCCTCTTCTATTACGACACCATCCATCCTGCAGGCGGGGCTCCCGCCCAGGACTTTCACGGCTGGGGAACCATGGTAAGCGCGGCGGCGACCTATTACACCGACAGCCGCGTGTTTTTCCAAGTGCAAGGCTACTGGGTGAGGGGCGGCCAAAGTTTCAACACCCTCTCGGCGCTCGGTGGAATCGGCTACCAGCTCGATGCACCTCCCTCGCCGGGGCCGGACGTGAAGGGAACCCGTCAGGTCGAAAGAACGACCAATAACGAACTGACGGTGTTTGGCGGTGAAACGGTCGTGAATATCCCGGGCAACGGTCGTTCACCCGCCGTGGCTCTCGAATACAGGCGCGGCATCTGGCGCTACCTGGAATGGACCGCACGGGGGCTCTACGAGGGGAGAAGCGACCTGATTGACCGGTACGGTCTTACCAGTCAGCTCTGGCTGGCAAAGGAGTTCCTTGATGACCGAATTTCACTCGGCGCCGGTTTCGGCGGGTATTTCGCGGTCGATCAACGCCGTGGCGGCCATGAGCAGGGGCGAAACACGAACGCCTTTTTCTGCGAGGTGGCCTCGATGACGGGGAGCCTCAGAGTCAGTGAGAATTGGCTCCTGCGAGCCACCTGGGACCGGATCATCACGAACTACAATCGGGATTCCGATATATTTCTGGGGGGGGTCGGCTACCGGTTTTAGGTCATCCTGATGGGTGAGAAGACCGACGAATGAATCGGATGATCGCGAGAAAGCCCGCTCGACGCGGGCTTTCTCTTTGCCAAACGGCACCTGATGGGTTACGATGCCACGGTACTGCCGCCACAGGAACAGGAGAACGACATGCCCGAACTTCCCGAGGTGGAAACGACCCGCCGGCGCCTGGAGCCGCTCGTTGTTGGAAAGCAATTCGACAAGGTCGTGATCCGGGCGCCCAAGCTCCGGTTGCCGATCCAGCTGCATCTGAAGACCATCCTGCCTGGCCGGATCGTGCGGGGGGTGGGCCGGCGGGGAAAATACCTCCTGTTTTTCTGCGACGGAGGCTGCCTCGCCATCCACCTGGGGATGACCGGCTATCTCCAGTACCTTGCCGTGACCGCTCCGCCGGGAAAGCACGATCACCTCGATCTCATCTTTACGGACGGCCATATCCTCCGTTTCCGGGATCCGCGCAAATTCGGCACGGTCCTCTGGGTCGAGGGGGATCCGCTCTCCCATCCGCTCCTGGCGGGGATCGGTCCCGAGCCGCTGACGGAGGCATTCAGCGGGGCATATCTCTACGATGCCGGCAGGTCCCGCCGGGTGGCGGTGAAGCTGTTCATCATGAACGCCGCCGTCGTCGCCGGGATCGGCAACATCTACGCCAATGAAGCCCTCTTCCGGGCCGGCATCCGGCCCGACCGGGCCGCCGGGTCCTTGGACCGCCCGGAGTGCGACCGCTTGGCGGAGGCCATCAAAGAGGTGCTGAACGAATCCATCGAAACGGGGAGCACCTACAGGGTGGCGGAGGAGACGGTGGAGTACCATCCCCTCGAATTCGGCGTGTACGGCCGGGCAGGGGAGGGGTGCCGGAGATGCGGAGAAGCGCTTGAGGCGATCCGCCTGGGAAACCGGAGCACGGTCTTCTGTCCCCGCTGCCAGAGATGATGGGGGGCGACACACAAAAATTGTCTTTACTCAAATAAGCTAATGTGTTAATGAAAAATGAATTTATAATGAAGTAAAAATTAACAAACCGTCATTGACGGTATCGTTTATCGGATTGACCTTTACCCACCCACCGTCCACCCATGACATACGTCCCATTCATGCTGCCGATTCGATAGCGAGGAGTAGGCGGAATCCGGAACTCAGCCGTGGCAAATTGTCGGATTATCCAGCACGGTACCCGGACATACACATCCCTTTGCCCCCCACGCACTTCCCGCTGACCTTATAGATTCTCTGCTTCCTGTCGTGCCCAAGGGGTACGAGTTCCGGAAAAGACCGATTCTGACCGAACGCCTTCACCCGACGGCTCCTGCTGACTCACCGTCGAGGCAGGTGGAGTGCGGTCGTTTGATGTTGACTTGAATGAATCTGCTATTTAAAAGGAGGGACGTTATGAGGAACAGTCGTTTTCAATCGTGGATTCTACTTCTTGGCCTCAGCCTTGCCTGCATCTGTGGCGATTTTGTCGCCGACGCCCGCGCGGCGTCAGTCCCGGTCCTCATCAAGGACATCAACACCACGATCAAGAACAATTCGAACATCCGTAATCTGGCGGCGGGAGGCCCCACTGGAATCAAGCTCTATTTCACCGCCTTCGACCTGGCCCACGGCAACGAGCTCTGGAAGAGTGACGGGACCGGAGCCGGGACGGTCATGGTGAAAGACATCAAGCCCGGAACGGGTAGTTCGTATCACGATCCCGATTACCTTACCTACTGGAACGGCTTCGTCTATTTCGAGGCCTACGACCCCGGCGGCTACTGGTCGCTCTGGAAGAGTGACGGCACCGCTGCCGGCACCGTCGAGGTAAGTGCGGATGTCGATCCGGAATACATAGTTGTTTTCAAGGGCGCCCTCTACTTCAGCGGCTATGACGACGGTCTCTGGAAGAGCGACGGTACCACTGCCGGAACGGTTCCGGTCAAATCGGGAATCGGCACTCTCGAGGACCTGGTGGTTGTCGGGGCTAACAGGCTTTTCTTCAGGCAGGGCAGCGATCTCTGGACCAGCGACGGTACTGATGCGGGCACTGTCCTCCTTGCCCCTGGGGTTGAACCGGACCAGCTCACGAATGTCAACGGCACCCTCTATTTCTATGGTTGGGACGATGTTGCAAGTGCTTACCGGCTCTGGACCAGTAACGGCACTGCTGGCGGCACGTTTGCTCTTTCTTATGCCGCTGTGCCGCGGGAGCTCACCGATGTGAATGGCACTCTCTTTTTTCAGGCAAACGACCCCGTTGCAGGCTCGTCCCTTCTCAAACTCGTCCCCCCTGCGGTGCTGCCGACGGTGGTGAAGAGCGGCATGTCCAACCCGAACAACCTGTACAACTGGAACGGGGTCCTCTATTTCGCCAACGCCAACGGCCTCTGGAAGAGCGACGGCACGCTTGCCGGCACCGTCGTGGTGAAGAGCAGCGTCTGGCCGACGCTGCTGACGGGTGTTGGCGGTATCTTATACTTCAACGGCTGGGATAACACCCACGGCTACGAATTATGGTCCAGTAACGGAACAACCGCCGGCACGGCCATGGTGAAGGATATCTATGCGGGAACAACCGACAGCGACCCCGCCCGGTTAACCAACGTGAACGGCACCCTCTTCTTCACGGCTACAGAACCAACGACCGGGACGCAGCTCTGGAAGAGCGACGGCACCGCCGCCGGCACTGTCCTGGTGCAGAATGTCTCTCCCGGCACCCAGGATGCAGTGCCGAACAGTCTTTTCGATCTGAACGGCACCCTCTACTTTGCTGCCGACAACGACACCAACGGCAACAAGCTGTGGCAGACCAACGGCACTGCCGCCGCCACCAGCATGATTCAGGGCTTCACCGGCGTCAATCCCGTCCCGCTCGTCAATGCCAACGGCACCCTGTACTTTGCCGCCAATGCCGACGATCTCTGGAAGAGAGAAGGCTCGAACCCCGCAGTCCTGGTAAAGGCAGGCGTCACGACGGACGATCCCAGCAAGGTGATTTATATCAACGGCACCCTCTATTTCGAGGGATGGGACAGCGCTCACGGGTACGAGCTCTGGAAGAGCGACGGCACCACGGCCAACACAGTCATGGTGAAGGACATCAAAGCCGGAACGAACAATTCGAATATCAATGGTCTTGTCAATCGGAACGGAACCCTCTATTTCATCGCCACGAGCGGGACCGATGCCCAACTCTGGAAGAGTGATGGCACCACGGCCGGGACGGTGCCGGTGAGCACCGGTGTCACAAACGTGACGGATCTCACCCTGGTAAACGGGAAGCTCTTCTTCTCGGGCAACGATGCCTCCAATAACAACGCCCTTTGGGTAAGCGACGGCACTACCGTCACGCTGCTGGCTAACGCCATCTGGCCGAGCAATTTCACCGCAGTCGGCAACACACTGTTTTTCAAGGGATGGACGGACCCGACAGGGTATGAACTCTGGAAAAGCGACGGCACCGTAGCCGGTACCGTGCTCGTGAAGGATATCTATCCCGGCAACGGAGACGGACAACCCGCAAACCTTACCAATGTGAACGGCACGCTGTACTTCTCCGTCTGGAATACCTGGGGAACGACCGACCACGATCAGCTCTGGAAGAGTGATGGCACGGCAGCCGGAACGGTGGTGGTCAAGGACCTTCCCGCCGATTATGGTTTTACATCGATAAACTCACTCACTTCCGTACACGGCATCCTGGCGTTCACATTCATGGACAAGGGTTATTACCCCACCCATGACGATAGCGCCGAACTCTGGATCAGCGACGGCACTGACTGGGGAACCGTCAAGGTGAAGGATATCTATCCGGGAGATTTCGGTTCGGCTCCCGCCAATCTCACCATGGCGAACACGCCACCCAACGGCGTCGACAAGGAGGCCCTCTTCTTCACCGCCATCGACCCGCTGGCCGGCAAAGAACTCTTCATCCTCGACTTCACTCCTCCCACCAGCGCAATTACCGCGATAAACAGTGTTAGTCCTCCTCCGTACCTCCGCGGGACGAGCTTCGTCATCTCCGGCACTACGAGCGATTCCATGCCCGGCAGCGGGGTGACCGCGATGCTGGTTTCTACTGACAACGGCCTTAACTGGTACAGCGCGACATACACGCCGGGCGCCTCCTCCTGGTCTTACACATGGAACAACCCCGCTGACGGGGTGTACACCATCAAGAGTCAGGCCGTCGACCTGGCAACCAACGTCCAGAACCCCTTTGCAAGCATCGCCGTCACTGTCGACAACACTCCGCCGGCTGTCGCGTTCACCATGCCGGCCGTGTACCACAGCATCACGGTACCGATAACGACCTTCACCGCCACCGATACCAATGGGATAAGCCACTACTGCCTGACCTCGACCAATTCCTATGGCGGTTGTGTCTGGGATCCCACCAAACCGACCACCGTCACCTTCGCCAGTGAGGGGAGCAACACCGTATATGCCTGGGCCAGGGACCCGGCGGGCAACGTGTCGGCCGAGCACGGCGTCACCGTTACCGTCACCCTGCCGCATACTCTCAACGTAAACGTGCCGGGCGCCGGCGACGGGAGCGGCAGCGTGCTGTTCGTTCAGAAAAACCAGGCGTTTTCGACCAACTACACGACCACGGTCTACAGCTTCGACCCGATCAAGCTCCAGGCCACCCCGGCCCAGTACTCGGTGTTCGGGGGGTGGTCCGGCATCTGCTCGGGCACGGGCGACTGCAACTACACGGTGCCCACGGTCGCGGCTGGTGGCAGCACCCAGACAGCCACCGCCACCTTCGATTTTGACAGCGTCCATGAGGTCTATGTCGCTCCTACCTATTATTCAACGATACTTGGCGCCTACAACGCCCCTGCCACGACCAACGGCGCCATCATCAGGATTTGGGGGGTCGATCTCGACGAAACCCTTACGCTGGGCGGGAACAAACAGGTCACGTTGCTCGGAGGGGACAACCAGTCCCACAACGCCTATACCGGCGTCATGACGACGGTGCAAGGGCCGATGACCATCAAGAGCGGATCGGTGACCATAGAGAATATGGTCGTCAAATAGGATTGGTCTTTTATTTGACATCGGAACCGGGGCGAGGCATTATGACTCGCCCCGGTTCATGTCGGGGTAATGACCGGCACGAAGAACTGAACTACAACATTCCCGGAGTACGCAGAAGGTTACAATGGCTATTGCAGGCAATCCGAAGAAAATGGCGCAGGACATCGCGGATGGCTATCACATGCTGACTCCGCCGATGCTGAAGTCCTATACCCCCGTCGACCTCAAGACCATCATCGTCAATATCGGGATCGTTTCCCGCGAACTTCGCCAGGAGTTGATCCCGACCGATGACGTCATGGCCATCAAGGCGCGGAACATGAAGCTTTCCCGTCTTAACCAGGCGGAGATCGTCATCCAGGCTTACTGTAAAAAGCGAAGGATATCAATCTGACACAGTGTTCCGTTTGATGGCAGAACGCTATCCTCAATAGGGACCACGAATGCCAGAATACCCTCGACTGGCGAAAGTTTCTGGAAATGAACGGAACGGAGGTTGGCGATGAAACAAACGTGGCGCATGCTATGCGGCTTGGGCCTGGTGGCGTTGTTGTCGGGATGCGCCGGAGAAATGGCTGCCTACGACTGGAAAATGCCGTTCAAGGAACCGGCGGTGCTGGAAAAATACCAGTGGGTCCTGGTCAATGTTCAGGTCCGGGAAGGTTTTAGCCTTCCCGAGCCCACACGGGAAAGGCTGGCCTCCCGGATCAACCAATATTTCAGGTCGATGCCCGGCAGGAAACTCATTCCGGTTTCGTTGGAAGGGACGGGGGAGGGAATCCTGAACGCACAGGTAGTAATCACCAGGTATGATGATGGGGTTCTTTTTGCGCGGTCGGCTTTCAGAGAACCGGACAGCATGTATATAGTCGGCGAGGTGACCCTGTCTGACGGACAATCAAAGGAAAGACTCGCGGTATTCGATGTGTCCCAAACCTACGACCGGTCGCGTACATTCGGCGGCCTGACGACAATCGATGAACTCGAACCCCAGTTCGCCCAAGGCGTGGTTGCCGGCATTACTCAGCAACCTTAATGAGACTGATTCTTCGTCCATTGAACACAGCATTTCACTGGCCTCCATGGCGATGAGCGGGGACCGGCAATTTTTTTGAGGCCGGGAAAAATGCCGAACAAAAGCGGTTTGTCCCTGCATCATCCGGCGGGCAGCCGGTCCCTTCCCCGTGGCGTTTCATTAGATATTAAAATAAAATAATGTTTGCAATTTTTCTGTTAATTTTCTCCTCCGTTACCGTTATAGTACCTCGCGGAGGTTGACATGGACACGTATACCATCGACATCGAACTCGAGCATTATTTTGGCGACCGGCTTGCCATGGGCAACAGGGATGCCTGCCGCCGCTTCTATTTCCGGGCAGCTGCCCGGTTCCAGGGGGCGGAGCTGGACAACTACCTGAGACGGGTGATGGCCCATGCGCGGGCGTACGCCTCGATTCACCGGATGTTCCAGTCGCCGTTGCGGCACATGGAAGCGCCTCTCTTTCTGTCCAGCCTCATTCTTTTCGTCGCAGGCGTCGTCGTCATCCTCTTGGGGAATTTCTCGCTCCTCGTGGCCTGTGGGACCTCCGCCGGGCTGGTCGGGATGGCCAGTTGCGCCCGCCAGTTGGCGGACTTATGGCGGCGGCATGGGGTGAAGGAAGCGGTATATTGCGAGTTGGCGGAAAGCCTGCAACAGATGTCCGAGAAAAACGGCTAGTGTCTTGTGCGGTTAGTTATATCTAAATATTATCAAGTGTGCTATTGTACTTTTCATGGCACGCACACCCGAAAACTATGAATTGACAGTGGCCGACCGGCAAGCGCTTGAAGCACTGCT
>JAMXLF010000093.1 GCA_024281055.1 Geobacteraceae bacterium
TAGACGTGCAGCCGGTCGTCGATAAAGTCGTTCTGTGCCTTGAAGATGGCGCTGTGCAGGGACCAGTTGACATAGACGGCCCCGATGGCGAGCGTAACCACCGCCGACAGGGTGTACAGAAACGCGAGCCGCCCGGTTATAGACGAGATCCGGGGGAAGAGATAACGCCTTTTCGCTTCAGCGCTCTTCGAGAACATACCCCACTCCGCGGACCGTATGAATGAGCTTCTGCTCGAAAGGATCGTCCACCTTGGTCCGCAGGCGCCGCACCGCCACATCCACCACATTGGTGTCGCTGTCGAAGTTCATGTCCCACACCTGGTCGGCGATGAGCGACCGGGACAGGACTTCCCCTTTGCGCCTCGCCAGCAGGGAGAGGAGCGCAAATTCCTTGGGAGTGAGATCGAGGCGCGCCCCGCCGCGCGACGCCTTGTGGCGCAACAGGTCGATGGTCAGATCGGCGATCTGGAGCACTTCCGGCTGCCGGAGCGGACCACGGCGCAGAATGGTCCTCACCCTGACGAGGAGTTCGGAGAAGGTGAAGGGCTTCACCAGGTAATCATCAGCCCCCAGCTCCAGCCCCTTGATCCGGTCCTCGACCGCATCACGCGCCGTGAGAAAAAGGACCGGCATTTCCCGCCCCGACTTCCGGAGCTCGGTGACAACCGACCACCCCGAGCGTTCGGGAAGTCCCACATCGAGGATGATCAGGTCGTACTCCCCGGTGAGCGCCAGGTGAAGGCCATCGTCGCCGGTATGGGCGACATCGACGACGAAACCGTTCTCGGTCAGTCCTTTGCGCAGATAGGTAGCGGTCTTTACTTCATCTTCAACGATCAACAGCCGCATGCAACTCCCCATGCCGTACTCAACTCGTATTTATCTTAATAGTATCCCGTAAAACATTTTTTGCGCAATCCGTTTTTTAATCTGGCAGCAAAGCGGCCAACAGGAGGTTCCAGCCATATGGTTAGTTCAGAAATAAAAGAGCCGCGTCGGCATCCGGCCAACGCGGCTTTTATTGTTGAATAACTTCCGAAACGGCAGCATCAGGCTGTTCAGTATGCCTGCCGGTCTCCCAGTACTTCCTCCACGGTGACCGGCGCGCGGAACACCCGGTAGACCCAGATTTTGTAAGCAATCACGATCGGCACGAAGATGAAGGCCACCACCGTCATGATCTTCAGGGTGTAGGCGCTGGAGGAGGAATTGAAGATGGTGAGGCTGTAGGCCGGGTCGAGACTGGAGGGAATCAGGTTCGGGAAAAGGCCGGCAACGCCGGTGGCGACCACCAGGAGGATGGTCAGGCACGAGGCGGCAAACGCCCCCAGCAGCTCGCCCCGGGCCGCGAACAGCCTGATGCCAAGGAGCGCCGCCACTGCCAGGACGGGTATGATCAGCAGGACCGGACTGGAGAGGTAGTTGTCGTACAGATGGGTGGCGAATTTCGTATAGGCCAGGAAGGCCACCGCCACCACCAGCAGCACCGGCCAGAGCTTCGCAGCCACACCGGCAGCCCGGGCGCTCAGGTCGCCGCGGGTTTTCACCGCGGCGTACAGAGAACCGTGCACCGCGAAGAGCAGGACGAACAGCACGCCGGTCAGAAGTCCGTAGGGGTTGAGGAGTGCCAGGAGCGAGCCGTGGTAGCCGGCCGCATCCATCGGAAGCCCGGCAAAGATGTTGCCGAAGGCGACGCCGAACAGGAGCGCGGGGACAAAATTGCCGACGAAGATGGCGGCATCCCACCCCTTCTTCCACCCTTCGTTTTCCACCTTGCCCCGGAATTCATAGGAAACCCCCCGGATGATCAGGGCGAACAGCAGGAGCAGCAGCGCCGTGTAGAGATAGCTGAACATCAGGGCATAGGTGGTGGGAAAGGCGGCGAAGGTGGCGCCGCCGGCGGTGAGGAGCCAGACCTCGTTGCCGTCCCAGACCGGACCGATGGTGTTGATGAGGACACGTCGTTCCCCGTCGGTCTTGCCGAGCACGTAGTGGAGGAGCCCCTCCCCCAGCACGAAGCCGTCCAGCATGAAGTAGACCGACCAGAGCACGCCCCAGAGTATGAACCAGATAACCTGAAAAACCATGTTACGCCTCCTGTCTCACCGGTTTGATAATTGCCGAAAGATCATCATCGGGCCCCTTCCGGGCGTACTTGGCGAGGAGATAGATGTCGATCACGCCAAGAGCCCCGTACAGAAGGGTGAAGCCGATCAAAGAAAAAACGACCTGCCCCAGTTCGAGGGACTTCGACACACCGTCGCTGGTTTTCATGATGCCGTAGACGAGCCAGGGCTGACGCCCCACCTCGGCAACCACCCAGCCGAGCTGGTTGGCAATATAGGGGAGCGGAATCGTCAGGACCATGCCCCAGAGAAAGAGCCGATTAGTCTCCAGTGTCCCCCGCAGAGAGAAGAAAATCCCGAGCAGGGCGGCCAGGATGAAGAAGGTGCCGAGACCGACCATGGCCCGGAAACTGAGGAACGTGGGCAGGACCGGCGGCCGGAGCTCCCGCGGAAACTCCTTGAGGCCCTTGATCTCGGCATCGGGGGTATGGAACGCGAGCATGCTCACCGCGTTGGGGATGCAGAGTTGCTCGACCGTGTTGCATTCCTTGACCGGGTCCGGAATCAGAAGCAGGTTGAGTCCGACCCCTTTTTTCGTATCCCAGATCGACTCCATGGCGGCGAACTTGGTCGGCTGGGTCTTGGCAACCTCCACCGCATGCAGGTCGCCGAGCACGGCCGACAGGATCACCGACACCAGACCGAAGACGGCGCCGATCCGGAAGGACCTCTTGAAAAAATCGGGGCGGTTCTTCCTGAGCAGGTGCCACGCGGAGACCCCCATGACGAAGAAAGCCCCCACCGTATAGCCCGACATCAGCTGATGGCCGAATTTCAACAGGCCGTACGGATTGGTCGCCACAGCGAGAAAATCCGTCATTTCCGCCCGGCCGTTACGCAGCACGTAGCCGGTTGGATGCTGCATCCAGCCGTTGGCCAGGAGGATCCAGAGGGCGGAGAGGTTAGTGGCGATGGCCGCCAGCCAGATGGAAAGTGCGTGCACCTTCTTCGACACCTTGTTCCAGCCGAAGATCCAGAGGCCTATAAAGACCGACTCCATGAAAAAGGCCATGGTCGCCTCGATGGCCAGCGGCGCGCCGAAGATGTCTCCCACATACTTGGAATACTCGGCCCAGTTCATGCCGAACTGGAACTCCATGGTGATCCCGGTGACCACGCCGAGGGCAAAATTGATGAGGAACAGCTTGCCCCAGAATTTCGCCATTTTGAGGTAGGTCTCGTCGTCCGTCATGACGTAGCGGGTCTCCATGAACGCCGTCAGGATCGAGAGCCCCAGGGTCAGCGGCACGAAAATGAAGTGAAACATGCAGGTTACGGCAAACTGCAGTCTGCTCAATGCGAGTACATCCATCGAAATTCTCCTTCCCTTGTGTGCTCAGTGACTATTACCGGTAGGAAGTGCCTGCACTTACCGCGCTTGTCGCACTGGCTCGATAAAAGTTTACCAAAAGATCAAAGAAATACTTAACAAGACCTTTTTTGTCCTTTTTGCGGATAAAAAAATTTTACGTGTTCAGGCCAGCAAGTTCTTCGATGGTCACGCTGTCGAGAATCTGCACCACCTGGCTCTGGACCTTGCGCCAGACCGGGTGTACCCGACAGGACCGCTCGCTTTTTCCGAATTCGCACGGCTCATCGCCGAGAAGGCAACGGTTCGGCATGATCGGTCCCTCCACGGCCTCCACCACTTCCCGGAGCGTGATCCGGGACGGTTGCCGGCCGATGGTGAACCCTCCGCCCGTACCGCGATAGGAGTTGACGAGGCCCAGCTTGGCAAAACTCTGGAAAATCTTTGCCAGGAAGGTTGGCGGCACTTCCGTCGCCTCGGCGATCTCACTGATCAGGCACATCTTCCCCGGTGGCTGCTGGGCCAGATAGATGATTCCTCTGATCGCGTATTCCCCCTTGCGGGTAAGCTCCATCATAATTATGAACCTTTAGGACCGATTTAGTCTTTTTATAAATGATCACTCCGTCTATGTCAAGAAATATATGAAATATTTCAGAGACGCCGGATGATCCGAATTTTTTTTGTTCGGTCCCTTGCTTTTGAATTAACACCAATTAGAATTGATTAAACGTAAAGGTCTTAATACTAATTTGGCGTGTCCTTTGTACATTTCGGCATCAAGGAGGCGATCATGCGATTCACACGATTGGCGATCATCCTGGCGATCCCGGCAATGCTGTTTGCTCTGGCAGGATGCGGAAGCAATTCCGGCGGCGGGGTGTTCAATCCCACTTCGCTGGGAACGGGCGGCGGTACGGGCGGTGGCGGTGGCGGCACGGGGGGAACAATTACATCTGCCACGATGAAACTGGTCACCGACCGCACATCCGTTGATGCGAACATCGGGCAGGTGCTCGCTACCGCAACGGTCACGGACGCAAACGGCGCAGCGATTGCCGGCAGACCCGTTACCTTCAGTGTCGCGGCTGGTCCGGCAACGGTCGATGCAGCCAGCGTCACGACAGATGTGAATGGGATAGCACAGAAGGTCGTCTTACCCGGTAACGCCTTGACCACCACCAACGTTATCATCAAGGCAACTACGACCGTGGGGACGGAGACCATCACTGCTTACGCGAACTTCCAGCTCATCCGCGGCACCGGCATCATATCCTTTGGAAGTGGCTTTCTCCAAAAAGTTGATGCTACTGTGAGCCCGGACATTACAAATGAAATTTTCCACCTGCAGGTTCCCATCAAGGTTACGGATGGCAACGGAAACCCCCGGGTGGGTGTGCCGGTAACCCTTTCGGTATACAGCCAGACGGGGGCATCCATCGTAACAATCGATTATCTCACCTCTCCTGTTACTGAGCCCGGCCAGAGCACAGTGACGACCGACAGTAACGGGGAGGCGATATACAACATAACCATCAACACTCCCGCCCCAGCTCCAGGGCTAACATACGTTGACTCGATTGTTTTCAAAGCTGTCAACAATGATGCCTTCCCCATCACGGCCTATGCAGGGGTGATGGCCACAGTGACCAAATTGCTGCCAGCCCTTGTCATAGCCCCGGGCAGCGCCTCATTTACAACAGCGGATACAGCAGGCGCTACGCGAACGTTCAGCGTCACAGGGGGCAAAGCGCCCTATAGTGTAGTTTCCAGCAATCCTGCACGGGTTAGCGTAATCATCTCTGGGGGTACGATCACTGCAACCCTGGTTGATCAATCGCTCTGGAGCGAGGTCGTGACCATTACTGTAACGGATCAAACGGGCAAGACTGCAAGCGCTACGATAACAAGACAATAGCTCGATTTCCGCAACCAGCGAGGGCATGGAGCCGTCCTAAACGTACTGGCAAGCCCATAGAAGTGTTACTAAAGGAGAGCTGCTATGAACAAATTCCTTGCATTGATGATTGGTACTATTCTACTGGCTGCCTCAGTCGGTGCCGCCGAAGCCGAAAGCATCAAGGGACGGCTCGGCATCACCGGCCAGGTGGGGTTCATGGTCCCGTCCAACAGCGAATATGACCCAAACTTTATCAACGCCGTCACAGTTGCCACTGGGACGACTTTACCATCCCAACTGAAGGTCGACACGAACTTTGCCGGCGGTGGCGGCCTGATTTACGGCCTCACCGACAACCTGGCACTTGAAGCCCATGTGATTTATACTCCCGAGCTGGACGTCAAAAACAGCGCCGGGGTGAAGGTGCTGCAACTGGATACGACCAATGCTTCGCTCGGCATCCAATTGCGCAACAATGTCGCCGACAGTGACCTGGCCGCTTACATCGGCGCCGGGGTGGACGTTCTGGTCAGCAACGTCCAGGATGCCAGTGGAGTCGATGGTAAAGTATCCACAGTGGTCGGCGGCCATGTGAATGCGGGGGGAGACTACTTCATGACGAAACACTGGGCACTGAACCTCGATCTGCGTGGGGTCTTTTTCCCGGACGCCGATATCAAGGGAAACAACGGAATCAAGGTTGCACAGTACAACCCCATCAGTTTCGTAGCTCTCTTTGGCGTCAGGTTTTTCATCAATTAATCGATAAACGTACAATCACAAAAGGGGCGTGCATCCATGGTGCACGCCCCTTTTCCATCCGATTGCGACTCCAGCGCCGTCCGGCTTAATTCCCTCCGTACTCTTTCTTCAGGTAATCCTGCCACTCCTGCGCCAGGTCGGCATAACCGATGCCGTAATCCTTGAAGGTTGCCGCGACGGCGCTGTCGGTGGTCATCCCCTTGCCCAGATTCACGAGGAGTTCCTTCACCTTGTGCCAGCCATAGGTGGAAATCAGGTACGAAACCATGGCATAGCTCTGCCGGTAGGCAACCACGGCCTTCTGCGTGCCGAGGGACATAAAGGAGCCTTCCAGGGCAGAAAGTGAGAGGAGTTGCCCCTGCTGCACCGCCTTCTGCAACTCGGCAAGGGGAAAGGCAAACTCCTTGTACTCCTCGATCTGGGCCAGCCCTTCGTTCAGCCAAGTGGGGCAGTTGCCCTTGGTCAACTCCCGAACCACCACATGGGTATACTCGTGGTTGAGGACCGCACGCACCCGGGGAGTGATTTCCCGGAGACCGCCGACGGGAAGACGGATCTTCCCGTCGAAGATCCCCCCCGACCATTCGGGGCCGGCGGTCACGGCGCGAAAATCCTTCCTGGTGTAGAGGAGCACCGGGACAGGCGCCGCGGGATAGCAGTCCAGGTCGGAACCGACTCGATTGTAGGCCGTTTCCAGGGCATCGAGGATGTCGCCGGCAAACCGCGTGTCGGTTGCCACGTCATAGGTGAGCGTGAAGCGGCCACTGGCATCCTTCTTCATCCGCCCTTCGAGGCTTGCCTCGCGGCCGGCCTTTTCCACGAGGGCACTAAGCTTCCCATTGCGGGGATCGAGGGCCAGCCCCTTTTTCCAGGCATCGAGCGCCCTGTCCAGGTTCCCGGTGTCGTAGTAAACCTTTCCGAGAAAGAAAAGGACGTCAACCGTATCGCCGCCGAAGAGCCTGGCCTGTTCCAGCTCGAACAGGGCATCGTCATAATGCTTGCCGCCGTAGAGGGCAATTCCCCGCCCCAGGCGGTACTCGGGATTGTCCGACTCAAGCTCCCGGGCGTGGTCAAAGCTGGTCGCCGCCTCGTCGAACTGCCTCCGTTCCAGCTGGCGTCGGCCGACCAGCCCGTATACCCGGGCCAGCTCCTTTTTCAGCGCCATATTGAGCGGAAAGAGATCGTACTCCTTCTGCAGCTGATCGAGGGCCTTCTCGTACTCCCCCTTGCGGATCAGTTCATCGACATTGGCAGCGAGCGGTACGGGATCGGCGGCGTTGCCGCGCGATGGCGACAACAAGAGGCTCTGGGAAAGAAGACAGATCAGGAAGGGGATTGCGAGGAGAGAGCGGTTCATCATTCACCCCCTCCCCAGATGGCGAACTGCTTTTGAAGGTCGCTGAAGGTCATGGCACAACTATACCACAGGAAGCTTCGGAGATAACAGCGCCGATTTTTATCCGGCCAGCGCCGTCCGGACCGTCCGGACGATCCCTTCGGCATCGAGCCCGTAAATTGCCCGCAGCTCAGGCTGCTCCCCCTGCTCGACGAAGCTGTCCGGGTACCCCATGCGGTGCACCCGCACCTCGTCAAGCCCCTCCTCTTCGAGAAGCTCGAGGACTGCCGTACCGAATCCCCCCTGGAGGGCATTTTCCTCGGCGGTGAAGAGCCGGCCGCGCCTGGCGAGGGACAGGATCGTCTCACGGTCGAGCGGCTTGATGAACCGGGCATTCACCACGGTGAGGTCGATGCCATCCGCGGCGAGCGTCTGCGCCGCCTCGAAGGCCGGGCGGACCATGGTGCCGACGGCGAGAATCGCGCCGCCCCTACCCTCCCGCAGCACTTCGGCCCTGCCGATGGGGAGAGGCCGGAAGCTCTGGTCGAGGGGCACGCCGTAGCCGTTGCCCCGCGGATAGCGGACCGCCACCGGCCCGTCGTGCTCGATGGCGGTCTGGAGCATGTGCTGCAGCTCGTTTTCGTCCTTCGGCGCCATGATCGTCATGTTGGGAAGGATGCGCAAATAGGAGAGGTCGAACACCCCGTGGTGGGTCGGCCCGTCGCTCCCCACCACTCCTGCCCGGTCGATGGCGAAGGTCACCGGCAAGTTCTGCAGGCAGACGTCGTGGAAGACCTCGTCAAAGGCACGCTGCAGGAAACTTGAATAGACGGCGACCACCGGCCGGAACCCGTCGGCGGCAAGGCCGGCGGCAAAGGTGACGGCATGCTGCTCGGCGATTCCCACATCGAAGAAGCGATCCGGGAATTCACCCGCAAAGGGGGTAAGGCCGGTACCGTCGGGCATGGCTGCGGTTATCGCCACCACCCGCTCGTTCTCCGCGGCGATCTTTCGCATCGCCGTTCCGAAGACCGCCGTATAGGAAGCCGCCCCTCCCTTCCCCTTGAGCACCTTGCCGGTCGCCACCTCGAACGGGCCGACACCGTGGAAAAGGGACGGATTCTTCTCCGCCGGCGGGTACCCCTTTCCCTTACGGGTCACAACATGGATGAGGACCGCGTCGTCGAAGCGCCTGACCTTCTCCAGGGTTTCCATGAGGAGTTCGATATTGTGGCCATCGATGGGGCCCACGTATTCGAAGCCGAACGCCTCGAAGAGCATACCGGGGGTAAAGAGCCCCTTGAGGGACTCCTCGGCCCGCTTGGCCACCTTGAGCACTCCGCGCCCCATGCGGTCAAAGCTTTCCAGGAACCCTTCCACGTCCTTCTTGATCTTGTGGACGAACTCGTTGGTGATGGTCCGGGAGAGGAAATGGGACAGCGCCCCCACGTTCTCTGCGATGGACATCTCGTTGTCGTTGAGGATCACCACGAGGTCGCGGTTGAGGTGACCGGCCTGGTTCAGCCCCTCGTAGGCGATTCCCCCGGTCATGGAGCCGTCGCCGATCACAGCCACCACCTTGTTGCGGGCACCTTTCAGGTCGCGCCCGACGGCAAGGCCGAGAGCGGCAGAGATCGAGGTGGAGGAGTGCCCCACGTCGAAGACGTCATGGGGGGATTCGACCCGCTTCGGGAAGCCGCTGATCCCCCCCATGGTCCGGAGGGTGCGGAACCGCTCCCGGCGGCCGGTGAGAAGCTTGTGGGCATAGGCCTGGTGCCCCACGTCCCAAACGATCTTGTCCCGGGGCGACTCGAACACCCGGTGGAGGGCAATTGTCAGCTCCACCACCCCCAGGCTCGGAGCGAGGTGGCCGCCGTTGGCAGCACAGGTCGCGATGATCTCCTCGCGCAGCTCACCGGCCAGCCGGTCGAGCTCGGCCGGAGAGAGGGATTTCACGTCCGTCGGGGACTCTATCTGTGCCAGGATCTTCTCCATCACGATTTCCGGTAGACGATGTATTTGGCGATTTCCCTCAGGGGATCGGCTTCCGGACCGAACCCGGCAAGGGCGGCCAGGGACATCTCCACGAGTTCGTCGGCCCGTTTTTTCGACTCCGCAAGCCCCACCAGCGCGGGATAGGTCGCTTTCCCCCGCGCCTCGTCGCTTCCGGCGTCCTTGCCGATCTCCTCGGTGGTCCCTTCGATATCGAGGATATCGTCGGCGATCTGGAAGGCGAGCCCGGCCGCCTCGCCATACTTCGTGAGCGCGGCAACCGCCGCCTCGCCACCGCCGCCGAGAATCGCCCCCGCCTTGATGGAGGCCTTGATGAGGGCGCCGGTCTTGTGGATGTGGATGTACTGCACGGTGGCCAGGTCGATGTCGTGCTTCCCCTCGCTCTCCATGTCCACCACCTGCCCCCCCACCATGCCGCGGGAGCCGGCGCAGCGGCTGATCTCGTTGCTCACGGCCAGGAGCGCTTCCGCCGGAACGCCGGCAGCGGCGCCCTGAGTGCTCAGGAGGATAAAGGCCTCGGTGAGGAGAGCATCGCCGGCGAGAATCGCCGTTGCTTCGCCGAACACCTTGTGGTTGGTGGGGTTGCCCCGCCGGAAATCGTCGTCGTCCATGGCCGGCAGGTCGTCGTGGATGAGGGAATAGGTATGGATCATCTCCATGGCACAGGCCGCGGGAAGGGCGCGCCTGATATCCCCTCCAACCGCCTCGCAGGCAGCCAGCATCAGGATGGGCCGGACCCGCTTGCCGCCGGCAAACACCGAGTAGCGCATGGCTTTATGGAGGGAGGCGGGAAGCTCATCCTCCTTGGGAAGGTAGCGGTCGAGCGCCTCGTCCACCAGCTGGCAACGTTCTTTGAGGTATTTCTTCAGGTCCATGGGATCACCTTTTGGTTAACTAACCAACCAAGGCCCCCACCCCACCCTCCCCCGCTGGGGGAGGGCAAAGTGTTCTCCCCCCGGAGGGGGGAGGAAGGAGGGGGGCTGTCCAGTAGTCAGGTTAGTTGTTAGTATGTTCGTGTTTTTCGTGTATTTCGTGGACAGAAATGCCTTGCGGTCTTTCAATCCTCCGGCCGGAATTCCTCCCGGGCGAAACTGCCGTCCTTCTGCTTGAGGAGTACCTCCACCCGCTTTTCCGCCTCGTTGAGCTTGCGGGTACAGAAATTGGCCTGGCGGACCCCCTCTTCGAAGGCCTTCAGGGACTCCTCGAGGGGCAGCTCGCCGCTCTCCAGCCTGCGCACCACCTCTTCAAGCTTTTTCAGCGCCGTTTCAAATTTTTCGACTGCCATGGGGCACCGCCTTACAAAAAGTGAAACGTTATTATACAGATTGGCGCCGGCGAGTCAAGGTCGGCCTGCGCTGGAGTTCTACTTCCTCGTCGATTCCACGCGACATACCGCCCCCCCGCTCCGGAAGCCGACGTCGACCCGGTCGCCCGCCACCAGTTCTCCACCGTCCCGGACCAGTTCTCCACCGGGGAGGCGGTGGACGATGGCGTAGCCGCGGGCCAAGGTGGCCAGGGGGGAGAGGGCCTGGAGCTTCCCGGCGTTCACTGCTGTCCGCTCCCGATAAGTCTCCAGGATGCGGTGAAGGGCATGCTCCCCCCGGGCAAGGAGCGCCGCGAGCGTCTCTTTCGTCCGCTCCACCTCCAGGGCGGGATTGGTAAGGCGCAGATGGTTGCCGAGATAGGCCAGCCGGTCCCGGCGCCGCTCCATTCCCCCTTGCACGGCAAGCTCCAGCCGGTAGCTAAGATCGTCGACCCGTTGCGCCAGATGCCCGAGGAGCATGGTGGGATCCTTGAGGGAGCGGGCAAGCCCGGCCACTTCTCCGCGGAGATTTCCCGGGCGGTGCCGCATCCCCTGTTCCAGCCTGTGTGTGAGGCTGGCCACCTCGGCGTCCAGCTCCGCCTTGCTCCGCACCACGAGCTCTGCGGCCGCGGAGGGTGTCGGAGCCCGCAGGTCGGCGACGAAATCGGCGATGGTGAAGTCCACCTCGTGGCCCACCGCAGAGATGACCGGGATTTTCGACTGGTAGATGGCCCGGGCCACCACCTCCTCGTTGAAGGACCAGAGGTCCTCCAGGGAGCCGCCGCCCCGGCCGACGATCATCACGTCGATCTCCCGGTAGCGGTTAAAGTCGCGGATCGCCTGGGCGATCTCCGCCGCCGCCCCCTCCCCCTGAACCCGGACCGGGTAGAGAAGTATCTCCAGGTTGGCGTAGCGGCGGTCGAGGACGTTGAGAATATCGTGAATGGCCGCCCCGGTGGCGGAGGTGACGATGCCGATCCGTTGGGGGAGCTTCGGGAGCGGCTTCTTGTGGGCTTCGTCGAAGAGCCCCTCCCGGGCGAGACGCTCCTTCAGCTGGATGAACGCCAGTTGCAGCGCCCCTATTCCCTTGGGCTCCAGGTATTCGACGATGAGTTGGTAGTCGCCGCGCGGCTCGAAGACCGAGAGCCGGCCGCGAACCACGAGCCCCATGCCGTCCTTCGGCCGGAACTTCAGTGCCCGTGCCGAGGCACGGAACATGACGCAACGCATCTGCGCCCCGGCGTCGCGCAGGGTAAAATAGAGGTGCCCGGAAACCGGCATGGCCAGGTTCGAGACCTCCCCCTCCACCCAGACGTGCTCGAAGTTCTCCTCCAGCACCCCCTTGACGAGGGCGGTCAGCTGGCTGACGGTCAGGATCCGCTTGTCGGCGAAAAGCTCCATGTCACGGTTCTACCACAGCCTCGTCTTGCCTGTCAAACCGGTTGACCTCCGATCGCGCAGGTCTTTTCCTTTCGCTCGTCAGCCTTAGTCTATTGCCTGTGAACAACATCGGAGCCGCTTCTCATCCTGCGGGCACATGGCAGTATCAAGGTTCTACACTTGTGACAATGTCATAGGTGTAGACCTGATACTGGTGGGGGGGTGGACACTGGTGGTGGGGTGTTTCAGCTAGTCATTGCCAACGTTTTTCGCGAATCGTTTTCTTTTTGCGCGCAGGCTTAGATACTCTTTCGCCTCCTTGAACAGGCGGCGCCTCTCTTTCCCGTCAAACACGGCCTTGCGCAGTATCCTGAAAATGATCCTCGGCCTGAAGTAGTAACGGCCGTAAAATTGCTCAACGGCATCGACAATCTGATGGCGGTCCAAGCCCGGATATTGAATGTTCGGGAGTTGATGCCCCAGTTCATCCGACATCTCATGCCTGGTCAGGTAGCCGTGCTTCAGCAGGTAATCGTTGAACGCCGTGCCCGGGTAGGGATGGGCGATCGACACCTGGATCGTTTCGCAGTCGAGCTCCTCGGCGAATTTCATCGTCCGCTCGATCGTCTCGCGGGTTTCGCCCGGAAGGCCGAAAATGTAATCACCATGGACCAGTATCCCGAGCTTCTTGCAGTTTTTCATAAACGTTATCGCCTGCTCCACGGTAGCGCCTTTTTCGATATTCTTCAGGACAGCGGGATCGCCTGATTCAAAGCCGACGATCAGCAGCCGGCAGCCTGCGTCCTTCATCGCCTTCAGCGTTTCATAATCGGTGTGGGCCCGCGCCGTGCAGGACCAGGTAAAATTGATCGGCTTGAATTTCTCGCATATTTCGAGGACGCGCTGTTTCCCCCAGGCAAAGGTATCATCATCGAAAAAGATTTCCCTGACGTTGGGGAACAGCTCCAGCGCGCGGCGAACCTCGCCCGCCACGTTATCGCTGCTGCGGGTCCGCCATCTGTGACCGCTGAACGTTTGCGGCCAGAGGCAATAGCTGCATTTCGCAGGACAGCCGCGAGACGAGTAGAAAGCGATGTAAGGATGGAGCAGAAAAGGAACATTGTATTTCGTTATGTCGAGATCGCGCTTGTAAACATCGACGGCGAACGGCAGGGAATCCAGGTCGGCTAAGGGCTCGCGATCCGGAGTGTGAACTATCGTGCCGTCTTTCCGAAAGCTGACGCCCTCGATCGTCTCAAGGCTCTTCCCCTGGGCAAATTCAGTGACCGAGAAGTCGAATTCCTTCCTCGCCACAAAGTCTATCGCCGTTGAGGCGTTGAGGCTCTCCTCCGGCAGAACGCTGACGTGCGGCCCCACAAAGGCGATCTTGATGTGAGGCTTGGCCTTCTTGATCAACTCCGCCAGATGCACATCGTTTCTGAAACCGGGGGTGCTCGTGAATACCACGACAAAATCGTAGTCCATGGCTATAGTGACGGTTTGCTCGGGGGTCACGCCGTGTGAAGGCGCATCCAGCAACCTGCTTTCCTTGATCAAGCCGGCGGGATACGTCAGCCAGACCGGATACCAGAATGAAGTTATCTCCCGCACCGCCGGCCAGCGAGACCCCGCGCCTCCATCAAAGTTCTCGAAAGAAGGAGGATTCAGCAATAATGTTTTCATCGTTACTCCTTGCCGAGGATGAATTCCTCGGCAGTGTGCCATGCGCAATAAAAAGCTGCAATTAAAAAATTATAAGCATGTCAATTAGGTGCCTGTCCCCCTTATCGCCTCCGTCGGTCGTCAGCCTTCGGTCTATCGCCTGAGAAGCATCGGAGCAACTTCTCATCCTGTGCATGACGGGCAACGGCGGCCCACTGCCTTTCTGGAACTGCGATAGAATGGCATTCGGGAGAACAAGAAGCATGGAATCTCCTTTGACTTTCATGCATAGACCGTTATATATTGCGCGTTAATTGAAATTTGTTAAAGACGGTCACCCTTAATCGCCGGATGACAAGTTCAGAGGGATGTTTCTTTGAACAGAAGACCATGAATTCGGGAGATATCAACCTTAATTCCCCCAGTCCGGAGAACCATAAAACGTGGGCGATCTGCAACTCCGTAACCTTTAATAGTGATACCGAGCCTGAAGAAAATCGACCCGGTCGTCGCGGACGAGGTATACGATGCGATGCTCCTGGGTAAGGCGGCGGGACCAGACGCCGGGGGAGAGATATTTGAGCGGTTCGGGCTTGCCGATGCCGGTGAAAGGATCGCGCATGACCGCTTCTATCATGTCGAAGGCACGCAAAGCGGTCTTGCGGTCGACCTCGACCCAGTAGCGGAGGTCTTCACGGAACTCCGGCTGGAAGACGGCTTCCCGGCGCTTACTTTTCAAGGCCGACTTCCTTTTGGAGCCTTGCCGACGAGGAAGGCTCTCCCTCCCGTTTCAGGGCGCGTTCCAGCGAGGCAAGGAGTCGTTGCGCGTTCTTAGGGGACCGCATGAGATGGGCGGTCTCGACCAGGCTTTCAAGCTCATCGGCGGAAATCATGGCAACGCTTTCACCGCTGCGGCGACCGATGATGACGATTTCCCTGTTTTTCGTCACTTCGTCGCACAATCCGGCAAAATTCGCCCGGGCGTTCGTATAGGTTGTCTTCAGCATATGTTCCTCCCTTGCAAGTTGTACAGGAATACAGTACAGCATGACTCAACCATTGGCAACAATAATCTTTATAGGGAAAACAACGCATGCTAATGCCAACCGTGATGAAGTACGACATGGAGAACGATGAAAGTCATATGCCCGGCCTGTTCGGCCACAGGTAACATAGACGAAACCCTGCTCTCCGCTGAGGGGCGGGACATAACCTGCCCGCGCTGCCGGCACAGCTTCCACGTGTTGCCGCAGCGGAGCGGCGTGGAGATTATCCAGCAGCGCGAATCCATGGTCTGCCCGAAATGCCGTGCCGAGCAGGCTGTCTCCGATACCTGCGTCTCCTGCGGCGTGGTGGTGCAGAAATACATCCGTTCCGTAGAGAGCGCCAGGGACCTGGAGCGGCTCGAACTGAACAAGCTGAAATCCGACCTGCGCCGGGTCGACTCCTGGTATTCCAGCCTCTTCGACCGGCGGCTGGCGTCGCTCATGGTGCGGGTATTGTCCCTCCTCGTGCTGCTCGGCATTTTCATGACCTGCTCCATGAACGGCGCCCGGAGGAACAAATTCTACGCCGAAAATACCGAGGCCATGAGGAAGGCGGCGGAAGGCGGCCCGAACCGGTCGAAGCCCGACGACAACAGAATTCTCCCCCAGCTAGGCGCCTTCGAGCGACTGGTGGGAGAGGCGGCCAACCAGTGCCTGAGCCAGTGTGACCGGTATTCCATCGCCTGGTATGACAAGAGCGAGCCGGGGATGAACATGTACCGTGATCACTACCTCGACAGCACCATGACCGAGCAACTGGAGGCGCTGAGGGCGGCAAAGTGCACCGTGGACCGGGATTTCCGGGCACTAGGGACGCCATCGCAGCCCTACTGGCCGTACTACCAGAAGGTCAAGGCCCTGTACAACGTTTACAATTCGCTCTATAACCTGGCAACCACGCCGGAGACCCACTATTACGATTTTCGCGGGATCGTCTCCAAAAACGACGCGGAATTGCGGCAGATCATCAATGAGCTGGAAGGCCTTCGACCGAAACAGGCATCGGGGGGAGCGCAGTGAAACGCTACGTGCTGATGGCTGCCATCATCGTTGTCGCGGATCGTCTGCAATTAGAGGAAAGGAGGTACAGGCCATGCGGCCGATTTTTCAATCCGTTATCGTTTGCGCCGTCTTTCTCATGGCGACGCCGCTCTCTGCGGCAACAGTCCATCTCAAGGACGGCGGCGAGGTCAATTGCGAGAAGGTCTGGCAGGAAAAGGACACGGTTGTTGCCCGGATAAACGGCGACACGATTTCCTTCCCCGTGGATGACGTAAACCTGAAAAGGACGTTTCCGGCGGCAAAGAGGCCGAAGATTACCAGGAAAAAGAAAACGGAGTCAGCCAAAGAGCCGGCCAAGGAAGAATTGGTCATCATCGATCCGGACGAGGAAAAACGAAAAGACGAGCAGATGGAGGAGTATAACAGGTTCGTGGAAAGGCTGAACAGACCGGCACACAAGGCAAAGCTGGCAAAACGGCGAAAGCCGGAGTAAACCGGTTGACCGTACCGGGGCATTCATATTATGATGCCCGCCATGGAACAGTACCCTTACATCATTACCGTCTCATCGGAAAAAGGGGGGGTGGGAAAGACCACCCTCGCCACCAACCTCGCCATCTTCCTCAAGGCGCTGCACGAGGACCTGCCGGTCACGGTCTTCTCCTTCGACAACCACTTCTCCGTGGACAAGATGTTCGCCATGGGGAGCGGAAGCCCCCGGGGGGACGTGGCCGACCTCCTCATGGAAACCCCCGGCGTGGAGCTCCTCCACACCGGGCAGTACGGGGTGAATTACATCCCCTCCTCGACTGCCCTCGCGGACCTGAAGGGGTCGGTCAGGAGCCCGATGACCCTGGCGCGGCTCTTCTCCCTTTCCCGGATTCCCGGGATCGTCATCGTCGACACGCGCCCGGACCTGGACATCCTGACCGAAAACGCCCTGTACGCGGCCGACCGGGTCATCATCCCGGTCAAGGACATGCCCTCCCTGGAGAACTGCCGCAACATCTTCAATCTCTTCGACCGGCGGGGGCTCGACAAGAAGAGCCTGACCCTCCTCCCCTGCCTGATCGACTCGCGGATCAAGTACGACGGCCCGTTCCGGGACCAGAAGACCCTCCTCAAGGCATACGCCATCAACCGGGGCTACCGTTGCCTGGACACGTTCATCGCCAAGAGCCCGAAGGTGGAAAGTCTCAACACCAACCCCACAGGAAAGATCTTCCCGATCCTCACCCACGCCCGCGGCACCGATGTCCATCACCAGTATGCCCAGCTTGGGAGGATGCTCCTCGATGAGTTCACCGCCACGACGGAGCCCCGCTCGCACCTCTTCCACCAGTGGCTCACCGCCGAAGACGCCCGAAAGAAGGAATCGTTCTTCGCCCGGCTGACCGGACTGCAGCCGGACTGTCTCTTCTGTGGCCGGCCCCTCGTGAAGGAGCGCCGGGAGCACGCCTCCCACTACTTCGCCACCTCCGACGACGCTGCCTGCGGCCTCCTCGGCGAGGAGTGCTTCACCACCTTCCTCATGACGGCGATCTACCAGATGGACAAGGAACTCCCCGTCGACGACCCCACCCGGCTCATCATCGAGGAGACCGCCCGGGAATCGGCATTCGCTTTCAAGCCAGCCGAGAACGGCAGCGGCACCATGGTGGAATTCCACCGTTTCGACCTGAGCGGGGTTCGTCTGGGCACCAAGACCTATCCGTTGCGGGAATTTGCGGGGGGCATCCTGGCCCGCAAGCCAGACCCGCTCTACACACTTATCAACAGGACCCTTGCGGGGTATGGCGGGGAACTGCGAGACGCCTTCCTGCTCCTTTACCCGGTCAACCGGGAGACCCCCGAGGCTGTCCTCCAGGAGGAGAGCTACCGGGAGTTCAACCGGCTCCGGAAGCGGGTTGCGGAACAGCTCACCTGACGAGCTGCGATGCGGTGACGAAGGTTATCCCCTCTTTTTGAAGCTGCGGCATCGCTGCCGTCAAGGCTTGGATGGTGGGCTTGTGGGGGTGGCAGATGGCTATGGCGCTGCCGTGCTTGCGGGCAGCGGCGGCCGCCTGGTCGAGCTGTTTCCTGATGGCATCGACTTTCTGGGTGTTGTCGAGGAAGAAGCTCCGTGAGGCGGTCTCGATCCCCATCTCCCGCGCCAGCTTCTCCCCTACCGAGGCCGACGTGGTCTTGCTGTCGATGAAGAACATTCCCTTCCCCTTGAGCACGCCGAGCACCGTGCGCATCTTTGCCGGATCCTCGGTAAAACGCGACCCCATGTGGTTGTTGGCGCCGTCGGCATAGGGAACCGTCCGGAAGTAAGAGTCGAGGCGCCGCACGATCTCGTCATCGCTCTGGGCAAGGAGCAGGCCGTTCTTTTCGAACGGCTTCTTTTCGTACCCCTTGGGTTCCATGGGGATGTGGAGCATCACCTCACGTCCCCCGGCGTGGACCGCTTCGGCAACGGCCTTCGCCTTCGGCAGCCCCGGAATGATGGAGAAGGTCACGGGAAGGTTGATGGCGAGGAGGGCGCGGGCCTCCTCGACACTGTTCCCCATGTCGTCCACGATGATCGCCACGGTCCCCGGGCTCACCTGTTTTGCCTTCTTCGCCGGTTTCGGCGCCGGGGCGACCACAGCCGAGGAGTACCCCTTCTGTCCGGCGGAGCTCGGCTCGGGACGCGGCGGCATCTTCTGCCGTACCTCCTCCTTCGGAGCCGTTGCCGGCTTCTCGCCCGCTCCCTTTTTCAGCTTCTCCAGGGTGACAAACGCCAGGACCAGGACTATGACCGTTATCAGGAGTGCGACAAGCGGTCGGCCACCGCCGCCAGCTTTTTTCCTCCTGTTGACCCCCTTCTTTCTGCGCTGTGCCAATGCTTACCTCCCTGCCTTACCCCTCACCCGGCCTTCGGCCACCCTCTCCCACCGCGGGGAGAGGGTTTTCTCCCCTCGTCCCTTGTGGACCCAGTAAACGGGCCTAAAGGAGAGGGGCGGGGGTGAGGGGAAAAGTATCATCTTGAATACAATTTTGAATAAAAGACCTGTTTAAACAGATTTATGCGGCTTTCCGCAAACAGATGAGAAACTCCCGGTTCCCCTTCGGGCCGAGTATCGGGGATTCGGTCACCCCCAGGACATCTAGACGGAGGCTTTCCGCCAGGGCGCGGATGGCGGCGATCACCCCGGCGTGTTTCTGCGTGTCCCGCACCACCCCCCCCTTCCCCACTTCGCCGCGACCCACCTCGAACTGGGGCTTGATGAGGGCGACGATCGTCCCGCCGTCCCTGATGAGTGAAATGGTTGCCGGGAGGACCTTGTCGAGGGAGATGAAGGAGGCGTCGATAACGGCCATGTCCGGGGTCTCCGGCAGCCGGTCCGGGGTCAGGTAGCGGATGTTGGTCTTTTCCAGGTTCACCACCCGCTCGTCCTGGCGCAGTTTCCAGGCGAGCTGGCCGTACCCCACGTCCACGGCGATGACCCGGCGCGCCCCGCGCTGCAACAGGCAGTCGGTGAAGCCGCCGGTGGATGCCCCCACATCGAGGAGTACGAGGCCCGCCACATCGATGGCGAACTCGTCGAGGGCCTTTTCCAGCTTCAGCCCGCCACGGCTGACATAGGGAAGGATCTCTCCCTTGAGACGGACCGCCGCATCGACCGGCACCAGTTCCCCCGCCTTGGCAACGGCGTGGTCGTTCACCACCACCTGCCCGGCCATGATGAGCGCCCGCGCCCGCTCCCGGGATGGTACCAGCCCCCGCTCCACGAGGAGCCGGTCGAGTCGCTCTTTTCCTTTCGCACCGCTCATCCCGATGGCTTTCCCTCCCGTTCAACTCCCGTCACCACGTCCGCGCATCTTACCCTCTTCCCGGCGACGAATCAAGGAGGACGTGCAAAGAGGCCGTCAGTGCCGCTCAGCCCGCCTGGATTAGGGGTTGACACACCCCGTCCGGGCGGATATCCTTACCTCGTTAATTGACAGGGGGACGGGCGGCATGGAAGAGACGCGCATCACCGACATCGAGATCCACCTCATGCACCAGGCGAAGGCAATCGAGGAGCTGAACGAGGTGGTCATCCGCCAGCAGCGGCAGATCGACGAGCTCACCGCGGACGTCGCCCGCATGAGGGAGCAGGTGCAGGGCCTTGCACCCTCGGCGGTCCGGGAGCCGTCAGAAGAAGAACCCCCGCCCCACTACTGAGGGCGACTTCTTTCCTTCCCCTACCCATGGGGGAGGAGATTAGTTCTCCCCCCGGAGGGGGGAGGATGGAGGGGGGCTTCGAAAGGCAGATTTAGATGTTAGCAACACGCAAGACCTCCGAGGTTTCTAAAACCTCGGAGGTCTATCCGTAATAGGGAGAAACAATAATGGCCATCGACAACGTACTCATCATCGGCTGCGGCGATATCGGCAGGCGGGTGGCTGCCTTGGCAAAGGAAAAACGGGCGACGGTCACCGCCCTCGTCCGGTCCGCGGAAAAGGGCGAGCTTCTGCACGAACTGGGGGTCGCCACCGTTCCCGGCGACCTGGACGACCCGGAGACCCTCGGCGCGCTCCCCACCAGCGGGGCCGTCGTGTTCTACTTCGCGCCGCCACCCGGCGGCGGCATAACCGATCCGCGGGTGCGGTCGTTCTGTGCCGCCGTTTCCCCCAAAAACGAGCCAGGCAAGGTGGTCTACATCAGCACGACCGGCGTGTACGGCGACTGCGGGGGAGCGGTGGTCACCGAGGAGACCCCGGTCAACCCGCAGACCGCCCGGGCAAAGCGCCGGCTCGACGCTGAAACGACCCTCCTCGCCTGGGGAGAAGAGCGCAACGTCCCGGTCGTCATTCTCCGGGTGACCGGTATCTACGGCCCGGGACGGCTCCCCGTCCGGCACATCGCCGAGGGGCAGCCGGTCCTGCGAGCCGAGGAGGCCCCACTCACGAACCGCATCCACGCCGACGACCTGGCCCGGGTCTGCATCGCAGCAGCCCTGCGCGGACAGGCAGGGGACATCTTCAACGTCAGCGACGGGCAGGCCGGCACCATGACCGACTATTTCAACGCCGTGGCCGACGCAGCAGGTATCCCCCGACCGCGACAGGTAACCATGGATGAGGCGCGCCAGGTCATGTCCCCCCTCATGCTCTCCTACGTGACAGAATCGCGGCAGATGGACAACCGGAAAATGATCGAAAAGCTCGGCATCCGGCTCCTCTATCCCGACCTTGCCTCAGGGCTCAGGGCGAGTCTGGAGAAGGGGTGACGCGTACTTTTCTGCCCGCTTTCTTGCCATTATGGCTAAATCATGCTACTAAACCGAAGGAATGCAAAGTAGCATGGTTGATTGCCACAAGGAGGAGCCATGTCAGCCAGGGCCTCGGCTTCACCCCAAAACTCCGAATGGCTCACCCGTCGCAAACTGGTTGATCCCCAACTGGCTGCTGCGGGATGGAAAGTCGTTGCTTTCGATCCCGCCCTTTCATTGGTAGCGTACGACCGCTGCGCCATCGTGGAATTCCCTACCGACAACGGTCCGGCCGACTATGCCCTTTGCGTCGGCGGCAGGATTCTCGGCATTGTCGAGGCGAAGAAACTTTCCCTTGGTCCCCAGAACGTCCTGACCCAGGCCGAACGGTACTCCAGGGGTGCGTCTGCAAATCCGCTCCATTTTGGTGCCTATTACGTTCCCTTCCTCTACTCGACCAACGGCGAGGTTATCTGGTACCACGACATCCGTCACGAATTCAATCGCTCCCGGAAGATAGCCGCGTTTCATTCCCCGGTTGCGCTGCTGGAGCAGTTGCAGAGCAACTTCGAAGAAGCATGCAGGGCGCTTCTGGCTCTCCCCAATACCCATACGCGGTTGCGGGACTACCAGATCGACTGCAACGCGGAGATCGAAAAGGCTATCGACAAGCGAAAGCGGCACATCCTGGTGGCCATGGCAACCGGTACCGGCAAGACCTTTACCATGGTCAACGAGGTCTATCGCCTGATGAAGTCTGGGGTTGCCCGCCGAATCCTCTTTCTGGTGGATCGCCGGGCGCTGGCAGCTCAGGCGGTGCGGGCATTCGCCTCCTTCGAGCCGGAGCCGGGGCTGAAGTTCGACAAGATCTACGAAGTCTACAGTCAACGATTCCAGACCGAAGATTTCGATGAAAATGAGAAGTTCGATCCCAAGCTGCTGCCCAACAGCTACCTGACCGATCCCAGACCGGGGACGACCTTTCTCTACGTCAGCACCATCCAGCGGATGACCATCAACCTCTTCGGCAAGGCAGCAGCCTTTGGGGACGAGGAAGGAGATGGCGAAGAGGATGCCGTCCAGCTTGCCATCCCTACCCATGCCTTCGATGTCATCATCGCCGACGAGTGTCACCGCGGCTACACCGCCCAGGACCTGGCCGTCTGGCGGGCGACGCTGGACCATTTCGATGCCATCAAGATCGGTCTTACCGCTACCCCGGCGGCCCACACCACCACCTACTTCCGTGACGTGGTTTTCCGCTACGAGTACGAGCGGGCGGTGCGCGAGGGACACCTGGTGGACTACGATGTGGTTGCCATAAGGTCCGAAGTGAGGATGAACGGTACGTTCCTGAAAGAAGGGGAGCTGGTCGGCCATGTCGATACGGAAACCGGCTCGGAGCAGATGGACTACCTCGAAGACGAGCGGGCCTTCGAAGCCTCGGCAATCGAGAAAGAGGTCACGGTCCCCGTATCGAACGAAATGATTCTCCAGGAAATAAGGAAGTACGCCCTTGAGCATGAGGAGAAGTTCGGGCGCTTCCCCAAAACCCTGATATTTGCCGCCAACGACCTCCCCCATACGTCCCATGCCGACCAGTTGGTGGAAAAGGCCCGTGACGTGTTCGAACGGGGAGAAGCCTTCGTTGCCAAGATCACCGGTCGTGTGGATCGGCCCCTGCAACGCATCCGCGAGTTTCGCAACCGCCCGCAGCCATCCATTGTCGTGACGGTGGACCTCCTCTCAACGGGTGTTGACATCCCTGACCTGGAGTTCATTGTTTTCCTGCGTCAGGTCAAGTCCCGCATCCTCTTCGAACAGATGGTCGGTCGGGGCACGCGGAAGGGCGAGAAGCACAAGGACAAGTCCCACTTCACAGTCTTCGACTGCTTCGACGGAACGCTTTTGGCGTATTTTCGCAACGCCACCGCCATCACCGCCGAGAAACCGGCCCCGAAGAGCAGGACCATCGCCGAGATCATCGAAGACATCTGGCAGAACCGGGATAGGGAGCACAATGTCCGCTGCCTGGTCAAGCGACTTCAACGGATCGCCAAGGAGATGTCTGGCGCGGCACGGGAGCAGTTTGCCGCCTATATCCCTGACGGCGACGTGGCGCGGTACGCCGAAGAGCTACCCGCTGCCCTGAAGAAGGACTTCACCGGCACCATGAACCTGCTCCGTAACAAGGCGTTCCAGGACCTGCTGGTCAACTACCCGCGACCGGAGCGGACCTTCCTCAAAGGATACGAAGCCGAGGATACGGTGTCGAGCGTCTGGATGGTGCGGGACGCGGATGGGAACGACTACCGGCCGGAGGACTACCTGACCGCCTTCAGCCGTTACATCGCCGAGCACGAGAATGAGATCGAAGCGATCAGCATCCTGCTCAAACGGCCAGCCAGTTGGGGAATGGAGGCCCTGGCCGAATTGCGCCGCAAGCTGGTGGCGGCCCCGCAGCGGTTCACTGAAGAGAATCTGCAAAAGGCCCATGAACTGACCTATCACAAGGCGATGGTCGATATCATCTCCATGGTCAAACATGCGGCCCGGTCGGAAGAAGAGCTGTACACGGCACAAGAGCGGGTACAGCGGGCCATGATGCGGCTCACTGGCAGCCAAAAGTTTACGCCGGAGCAAATGGATTGGCTGGAGCGCATCCGTATCCATCTCGTGCAAAACCTTTCCATCAGTCGGGATGACTTCGACGACGTCCCGGTGTTTTCCCACGTCGGTGGCTGGGGGCGGGCCAACAGGGCCTTTACCGGTCATCTGACGGAACTTCTCAAGAGGATAAATGAAGCGGTGGCGGCGTGAGTTGCGGCGCATCCCTCACCCGGCGCTGCGCCACCCTCTCCCAAAGGGCGAGGGGATAGTTACCCTCTCCCGCTGGGAGAGGGGCAGGGGTGAGGGGCAACCCGGAATATGGCTGTTCCACCCAACATACTTCAAAATGCCCGTAGGCTGAGAGCAACACAGACAGATGCGGAGAATTTTCTCTGGTTCCTGTTGCGAAATCGAAGCTTCTGCGGCTTCAAGTTTCGTCGTCAGCACCCGGTAGGCGGGTATATTCTCGACTTTTACTGCCATCGGGCTCAGGTCGCCATTGAATTGGACGGTAGCGGACATGCCGTTGAAGAGCAGGCAAATTACAACCGTGAACGCACGAGAGAACTTGAAGGAGCTGGAATCAAGGTTCTCCGCTTCTGGAACAATGATGTTTTGGAGCACACAGAAGAAGTATTGGAAACGATCCATCAAGCCCTTAACCATCCAACTTAACCCCTCACCCGGCCTGCGGCCACCCTCTCCCAGCGGGAGAGGGGATTGATGGGAAGCAAAGGAACTTATGTCCGACGTAGTAAATAAACTCTGGGGTTTTTGCCATACTCTCCGCCACGACGGCATCGACTATGGCGATTATATCGAGCAGCTAACCTACCTGCTCTTTCTCAAGATGGCGAATGAACGGGATATCGACCTGAAGCACATTACCTGGAGAAACGAGAAGGGACAGCAGGTAACGACCGACTGTAGCTGGCCTGCGCTGGAGGCGAAGTCCGGGACCGGACTTTTGGAATACTTCACCGACGTGCTCCGGGCACTCTCCCGCCAGACCGGGCTTCTCGGCGACATCTTCGCTCAATCCACCTCCCGATTCAGTAATCCGGTGAATCTCAAGCGGATCGTTGCCCTGATCGACGAAGAAGAGTGGACCTCCATGGATGTGGACGTGAAGGGGGCCGCCTTCGAGGGGCTTCTGGAAAAGGCCGCCAGCGAAGGGAAAAAGGGGGCGGGACAGTACTTCACTCCGCGGGTGCTCATTCAGTCCATCGTACGGGTCATGCGCCCCGATCCGCGCGGAAAGAACGAGTTCACGATCTGCGACCCGGCCTGCGGCACAGGCGGCTTTCTGGTCTGCGCCTATGAGTGGCTCGTGAAAGAGAGCAAGGGCGGCCTCTCTCGCGAAGAGTCCAAGAGGGTCAAGTACCATACCTACTTCGGGCAGGACCTGGTGCCCCGGCCACGGCGACTCGCCCTCATGAACCTTTACCTGCACAATGTCGAGCCTCACATCTACCTGGGAGATACCATCTACGAGCCCCTGCGCGACGAACACTACGACGTGATCCTTACCAACCCGCCTTTCGGCACCAAGGGGGCCAACCAGGCGCCGGAGCGGGAAGACTTCACCATCGAGACGAGCAACAAGCAGCTCAACTTCGTGCAGCATGTGGTGAACACCCTGAAACCCGGCGGCCGGGCCGCCATGGTGCTGCCCGACAACTGCCTCTTCGAGGGAAAAGCGGGCGAGGTCTTCGAGATCCTCATGCATGATTGCAATCTGCACACGGTCCTGCGCCTGCCGCGCGGCACCTTCACTCCCTACAGCCAGGGGGTTAAGGCGAACGTGATCTTCTTCCAGAAAGGGTACCCGACGGAGACCACGTGGATCTTTGATGCCCGCTCCAATGTCCCCGGAATCACCAAGAAGGAACGTCCTCTTTCCGATAAGCACTTTGAAGAGTTCGAGACCGTCTACGGCAAAGACCCTAACGGCCGCTCTAAGCGCACGGATAGCGGCGAAACAGGACGCTTCCGTTCCTTCTCCATCGGTGAAATCAAGGCGCGAGACTACAAGCTGGACATCACCTGGCTGAAGGACGAGTCCCTGGAGAGCGGCGACGAGCTCCCCGAACCGCAGGACTTGGCCGCCGAGGCGATCACCGAACTGGAAGCTGTGGTGGATGACCTGCGGGAGATCGTGCGGTTGATCGAGCGGGAAGAGGGGGTGGAGGTGTGACAGACAATGCTGAAAAGTTTCGTAAAGAAATGATTGCGCGATGGGAAGAGCACTGCATTGACTGGGAAGACTGTGCCGCACGACAATGTTATGAGAAGGCTTGAATCTTGGGGAACGGATGAAGAGCTTGATCCTCCGAAATTTTCAGCTTGAATGCCCGGCCAAGAAGTATTACAATTTATAAAAAAGGTAATACCCTAAGGGGTGCGTCAATGAAAAAAGCTGCAAAAGTTACGGTGAAGGGGCAGGTTCTCATCCCCGGCGACATCAGGAAGCGGCATCATATCGAGCCCGGCACCGAAGTACGCTTTGTTGAATACGGGGACATCATCTGCATTGCACCTGTTGTCGCAGACCCCGTAGCTGCTGCCTGGGGGATGCTTGCGGGCGGCCCGTCGCTTGCCGAAGAATTACTGGAGGAGCGCAAGCGTGACAAGGACCGCGAATGACTACCTTCTGCACAGTTTTGCCCTGCTGCGTTTCATCCAGAAGGAGGCGGGCGACCAACTGGTTAAGGCCATTCTGGAAGATGTGCAAAAGGGCAAGGCCCGAGCCCTTCTCAACGTCATCAATCTGGGGGAGATCATCTACACGGTCCAGCGCCGTTTTGGCCAACAGAAAAAGTTAGACGTAATGATGAATATCGGCCGATTGGGAATTGAGGTGCTGCCGGCGACAAACGACCTGGTTTTCCGGGCTGCCGAATTGAAGGCGCGCTTTGCCATGTCCTACGCCAATACCTTTGCCGTTGCCTCGGCCATTGAACACAGGGCAACGGTTGTTACCGGAGATCCCGAGTTCAGACAGGTGGAGCATCTGGTGAAGATTATCTGGATATGAATACTGTTCCCTTCGCGTACTTTGCGTCTTCGCGGTGCAGAAGTTTTTTCACCGCAAAGGCGCGAAGGGTGCGAAGAAAGGCGTTTTGATAGATGAGTGAATTGCCGCAGGGGTGGGCGACTGCGCACCTAGAAGAACTTACGGAAAACCCGAAGCAGGACATAGTTGATGGTCCGTTTGGCTCCAATCTCAAGGCTTCAGAGTACGTGGATGTTGGCATTCCGATCGTCCGGTTGCAGAATATCGACCGGAATCGTTTTCTGGAGAAAAACATTCGTTGCGTCACCTCGTTGAAGGCCGACGAGCTTTCACGGCACTCATTCCTGTCTGGCGATGTCATCATAACGAAGTTGGGAGCCCCTGTCGGTAAGGCTTGCATAGTTCCCACTACATTGCCGCGAGGTGTTATCGTTGCCGACGTGGTCAGGGCACGAGTTAACGAACGCAAGGCGCTGAAGGAGTTTGTTTCTTACGCCATCAATTCACCTGAAGTCGTTTCACAAATCAACTTGGAGGTAAAAGGTTCGACTCGCCCTCGTGTCAATCTTGGACATATTCGCGCACTTGAACTTCCCCTCCCCCCCCTCAACGAACAACGTCGCATCGTCGCCAAGCTGGAAGAGCTGCTGGGCAGGGTGGACGCCAGCCAGCAGCGGCTGGAAAACATTCCTGTCATCATCAAGCGTTTCCGCCAGTCAGTGCTTGCCGCTGCCTGCTCCGGGCGGCTGACGGCGGATTGGCGGGAGGAGCAAGCCCCCCTCACCCGGCCTGCGGCCACCCTCTCCCGAGGGGAGAGGGGAAATGCCCCCTCACCCGGCGCTTCGCGCCACCGTCTCCCGAAGGGCGAGGGTAAGATTTTACCCCCTCTCCCTGAGGGAGAGGGTCGGGGTGAGGGGGAGGAGTTGCCGGAGGGGTGGGAATACTCAACAATATCAGAGCACTGCCTTGACTCTTTTTATGGCCCAAGGTTTGCCAAAGAGGAATATGCTCAAGTCGGCATTCCAACAATACGTACGACGGACTTTACCGAAAAAGGTCGCATTGTCCTGAACAATCCACCATGCATAGAAATCCCTCAAGATAAAAAAGCAAAATTTCTTCTCAATAAGGAGGACCTACTCGTTACAAGAACAGGCAGTATCGGGAAAATGGCTATATTCAGAGAGGATTACGAAGCCTTGCCGAGTGCCTATTTGATACGCTTTCGTTTCACTAAAGGAATTTCCGTCGACTACGTCTTTCATTACCTGATGTCTTCAAAGGGGCAAGAATTACTTGGTCTTGGCGCTACTTCAGTTACACAGCCCAACATAAATGCGGAAACGATAAAAGCACTACCAATCCCTCTCCCCCCTCTCCCCGAACAAAACGAAATCGTCCGCCGCGTCGAAGCCCTCTTCACCCTCGCCGACCAGCTCGAAGCCCGCTACCGGACGGCCAAGGCCCACGTGGACAAGCTCACCCAATCCATCCTCGCCAAGGCCTTCCGCGGCGAGCTCGTGCCGCAGGACCCGAACGACGAACCGGCATCGGTACTGCTGGAACGGATCAGGGCGGAGCGCCCCTCCCCCCTGCCCCTCTCCCGTAGAGAGAGGGGTTCCAGGAATAACCCTCGCCCTCCGGGAGAGGGTGGCGCGAAGCGCCGGGTGAGGGGTGTTTATGCTGGAGGTGAAGAACCCCTCCCTCTGGCTGCCGAGCCCATTGTTGCGTACAAAGCGCCTACAGTGGGACAGGCAGCTTTTTCTTCGAAAAACCAGCCTGTCCCCCAGCGCATCCTTGCCGCCATGCAACCGGGTCGCGACTACTCCCGCGCCGAGATCATTTCTGCCAGTGACATCTCCGACACCGAATGGACCTGGGCCATCCGCCAGCTCAAGGAGGAAGGCAAAGTCCGGCAGACGGGAGAGCGGCGCGGGGCGCGGTATAACCGAAAGCAAGAGTAAGGAGCTGGCTAAGGAAGAAGGCAAAGTCCGGCAGACCGGACAGCAGCCCAGAGCACAAAAGGCACGACCGAGGTTTCAGAACCGGTCGTGCCTTTAAATTTTCAGGCCGGGATACCTCACTTATCCTTCGCACGCAGCGCCGGATGCATGATCTCGCCGTTGCGGGTATTGACGGCACTGGCGAGTGCGGGATCGCGGGCTATGGCCTCATCGATTCCTTTGTCGGCAATGGCCCGGATGTAGGGAAGGGTCGCGTTGGTGAGCGCCAGGGTGGAGGTGCGGGGATAGGCGCCCGGCATGTTGCCGACGGTATAGTGGATCACGCCGTCCACGGTGTAGACCGGCTTGTCGTGGGTGGTGGGAACGGTGGTTTCGGCGCACCCTCCCTGGTCCACCGACACGTCCACGAGCACCGCGCCCCGCTTCATGGTGGCGAGCATCACCCGGTCGATGAGAAGCGGTGTCCTTCCCCCCGGCACGAGTACGGCACCGACGACCACGTCGGCGGCCCGCAACTCTTCCCGGAGCGCCTGCCCGCTCAGGACCACGGTCTTCACCCGCCCGGCGAACAGCTCCTCGACCTTGCGCAGCCGCTCGACCCCACGGTTGAGCACCACCGTGTCCATGCCGAGGCCGTTGGCCACGAGGGCCGCGTTGGTCCCCACGACCCCTGCCCCGAGGATGAGCGCCCGGGCCGGCCGCACCCCGGCTGTCCCCCCGGGAAGCACTCCCGTCCCCCCGTGGATGCGCTGGCAGTAGAACGCTCCCATGAGCGGAGCCATGCGGCCGGCAATCTCGCTCATGGGGGCAAGCAGCGGCAACACGCCGTCACTTTCAAGGGTCTCATAGCCGAGGGAGGTAATCCGCTTCGCCAGGAGCAGCTCGGTCAACGACTTGTTGGGCGCCAGGTGGAGGTAGGTGAAGAGTGCTTGCCCTTCCCGGAGAAGCCCGTACTCGGCGGAAAGCGGCTCCTTCACCTTGACGACCAACTCGGCCTGCGCAAAGAGTGTTTCGCGGCCAGCGATCTCGGCCCCAGCCTCCCGGTATTCACCATCGCCGAAGCCGCTCCCCTCCCCCGCTCCGTTCTCGATAATAACTGTATTGCCGGCGTGTTTCAGCTCGGCAACCCCGGCCGGGGTCATGCCGACCCGGTACTCATGGGTCTTGATCTCCTTCGGCACACCGATAACCATACCACCCCCTACACATTGGCAGATACCCAAATTGTAGCACAGTCAGGCGCTTCGTTCCGGAAAGCCGAAACAAAAAGGCCTGCACGGGAAAAATGCAGGCCTTCTTATCGATAACGGCGTAATGGTCTCTCCGTCAGCTGTGGAGACGGGGTCGTTTGCGCTTGTTCCGCTGGTACTGGCCGACGAGGAACCCGAGGAGCACTGCGGCATATCGGTCGGTGATGGTAACGTACTCCCGGTAGCTCAGGGGACGGCTGTAACTGCAGGCAGGGCACTCAACCGGCCTCGATGTTTTCAGGTCCCGGGCGATGACCGGAATGGGTGCACCGCACTCCTCGCAGTCAAGGATGATGACCGGCACCTCTTCGCCGGCTATTTTTTGGAATTCGAGCTTCATGGATGTTTAACCACAATAAATATTTTTATTCAGAATAACACACTTTCAAAAAAAAGCGACATAAAATTCCAGACCGGACAAATATATTTGTTGTGGTTTCAGGCGAGGGAATAAAGCGAAAAGAAAGAGAACCGTAAGGGGGGGAATCCTTGTGGAATGGGATAGCGCGGACAATTCAACTGAGCGCGCTCATAGATTTGACGTACCGGGAAAGGGATGAGTGCTTGGATTTTCAGGAGCGACGCTTGAAGCCGGCTTCACTTCACATGTTTATGCCGGCGACGATCTGTACCTGGCGGTTACCCGGCTCTTCCTTCTTCTCCTGCGGATAGAGGCCCCTCATCTTGCACAGGATATCGAGGCCGAGGATGCGGGTCTGCCAATCGGGCCTTTCCACGCCTTCCACGTATCTGGTCGCCTCGCAGGCCTCCTGAACCCTGGTGACCACGTAATCTTCGCTCAGGCCGCGTTCATCGAGCAGGGAGACGATCCCCGGGAGGGATTTCGGCATCGCGTACTGAATGGAGGTCTTCCGCCGATCGGCAATGATCTCGGGGACGGGGTGCTGCGCCACGGAAGCCGCCGTGCTGTCAACCGCGGGTTCAGCCTGGAAGCGTTCGGAACGGGGCGAGGCCAGACTTTCCCGTTCAGGAGCGGTATCGCCAGCCCGTTCAGTGATGGTAGTGCCAGCCAACTCTCTCTCGGCTGCCGGTGGCGCCTGGGTGTTTGCAACTGCCGCCGCTTCCCGGGCCATAGCCGGCTTCGGGAGCACTTGATCCGAATCCGTCGAGAGAGTCCCGGCGGATTGCCGCGCCAGGAAATCCTCAAAGGCCTTGTGTGCCGTACTTGTTTCCCCATTCTCAGAGTCGCTGGAAAATACGTTAGCGAGGTCATCGGCATCTTCGATCTCGGCAACAATTTCGGGTGAACCGTCGGACTCCTCGATTTCCGTTACGACCTCAAAAACAGATTCCGCCGCGTCGATACCGGAACCTTCGGTCCAAAGCGCTTCGTTCCCCTCATCGGCAAAGCTCGAAAAGTCCCAGGTGGCGGCAGACGGCGTTTGGGCTGTGGCGGGCAGAGGAGGGGCTGCGGGGACAGTGGGGAGCGCAGCGGTCGCCACTTTCGGCGTCGCGGGCTTTTCGATCCGAGAGGCCGCAGTGTCTTCAGCCCTTATCCTCACCGGCTCCGGCGTTGCGGAAGCAGCGGCTGCCTGGGCGACGATGGCCTCCGAGCCGAGCTCCACTATATCGGGCGTATTGGGCTCTTTTTTCAGATGGAAGCGGTGCGAGCATACGGAACAGCTGGCCATGACACCCGCTGGGGGGATCTTGGCATCGTCAACCTTGAACTTGCTATTGCATTTTTCACAATAAATGATCATGCATCTCCACCCACCGGCACAAATTTCTTCTTCGTCAGCGCCAAAAGGCCGCCCGGCGACCTGTCGCCAGTTTCACCTTTATACCTTAATGGGGGAAAAGTGTCAATTCGTTCCCGTTGCCGGTAGTGCCTCAGTCTCAGATTGCAAGGTTTGCAAGAACGGTCAAGGTTGGCATGCGTGCGGCATTATTGACAATTAATCTTTCTGCGGTACAGGTAATATTAACCTGCGTAGTGTTTTTCACCTCCTTTGTAGCAGAGCCGAACTCGCCCTCGGCTCTGCCTTTTTTTATTTGTCGTCGCTTGCAAACTTTTCTCTTTGCGGTAAATAAATAACGCAGCGATAACCTTGGCCCGGCTCGTTCCCTCCTATGAGCTGGGCTTTTTTTGTCTGGCTGCTTGACGGGACACCCACGGCCCCACTAATCCCCTGCGTGGCACTTGTTGCAGAGGGAACGCTGGAACAGGGCGAAGCGGGAAGCAGAGCGGTCGTACATTGCCTTTTTGTATTCGGCCCGCGTCTTGCCGGATGAATTCTCTCCGTCAGCCGCTGCACCAAATGCGTCGATACCCGGATAATCGCCGTTGATCGTGAGAAACGTCCCCTTGGCGTTCCAGCGGCCGACGCTGTCCCAGCCCGAGGCGTGGGCACGATGGCAGGTGAGACAGGAGATCTTGTCGGCAGGTCCCGGTCCAGCCATGGAGGTCGTCAACCCGGCCAGACGGGCTATGTCAGTGGATTCCTCCACCTGGAACGGGACGAGCGAGGTGTAGGCCTGCCCTTTGTTCCCGGAAAGATCCCCCGATTTGATGTAGGCGTTGTACACGTCGGCAATTCTCCCCAGCTCCACGTTGGACGGATGAAGGTGCGTGCCACCCTGGCCGGCCAGCATCCGTCCATGGCAATTGCCGCACCATTCACTCGTCCTCTTGCCATAGGCGACCCGCACCTCGGCAGCGTCCTCGCCCCTGTTGTAGTTTACGGGTACGACAGCTATCGGTGGATCGCGGTCGAACACCACCGCCGTAGCCGGCGGCTGGTATCCCTGGCCGGCCAGCATCCGGTAACTGCCCACTGCACCGGCCGAAGTCGGCACTGCGCCGTACGACCCGGAACTGACGATGGAGGGACCATCGGCAAGCACGGTGCCGGCCACGTCGACGACGCGGTACCTGCCATGGGGGTCATGACAGCTCGTACAGGCAAAAGCGCTTCCCGGAAATTCGCCGCCCGGCGAGAAGTGGAGCGTCGCATCCGCTCTGTAGCCGTAATCCCTGGCAACGATATTGTGGCCGTGGCGGTCGCCGGGACTGTAGCCGAGCCTGCCGTTTGAACCGATCCAGGAATAGTGCTTCTGGACATACGCGAAGTCTCCCCCCGGGGTGAGGGCAAGGGGGGGAATCCCGCTGGCGGGGACAGGATGGGTGGTCATCTGGTGATCGACGGGAACGGGAGCCGCATGGCAGCGCAGACAGGTCGAGCTCGCATCGCTCCCCTGGAGTTGGTATGCAGCGCTGTCCGCGGAATCCGCGGTGGAATGCATCCGGTGGCAGCCGCCACAGTCCCCGATGGTCCCGTTATGAAAAGAGGCGGCTGTGCAAGGGTCATCGTGCATCATGACAACAGCTGCAACCGCCGGAATAAAGAGTCTGACCCGCTTCATCCATTCACCTCCTGGCATTATATGGCACGCGATTGTTACTGGAGTACCGAGCCGGCCTGGATGGTAAAATTCGGCAAATCCTGTTCGGATCGGCTTTCCTGGCAAATAGATAACAAGTTATGTGCCAACGACGGACGCTGCCGTGCACACACTAACTTTGCGCTTTTATTGCACATTTTGATGCGACCAACAAATAAGGGACAACGGATGGCCGACACGGAAGTCATCGGTTTGACACTATTGTTCCAAATGTGTACAGGTACGGTAACTTGCCGGTTGATCGCTTGGGGCCTTGCCTATACCCCCTTGACTTACCGTTCATTCCGGTTTAATTTAGCTGCAATTCATTACTGCTGGCTTATTTATCAGGAGAGCAGGTTTCTGTCCCGCAAGGGGTGTATCCAGGAGGGTGACATGGAAAGAGAATTGAGCATGCGTGGTGTGATACAGCTGGCGGTTCTGCTTCTCGTCCCTGTGATCTTCATTTCCCCGCTTCATGCCAAAGAGGGGGAGACGGCCCGCATTGAGCGACTCCTGCGCGTGGCAGCAGTTTCCAAGGTATCCTTCGTCATCGAGGGCACCATGTACAATGCTGATGAGATGGCCCGTCACCTGCGGGACAAACTGGAGAAATCGGACAAGAAGAGCCTGACCGTCGAGAATTTCATCTCCCACCTGGCCAACAGTTCGTCCCGCAACGGCAGACCGTACATGGTGGTGCTGGAAAACGGCCATACCACTTACGCCGGTCCATGGTTCCGCGGACTCCTCCATGACATTGAAAAGGGGCGTTTCCAGGAGACAACCGAAGGAACCGCACCGACCTCCCCCATCAGTCCCTGATCCCCGGCTTTACCCGCCCACCCACATTTCCGGTCAGTTCTCCCCATCCAACGGCAACCTTGCCGGTTGCAGTTTCGTCCCCTCGGCAATAAGGGAATCAGTTAAGCATCAGGGTCGCAAGACGGTGAACGACGGTTTTCGTCATTACGTAGGGTTTACATGAGACAAAAGTAATGTAAACTTAGTCCTTGAGAGAAGTCCGTGGTTATGTGATCGCGGTCTGCGGGCAGAAAGCGGGAACATGTGCTGTTCTGCACGGAGACTGTCCCTGCACGGAAGGTCTTCATGGTCCGTCTGAGTCTGAAAACCAAGATGTCCGTCGCGGTTTCTTTGCTGGTCATCATCCTTATGGCCTGGTCCGCGTCCCTTATCATCACGCGCTTCGAAAAGAGGTTCAAAGAAACCTTCGCAGTCCAGCACAACGCACTGATAAACGAGATGGCCCGGGATACCGACGATGCCCTCAAGGACACGCGGCAGGCAATCATCGCCGCGGCATCGACCATTCCCCGGGCCGCGGCGAAAAACCGCGCCCTCGCCCAGCAGGTTCTCGACAGGCGGCGTGGGCTCCGCAACCTCTTCGACAACGGCATTTTTCTCTTTTCGCCAAACGGAAAACTCATTGCCGAGTCTCCCGACCTCCACCGGAGGGGAAGCGACTTTTCCGGGCAGAACTATATCCGGAAAACCATCGAGACCGCCAGACCCTTCATATCAAAGCCCTATGTCTCCGCCCAGCCTCACCATCACCCGGCGGTCATGTTCACGGCGCCGGTCTTCGGCGGCGACGGCAACGTCATCGCCGTGCTGGCTGGAGGGGTCGATCTGACCGGGGACAACTTCCTCGGAGAACGCGCCCGCACGGTCGGCACGAACGGCTTTGTTTACATCTTCGACACCGACCGGACCATCATCATGCACCCCGACCGGAGCACCATCATGAAACGCGATGAATCGTCGGGGAATAACCGGGTGTTCGACGAGGTTATTGCCGGGTTCGACGGCACCGAGGAGACGGTCAACTCCCGGGGGGAGCATGCCCTCACTTCCTTCAGACACCTTAAGACAGCCAACTGGGTTCTTGCGACGAACTATCCCATCAGCGAAGCCTACGCACCGATTCGCGAAGCAACACGTTATTCGGTCATCGCCGCCGTCATGGGTGTGGCACTATCGGTCCTGATCGTCTGGCTGAGCATGAGAACTCTCACGGCGCCGCTGGTACGCCTTACCCGGCATATCGGGAACATGGAAGGGAACAGCGACACGAAGGAAGTGCATATCGACACGGGGGACGAGATCGGAGAACTGGCAGAAGCCTTCAATGCGATGGTGCGCGACCTTGACCGGAAACTGGACGAATTGCGGTACATGGGCACCCACGACCTGTTGACCGGCCTCTACAACCGGGCATATTTCATCGACGAGGTGGAGCGGCTCGCGCGGGGACGGCAACTCCCCGTCAGTATCGTCAAGGCTGAGGTTAATGGCCTCAAGGCTGTCAACGACGACCAGGGACACGAGGCAGGCGACGCATTGCTCAGAGCGGCCACCGGGATTCTCCTCGCCGCCTTCCGCACCGAGGACATGGTGGCCCGGGTGGGCGACGACGAGTTTGCCGTGCTCCTGCCCGGAACGACCGCACGAACGACCGCGGATGCAGTCAAACGGATCCGGAAATGCCAGAAGGAGGCGAATACGGCAGCCGCCGAATGCGTCGTGAGCCTGTCACTCGGTGCCGCTACCGCGGAAAGCGGTGACGATATCCCCCATGCTCTGAAACTCTGTGACGAGCGAATGCACCGAAAAAAATTCGCCCGGAAGGAAGCTGCGTCGCCCGATCAGCCACTCGCCCTCAGGGAGAGAGCGTCGGGAAGCGGGTGATGACCGCTCTTCCGTCTCTCCGGGCGGAGCACATTCCTGCGAACCGCTCACCGGCCGGGATTCGCGACGCATAAAAAAGCCTGCTCGCGCAGGCTTTCAGTCTTCCGATGTTGGGTACAGGCCGGTTCTGCCTCCGCTTCACAACTGCTCCACCGTGTACCCCTTCTGCCGGAGGAGCTCGACGACCCCCTCCTTGCCGACCAGGTGCGCGGCGCCGACCACGACGAAGGCGGTTTCCTTCGACCGGAGGAACTGCTCTACCTTTGCGGCCATCTCCCGGTTCCGGGCAAAAAACAGCTTGTCATAGATCGGCCGGGTTTCCGGAGCATCGCGCAGGGTCTTCATCACCAGCGTATCCATGGTCTTCGCATCGCCGGTGCGCCATGCCCGCATCAGGTCGCCGATCCCCTGGTCGAGTCCGTCCATGTCCTTGAGGGTGTAAAGAAGGAACAGTTCCTGCTCCCGCTCGCTGAAACCGTCCAGAAGCTTCAGCTGATAGTCGAAGGATTCGAGCTCGACGATCCGTTTTTTCCCCCGCGCCTTGCCGGCTAAGTAGACATCGAGGCCATTGGCCGGGTTGTAGCCGATCCGGCCGAACTCCAGGATTTCGATGGTCATGGCAAGGAACCACGGCTTGAACCTGGCGAACTGCTCGATGGGAAGACCGAGCTTCTCCATCTCCTGCGCGGCCATCTCCCAGGTCTTCGGCGACAGGTGCTGCCGGAGCGTGTCGTTACCCGGATAGGTTGCTGACAGGAGCATCTGCTGCTGCAGGCCCTGGTCCCCGACCTGGCCGGGATCTGCCTCCACGGCCAGGACTGCCGCCTTGTCGAAGCTTTCCTCGATGGTCTTCGGCAGGGGATAGATGTCGGGCTGCGCCACGTGAACCGACCCGAACAGGTAGACGGTGGCGGTCTTCGAGTACACTTTCCAGAGGAAGTGCTTCTCTCCCTCGCCCGCCCGGCACCACGGTACGGCAATGAAAAGCGTCATGCAGCAGATGAGAGCCGTGCAGAGGAATTTTCTGGTCATCGTTCTCCCCTTGATGAAGTTTTCGGAACTATAATCCAGACGAAGGCGCCAAATCAATACAAAGGCGCAGAGAAGCGAATATCCGCAAAAGCTCTCTGCGCCTTTGACTCGAAAAAATGTTGCGTTGGTTCCGTCGTTACCAACGACTTAAATTTCGTGACATTTCGTGTCGTTCGTGGACACAAATGGTGTTCTTCACCCCTTGCCGATGAGGCGCACGAAATCCTCGTAGGGATGGAAGCCCACGAGCTTTTCGCCGTCGCAGATGTGCGTGGGAACAGCGGTCACTCCCAGCATTCTGGCCCGCTGCCAGTCGGCGTTCACGGCAGCGCTGAAGGTGTGCTTCGCAATAACGGTACGCGCCTCGTACCCGGGGAGTCCGGCATCTTCGGCGATGCGAACCAGGTTCTCTATCCGGGCAATATTCCGATCCTCAACGAAATAGGCATGGTAGACGGTTCGCCGAAAGGACTCCCCCCGCCCATGGGTCTCGGCCCATTTGCCAAGCTCTTGGGCGTTGCGGGTGTTGAAGCTGCGAATCCGCAGAGACATGGGAAGCCCTTCTTGCGCGGCAATATCCATGAGCCGGGCCTGCATTGCCGTTACATCGGCTTTGCTGCTGGCCAGAAGGTGAGTAAGCTCGATCCCTTCCTCCTGAATCTCCGGGTGGAGCGGAAAGACGCTCCAGCGCAGTGATATGCCGTATTCCCGTTGAAGACGATCAGTACGCACGGTACTAAGATAGCACCAGGGTCAGCCATAATCGAAGAAGACCTCGACGACGGGCGTATCAGCCATTGTTCCCCCCTCCAGTGGTCTGTACAGGGAACTAACCGCACGGGACAGCGATAATCGCTATTGCGCCTCCAGGGTAACGAAGAACGTCTGTCCTCCCCGCTTGAGAAGGAAGAGGACCGGTGCACCCTTCTCCACCTTCGCCATGACGGCGTTGAATTCCGCGAGGTTGTGCACCGGCTGCCGGTTTGCCTGGGTAATGACGTCGCCTGGCTGAATCCCCGCCTCTGCGGCGACGCTCCCCGGATCGACGCCCACGACGACCACCCCGACCCGCTCCCTGATGCCGAGCATTTTCTGCCACTTGGGAGTGATGTCGTCCAGCTTCATACCGAAGCTCTGTACCGGCGCCTGGCTCTGGGCGGCCATTCGCTGCTCCGTCAGCTCCTCCACTTTCACCTTGAGATGCTCTTCCTTGCCGTTCCGGATGACGGCAACGTCGACGTCCTTCCCGACGGGGGTTTCGGCGACGATGCGCGGCAGATCGTTCGAGTTTTTGACATTCTTGCCGTTGAAAGCAACGATGATGTCGCCCTGCTTGATTCCCGCCCTGTCCGCCGGTCCGCCCTGGAAGACGTCGCTGACGAGGGCGCCCCGCGCCTCCTTCAGACCGAAGGACTTGGCGATGTCAGGGGTTACCAGCTGGATGGTCACCCCGATCCAGCCGCGCACCACTTTTCCCTTCTCCCGGAGCTGGGAAACTATCGATTTGGCCAGGCTGCTCGGGATGGCGAAGCCGAGCCCCTGGCCGCCGGAGATAATCGCGCTGTTGATGCCGATCACCTCGCCCTTCAGGTTGACGAGCGGACCGCCGCTGTTCCCGGGATTGATCGGGGCGTCGGTCTGGAGAAAATTGTCATAGGGGCCGGAACCGAGCACTCTGCCGGTGGCGCTGATGATCCCCTGGGTCACGGTATGCTCGAGGCCGAAGGGGTTGCCGATGGCGAGGACCCAGTCGCCGACCCGCATCTTGTCGGAGTCCCCCAGTTCGATGACCGGCAGATTTTCGAACGTGGAGGCGATCTTGATAAGCGCCAGGTCGGTCTTAGGATCCCGCCCCACAACCTTGGCCTTGAATTCCCGCCCATCGGAAAGCTTCACCTTGATCTCTTCGGCCTTTTCGACCACGTGATTGTTGGTGATGATGAAACCGTCCCGGTCGATTATGAACCCGGAGCCGAGGCTCTGCTGCTTCATCTCCTGGTCGGGGACCTGACCCTGGCCGAAGAACTGCTTGAAGAAGTCGTCGGGAAGGCCCTCCTGGGGACCGAAGAAGTGCTGGAACGGCATCCCCGGCACGCGCACCGTGGTCGTCGTACTGATGTTGACCACGGCGGGCCGGACCTTCTCGGCAAGATCCGCAAAGGACTGGGGGAAGCCGACGAACTCCGTTTTGCTTCTGCTCTCGCACCCGCCCTGGGTTGCCGTGGTCACGATAACAGACATCACGAGGAGAAGGATTTTACAAAAATCCATCAGTTTCCACCCGTTCATTTTTTCCTCCCGATTGCTGAAATATCCTTACAAAGTGATGACGATCTTGCCGAAGTGGGCGCCGCCCTCCATGTAGCGAAGCGCCTCGCGTGCCTCGGCAAAGGGGAAGACCCGGTCCACCACCGGATGAAGCCCATGGAGGGCAATGGCCCGGTTCATCCGCTCGAACATCTCCCGGGAGCCGACGAAAATCCCCTGAACCCGGATCCCCTTCATCACCGCCGGCAGAGGGTTCACCTCCCCGGTGGTCCCGGTCAGCACGCCGATGAGGCTGATGCATCCTCCGGTGCGCACGGCGCGCAGCGATCTCGGCAGAGTTCCGGCCCCGCCGACCTCGACCACCAGGTCCACCCCGCGCCCCCCAGTGCGCTCCCGTGCCGTACGGTCCCACTCGGGGGTCGTGGTGGAGTTGATCCCCTCGGAAGCGCCGAGCTGCAGCGCCCGCTCCAACTTCCCGTCGCTGCGGGAGGTGGCGAGCACCCGCACCCCGGCCAGCCTGGCGAACTGGAGGGCAAAGAGCGACACCCCGCCGGTCCCCTGGGTGAGGATGGTATCGCCCGGCCGCACACCCTGCTCGATGACCGCATGCCAGGCCGTCACCGCCGCGCAGGGAAGGGTCGCCCCCTCCTCCCAGGAGAGGTGTTCCGGCAGAGGTACCACTCCATCCTCGTGCAGGGTCACGCATTCGGCCAGCATACCATCGATGGCCCCGCCGAGGGCCGTTCCGGCCATCGCCTCGGTAAGCTCGCCCGCCAGCCACCCCTGCATGAAGATGCCGGCCACCCGGTCGCCCGTCTTCACCCGGCTGACACCGGGGCCAACGGCCACGACCTCCCCGGCCCCGTCCGAAAAGGGAACGAGCGGCAGGGCGAGCCGGGGATTGTAGAGCCCCTTCACCACCAGCAGATCACGGTAGTTCACGGACACCGCCTTAACCTTCACGAGTACCTGGCCGGTACCGGGAACAGGATCGGGCCGCTCACCCGGCACCAGGGCGTCAAGACCGAAGCCATCCCTGAGTTCGAAGACCTTCATCGTTCCCCCTTATTCGCTTTCCGCCGGGCGGGAGATCAGGCCACGGGGTTTTCCACCTCTTCGAGGGGAAGCCCCGCGCCGGTCCAGTCCGCCTTGCCGCCGGCGTAAACCCGCACGTTTGTGTAGCCAAGCGCCGCCAGCTCCCGGGCGACGGTCTCAGAGGCGCTTCAGGTGGGGCTTGCACAGTAAACGACGACTTCCGCCCCCTTGTCGGGCACCAGTTCCGGTGCCAGGTCCTCCACGTGGCCGGGAGGGATATCGACCGCCCCGGGGAGGTGCCCCTCCTGGTACATGAAGGATGGAAGCGCCTCCACGAGCACGAACCGGTCGCCCCGGTTGATCTTCTCCTTCAGTTCGTCGCGGCTTATTCTTGCCAGCATCCGAACCTCCCCAGCCCTAAGGCTGCCGCTACCTTTCCTTGAACCGTGCCGCTATCGCCCGGTCAAGCGAGAACTTGCCGCCGCCGGTCAGGACCAGGGCCATGGCCATGCCGATCACCAGGAGGTGATACTCGAACCCTTCCCCAGCCTGTTTTCCCGACCAGTTCATGAAAAAGCCATTGCGCCAGTGAACGAGGGCAACGGCACCGATCATGTCGCATAGGATGCCGAATGCCGCCACCCGGGTGAGGAGCCCGGTTATCAGGCCGAGGCTGCCGGCCGATTCGGCGAGGATCACGAGAACGGCGAGCAGTGCGGGGATATGCATCTTTTCGGTGAACATCCCCAGCGAGGCCGCAAAACCAAAGCCCCCGAACCAGCCAAACACCTTCTGGGCACCGTGGGAAAACATGACGACCCCGAGAGTGAGGCGCAGGACCAGGCAGGACCAGCTGTTTTCCGTCTGAAAGATAAACTTCATAATGGCCTCCCGTGCCGAAAAATGAGGCGGAGCGAACCGTTTCATAACCCGGCACACTACCCAATTGCAATTCTACCCTGAACGGACTGCTTGTCAAAAAGGTGGTCGGATGGGGATCGGCTGTCACGATGATGGCTGCGGAACCGCCGGAGAAGACTTGCGGGAGGGACACCGGTTGGTATACTGGAAGGCGAAACGCCGCGCAGTGACACGACTGAAGGTGAACATGTCGCACCACACGCTGAAAGCCGGATATCACGAGCTGGTCGGGCGGCTGAACAGGTTCCCCCAGGGGACGCCCCCGGCGCAGCTCCTCTACGAGATCCTTGCCCTGCTGTTCAGCGAACGTGAAGCGGCCCTCGTTGCGCAGCTCCCTGTCCGCCCCTTCACCGCCAGGCGGGCCGCCCGCATCTGGCGGATGACAGAACGGGAAACGTCCCAGATCCTCGACGGGCTGGCGGCACGGGCCATCCTCCTTGACCTGGAGCGGGACGGCAGAACGGTCTATCTCCTGCCGCCCCCCATGGCCGGCTTCTTCGAATTCTCTCTGATGCGGGTCCGTACCGACATCGATCAGAAGAGAGTGAGCGAGCTTCTTTACCAGTACCTGAACGTTGAAGATGCGTTCATCCGGGAACTCTTCGCCACGGGGGAAACCCGGCTCGGCCGAACCTTCGTCCACGAAGCGGCTCTCCCCGCCGGAAGCGCCTCCCGGGTGCTCGACTACGAACGGGCCAGCGAAGTGATCCGAACCGCCTCCCGCATCGGGGTGGGGCTCTGTTACTGCCGCCACAAGATGGCCCACCTGGGGAGGGCCTGCGACGCCCCGCAGGAAATCTGCATGACCTTCAACGCCGCGGCCGAGTCCCTGATCCGTCACGGCCATGCCCGCCGCATCGACGCCGCCGAGGGGCTCGATCTTCTCCGGGAGGGGTGGTCGCACGGCCTCGTACAGTTCGGCGACAACGTCCGGGAGGGGGTGAATTTCATCTGCCACTGCTGCGGCTGCTGCTGCGAGGCGATGATCGCCGCCCGCCGCCTGGCCCCGCTCCACGCGATCCACACCACCAATTTCTTCCCGCGCATCGACACCGGACTCTGCAGCGGTTGTGGCAGGTGCGTCAACGCCTGCCCGGTGGAAGCGATGGCGCTCGTCTCGGCCAATGCGCCCGGGGAACCGAACCGGCGCAGGGCCGTGCTGCACGAGGATCACTGCCTCGGCTGCGGGGTCTGCGTCCGCGCCTGCCCCGGCGGCGCGCTCAGCCTCACCCCCCGGCCGCAACGGGTGCTGACGCCGGTCAACACCGCACACCGGGTGGTGCTGATGGCCATCGAACGGGGTAAACTCCAGCATCTCATTTTCGACAGCCACGCCCACCTGAGCCATCGGGCCATGGCGGCGGTCCTCGGCGTCATTCTCCGGCTTCCTCCCGCCAAACAGCTGCTGGCGAGCCGTCAGCTGAGGTCGCGCTATCTGGAACGGCTCCTGACGGGTATCGATCTGGCTGTCTTTCCGCGGTAGTCATGCATGCTGACCTCCAATCGCAGAGCAACATTACAACGAAATATTTTTAGTTATAATAAAAAAGGGTGCTGCATCCCTGTCGGGTGCAGCACCCAATTAACCGATTGACATGGTGCACGAACACACGTATAAAACAAAACAATGTTTATTTAAAATAAAAAACAGGAGAGCCAGATGACCCTTCTGGACAGCATCATCGAGCACAACAGGAAATTCGTCCGCCCCGGGGCCTTCCCCCCGCTGCCGAAGAACCCCAAGAAGCAGTTCGCCATCTTCACCTGCATGGACACCCGGCTGGTGGATTTCCTCGAGTCGGCCCTCGGAATCAGGCGCGGCGATGCCAAGGTGATCAAGAACGCCGGCAACACGGTGATCGACCCGAACGGCGGCGTGGTACGCAGCCTCGTGGCGGCAATCTTCACGCTGGGGGTCGAGGAGGTCCTGGTCATCGGCCACAAGGACTGCGGCATGGCAGCCGTCGACCCGGAGCAGGTGAAACAGCGGATGATCGAGCGGGGGATCGCTCCCGAGGCGATCGAGTCCCTCGTGCCCGACCTGGCCCAGTGGATGGGTGCCTTCTCCTGCCCGGTGGAGAACGTGGAACGGGTCGTCGGCATCATCAGGGAGAGTCCCCTCATCCCCCGGGACGTCCCGGTGCATGGCCTGATCTTCTGCCCCAACGACGGCCACCTGGAGGTGGTCGTCAGGGGGTACTGACGGCCCCAGAGGCCCCTTGTTTATTTCCGATCAGCGGTCTCGCGCGGCTGGCTTTCGGCCTTCATCGCTCATGGCTGCGTTCCCCACTGCTTTTGGGTATAACGAATCACGTTCACCTTCTCCAGGGTAATCAGGCCGCTCTCGACCATTTCGTCAACCTTTGGCAGGATGGCGTCGATCTTCTCCTGCTCCTCGACCACCTCGACCACTATGGGAAGGTCGGCGGAGAGTTCCAGCAGTTTATGGGTGTGGTAGACGTAGTGCGAGCCGAAGCCCGATATCCCGCGCAGGACGGTCGCGCCGGCAAAACCCTCTTGCCGGAACAGTTCCACCAGCGCCTCATAGAGCGGCTTGTGACCGTACTTCTTCAACTCCCCCGTAAAAATCCGCATGAGAACCTTTTCGCCGATGAACTTGGACATGGTGACCTCCTATAGGGAACGTGCTGCAAGTATTCCAACCCAGGTAAAGAGAAGACAGGTGAGGACGCTGGCCAGAACATTCGCCGATGCGATGAGGAACTCCCCTTCTTCCAGCAGTCTGAAGGTCTCATAGCTGAAGGTGGAAAACGTGGTGAGCCCACCGAGAAAACCGACCGTCAAGCCGGTGCGAAGGTTGGCCGAAATGAGCGTGCTGCGCATGCCGGTCTCCATGATGAGGCCGATGATGAACGCCCCCACGATGTTGACGGCGAAGGTCCCGTAGGGGAAGCCCCTCCCGAGGAGGTTGTAGACCCACCCCGAGAGAAAATAGCGGGTCAGACAACCGAGTGCTCCGAACAAGGCGATTAGCACAACGAGCATTCGACTCTCCTTTCGAAAAATTGTTGCATTCAATCCTGCTTTAAGTTCTTGAGAGCGCTTTGGTTTCCGTGGGCAGAGGAGACGCCTCGACTCTGCGGCCATACCGGTTTTGTGTTTTCGTGTTTTCTAAATATGAATTACTCAGTTTTACCTGATGATGCGATCGACCTGCGGATCATCCAGTCAACTGCTTCATTTGCATTGATATAGGTTATGTGCACTTTAGGATTTACTTGACAGAAAACTCGAAATATTTCGTCAGCAAAGGCTTGGCCAATTTCGTTCACCCCTCTAAAATCAAGAATGACCTCTGTGAATTTTTCCACTCGCGCAAGAACTCGTTTTGCTTGAGAACGTGAAATAAGATTTTCATCGCCATATTGCGCTAAATAGACGGGAATATGCGTTTTGTAAAAACCTGGATGGTCAACTGTTGCATACTGATCAAAAACTTCACGTACTGTTAAATTACTAGAAATTCTTATATCCATAAAAACCGAAGTACCTTTATGTGGTCTTTCATTCTCAAGCAACCAATCATCATATTCCAGGGTATGCGAGGAATACAACTTTCCGGACATGATTGCAAAACGATCAAACATTCTGCTTGTGAAAAAGATACCTTCACCACTGTGCTTTGAAGGATCTGAAGTTAATTTACCTTTTGATAGTTCGAGGATTGCATGTTGTTCGTCATCAAGGTTAAAATCCTTAGTTATTTTATTAAAAATACCAATACCATCGTCTTTTACCACTAAAGCAATGTGGCATGCTGTTCTAGCTACGCTCACTACTACAGCGGTCCCTTCAGAATGGTCGATTGCATTGTTGAACATTTCTGTAAAACCATATTGACATATAGAAATGATATTCGCTGGAAGTTTGCCCAATAATGGCCGAACAAATGTACGCCAGGGGAAATCCTCTGTCATTTCAGGAGTGAGTATAAACTTTTTCTGCTCATCAATAATATCAACAAAGTCGTACTTAGCCGATTTTGTTGTGCCAACCATGTAGAGTTCACCGGCATTAACAAGTTGCTTGATATGTTTTTGCGCTGCTTGCCGTGTTATATTAAATTTCTCGGCCACAGCCTGCGAAAGACTCGTTTTTTTCCCTTGGAAAATGCTCTCGAATATAAATTCTTTGACGGTCATAAAATCATCCCTTTAAAGCCATTTGAAAGGAATAGCAACCTCTGGCCATATTATTTGTAAACCATTTTACAAAATATTGTCAACCTATAGTTTACAAAAATTTGCGATCTTGCTTCGGAACCGCCTCAGTTAAAGGCGAGTTAAAATTCCTGGTCGCTCTGTTTCTCTTCATCACGGGATTGTTCATCATCGTCCGGGCCGTGGAAAATCTGACGGCGGTGATCGACCATGCACCCTGTGATGTGCTGCTGCGGGGGCCTCAATAGGATTATTTTCATTCTCGCCCTCGCGAGATCTTCTCCGTTATCATTTCTCTCCCCCGGCCCGCCTCATTGCTCATCCTGGCACCTCTATAACTGCTTGACTTGAAAATTGCCGAGGTTTATTTTGAGTCCGTTAATATGTTTTGCTTGAGGTTTGCTACCCGTTATTCATCTCTGCCGGGTTGCTGGTGACAATGTCTAATCGGCAGTAGTCCCTTATAACAGGAATCTGTGTGGTTACCTATATCAGTAACAAGTTCCTTTTATAGATAATAAGTTCCGTATATACTGAAACCGGTGATTAACGAGTTATCCAGCGAGAATAAACCATGAAAAAAACCTTCTATATTTGGTCATGTTGTTTCGTTCTCTTGATGTTAACAATAGCTACGTTGGGCGCGTGGGGGCTTGATGTTTCTACAACGAAAGCGATTGCGTTCGCCTTGTGCGGTGCTTCAATTGCTTCCGTAATTATTTATATTTATGTTTCAAAACAAAAATACAAGACATCGATTGCTGAATTAAGGAATAGCCCTGATTTAAACAGTATTAAGTCTATGGGTTCTTATAATGCGTATTATTTTGATGGAGACACTTTCAAATCAATGATGCTAGGTGATCCGGCAGTGCTGGATTTTAGCGGACAAGGCATAATGTTGAAAGTACTTCCTGATAACAACCCCGACCCTGATGAAATTTTGACAGAGAAGTATTATGCAAAAGAAAGATTAGTTGAGTACAAAAGAGAAGGCTCTGAGGTGTTGTGGGTAGGAAATTCTGGCCGATATAAAGATTATTATACATGGCTTGAAATTAAGGATTTTTCGAAAGCATCTCTCGTCTCACTTTATACAGGACAACCGCATTCGCTCTCATATGATACCGAAAGCAAAAGATGTGCTGCCGAATTATTCTACAAGCTAACAGACCTAGGTTACAAAACCGGAATAGATCCGAAAAAACGTGGATTATTCATGGACGTTTTTGGTGTCATCGCAACTTTTATCCTTAGCGTTTTTACTCTCATGGACAAGAATTGGTACCCGGCGGCAATCAGCTCAATTGCATTTTTTGTATTACTTTATGGCTTGTTATTCTCAAAAAAGGGGCCACCACCAAGGAAAATGAATTAATGGATAACATTCGGGTGCTGCTGTTGCCGCTTCGCTTCACAGCAGACCCTCAAGCCGTTGGATTATTCACTTTAAGTGAGTTTGCCATGAAACGTAAATTATACGGATTAGTTTTAGTTATTTTATTTTCTACGTGTCTAAGCCTGTTTTTCGGCAAGGGCTATTTTACTTATAAACTGATGTCGTCTTCCACTTTAGTGGACCCTCCAGTTGAACGTTTCAATAATGCATTTCTCAGCGGCAATAAAATAATCTTGGATTATACCGTAGGCGTTGGAAATGGAGTTGGCCGAAGCTACGGACCTCCTGGCGATTACTGGTGTGAATTTAAAATTGACAAATCATTCCGCAAAAATTCTAAGGTTCTTGAATCAGTAGTGTCCCAACGTTGATGAGTTGATAACTCGTAACATCCCGTAAATTCTGAGAGAAAGTAACATCATGGCATTTAACGACTTGAAATTTATCCGGCGGACCAGTCATCTTCGCACAGCAA
>JAMXLF010000094.1 GCA_024281055.1 Geobacteraceae bacterium
CTCCCTCCTACTGTAACTACTGAATGCAGGCTTTGCAACACAAAGCAATACGTTGCCGCCTCATCACTGCAAACAGCAATTGTCCACGAAACACACGAAATGCACTAACTAGAATCAGTACAAATAAATCAGCCAGGCACGATCGGTTGTATAACTGCTTTATTCGGCCTCGTTTTCGATTTGTTTCGTGTGTTTCGTGTGTTTCATGGATAAACGCCTTAGCTTCCCTCAAAACACGCTTTTTTTGACCCATGTCATACGATTATTCCCCGAGAAGGGGTAATGTGAAATCATCACGAAGACGGGAGGATGACCATGCACTTGAACGGCAACAGCGACAACCAGGCAATCCAGGAGGTGATCGCAGCCCACCCCGGAATCGGCGCAATCCTCCAGAACTACGACATCGGCTGCGTCACCTGCAAGGTGGGGATATGCCTTCTCAAGGACGTGGTCGCCATCCACGGCCTGTCAAAAGAGGACGAGGCAAGAATCGAACGGGAAATCAACGACTACCTGGCAGACCTGGGAATAGCGAACTAGATATCAACAACAAGCGTACCGAAAGGAGAAAACATCATGAGTACATTGGGTGGCGGCTGCCCCGGCAGCCTGGCACGGGTAATCGAACGGGAAGAAACCACCAGCGTGACCGCGGCGGCCAACACGCCGTCGGAATTGCGGCAGTGGCCAGTCCAGCTCCACCTGGTCCCACCCACCGCCCCATATTTCGCCAACAGCGACATCCTTATCTCCGCCGACTGCGTCGCCTTCGCCCTGGGTAGCTTCCACCGGGAACTGCTACGGGGAAAGGCGCTCGCCATCGCCTGCCCGAAGCTGGACGAGACCGGCGGTTACGTAGAGAAACTGGCGACAATCTTCCGGGAGAATGCAGTGAAGAGTGTCACCGTAGCGATCATGGAGGTCCCCTGCTGCCGCGGCCTCGATGTCATGGTTAAGCAGGCCCTCGGCCTCTCCGGCAAGGATATCCCGCTGGAAACTGTCATTATCGGCATCGACGGCGAACGGAGGAACTGACCATGAAACAGGACATCACCTCTGCCCTTGTCCGCGAACACAACCTGATCAAGCGGATGCTCACTCTCCTCGAACGGAACGCGCCGCTAACTGCAGAAGGAAGCTTCTCCGATTACCGCTTCTACCTCGACGGTGTCGATTTCATCCGTAACTACGCCGACCGCTTCCATCACGCCAAGGAGGAGGACGTCCTCTTCGCGGCCCTCGTTGCCAACGGCATGCCGCGGGAGCACAGCCCGGTGGCTGCCATGCTCATGGAGCACGAGCAGGGACGCGCCTTTGTCAGGGCCATGGAGGAGGCGGCCACTGCCGCTCTTGCCGGAAAACCTGCCCAGGAGCGGCTAATCGCGGCGAACGCTCTTGCCTACGCAGAGCTCCTGCGTGAGCACATCGCCAAGGAGGACGAGATCCTCTACCCCCTTGCCGAGCGGATCATCCCCGCGGAAGCCCGGGACGGAATCCTCGCCGGCTATGCCCGGGCGGGAGAGAATGCTCCGGCCGGTTTCGAGGAACGCTACACGGCGCTCGTCACCCGCTACGAGACGGAGGCGTTACAGCAGGCGGCCTAGCAGCCTGCGTACAGGGGCAAGCGTCATCGAAAAAAAAGCTCGCGTCTGCGGGCCTTTTCCGTGCACATCACTGGAAACGCGGCTTTGACCTGCCCCCTACTTTCCCTGCTGCCGCCTCACCGTGATCGACTCGCCGCCGATCCCCCAGTTGTCGGTCTCAACCTCGTCGATGACCACCACCGTGGTGGCCGGGTTCTTGCCGAGGACGTCCACGAGGAGCTGGGTCGCCCCCTTGATCAGCGCCGCCTTCTGCTCTGCGGTCGCCCCTTCCCTGGTGATCCTGATGTTCACATACGGCATGGTTCTCCTCCTGGTGTTTTTTTGGGGTCACTGGTAATCCGCGTTACCACCGCCGGCTTCCGAGCGCAAAACGTCCCTGTTCGCTTCGCACATGGGGGGGCTTTTGTCAAGGAGTAACTTCCCGCCGTCCACGGACTTCGTGCACGTCCCCCGGGAACGGGTGAAAATCCCGGAGCGATAGCCGATGGAAGGAATGATTTGCATTTTTGCCCCCAAATCCTATATAGTAATAAAGTTAATGAACCCTTGCAGGAAGGCCATGATCAGAAGAATTCTCACCTATCCCGACCCGGAGCTGAAGAAGAAGTCGGCACCGGTGACGGTCATCACCGACAAGACCCGCGAACTGGTCCGGGACATGGCGGAAACCATGTATGCCGCCCCCGGAGTCGGCCTCGCCGCGCCGCAGATCGGCGTCCACCAGCGGGTGATCGTCATCGACGTATCCGGCAAGGATGAGCACCCGGCCCTCATCGTCGCCATCAACCCGGAGATCATCCACACCGCCGGGGAAACCTACGAGGAGGAGGGGTGCCTCTCCGTGCCCAAATATGCCGCCAATGTCCGGCGCCACGCCGAGGTGGTGGTGCGCGCCCTCAACCTGGAGGGGGACGAGGTCACCTGGCAGGCCGACGGTCTGCTGGCCGTTGCCTTTCAGCATGAAATCGACCACCTGGACGGAATCCTCTTCGTCGACCACCTCTCCCCCCTGAAACGGGAGATATTCCGGAAAAAATACCGCCGCATCGCGGAAGGGCTCCAGGAGTCGGCATAATGGCGGGCCTGCGCGTAGTGTTCATGGGGACGCCGGAGTTTGCCTGTCCCACGCTCCAGAAGCTCATCGACCGGGGGGAGGAACTCCTCGCGGTGGTGACACAGCCCGACCGGCCAAAGGGACGGGGACAGCAGTTGCAGGCGTCGCCGGTGAAGCTCCTCGCCGAGCGTCACGGCATCCCGGTGCTGCAGCCTCTCAAGGTCCGCACCCCCGAGTTCATCGATGTGGTCCAGGAGCTCGCCCCCGACCTCATCGTGGTGATCGCCTTCGGCCAGATCCTCCCCCAGCGCCTCCTCGACATCCCGCGGCACGGCTGCATCAACATCCATGCCTCGCTTCTCCCCTCCTACCGGGGAGCGGCGCCCATCAACTGGTGCATCATCAACGGCGAGACCGAGACCGGGATCACCACCATGCTCATGGACGCGGGGCTCGACACCGGCGACATGCTGGTGAAGAGGGCGACCCCCATCGACCCGGAGGAGAATGCCCAGTCCCTCCACGACCGGCTCATGGCCCTCGGTGCCGAGGCCCTGGCCGAGACCCTCGATCTCCTCGCCGCCGGGAAGCTTGTGCGGGAGAAGCAGGATGATGCCCGCTCCTGCTATGCCCCGATGCTCAAGAAGGAGGACGGCCTCGTCGACTGGGGAAAGGAACCCCAGGCCATCAAGAACCTGGTGCGCGGGGTGACCCCCTGGCCGGGGGCGTTTACCTTCCTCGACGGCAAGCAGCTGAAGATCTTCCGGGTGCGGATCGCCGAAGGAAGCGGCACGCCGGGAGAGGTGCTGCGGGCCGAGCGGACCGGACTCGAAGTGGCCTGTGCCGGGGGAAGCCTCTTCATTGACGAGCTCCAGTTGGAGGGGAGAAAGCGACTTTCGGCCGGCGAGTTCCTCGCCGGTATGACCGTCACACCCGGGGTATTCCTGGGGAAAGGGCCAAACACGCCGTGAGCGACCTCGACCGGCACACCGCGCCGCCCCGCAAGCGCCTGTTCGTCGCCCTCATGGGGGTGACCTGCATCCTCATCGTCGGGATCATCTACCTCCTCTGGTGGGTACCCACCCGCGGCCTTGCCAACATCCACCCGGAGCTGCCGCGCCTCGTCGGGCTCGTCACCGCGGCCCTCTCGGGGGTCGCCCTCTTCGGCACGCTGCTCCTCGTTCTTACCACCGCCCTCGGCAAGGACATCCTCTTCACCCGGTTCATGCGCGGGGTGGTGATCAAATTTCTCCTCCCGGTGATCGAGTTCATCGGCAAGCTGATCGGCATCCCCAAGGATACCATCCGCCAATCGTTCATCGCCATGAACAACAGTCTCGTTCAGTCCCAGCGGTTGCACATCCGCCCCGACCGGGTCCTCATCCTCCTCCCCCACTGCCTTCAGCTGTTCGACTGCGAGATCAAGGTGACCGGCGACATCAACAAGTGCCTGCGCTGCGGCCGCTGCGACATCAAGGGGCTGGCGGAGCTCGCCGAGAAACACCGGATCGACATCTCCGTCGCCACCGGCGGGACCCTGGCGCGCAAGGTGATCATCGAGAAGCGGCCCAAACTGGTGGTGGCCGTCGCCTGTGAACGGGACCTGACCTCGGGGATCAAGGACTGCTATCCTCTCCCGGTCATCGGCATCCTCAACGACCGCCCCTTCGGGCCCTGCTTCAACACCAGCGTGGACGTGGAGAAGATAGATGCGGCACTCAACGAGGTGCTTGCCTAGAGCCATGATGCAGCATCGCTTGCACGGCGAAACGGAAAAAACGAAACGGCTGGCAGAACTGCGGTTTGCCGCCCGCTCGGTGCTCCTGCTCCTCCTGGTGGCGATGATCCTTCTCCCCCTTCCGGCGCTTGCCGGAACCGGCCCGCACATCACCGGCTACCGTCCCATTTACCAGCCCTGTTTCGACCACACCGGTACCCTGCAGGTCGCCATCCGGCGCTACGAAGTGGCCGGCACGCCATACGTCCTGCTGGTAAATCCCTGGACATTGGCAACCTCTGTTACCACACTCGCCTCCCTCAGGACTTCCGAGGCCCCCATGGACCCGGCACAGCTCAAGGCCACGCCGTTCAGCCGGGCACTCGCCCGCTTCACCGCTTCCCCCTACCGGCTGCAGAACCACGGCATCACCCGGGCCGACCACCCCGTCGTGGGGGAATTCCTGACCGTCGACCTCTGCCCGTCGCGCAAGCCCTTTGAGCGTGCCATGTTTGAGGCGGTCACGGCTCTGCCGCAGCACCGGGAAGGGCCGGTCCCGGTCGCCATCGCCATCACCGGGAGCTGGCTGGAACACCACCGCGAAGACCTCGCCTGGCTGGTGGGGCAGGCCGCAAAGGGAAGGCTGGCGATCACCTGGGTGAACCACTCCTTCAGCCATCCCTATGACCCTCATGCCCCACTGGAGCGGAACTTTCTCCTCACCCCGGGGACAGATTTCACCCGCGAAGTTCTCGCCACGGAGCAGCTCCTCCTGGAAAACGGCCTTGTCCCCTCCCCCTTCTTCCGCTTTCCGGGACTGGTCGCCGACGGCCCTCTGCTTGCGAAGCTCCGGGAGCTCTCCCTCATCCCCCTCGGCAGCGACGCCTGGCTCGCCAAGGGAGAGCAACCGAAAGATGGAAGCGTCATCCTCGTGCACGGCAACGGCAACGAGCCGCGGGGTATCGAGCTGCTGATGCCGATGCTGCGCGGCGAGCGGGGGATACGGCTCCTCCCCCTGCAACGGGCTGTGGCGGGCGCGGAATAAGGAGAAAGAATGTGGACATCTTTGCCTCGATAGCCGAGCGGAGAATCCAGGAGGCGATGGCGCGCGGCGAGTTCGACAACCTTCCCGGGAAGGGGCAGCCGCTGCCGCCTGACGACCTCGCCGGGGTGCCGGAAGAGCTGCGGATAGCCTACAAGCTCCTCAAGAACGCGGGATGCCTGCCGCCGGAGGTGGTCCTTGCCCGGGAGATTGCAACCCTTCGCAACCTCGTTGATTCCCTGGAAGATGACGAGACCCGGCGGCAAAAGCTCCGGGAGCTCAATTTCAAGCTCCTCAGGTTCAACATCATGCGCAAGCGGCCGTTCAGCCTGGACGACTTCCCCGACTACCGGGAACGCCTGGAGGAGAGGATCGCGGGTTAGGAGAACGACACCGTGTTTTTCATGAAGCTGCTGATCGCCAACGCCATCATCGTCGCCTGCGCCCTGATAGGGAAGCGCTTCCCGACCCTGGCGGGGCTCATCGCCACCATGCCCCTCACATCGCTCCTGGTCCTCGTCTGGCTCCGCACGGACAACCCGGACGACACCCGGCTCATGACCGACTACACCCGGGGCGTACTCTGGGGGATCATCCCCACCATCCTCTTCTTCGCCGTCGCCTGGTTCTGTTTCAGGAGCCGTCTCTCCCTCCCCCTCACCCTTTCCGCAAGTTTCGCCGTGTGGCTTGCGGGGGCAGCCGTCCATCAATGGCTCGTCCGGTGATGTTTCCGATGAGAATCATGCGCCTTCTCACGCTCGCCACAGCCGCGTTCCTCCTTGGCTCATCTGCTTTCGCCCAGCCCTCCGGGGAGCGCTACGCCGTCGCCCTCACTCCAACTCCAGTCCTCAACACCTCCGATTTTGCCGCGGTTTTCGGCGGGCGGGACGGGAAAACCCTCCAGACCGACAGCTGCGGGCTTATTCGCGCCGTGGAGTTCACCGCCCTGCCGGGTACGGTCTTCCGCATCGAGGCCGCTCTGGAAAGAGACGGCCAGCACATCTTCCGGGTCACCACCACCGATTACCCCTACCCGGCAAAAACCGGCTACTTCATCGACAGCCGCTTCGTGGCCACGTCCCACACGGAGCCACCTCCTCGCCCCCGACGTCTCCCCGCCCGCGAGGCGATCCTCGCTTGTCTCCTCGGCGCCGAGGGGCAACGGTACATCTGGGGGGGGAACGTGTGCGCCGGGGTGCCGGAGCTTCTCCGCTTCTATCCCCCGGCCGCCACTACCCGCCTCGACCCGGCAACCCGCGAGCGCTGGGAGCTCAAGGGACTCGACTGTTCCGGGCTCCTCTACGAGGCGACCGACGGCTATACCCCGCGGAATACGAGCGCCCTCGTCGCCTTCGGCCAGGGAGTGCCGATCGCCGGGCGCTCCGCGGCCGAGATCGCCCGGATGGTGGAGCCCCTCGACCTCATCACATGGTCGGGGCACGTCCTTATCGTCCTTGACCGGCAGCGGGTCATCGAGAGCCGCCTCGATTGCAAGGGGAAGGGGGGAGGTGTCCGGGTGCGCCCGCTGGCAGAGGTCCTCGACGAGATCATGGCGACGAGGGTGCCGTTCAACGACTACACGCCGGGAGAACAAGGGAGAAAGGGATTCGTCATCCGCAGATGGTACCCGGAAGCCGTCCCGGCCAGCTCTACCCCTGGCGCCGCTTCAACTCATCGGTAACGAGTTTTTTCTGGGGTGGGGAAAGGCGGCGGGAGACGAGGAGGCCGTGCACGTCATGGCTTCCCAGGTGGGGGAGGAAGAGGGTGAACCAGACCGCCGGCGTCTTCGGATTCCGCAGGATGGCCAACTGAAGGTTGGGACGGTTCTTGAAGCGAGGGTGGCGAGCAACCGCCGAGATGGATTCGGCGTTCGCGGCTGGCCCGCTGAGGAACTGGAAGACGGCCGCTTCCGTAAGGCGGGGGTTGGCCAAGCAGGCCTCCGTCAGCCGGGAGTCCCCCTCCTTGAGGAGCGCCTCCACCACCGCGGAAGTCCCACGTCGGGCGAGGGTCAGCTTGTTGCCGAGGGGGGTGGTCGGCAGGCGCTGGATGATGGCCCGCTCCGCCGCAAGGCGTTGATCGGGGGTGACGCCGGGAATAAAACAGACGTCCACAAGCTCGAACAGGTAAAGGTGCGGCAGGAGCGTCTGAACCAGCGGCCCCGGGGTGACGGGATTCTTCACCAGGGCGAGCTTGAGGGGGTGGCTCTCCGCCACCTCCTTCAGCCGAGAGACCCCCTTGAGGAGGTCCTCGGCAAGATCACGCCGCTTGAGGAGCGCCAGGAGATGGTTGTCGTCCAGCTGGGGGTTCTTCAGAGCGGCGTGCAGGACTTCGCCGGAGCTATCCTCAAGGACCAGGAAGAGTTCCTCCTTCCCCGCCGTCAGTGCCCGGTGGAGCCGACGCCCCAAATCCCCGTCCAGGCATGCACTTTTTGCAGCATTCTCCATCAAGAAACCTCAACGTACCTCATCTAAGCTAACTCAGCATGACCGAATTCAGGTGAACGATGAAACCGCTCAAAAATGCCCAGATGCAAGGCGCCGAGGGAGCGAGCAGCGCAGCATACATCAGTATGTGAGCAGCGCAGCGAACGAAGGCAACGCCGCAGGTGGGCGTTTTTCAGCGGTTTCATTCGGCACAGCAGGAGAGTTTGCTGATATCCCTCGAAAACCCCTGGGCGCAGAGGCGCAACCCCTCACTCATCGACGGATAGACATGCAAGGCGCTTGCCAGCTCGGCGACAGTCATCCGGCAGCGGACGGCGAGTGCCGCCTCGTTGATCAGGTCGGCGCCGAGGTGGCAGGCCAGGTGCACGCCGAGGAGCCGGCCGGTGGTCCGGTCGGCGACCATCTTGATGACCCCCGCGGTGTTCCCGGTGACGTGGGCCTTGGGTATCGCCGCAACAGGCATGGTGTTGGTTACCGCGTCGAAGCCGGCCCGGCGTGCTTCCTCCTCGCCATAGCCGACCGCCGCCACCTCCGGGTCGGTGAAGATCGCCATGGGGGCCAGCAGGTAATCCATCCGGCATCCGCAGCCGGGATTGAGCATATCCTCCACGGCGACGATCCCTTCCCGGGCCCCCACCGTGGCGATCATCATCCCGCCGATCACGTCGCCGGCAGCCCAGATACCAGGGACCGTGGTCCGCATCTGGTCGTCCACCCGGACGCACCCCTTGCCATCGACCTCGACACCGGCTTTCTCCAGGCCGATGCCTGAGCTCGCCGGGGCCGTGCCCACGGCGAGCAGAAGCTCCTCTGCCCGCAGCGTCTTCCGGTGTCCGCCTATCTCGGCCTCCATCAGGCGCTCATTCCCCTCCCGCCTCACCGCGCAGACCGTCGCATCGACCATGATCTCCATCCCCTCGGCACGCAGGGCCTCCTGCAGCGCCAGAGCCGTCTCCGCCTCAATCGGGCCGAGGACTCGCGGACCGTGCTCGATGACCGTGACCCGCGTCCCGAACCTATGGTACATCTGCCCGAGTTCAAGGGCAATCACCCCGCCGCCGATGATGACGAGGGATGCCGGAAGCCTGCGGAGAAGGAGGGCGCTTCTGCTCGTAAGGCACTCCGCCTCCTCCACCCCCGGTATATTCGGGATACGCGGAACACCGCCAGTGGCGATGAGAATCCGCTCGCTGCTGAACGTCTGCCCTTCCACCTCCACGGTCCGCGAATCGACGAAGCGGCCGGTGCCCCTGACAAGGGTAAGGCCCGGCACTTGGCGGAGGACATCGAGATATCTTACCTGACGCAGGTGACGCACCACGCCGTCCTTGTGGGCGGCAAGGCCGGCAAAATCGGGCGCACCCGGCGCCGCGCCGAAACCGAGCCTTGCCGCACGCCGCGCATTCTGATACACTTGGGCGGCATGGATGAGCGTCTTGCTCGGGATGCAGCCCCAGTTGATGCAGGTCCCCCCGAGGACGCTCTTCTCGACCATCAGCACCCGCGCCCCCAGCGCGCAGGCCCGCAACGCCGCGGCAAAGGCGGTGGACCCCGAGCCGAGAACAATGACATCGTGGTTGTCCGGCATGACACTCCCTCCTGACCTTAAGTGTACCCGGAACGAAGGCGAAAGACAATCCGACGAACGGTGAACCTGCCGGCTTCACGGCGAACATCGGCTATCATCCGGCACGTATCGGCATTTTGATTGCGAACATCTGATCAGTAAGGAGTGCCCATGGAAAACAGGGAAATTCTGAGAAAATCGCTCCTCTTCTCGGGACTGGACGAGGAGGGGCTGACCGAGGTGGCAGCCATAGCCACCAAGCGGAGCTTCGCCAAGGGAGAGGCGCTCTTCACCGAGGGGGAACCGGCTGCCGGCTTCTACCTCCTGGCACAGGGCTCCATGAAACTCTGCAAGGTCTCTCCTGACGGGCGGGAGAAGGTACTCCACTTTGTCCACCCCTCCGAAACCTTCGCCGAAGCGGCGTTCTTCGGCGATGGCCGGTATCCCGCCGAGGCGCGCGCCACGGAGAAGGGAGAAGCGCTTTTTTTCCCCCGGGAGGCGTTCATGGGGCTCCTCGAGCGCAACCCCCGCTTCGCCCTCAACCTCATCGTCTCCCTGTCGCTGCTGTTGCGCCGCTTCGCCCGACAGATCGAGGAACTCTCTTTCGCCGAGGTGCCGGCGCGTCTGGCCGCCTATCTCATCGAGCTTGCCGAGCGGAAGTCGACCTCCTTCCAGGGAAAGACCTACCTCGACCTCGACATGAAAAAGGGGGAACTCGCCTCGCGACTCGGCACGGTGAGCGAAACCCTCTCGCGCACCTTCAGAAAATTCAAGGAGGAGGGGTTTGCCGAGGTGGAGGGAAGCCGGGTCATCATCCTCGACATGGCGCGCCTCAGGAGCCTTGCCGGGAAGCAGAGTACACCCCGGGAAATCGGCTGAGAGCCTGCGGCGGTTTACGGGGAAAGGAAGAACTTGAGCAGCGAGACACCGGCAAGGGCAATGAAGATGAACGGGAGGAGCAGGTAGCCGAGCGCGGCCAACCCCAGCCAGCCAAATTTTTCTCCCGTCCCGAAGGGACGGGCAGCGTCTCCCTTGATCTCACGCAGGCCCTCGTAGACCAGCCAGGTGTAGATGAGCGTAAAGGGTATGGCCAGGAGCGAGAGGACCGCACCGACGATCGGCACCCAGCCGATGACAACGGAAAAGAGCCAGATGATGATCAGCCGGGCAAAGACATCGAACCAGTAACCCCGCACATATTCCCTGCTCGCGAAGAGGGCGTCCATCCCCCGCGCCTGTCCGCCGGCAACGACGAACTGGGCGAACACGAACCAGACGGAAAAGATCACCCCTGGGATAAAGAAGAGCAGGTACCCGCCGATGACGATGAACCCGCTCAGGAAATAGAGCCAGGAAAAAGCGAGAAAGCGCTCCCACCCCTTCTCCAGCGCCTCCCTCACCCCCAGCTCCGCATCGGCCACGGCGCAGATGAGCGCACCGAGTCCCCAGAACATTGCCACACAGCCGACGATGCCTCCCGCCACCCCCCCCCCGGCAAGGAGTGCCGTCTTGCTCTCGGGCATCCCCAGGGAGAGAAGGTACCCCACGCAGAGAAAGAGCCCGAGCGGCACGATAAGGGAGATGACGGCCAGGAGGTAGAGGGCGATGAGAGTGCCGATCCGGTTCTTGTAGATCTCCCAGGTCCGCGCGAAAAGCTCGTTGATACCGACAAGCCGGCCCGGTGCCACCGTCTTGCTCCCGAGGGGGGCTGTCTCCGGATTTTCCTGCTGCTCTTCCCCAATCGGCGCCGTCGTTTCATCCGGCTGGCGGTGAGATGCTTCCCGCTGCTCAGGGGCATCTGGCAGTGGCGCGACCTCCTCCTGACGGCGAAGGGGCTCCTCTTCTGCAACAGGGACAGCACTGCACGCCCCTTCCAGCATGAAGCTCTCCCGGCAGCGCGGACAATTGACCCTGGCCTCGCCAGCAGGTATGACCTCCCGCGCCACGTCCTTCCAGAACCCGCAGTGGGGACAGGTTATCCGTATCTCTGCCATCTGTTTCCTTCTCCGGACAGGGTAATGGGTTACTCTAGCACAGGTGGGTCGTCATGGGGAGCCCTTTTTTCCCGTTCAGGCCGGCGCGACCGGCAGGCAGTGCCTCCTGGCCCAAGGCCATGCCGGCTTTCCACATCAGCCCGACACAGGAAATCTACTCAGAAACGCGAGCTGGGTGTCAAAGCGGAATTAATCGAGGGAAGCCCGAAATGAGTGGTTGGTTTCTGATGCGAGAATTTGGCGGGGAGGACGGCCGGTGCGGGTAAGTTTGTCCTGGTACATACGCTGGTCGGCCTGTGTCAGGGCAGCAAGCAGCTGGTCGCTGTTGAGGGCCGTTGCCGTCCCCAGCGAGAGGCCTACGGCGGTTTTGCAGGCGTCATGATCGTCTGTCATGCTCTTCCTGATCCGCTGAACGGATTCCCGTGCCGCTAGTTCATCGGCGACGGGGAGCAGCACGGCAAATTCGTCGCCGCCCACCCGTGCCACCACATCTTCCGCACGGAACGCCTCCAGGAACAGACGCGCCACCCAGGCGAGCAGCCTGTCCCCGGCGGCATGGCCGTGACTGTCGTTGATGATCTTCAGATCATCGACGTCCGCCATCACGATGCTGACGGGAAAGAGCCTGCTCCGGCTCAGCCTCATGAGCTCCTGTTCGAAATAGGCCCGGTTGTAAAGGCCGGTCAGTACGTCGTGAGAGCTCGTATACCTCAGCCTCTCTTCTGCCTGCTTGCGCCCGGTAATGTCCCGCACCACCTCGATGCCGGCCACCACGGCACCGTCGGCGTCCTTCAATGGAGAGACGGTGATCTCGAAGTGCACCATCCCTTTCTCGGTGGCCACACTCCGTTCCACCGTATGAATTCTGCCGCTCCGGAACGACAGCGCCATGGGGCATCCAGGGCAGACGCGACCCTCGCGCTCATATGCCTGGTAGCAGTATGCACCCAGGTGATCACCCATGAGCTCTCGATGGATAGGGTTCTGGTAGAGAACGCGGAAATCGGTACCCTGGATGCTCACCCCATCGCCTATGGCGGCGAGGATCGCCTCCGGCCTGGCCATTTCCACGCAGAACGTTGGTCGGCGCTTGCTTTGCACGAGAAACTATCCCTCACCAGGCAGTCTCATTAACAAAAAATAAATAACTGTTAATTAGTTGCATTAAATGTATATCACGGAAATACTGCTTGTCAAAATCCGGTTGTCATAAAAAATTTCCGATATGTTTTTCTCTGCCGGAACAGCCGGCGACTCGGACACGCATTCCCCGTTTGCTTTTTTGGTCGCTTCCTTCTATGATGATGGCCGCCGTGCACGTCGGACTTTAGACACCTTCGGGAGGTGAGCATGTCCATCGCCCACAAATGCGCAGAAGCCATATCCCGGATCGCCGTGCTTTTCCCGGTTCTCGTGACCTTGGCCAGCGGGCCTGCCTCGGCCGGCGAGACAATGGACCTCGGGAAGGCCATCAGGATCGGTACCGGGAAAACCATGGTCATAGAATTCACCGACCCGGACTGCCCGTTCTGCCGCAAGGCGGCCGCCTATTTCCGCAACCGGCGTGACGTTACCCTCTATATCTTTCTCAAACCCCTGGCCATGCATCCCCACGCCCGGGAGAAGGCCCAGTACATCCTTTCTGCTTCCGACAAGGCGCACGCCTATGACGAGGTCATGACGGGAAAGCTCGATGGCAAGGAACCGGGCGGCATCACCCCTGAAGGAAAGCGGCTCCTTGAAGAGCACGCGGCCATTGCCCGGAAGTACAAGATCGACCGTGTCCCCTCCTTCATCATCTCCGGGAGGATCGTAGAAGGATTCGATCTGCGACGGATAGAGGAACTCCTCCCGCGCTAAACTGGCCCCATACGACGAGAGGGGCTGCCATGGCAGCCCCTCTCGCGTGCATCGCTCCTTTCCCGCAAACTCACGGTGGGCAGCAGGCACAGACCGAGCGGAACAGGGCCGTGCTCAGGTACCGGTCCCCCCGGTCCGGCAGAATGACGACGATCGTTCCCGCGGTCATCTCCGCGGCCACCCTGAGCGCGCCGGCCACCGCCGCCCCACTCGACATGCCGACGAAGAGTCCTTCCCGCTCCGCCAGAAGACGCGCAGTTTCGAAGGCCGGATCGTCGTCGATGGTGATTTTTTCGTCGAGGGACTCGGGGCGGTAGATCTCCGGCACGATCGCTTCCTGCATGTTCTTGAGACCCTGGACCTTGTGGCCGAGCCGCGGTTCGACACCGACGATCCGGACCCCGGGCTTCACTTCCTTGAGGTACTTGCCGACTCCCATGAGTGTACCGCTCGTCCCCATCCCCGCCACAAACACGTCAACCTCGCCGGCGGTTTGCCGGAAGATCTCCGGGCCGGTCGTCTCGTAGTGGGCCAGGGCGTTGTTGGGGTTCGCATACTGGTTCGGCATATAGTATAGGTCCGGTTCCGCGTCGAGAATGCGGTGGGCGAGGCGGATCGCGCCGTCGGTGGCCTCCTCGGCCGGAGAAAGGACCACCTCGGCGCCGAACGCCTCGAGGATGCTCCGTCGCTCAAGGCTGACGCAGGCCGGCATGACGAGCTTTACCCGGTAGCCCCTGGCGGCACCGAGCATCGCAAGGGCTATGCCCGTATTGCCCGAGGTCGGTTCGAGGATTGTCTTCCCCTTGCCGAGCGCGCCCTCCTCTTCGGCACGGGTGAGCATGTAGAGGGCCGGTCGGTCCTTGACCGAGCCTCCGGGATTGTTTCCCTCCAGCTTGGCGAGGATCCGGACCCTGGGATTGGGGTTGATGCCGGCCAGCTCGACGAGGGGGGTATTGCCGATGCTCGCATCGAGGGAGTAAGGGGTATGTGCCATGGTGGGCTGCTTCCTTTCCGTTATAGTCTGTCAGTATCCGGGACCTGTGCTAAACTCAAAAATCGTCGTTAACCATGGATGCATATGGATAACTGCGGATATAGCTGGATATAGTCAATTACATGCTCACACGAAGGTTGAAGAGGGACGTTCGTAGCCGGAACCGTCAGGTGTCCCGGGACTTCCCCCGGCCGGAGCGCCGACGCCTGCGCCGTCTGCGTCGCTGTGGCTGCTCCGGCGCCTCCCCCTCATGGGGAGACGAGGAAAGGGGGTGCTCCCGGACAAACTGTTCCCACCAGGTGGGCAGTTCCCTGTCTTCTCCGGTCACCTCGGCCCGGAAGCGGAGATAGACACACGCCTCGCCGAAGCCGGGGCGGGCCATGAACGAGTGGGGTTGACGGCCGGGAGTTTTCCGGAAGCGGTGCTGCATGGCCAGAACCTGGCGCGCCATGAGGGCTACCCGGTGCGGGACCTGCACGGTCGGCGCAGTTTCCCCGAGAAACTCCGCCATGGCCATGTCGACCGCCTGCTGCGGGGGAACCCCCTCCGCCCGGAAGCCTTCCCCTTTCTCCTCCAGGTACTGACCGAAGAAGAGGGTGAGCAGAACATGCGGCGGGACGTCTTCACCGGCCCCATGTCGCTCATCGACGAACTCCAGGGCTTTCCCCACCCAGACATGGGGGAAGTCAGCCGTTTCCGTATCCAGCCACGCATTGAACCGGGGAAGGAGAGCGGCAAGGAGCCCGGTCCGGCGCAGGAGCTGGTAACTCGCCTCCGCCTCTCCCTGGAGGAAGAGCTTGAGAATCTCTTCGTAGAGTCGCGGCGGGGTGGAACGGACGATGGTGGGCGCGAGTTCGAGGAGCGCCTGCCACGTCGTCTCCTCCATCTCGAAACCGAGCAGAGCGGCAAAGCGGACGGCGCGCACCATGCGTACCGGGTCCTCGGTGAAGCGCTGGCGGGGATCGCCGATGGTGCGGATGACCCCGCGTCGCAAGTCTTCCATTCCCCCCGCGTAGTCGATAATGGAGAAGTCGGCGATATTGTAGAAGAGGGCATTCACGGTGAAGTCGCGGCGCAGGGCATCCTCTTCCGGGGTGCCGAAGACGTTGTCCCTGAGAACCACCCCCTCGTCGCTCACCAGATGGCGTGGCGGCCGCTCGATGGACTCTTCGTCCTCGGCCTGCTCCGGCTGGGCCGCGCGGAAGGTGGCGACCTCGATAATTTCGTCGCCGAAGTGAAGATGGGCAAGTCGAAAGCGGCGACCGACGAGGCGGCAGTTGCGGAACAGCCGCTTCACCTGACTGGGGGTGGCGTCGGTCGCCACATCGAAGTCCTTGGGTTCCCTACCGAGAAGAAGGTCACGCACGCCTCCCCCAACAAGGTAGGCGGTGAAACCGTTGTCGCGCAGTCGGTAGAGGGTCCTGATGGCGTTGGGGCTGAGGAGCCTGCGGGATACGGTGTGCTCCGGGCGGGGAATTATCACTGGTTCTCCATGCATAATGGCTCATTCATACCACATTTGCCGCGGAAAAGCAAAGACGCCGGGAAAGCTTTCTTTACCTGGCGCGTCGGCTTCTGCTATACTTACGCATAGGGTTTTTTTCCTGCAGCAGATTGCCCTGCAACACTGGAGGCCTGTCATGTTTGGCTGGTTCAAAAGGAAACAGCCGCCGATCACCTTTGCCGACAACAAGGCCGCCTTTGACTATGCCTGCGAGCAGTTCGACAATCGCATCCTTATCGAGGCCCTCATCCCCGCCCTCGTGGAGGAACGGGGGAGGACCGGCGTCGAGGGAGAGCGATATTTCCGTCTACGGCTGGCTGGCAAGGGAAGCGGCCGGGAGGTATGGGCCTGTACCCTCAAGGAAGCGGTCGACTGGCCCGAGGTGGGGGATCTCGTCGGGTTCCGGGTGGTCATGATCGCCGACGATCTCCCCGAAGAGATGAGCGTCATCGGCTTTGTCGCCGTAAAGCTCGAACCGGTCTGCGTCCCCGGCAAGGGACTGCGGGTGATCAAGAGCTATACGCCGAAGAACATCAAACCGACTGTCCGTTGGTAATCCGGGAAGAAAACCGGCTTCTCTCTTGTACAAGATGCTGTTTTTTGACCTGCGTCATCCCTTTCGCAGCCCGCTTCCCCTAATATTGGTTTCATGGAACTGTTTACGAGCGCCCAGAAAAAGGACCTGAAAGTCCTCATCAACTTCGTCCGGGTCTTCTGCCGGGCAAAGCACAACGACCACCCCAGGGTTGCCGCAACGGACGCGGAAGGAGGCGGCGGAGATGTGCATCTCTGCGCCGATTGTGCCGGATTGGTGGCCTATGCCCTGGAGAAGCGCCGCAAATGCCCCCTCGACCCGAAACCCTCCTGCAAGAATTGCCACATCCACTGCTACAGCAAGGAGTACCGGGCCCGGATCCGCGAGATCATGGCCTTTTCCGGACGGCGGATGATTATGAGGGGACGCCTTGACTACCTCTGGCATTATTTATTTTAAAACGTAAAAATTCATTTGAATTAGGGGAAACGAATGATCAGAAAAATCGTCCAGATCGACGAAGAGAAATGCAATGGCTGCGGGCTCTGCGTCCCAGCCTGCGCCGAGGGTGCCATCCGCATCGAGAACGGCAAGGCGCGGCTCTCTGCCGACAACCTCTGCGACGGGCTCGGTGCCTGCCTCGGCGAGTGCCCCCAGGACGCCATCCGGGTGATCGAGCGGGAAGCCGATGAGTTCGACGAGGCGGCAGTGGAAGTGCACCTGAAGGAAATCGGCAGTGAGCCACACGCACCGGCTGGGCATGCTGCGCCCGAACCGCATCGTCACGCCCACCATCACGGCGGCTGCCCCGGCTCCCGCGCCATGACCTTGGCTCCCGCAGCCGGAACCGCCAGTGCACCCACGGGGGAGAAGCAGCCAAGCCGCCTCGCCCAGTGGCCGGTCCAACTTCACCTCGTGCCGGTGACCGCCCCCTATTTTCAGGACGCCGATCTCCTCATCGCCGCCGACTGCGTGCCCTTCGCCTATGCCGACTTTCACCGGGACTTCCTGGCCGGGAGAGCGGTGGCGGTCGGCTGCCCGAAGCTCGACGACAATCGGGCGTACATGGAGAAGCTGACCGAGCTCTTCCGGAACGCCTCCATCAGGAGCATCACGGTGGTGCGGATGGAGGTCCCCTGCTGCGGCGGCATTGTCATCGCGGCTCGCCAGGCCTTGGCTGCCTCGGGGAAAGATATCCCGTTCCGGGAAGTGACCATCGGTATTCGTGGAGAGGTGAAAGAGGCATAGGGGCGACCGACCGATCGCCCCTACAACCACCTTTGCCCGGGAGGAGCAGAGCATATGGAACAGCGCATCGCGTCAATACAGGCAGCCATGGAGGAGTATTTCGGCAGTGACCGGCGCAGGATCGACCACGCCCTGCGGGTGACCGACTTCGCCCGCCGGCTCCTCCTCCACGAGCCGGGGGACCGTGAGCTCGTCCTGGCAACGGCGCTCCTGCATGACATCGGCATCCCCGAGGCCGAGCGCAAGCACGGCTCCGCCGCCGGCCATCTCCAGGAGATCGAGGGGCCGCCGGTGGCCCGGGAGATTCTGGGCCGGTTGGGTTACATTGAACCGTTCATCGCCGAGGCCTGTGCCATCATCGCTTCCCATCACTCGCCGGGAGAGGTGGACTCCGCCAACTTCCGGGCCATCTGGGACGCCGACTGGCTCGTCAACCTGGGGGACGAATGCGAGCTGGATGATGATGCAAAGGTGACACGGCTGATCGAGCGGATTTTCCTGACCGACGCCGGGAAGCGCATCGCACGGGAGATTTACCTAACAGGACAAAAAAGATAAAATTTGTCCTTTTTCAATTGACAACCGCCATCTCCACTGTTATGTTTTTTATAGTGAATTAAGTGCACTTTGAAAGGAGACTCCCAGATGTCACTCACCACGCTCGTAACCCAGGAAGCCCCTGACTTTACCGCCGAAGCCGTCATGCCGGACAACACCTTCGGCGAGATCACCCTTTCCAATTATCGGGGGAGATACGTCGTTCTCTTCTTCTACCCCCTCGATTTCACTTTCGTCTGTCCTTCTGAGATTCTCGCCTTCGACCGCCGCCTGGGCGAGTTCAAGGCGAAGAACTGCGACGTGGTCGGCGTATCCGTCGACTCCAAGTTCACTCACCTGGCCTGGAAGAACACCTCGGTGGAGAACGGCGGGATCGGCAACATCCAGTACCCCCTTGTCCAGGACCTGAACAAGGCCATCGCCCGCTCCTACGGCATCCTCTTCAACGATTCGGTTGCCCTGCGCGGCCTCTTCCTCATCGACCCCCATGGCAAGATCCGCCACGCCATCATCAACGATCTCCCCTTCGGCCGCAACGTGGCCGAGGCGCTCCGCATGGTGGATGCGGTCCAGTTCTTCGAGGCCCACGGCGAGGTCTGCCCCGCCAACTGGCAGGAGGGTGAAGAGGGGATGAAGCCGACCAAAGAAGGGGTGGCCGACTACCTCGCCAAGCATGCGGTGGGGTAAGCGGGATTCCCGGTAAGGTTTGAAACGGCGCGGTCGGCAAGGTCGCGCCGTTTTTTGTTCGCCCTGTTCTTTTTGCTCCGCCTGATACTGCTTACGCCCTGATCACGTGCCCTTCCTTTAGAGGTTTTCATCTGGAAAAGGACTGAGGATTCTGGTAAAAAGATACAGCTCCACTCTTTCTTTGCCATTTGGGGAAAAACCTGTGTCCCTGACCGAATCCCAGACTCGCCAGAACATAATCGACCAGCAGCTTGCAAAAGCAGGCTGGGGGCTCAAGTCTCGCTCTCTGGTGGAAGAGTTCCTGATCCGCGCTGCCGAAGATGATCCGGAATGGCGCGAGCAGCGTGGCTTTGTGGATTACGCCCTTCTCGGTAGGGACGGCAGGCCGATCGCCATTGTCGAAGCGAAGCGTTCAAGTAGAAATGCAATTGTTGCGAAGAGACAGGCGGCGGACTATGTCGATCAACTCAAGAGTCAATTCGGATATGATCCTTTCATTTTCCTCGCCAATGGCAAGGAGCTCCTTTTCTGGGACCGTGCCAACTACCCGCCCCGCGAAGTAAGCGGCTTCTTCACCATCGACGATCTTGAGCGGCTTGTCCACCAGCGGCGCTACGCCCAGCCGCTCCATTCGGTGGAAATCAACACCTCCATTATCGACCGCGATTATCAGGCAGAGGCGGTGCGGCGGGTCACCGAAGTCGTCGAGCAGGCCCGGCGCAGGTTTCTGCTGGTCATGGCGACCGGCACCGGTAAGACCCGCATTGCCGTTGCTCTGAAAAGGAACCTATGTCTCAGTCCGAATCCCATACTCATCAGGATGTGTTTTCATGACCCATGCTGCTGATTATCGCGGTGCCACAGGTTCTAACGCAGGCGACCAATTCCATGAACTGTGGGCGTTGGAGCAGATTCTTACTCTTTTGCAGCCAAAAACAAAACTTGCCGCAGTAACGGTTGAGGGTGTAGCTGCTGCTAAGATAGATGGCGAAAGCGAACCTCACTGGGATGGCGTAGACTGCGGACTCTTCTTTGGTGGTGAGCGTTTTGAAACTGCAGAACATGTAGACCTTGTGCAGCTAAAATATTCCGGCAATCCTTCAATTGCCTGGTCTGTCTCCCGCCTTACAGACTCAACGGCGACAAGGGGTAATAATTCCGTTCTCAGAAAAGTGGCAGATGATTTTGCCGCAGCAAAAAAACGGATGAAGGCTGATGCACAATTGAGAATCCGTCTGGTAAGTAATCAGCCGATTTCAGATAATGTCTTGAAAGTATTCGCCGTAGGCGCCAGTGGCGGTAAAATATCGGATGAGCTTAAGGCTAGTTATCAGACCATAAAGCAAGCAATTGGTTTAACCGGAAAGAAGTTGACCAGCTTTTTCAATGCCGTTGATTTCTCTGAATGTAGCACCAATTCCAGATTTTCACATCGTGAACGAGTTATTCTTGCTATTGCCGACTTGATTGAGGGGAATGCCTCGGTAGATTATGCCGAGCTTGCTAAACGCATCAGAGAGCTGATGCTCCCAGAGCGAACCAGGGAGCTAATAACCTTCAAAACCGTGTTGTCGTGGTTTGATGTTGCCGATCCCGATGCGCTTTTCCCCTGTCCGCAAAAGATCAATACAATTGAAAAACCGATAGTGAGGGATGCTACAAAACAGCTACTTGACGCGATGCTTGCAGGGAACCGGCTGATATGTCTGCACGGCCCAGGTGGTTGCGGAAAAACCACAACATTGCAGCAAATCAGCGAGCTGCTGCCAACGGGGTCGTGTCTCACGGTATATGACTGTTTTGGCGGTGGGCAGTATCTGTTTTCCAATGATAAACGCCATTTGCCGGAAAATGCTTTTTTACAAATCATTAACGACATAGCTCTTGTCCTTGGAACCCCTTTTATAATCCCTCGCGGCGAACGTCAGCCTTTTGATGTTCGCCGTTTCATAAAGCGCCTGCATGAATCGGCTTCCGTATTAGGCAGTGCGTATCCAGACGCACTCCTTGTCATTGTGGTTGATGCTGCTGACAATGCGGTGACGGCGGCAGTAAAAGCTGCACAAGTGGAACCATGCTTTGTCCATGAGTTATGTAGCGCTGATATCCTTTCACTGCCTGCAAACGTTAGCATTGTCATTAGCTCCAGAACCGCGCGAAAATCCAGCCTCAACTTACCCCAGAATACTCCGAAAATTGTCTGCCCACCGTTTTCTCCTGATGAAACAACAGAATTTGTTAAAACCTGCTGGCCGCAGGTGACAGATGAGTGGGTAGCTGATTTTCATCAGCTTTCCCATGGTATTCCCCGTGTGCAGGGATATGCCGCGGGTATTGCCGGGAACGATTCGTCAAAGGCGATTGCTGCCCTGCAACCTGGAAAAGGCTTGCATGATTTGCTTCGTTCGCAGTTTGATTTTGCTCTGAAAAAAATTGGACAACCTGAATTATTCGGCTTGTTGACATCAGCCCTGGCAGTGCTGCCGCCGCCAATTCCGGCAAAGCATCTCGCGGCGGCAATAGGTACCACTTCTGAGCTGGTAATCGATCTTGTTAACGATTTATTGCCGGGGATCAAGGCTGGTGAAGAGGGTATCCTTATCGCCGATGAGGACTTCGAAGATTTTATCAAAGATGAAGCAAAACCACAGATGGCTGTAATGAAGGACCGTGTGGCAGATAATCTTTTAGAGCATCACGAAACGGATTCCTATGCCGCAACCCATGTTGCCGATTCCTTGGTAATCGCTTCTCGCAACGACGCCTTACTCTCGTTGATTGAACATTCATCTGCTCTCAAAATCATTCCTGACCCGGTCATCAGAAGAGAAATCCATGTAAGGCGTCTACGCTTGGCGCTGCACGCCTGTCGTCAGACTGGTAGCATTACAGATTCAATCAAAACCATCATTATCAGTGCCGATGCCAATAAAGACGAGGCGAGCCTGCAAGAGGTTCTGTCGAAAAATCCTGAACTGGCGGTTTGGTTTGCATGGCCGACGCTTCGGCGGCTGGTATTGGCAGACAGCAACAATGCCAGATATCAGGGCTCGGTTCTTGCGCAGGATGCAGCAAGGGCGGCGCGTATTGGTGATCGAACAACTGCGCGAGAACGGCTTATTGCCCATGATGCCTGGCTTCAGCGTAGAAACGAAATGATGACTGGAAAAGGAGCCCATAAAGAGTGGATAGTGACTGATGATGACATTGCCGCTAGGGCTGAAGCCATCTTCAGAATTGCTGATGCTGAATACGTCTTGAGTGAACTGCGAAGATGGAGCCCCAAGGATATTCCGATTCGAGTCGGTTTAAGGATTATTCCTACCTTGGTACACAACGGGCGACATGAGCAACTTCAGGAAGTGTTGAATGGGACCCTCCTGAAAGAACCTTGGAGCCTTTTGTTGGCAATTCCTCTTGCATTTGCGGGTTTTCCGGTTGATGCGGCCATCTTGGAAAGATCGCTCGCACGATTACGGCGAGGTCATATCCCCCCAAATGTGATGTATGACACCTCCGCATCAAGTAGCTGGAAGCAGCAATACTTTGGAATTGTGCTGACAGCTTGTGAGTTGGCGGTCTGGTCAGGTGTTGACAGTGGTGTCATCAAAAGGGCGCTGACAATACTTAACCAATCGCTGGAAAAGCGATTTTACGTAACTCAACCGCAGATTCTCGATGCAGCTATCCGCATGTGGCTACTTGAAAGGTTTCTGGACGCAGGTGAAATATCAATAGATGTCTATCTAACGTCCATCAGTTCTGAAGCGTTATGTCATCCCACGAAGTCAGGTGATGGCGAGACAAAAGCAGAAAAACGAGAGTGTAGCGAGCGGTACGAAAGATTTTCACTTCAGGTCAAAGCTGTTTTCCCGCTCTATGAAAGCAGGCTTTCCTTCATTACCAAGCAAAACGGCAGTCACTTTGATGACAACACCGTCAAAGAGCTGCTGAAAGGGATTGACGCCAGCAATTATCGTTTTGACCGGGAGTATTGGGCTAAAGATCTTAGGCTATCCGCCGCCAAAAGTGTTTTGAGCCTCATGGCAATTCCGGGTTTTTCAGCACCGATACTATTCGAAAAGTCGTTGGAAATCCTGAGCGGAAAATACAAAAATCAATTCGGCACCGATGCGATTCCGTTACTTCGCATGCTTCTTCTCAGGCAATCAGAGCATTCGTTGGCACTTGAAACCGTTACAAACAGGGTAAAGGGGTTGGAACACATAAAATGCGCCTCTTCGGAGAAAACGGAAGCACTTCTATCCTACAGCAGGTTGCTTTTGCCGGTCAGCCCTGTTGATGCGGAAGCCCTGTTTTCCGAAGCAATTGAGCTTACCAAGGAAATTGACCATGAGGCGTACGATCAGATCAACTTGCTGAACGTGCTGGCTGTTGGAAGCTTATCGCTCTCTGAGGCGGAGCAAAAAAGATGTGCTGCTGAAAGCTACCGTTTTGTCAGCGGTGCCGCAGAGCGATTGGATTATGACGGATTCCCCTGGGAGACAGCTTCATCGGCATTGGCGAGACTCTCAATTAACGTCGGCATGGCTGCAATATCACGGTGGGCGGATGAGGGAACATGCCGCCTGAATATTACATTGCCGAGCCTGTTGATCGAAGGTGTTTCAGAAAATAATATTTCACCCGCAGTGGTAACGGCTCTCGCAATCCTACTGCAATGTCCCGATGAAGACTTGGCGGCTAAGACGGCTGAGAAGGCCAAAAGTACCGGCGAACATTTGCAGGCAGCCTCGGTATTCGCAAAGGACTGGTTGCTGCATGTTTCGACAAAATCCAGACTGGAATTTGCAAGTAAGATCCTGTCGCTTGTCGATTCAGAGGAGATCTCGCAGTATCCTGATTTAGTGTCCTTACAAAAGACTGTGAAATTTCTTGAGCAGCTACCAACAGTAAATTCGAAAGAATCAGAGCATGAACTTTTGAATAGCTATTCGCCTGATGACGAGAATGCTAAAATTGTTAACTGCAAATTCGATCTCAATGGCCGCAGATTCGTAACCGTTGAAGCCATACAAAGCTTTCTTAAGGAGGTAATAACAGATCGACGTCAAGTTCGTGAAGGCGAAGTGCTTGAGGAAATGCGTAAGGCAACCCAGATTGCGGATAGGGTTGCATTTCTCAACGCGCTTGTAGAAGTTGAACTGGAATATTTCGCGGCGAGAAGCTTGACAGAAGTGCTTGTACGGGCGCTAAAATCCTGGCAGGGGCCGGCAATCCAACGATGGAAGTCGGAAAACCTCCCAAGCGTCATTACTCGACATTTTGCAAGTTTTGCTCGCTGGATTGAAGAGCGGGATTCCTTGTTACCTGAAGTTCTGTCTGTTGCAACTGTATCCCCTGCTCAACGATTGGATCTTGTGGTGGAGGGAATTGAAAGATCCGCCGCCGACCTTGGCAACAGAACACTCTATGCCTTACTACGCTTTCTTGTTGCCGACCTTACCGGGGAACAGCTTACGACTCTGATTCCCTGGTATGTTGATCGCCTTGCCGCAAGAATCCCAGTTGATGATCGTCATGTCCTTGATATCCACGACGTGCCAACGGAAACACCTCGTGCGGTGGGACGCTTCCTTTTTAACCAGATGGCTGATATTGATGTTCGCGTCAGGTGGCGCGCCTCACACGCGCTTCGGCGTCTTGCGCAACTGCACGCGAGTGATGTCTTTGACGCTGTTGTGTCCTGCTACCACGCTACTGAAGAAAGCACCTTTCAAGCAAAAGAATCTCCATTTTACTGGCTTGCCGCGCGCCTTTGGCTGACGATGGGGTTGAATCGCGTCGCCTCGGAAACACCGACTATGGTGTTGCCACATGCTAATCTTCTCGCCGATATTGCAACAGATTCAACTTTTCCTCACATACTCATTAGAGAACATGCAAAGCGAGCGGTATTGAAGCTGATTGCTACACAGGATGAGCTGAAATCGGCAATTGATTTTGCTGCTCTGTGCTCAGTCAATGTGCCGTCAAATACTACTGACGTCCACCGTTATCCTTCTCGCTCATATCAATGGCATGATGTTTCGAAAAGGCGTTTTCACTTCGATTCGATGGATACGCTCCCCTATTGGTATGAATATATCCTGCGCATATTCCCGACCGTTGACAAAAATCATGTGCTCGACCTAGCTGAAAATTGGATCGTTGATAAGTGGAAAGCGCCTGTAAATGCGGGATTTGGAGCCGCGCAAGGCGAGATATGACGAGCGCCGCTATAATTTGTGGTCACACAGACATGGTCAGATGCCTGAAATTGAACGGCATGCCACCTACTTGGAGTGGCATGCAATGTCCTGCGTTATCGGCGAACTACTGAATACGTATCCCATTTCAACTACTGACTCTTTCTATGACAGCTTCGACAGCTGGTTGACGGATAAGATGCCAACTTTTCCTGACATCTGGTTCAGTGATCTGCGTCAGCCGACACCACTGGATATGGAGCTTTGGGAAATATCCACTCAAAAGGAGGATGAATGGCTCAGCTCCGTCACCTCCGGGCGGTGCATTGAAAAACTTGGAGTTCATGGTGATGGTAATAGCGACTGGATTGTGGTCGCCTGTGGCTATGAGGCTCAAATTGACGGTCGCCGGGAATCTACCCATGCCTATTCAGCCCTGATCACCACGGGAGATATTCCACTACTGTTCAACGCTCTTTCGAACAAAGAGTTTGCACAGGATTTTTATGTGCCTACCGAGGATAATGATCGCGATGATGAGGACTCCGAGGGTTCATTGGCGCCTTGGCTTGTGCATAAACAGGGAGAGATGCTGTTTGATCGTAGCGATCCTTTGTTGCATGAAGCCTTCGCATTGTCGCAAGAACCCGGACAAATTCTGACAGAGTATTTTGGATTGGATAAGTCAAACTGTGCCTACAAGTGGCATTCACGGAAGATGTCCGGCGGTGTATCATTCTTCGGTGAACTTTGGAGCGATCGTAGAGAGCGCGATGATAATGGTTATCAGACCAACAACGGTACCAATGGTTGGCGTCTTTGGATGCGAAAAGAACATTTGTTAATCTTCTTGAAAGACAAACAAATGCACCTTGTCTACGAAGTTCAGGTAAACAGGGAAATTTATGATCGCTTTTCGTATGAACGAGAAACTACACGGAAACAAGAACATAAAAGCAAGTCGGTATTGGTTTTTGAAAACAATGGCAGCATTACGGATACCATCGGAAGAATTGGATCTTGGATGGAAGCTCCATAAACAAAGCAATAGATGCTCAGGATCAGCGACGCAACGGGACGATCCGCAAAAGTGGGCTAAGGCAAGAAGGGATTGAGGTTAGCGATGAAACGGACCATAAACGTCAAAGGCAGTGAGATTGCCGTCTTTCACAAGGAACACGACGACTACATCTCTTTGACCGATATTGCCCGCCACCGTGACGCGGAACGGACCGATTACATCATTCAGAACTGGTTGCGCAACCGCAATACCATCGAATTCCTCGGCATCTGGGAGCAACTCAACAACCCCGATTTTAAACCCATCGAATTCGATGGGTTTAGAAAACAGGCCGGTCTTAACAGCTTCGTCCTAACCCCCAAGAGATGGATTGAGCAGACCGACGCCATTGGGCTGGTGTCCAAGGCCGGCCGTTACGGTGGAACGTATGCTCATAAGGATATCGCCTTTGAATTCGCGGCTTGGATATCCGTTGAGTTCAAACTTTATCTCATCAAGGAATTCCAGCGTCTCAAGGAGGAAGAAAGCCGGACGCTCTCCCTGGAGTGGAATCTTCAGCGCACCCTAGCCAAGGTCAACTACCGGATTCACACCGATGCAGTTAAAGAGAAACTGATCCCGCCCCGCCTCACCAAGGCCCGCATAACCGCCATCTATGCCAACGAAGCCGATCTGCTGAACGTCGCCCTGTTCGACATGACGGCCCGCGAATGGCGCGACGCCAACCCGGAGAAGGATGGCAACATCCGGGATCATGCTACATTGGAGCAGCTGGTCGTTCTCTCCAACCTTGAAAGCATCAATTCAGTGCTCATTCATCAAGGGCTCACGCAGCAGGACCGCCTTTCTCAACTGAACGACATTGCGATTACTCAGATGAAATCCCTTACCGGCGCAAGCGCCATCAAGCGGCTTACTGGTCCGGTTTGAGAGTTTGTACGATAACTCCGGTAGTGCTCCGGTGCTACTGGAATGGGGAGAGAATACATGAAAGCGAAAAAACAATTGCCTACAGATCCTGATCTGGCAGGAGTTGACAAGGCACTAAAACGTGCTGCCAAATCAGCCCGCACGCTGGCGCGGCAAACCAAAACCCCGTGCTATGTGGTCAAAGACGGAAAGATTGTAGATATTTCCAAAATATCCAAGCATAGCGGCTAAGCAGCGAACAAATTATGTTGGTTCGCCGTAATTACAGAGGAAAAGGGTACCGACCCTCCCATTATTCTCTTCAGTTGCTATACTTTCTTCCATGAACGAACCTCGCATCGAGGAAAACCGGGTCCTTTTCGGTGCCGACCCGACCGAGGGGATCGTGGCGGCCGAGCTGGCCGGCCGCTTCATCCGTCTCTTCATTCGCGACAAGAGCGGCGTCAGGTTCAAGGACGCTCCCTTCCGCCCCTTCATTCTCATGGAATCGCCGGCACTCCTTGACGGTTTCGGCCACACCGCCGTGATCGAGCCGCTCGCGGGGGAAGAGGGCTTCCGCCACCTCGCTTTCTTCAGGGATTGGCGCGAGTGTCTGGCGGCCCGGGATTTCCTCGCCAGGAAGAGCGGCGCCACCCCCTCGTCCCCCGCCGCCCCCTATCTCTTTCTCTCCGACCCCGTCCAGCAGCACCTTCTCCTCACCGGCAAGACCCTCTTCAAGGGGTTTGACTTCGACAAGCTCAAGCGGCTCGCCCTCGATATCGAGACCGCCTGCGCCGAGGGATTCGAGTTCTCCAACCCCCAGCGGGCGGAAGACCGGATCATCTCCATCGCGGTCGTCACCAGCTTGGGACGTGAAGAGGTCCTCGCCGGGCCGGAATCGGACGAAGCGGAGATGCTCTCACGGCTCACGGAAATCATCCGCCGGGAAGACCCCGATGTCATCGAGGGACATAACCTCTTCCGTTTCGACCTGGAGTATCTCCGGATACGGGCGGAGCGCCATGGCATTCCCCTTCGCTGGGGACGGGACGGAAGCCTGCCCCGGGTCAGCCACTCGCGTTTCACCGTTGCCGAGCGGACCGTCGATTACCCGCGCTGGAACATCTATGGCCGCCACGTGATCGACACCTACTTTCTCCTGCTGATCTACGACGTTAGTTCCCGCGAGCTGGAGAACTTCGGCCTGAAGGCGGCGGCCATCCACTTCGGGTTGAGCGCCCCGGACCGCGTCTACCTGGACGGACACGAGATAAACCGGGTGTATGCCGAGAGCCCCGAGACTCTGAAGCGGTATAACCTGGATGACGCCCGGGAAACCCTGGCGCTTGCCCGCCTCCTCTCCTACCCCTATTTCCTCCAGGCCCGCATGTTCCCCTACTCGTACCAGAACTGCGTGGTCCGTGGCACCGCCACCAGGATCAACACCCTGTTTCTCAGGGAATACCTGCGCCGGCGGGTCGCCATTCCCGCGCCAGGGGGCGACGGGAGTTTCGCCGGGGGATACAACGACGTTCTCGTCACCGGCGTGGTCGGCCCCGTTGTCCATTGCGACGTTGCCTCCCTCTACCCCTCCCTGCTTCTCGCCTTCCAGCTGGAGCCGGCCAGGGACCGGCTCGGTCTCTTCCTCCCCCTTCTTGCTGAGCTGCGGAAGTTCCGCCTTGCGGCCAAGAAACGGACGCGGGACGAACAGGATTCCCGGCAGCGCGACTACTGGCAGGCGCTGCAACAGGCGTTCAAGGTGCTCATCAACTCCTTTTACGGCTATCTCGGCACAACCCTCCACAACTTCTCCGACGTGGCGCTGGCTGCCGAAGTAACACGCCGGGGCCGGGAGATCATCGGCACGATGCTGGCCTGGCTCGCCGCCCGGCAGGCGCGGGCCGTGGAGGTGGACACGGACGGCATCTACTTCATCCCGCCCCCTGGCATCGTCTCCACGGCCCAGGCGGAACGACTCGTCCGAGAGCTGTCGCAGGCGCTGCCCTCCGGCATTGAGGTGGAAATGGACGGCCATTACCGGGCCATGTTTTCCTACAAGATGAAGAACTACGCCCTCCTCGGTTACGACGGCTCGGTAACCATCAGGGGGAGTGCCCTCAGGTCGCGGGGGACGGAAAAGTACCTCCGGGAGTTCATGGAGGAAATGATCCGACTCCTCCTGGCGGACAAGGGGGAAGCAATCATCGAGCTGCATCGCTCCTTCCTCCGGCGGTTGCATGCCCACGACTTCGACATCACGTGGCTGGCAAAGACCGAGACCCTCGGCGAATCCCCCGCAATCTACCGGCAAAAGGTCCGACAGGGGAAACGCAGTCAGTCGGCGGCCTTTGAGGTTGCCCTCAGGGCCGGTCGCGAGTTCCGGGCCGGCGACCAGGTCAGCTACTATGTCACCGGCAGCGGCAAACGGGTAGCGGCCCACGAGAACTGCCGCTCCGTTGCGGAGTACGACCCGTCCCGCCCCGATGAGAACGTGGCATACTATGCTGACCGGCTGGACCAGCTTCTGCAGAAGTTCGCCCGGTTCGTCCCCGGTGAAAAAGCTCTGTTCGATTAACGGTCGCCAAGTGGCAGCTTGCCACCTCCGGATATTTGTGTTACAAGGGTAGAAGAATACCATTTGCATTGACATTGCGTTACAGGAGGTTTGTATGCGGATTTTTGCGATCCTCGTTCCCTTGGTTCTGCTCCTTGTCTTTGCCTCCCCCGTATTGGCCCAGGAAGCCCAGAAGCCGGACGCAATCATCGAGAGAATGGCTTTCAAGCTTACCCGGGGTATCGCCAATATGGTCACGTCGGTGGCTGAGATACCCAAGCAGAGCTACCTGACCGTCCGCGACCGGGGGACGGTCGGTTATCTGATCGGACCGCTGAAGGGCATCGGAATGACTGGCTACCGCGCCCTCATGGGTGCCGCGGAAACAGCCTTCTTCCTTGTGCCGCCGCCGGGTTACTACGACCCGATGATCGACCCCGACTATGTCTGGAATGGCTGGGAGGAAAAACGGGCAAAGAGCCTCGCGGAAATGGAAGAACCGGTACAAACGGCACCTCCGGAGAAAAAGGGAGAATAGCATGTCCGGAAGACGGATTTTTTTGGTGCTTGTGGCAGTGTGGGGAGTTCTCTCCCTCGGCCAGCAGAACAGGGCCTGGGCGCAAGACACGAGAAGCGTCGACGACGCCTCTGCGCAGGAGGTCGTCGAAGGTATGGGCAACAAGGCAGCGCGGGGTATCGCCAACGTGACCACAGGCTGGATGGAATTCCCCAAGCAGATTTACGAGACCTACCAGGAGGACGGATGGGCACAGGGAGTCTTCGTCGGCCCCTTCAAGGGGCTGGGGATGACGGTCGTGCGAACGGTGTCGGGGGCCGTTGAATTCGCAACCTTCTTTATAGCTTACCCGGGCTTTTTTGACCCCTATTTCGACCCTCCATATGTCTGGGAGAAGGAGTAAGCGTTAACGGGCTACTGCCCGGAAAGATCGGTACATCATCACAACGGGAAACGGCAGCGACTGCGTTGACGGAGGTTCATAGGACACCGTCTCAACGCAGGTGCTGCCGTTTCTTTTTTCCGATTTTCCAATCCGCGTTCCAGGCGGGGTTACAGACCTGTTTCGATGAGGCTTCTGCCGCTCATCTCTTTGGGTTGGGGAAGCGCAAGAATCTGGAGGATGGTCGGGGCGATGTCGGCGAGGATTCCGGCGCGCAGCCGCACCCCTCGCCGCGCTTCGTCCACGAGGACCAGCGGCACCCGGTCGGTGGTGTGAGCGGTATGGGGACCGCCGCTCTCGTCCACCATGACCTCGGCATTGCCGTGGTCGGCGGTGATAATGGCGCATCCCTGCTTTTCCAGCACGTTGGCCACGAGCCGGCCGACGCACTCGTCCACCGCCTCAACCGCCCGGACCGCAGCATCGAGAATGCCGGTATGGCCGACCATGTCGGCATTGGCAAAGTTGAGGACGATCAGGTCATAGTTCCCCGTGTCAAGGCGCCGCAGAAGTTCGTCGGTAACCGGGTAGGCACTCATCTCCGGCTTCTGGTCGTAGGTGGCGACATCCTTGGGGGAGGGGATGAGGCAGCGCTCCTCGCCGGCGAAGGGAACCTCGCTCCCGCCGTTGAAGAAGAAGGTCACGTGGGCATACTTCTCCGTCTCGGCGATGCGGAGCTGGCTGAACCCCGCCCTGCCCACCACCTCGCCGAGGATGTTCTTCAGCTCCTCGGGGCCGAAGGCGACCGGCAGGCCGAAGGTCTCGTCGTAGGTGGTCATACAGACGTATGCGGCGAGTTTCGGCCAGCTCTGCCGGGTAAATCCGGTGAACGTCGGGTCGGTGAGACAACGGGTGATCTCCCGGGCGCGGTCGGAACGGAAGTTGAAGAAGATGAAGCCGTCACCGTCCGCAAGCCTTCCCACCGGCACACCATTTTCCACGATCACCGACGGGACGACAAACTCGTCCCCCACCTCTTCCCGGTAGCTCTGCTCGATGGCCGCGGCGGCAGAGGGGAATTCCCGACCCTCCCCGCAAGCCATGGCAGCATAAGCCTTCTCCACCCGCTCCCAGCGATTGTCCCGGTCCATGGCATAGTAGCGGCCGATCACCGTGGCGATCTTTCCGACACCGATCCGCCGCATCTCCCCTTCCAACTGGGCCAGGTACTCCGCCCCGCTGCGGGGCGGGGTGTCGCGACCGTCGAGGAGGCAGTGGACAAAGACCTCGGTGAGTCCTTCCCTCTTTGCCAGTTCGAGGAGGGCATAGAGGTGGGTGTTGTGGGAGTGGACCCCGCCGTCGGAGAGGAGCCCCGACAAGTGGAGCCGGCCGCCGTCGGCCTTCGCCTTCCGGACGCAGTCGAGGAGGACCGGGTTGGTGAAAAAATCGGCGTCGGCGATAGCCTTGCTGATGCGTGTCAGGTCCTGGTAGACGATGCGCCCCGCGCCGATGTTGAGGTGTCCCACCTCGGAGTTCCCCATCTGTCCTTCTGGTAGCCCCACCGACATTCCCGAGGTGCCGATGTCGATGCACGGGTACTCCCGGCAGAGCCGATCCATGTTCGGGGTCGCTGCCTGGGCGATGGCATTGTTCTCCCGCCGAGGATTGAGTCCCCAGCCGTCGAGGAGCATGAGAAGCACGGGTTTCTTGGACATCGTTCCTCCTGAAAAAATGTAGGGGCGGCCCCATGTGGCCGCCCGCACTTAGGGCAACCACGTGGGGTTGCCCCTACAGATCATTTTAATGATGATATGGTTCGTTGTTGAGGATGGTGCACGCCCGGTAGAGCTGCTCCAGCAGAAAAACGCGCACCATCTGGTGGGTGAAGGTCATCCGGGAAAGGGCGATGGTCTTGTGGGCCTGGGCGCGGAAGTCGGCGGAGAAACCGTAGGCACCGCCGACGACGAACACGAGCTCCGGGGCTCCGAGCTCCCGTTCCCGGCCGAGGAAGCGGGCCAGCTCCGGCGAGGTCAGCTCCTCGCCCCGTTCATCCAGCAGGATCAGCCGGGAGTTTTTCGGGACGAGCCGGGCAAGGCGCGTGCATTCGGCCTCCCGCCCCGCCTCCGCCTGGGCCCCTTTTTCTTCCTTTGCCTCGGTGATGGCGAGGGGGAAATACCGTTTGAGCCGGCCGGCGTATTCGTCGATGCCGGCCTTTACCCACGCCTCCTGGGTCTTCCCGACCCAGAGAAGGCGGAGCTTCACTCCCCCTTGCCTTCCCAGAGGAATTCTTCCGGGATCGCCACGGCAGGGGCCGCGCTCCAGAGCTCATCGAGGTCGTAGTAGCGCCGCTGTTCCTCCTGGAAAATGTGGACAATCACATCGCCGTAATCGATGACGACCCACTTCCCCTCGGTCATCCCTTCGATGTCGAGCGCCTTGCCCAGTTTCCTCATCCCCTGTTTCACCGAATCGGCGATGGCCTGGACCTGCTTGTCCGAGCGCCCGGAGGCGAGCACGAGGTAGTCGGCAATGGAAGAAAGACGGCCGATCTCAAGGATCCTCACATGGAGGGCCTTCTTGTCCAGGGCCAGGGCGGCGCATTTGATCGCCCGTTCCCGGGACGTCAGCGTGCTGTTAGTGGGCATTCGTGTATAACCTGTGTTCCTTGATGTAATGTTCGACCGTTTCGGGGACCAGATAGCGGATGGAGCGGCCGAGGTGGGCCAGCTTCCGGATGGCGCTGGAAGAGATGTCGAGCGGAACCCCTGCCAGATAGTAGACCGAGTAGCCGGAGCGGTGGGCCAGCCGTTTTTCCGCGTCATAGTAGCAGAACTCGGCGGCAATATCAACCGGCAGGACTTCTTTCAGGTCCGCGACAGCGCTTCCGGGCCTCTCCACCGTCACGATGTTACACGCCGCGAAGATAGCCGCGTACCTGCGCCACAGGCCGATCTCCAGAAACGAATCGCTCCCGATGACGAAAAACAGCTCGTCATCGGGGTATTCCGAACGCAGGACCTCAATGGTATCGATGGAGTACGATTTTCCCCGGCGCTTCCCCTCCAGGTCGGAGACGGCGAAGCGCGGGTTGTCATGCACCGCCAGCTCAACCATCCGGTAGCGGTGGTGGAAGGATAGATCTCCGGCAACGGGCTTGTGGGGCGGTGAGGCGGCAGGGATGAAGAGTACCCGGTCGAGGGCGAAGCTCTCCCGGACCTCCTCGGCAATACGGAGGTGGGCGAGGTGGATGGGGTTGAAGGTGCCGCCGATGATGCCGATGCGCATAAATTCCAAATCTCAAATTCCAAATCTCAACTACACCTCGTAAACCACAAACTGTATTTGTGATTTGCTGCTTGGGATTTGAAATTTACGGGGCCTTAGCCCCGGACCTGTCCTTCGCCGTAGACGATGAACTTGGTCGTGGTCAGGTCCTCCAGCCCCATGGGACCGAAGGAGTGAAGCTTGGTGGTGGAGATGCCGATCTCCGCGCCGAGTCCCAACTGGTTGCCGTCAGCGAAGCGGGTCGATGCGTTGACGAGGACCACGCTCGAGTTCACCTCCCGGATGAAACGCTGGGCATTGCCGTAATCGGCAGTGACGATCGCCTCGGTGTGGAGCGAGCCGTACCGATTGATGTGATCGATCGCCTCGTCGAGCCCGTCCACGACGCGGGCGGCAAGGATCAGGTCGAGGAATTCTGCGTACCAGTCCTCCTCCGTGGCAACCCGGGCTTTGGGGGCGAACTGGCGGAAGGTCTCGTCGCCGCGGATCTCGACCTTGAGCGCCGCAAGAACCTCATATATCCGAGGCACAAAGATCTCGGCCACGTCCTTGTGAATGAGGAGCGTCTCCAGGGCGTTGCAGACCCCGGGGCGCTGGGTCTTGGCGTTGACGATGATCTTTTCCGCCATAGCGAAGTCGGCGGAAGCATCGACGAAGACATGGCAGACCCCTTTGTAGTGCTTGATGACCGGGATACGGGAGTGTTCCACCACGAAGCGGATGAGGCTCTCCCCGCCGCGGGGGATGATCAGGTCGATGAGCTCCTGCTGCTTGAGCATCTCAAGGACACCCTCCCGCTCCACGAAGGGGATGACGGCGAGGGCCGCATCGGGGATGTCCATCTTCCGCATCTCGTCCTGGAGGATGCGGGCGATGGCCACGTTGGAATTGATCGCCTCGGAGCCCCCACGCAAGACCACGGCGTTACCGCTCTTCAGGCAGAGAGCGGCGGCATCGGCCGTTACGTTGGGGCGCGCCTCGTAGACGATGCCGATGACGCCGAGGGGGATACGCATTTTGCCCACCATGAGATTGTTGGGGCGGCGCCACATCCGGGTCACCTCCCCCACGGGGTCGGGAAGGAGGGCCACCTCGCGCAGGGCGTCGGCCATTCCCTTCACCCGCGCCTCGTTGAGCATGAGGCGGTCGAGCATGGCGCCGGACAATCCCTTGTTCTCCCCCGCCTCCAGGTCCTTTGCGTTCTCCGCGATGAGGTGCGGGGCGTTATTGATGAGCGCCATGGCCATATTCATGAGGAGCTCGTTCTTTGCCGCGGAGGAGAGCCGCGCCATGGCGAGCGAAGCCGCACGGGCATCGGTGGCGATCTTTCTGATCTTTTCGGCGATGGTCATGGAGGGTACCTCCTAGTCTAAAATTCTAAAGAAGACTGTTGCAGGAGCGTCGATTTTTCGCAAGGTCAAGGCGCTCCCTTTTAAAGTACGACCAGGTTGTCCCGGTGGATAATCTCATCCCCATACCGGTAACCGAGAATCTCTTCGATCTCCCGGCTCTTGTGCCCGAGAATACGCTCTATCTCCGGGCGGGAGTAATCGGCGATTCCCCGGGCGAATTCCACGCCATCCGGGCCGCAGACCCGCACGCAGCTCCCCCGTTCGAACTCCCCTTCCACCCCGACGATACCGGAGGGGAGGAGGCTCCGGCCGTGCTGGGCGAGGACCTTGCGAGCACCCTCGTCCACGATGAGCCGACCTTTCGGCCTGAGGGTGTAAGCGATCCAGTGCTTGCGCCGGTTCAGCACCTGCCGCGCCGGCAGGAAAAAAGTGCCCGCCTCGCTCCCGGCAAGGGCGCGCCCGATCAGGCCGGGAGTCTTGCCGTTGAGCATGATGGTCGGCACCCCAGATCGCCCCACCTTTTTAGCTGCGGCCAGCTTGGTAATCATGCCGCCGGTGCCAACCCGGGAACCGCTCCCCCCGGCAGCCTGCTCCATCTCCCGGGATATGGCCTTGACGAGAGGGATAAGCCGGGCGTCGGGATTGGTCCGGGGGTCGGCCTCGTAGAAACCGTCGATATCGGTGAGGATCACCAGGAGATGAGCCTCGGTCAGGTTGGTGACGAGGGCGGAGAGGTTGTCGTTGTCGCCGAACTTGATCTCCTCAACGGCCACGGTGTCGTTCTCATTGATGACCGGGACGATCCCGAAGCCGAGAAGCGTATCGAGGGTGGCGCGGGCATTCAGGAACCGCTGGCGATCGGCCAGGTCCTCGCGGGTCAGGAGCAGCTGGGCAACCTTGAGGCCGTGCCGTGAAAAAGCTTCCTCATAGGAACGCATGAGCTTCGACTGGCCGACGGCGGCAGCCGCCTGTTTCTGGGGAATTGTCCGTGGCTTGTCCTCCAGCCCCAGGGCCTTCCTCCCGGCAGCCACGGCACCGGACGAAACGATGATCACCTCGCGCTTTTCCCGGCGCAGTGCGGCAATCTCGGCGGCAAGCCGGCCGATCACCCCGGCGTCGAGACCGTCGTCCTCACTGGTCAGAACCCTGCTGCCAATCTTGACGACGATCCGTCGCGCCTTTTTCAGAAGCTCTCGCTGCATGATAGATAAGTGTACCAGACCACGGTTGATAAATACAGGAATTGCCGTCAAAACACTTCAGGCGAAGTCTGGAGCAGACGCAAGGAAGGGCGGGTTACAAACCCGCCCCGGAAGCCGCACCGTCAGCGTCTAACCGCATCCGCCCAGTAACAGGCCGGCATACTACCATGTTTGCCCGCGAATGGCAATTACTGCAAATCCCGGGTAGTGGGTCAGTTTGAAATTTCCAGGGATTGAAATGCTTGAGGGTATATGTTACCTTTAGGGCATGAAAACTATTAAAGGAAAAGGCAAGCATCTTGATTTCTGCCAGATCGCGCACGCTGTAGTTGAAGCCGCAACGGACGAAACCCCGCAAGAGGAAGAACCTGCAAAGAATCCTGCCGCTGTCGCTCTTGGCCGTCTAGGTGGGTTGAAAGGCGGCAAAGCCCGCGCCGACAAGCTCTCTCCTGAACGTCGCAAAGAGATTTCAAAGCAAGCCCTCGAAAAAAGATGGGGCAAAAAGTAAATTCCTATTGATTTGCCTGAAATAATGTGAAACACTAGGCATAGTAACTGTGCGCCATGTACGGATGCAACTGTGCATCTGGGCGCGGCCCAAAGTGGGGAAGGAGGTTTCCAGTTACATGAGGACCTCCTATGCGCACAGTCAAATTTAAAGACATATATGCTTTGGGTGCCGGACAAAGACTCCATGTAATATGGGGAAATTGTATGGGTATTCAAAGCAAAAGTCTAACTGGGGGCGAGACGGTTAGCAGGAAGGCTCGTCTCATGGTTAGACAAAATAAAATTAAAACTAATCGTGGGGCCAGCACGATTGAAAAGGAAGGACGCCCCCATGATTAGAATCCAGTACCTTGCTGCGGCTCATGGAGAGCCTTCCGAAAGCCTGGATCTGTTAGCAATACGCTACAGGTCTGGGCTTTTTTCGTTTATGGCGCATGGAGGTTGTCATGGTCGAAGATCGTTTTATAAGAGCTGGGGAAGTCCAGCAGCTAACCGGACTTAACCGCGTTACAGTTTGGCGGATGGAAAAACGCGGAGAGTTCCCGAAACGGCGCAAACTGACTGTAAAAGCTGTTGGATGGAGTTTAGCGGAGATTCTTAGATGGATGGAAAGCCGTGAGCAGGTAGCGGCTTGACTATCTCGCAAAGAAAGGAGGTCAAAGATGCCGCCGCCTTTACTCAAGGTGCTGGAGCGGATTCGGCACCGTCAACAAAAAATAAGTAGAGGGAAAGAGTGATCGCCTGGTAAGCCTCTCTCTTCCCCTCTATGAATCCGCACCCGGCTAGGGGATGCTGTATTCTATGCCTGCCATGATACAGCATCCCCCCTTCTAAGTCAAAGAGTATTCAAGCTTTTTAAGCATAGGGACCAAAATATTTCTCACAATGCTGACTTTTTTACTTGACGGCTTAAATAAAAAAGCTATAATGGAATCATAAGGCAGTTAAGTTGTTCGGTGGGGGTCGCCATGAACAAACTGAGTATCGAGAAAAGGGCGCAAGTTATCGGTTGCCTCGTTGAAGGCATGAGCATTCGTTCTACGGTTCGGATTACTGGCGCTGCCAAGAACACGGTAACAAAGCTTGTCGTTGATCTCGGTCAGGCATGCTATGACTACATGGATAAGGCTATGCGTGACCTCCCCTGTCGGCGTATCCAGTGTGATGAAATATGGTCCTTCTGCTACGCCAAAGAAAAAAACGTCCCGGCAGACTTGAAAGGTCAGCTAGGCTATGGCGACGTGTACACCTGGACGGCCCTTGACCCCGACACAAAACTAATCCCCTCTTTCATGGTGGGCAAGCGTAGCGCGGAATATGGCAACGTATTTATGCAAGACCTCGCTGGTCGTCTCAGAAACCGCGTACAGCTCACCACAGACGGCCACAAGGTATATCTTCAGGCTGTCGAAAACGCTTTCGGCTGTGAGATTGATTATGCAATGCTGGTAAAGATTTACGGCGGGGTTTCAACTGAGGATGAGAGAAGATATAGCCCAGCAGAATGCACAGGGGCCGAAGTCCAGGTAATCACCGGCAATCCAGATGAAAAGAAGATTTCAACGAGTCACGTAGAGCGGCAGAACCTGACCATGCGCATGAGCATGAGACGTTTTACTCGTCTTACCAATGGATTCAGCAAGAAGATTGAAAACCATTTCTATGCTACGGCGCTTTACTTCATGTATTACAACTTTGGCAGGATTCACAAGACGCTGCGGGTTACACCGGCAATGGAGGCAGGAGTAAGTGACCACGTTTGGACATTGGAAGAAATAGCGGGGCTAGTGGATTAGAATTATTATTTATGAGGGACAATAGGCACAAGATGTGTCAATATAGGTACGAGAGCATCCCATATCTTCCAGAACAAATAAAAAATGCCACCACCGATAAAAGTTATTAGTCCACAAACAACCTTTATTGTTACCTTGGCGGCATGAACGTCTTTATCTACATTATTTAATGTCTTGCTATTCTTTTCTAGTTCTACTGTCAGTGTTGTAACGGCTTGGTCTAGTTTACCAAGGGTTTTTTGCATTTCCATAATGGCTTGTAGGGTAAAGCTATGATCAGCAGGGGGAGGGTAAGCCTCTGGAGTAGTTTGAGGTAACCTACCGGGTACTGAACCCAATGAATTTTGAGTAGTTCCGGTTTTACCCATTAATCGCTTCCCTCTATCTTAGAAGCCATCCATTCCCATAAAGTCGGTTCTGATCGCCCCCAGTATGCAGTAATTTTAAAGACGACCCCGCCAATTGGTGTCCCTTCAGAAATACCCAACATATCTGAGACTTGTTGTGCTGTGCTCCGACTAGAGACAACCCATTGTGTTGGCGTAATCCGGTAACGATCAGAATCAGGGAATACACCTTCTATCCTATGTATAAATTGGGTGTTTTCATTCGGTACTAACACAGCAAACAAGCCCATAATTCGCCCTTTTAAGCCAATAAAAGTGGGTTTAGGTTAAACACCTTATACCTTACGGAACACTAAAGTCAATGAGTAAACGCCTTTCGTTCCGATCATTTTTACTTTATTATAAACAGAAATGAATTCTATTTTCAAGTAAAATCTAAGCAAAAAAATGCCCGACTCCTTGGAGGGCCGAAGAGTCGGGCCAACGTCTTGATGCTTTATTATTTACCAACAGATCGGCAAGTTTGCAAGCTCGTATATGCACTTTTCCGCCAACCGTAACCGCTCGACAACCGGAATATAAAAAAGCAGAGCCGCCAATGGACAGCTCTGCAAAGAAGGAGGCAGTATAGTGGAATATTATTATGTCACGGGGATGGAGGTTTGCAAGTACCGAAAGGCAAATAATATACCATGCGTGAGCGGTTAAGCAACCCGTCAATTTCAAACTGAGACACTACCAAATCCCGGCATCGACCGATTGCCGCGCCCGTTATCGGTCGAGCACCGCCCGCACCTTCTGGAGCAGGCCGTTTTTCGAAACCGGCTTCATGAGGAAATCGAGACTTTCGTCGAGCAAACCCTTCTTATGGATGATGTCGTCGGTGTACCCGCTCGTGAAGATGAACTTCATCCCCGGCGCCATCCGGGTGATCTCGTCGAAGACTTCCTTGCCGTTTTTCCGCGGCATGATCACGTCGCTCATCACTAGTGCTATCTTGTCCCGGTGCTGCCGGAACAGGGACACCGCTTCCTCGCCGTTGGTGGCGGTAATCACCGTGAAGCCGGCCAGTTTCAGCATCTCTTCCATGAAGTGCCGAACAATGGCGTCGTCCTCGGCGAGGAGGATGGTTTCCGTTCCATAGGCAGGGAGTACCGCCGCTTTTCGCGCCTCAGCCTCGGCACCCGACTCGACCGGCAGGTAAATGGTAAAGGTCGTCCCTTTGCCCGGCTCGCTTTCGACGGCAACCGCACCATTGTGCTGTTTGACGATGCCGTAGATGATGGAAAGGCCAAGCCCGGTACCCTTGCCAGGTTCCTTGGTGGTGAAGAACGGTTCGAAGATCCGTGCCCGGGTCCGCTCGTCCATGCCGGTGCCGGTGTCCGCAACGGTGATGAGGGCATACTCACCCGGCTTTTCCAGTTCGCAGCGGCGGGCTGCACGCTGATCAAGCTGCTCCTGGCGCGTGCTGATGCAGAGTTTTCCGCCGTCCGGCATGGCATCGCGGGCATTGGCAACCAGATTGACGAGCACCTGGTCGATCTGCCCCCGATCGGCCAGCACCATCAGAGGAATGCTGGTCAGGTTTGTCTGAAATTCGATGTCCTCGCCGACGATCCGCGCCAGGAGCTTGGTCACGTTGATGATGATCTCGTTGACCGGTACCGGTTTCGGGTTGATGATCTGCTTTCTGCCGAAGGCGAGGAGGTTTCTGGTCAGCTCGACGGCACGCTCCGCGGCACCCAGCAGTTGCTCGCTGCACATCATGAGAAGTTCGTTGTCCGGGTCGATATTCTCCCGGATTATCTGCCCGTAACCGGTGACAGCGGTCATGAGATTGTTGAAGTCGTGGGCCACGCCGCCGGCCAGGAGCCCGATCGATTCCATTTTCTGGGCTTGGTGCAGTTCCTGTTCCAGGCGCTTCCGCTCTGTGATGTCGTGGATGATTCCCCGGTATCCGGTGATCTCGCCCCGGTCATCGCGGGTTACCGACGCGGTCTTCAGCACGTGAAGGGTTTCCCCGTCCTTCCGTTGCAGCCGCATTTCGAAGTTCCGCACGAATCCGTGCCAGTACAAAGCCCGCAGGAAACGTTCCCGATCAGCCGGATCACTGTAAAGCTCGCTGGATAAGTCGAGCGCGGCCAATTCTTCCCTTGTGTAGCCGAGGAGCTCGATACCGGCGGGGTTTACATCCACCAACCGGTTATCGGCATCCATGAGGTAGATCATATCCTTCGATTCCTCGAAGAGGGAGCGGTACTTTTTCTCCGACTCACGCAGCAGCGTCTCCCGCACCAGGTTGTCCAGGGCAAAGGAGACATCCTCTCCCATCTGCTGCAGCAGTTCAACGTGTTGCTGATCGAAAAAGTCGGCCTTGTCCGCATATAGGGTCAAGGCGCCGACCACCTTGCCCTCTTGCTTCAAGGCGACAGAGGCAGAGGCCCTGATCCCGTGGGCCCTGCCCCGTTCATGCCAGGGGCGCGTAGCCGGATCGCCCAGGAAATCGTTACAGATACAATAGGTACCCTCGCGGACGGAAATACCCGTGGGGCCTTCCCCCGCCGGTTCTTCGATGGCCGTGATGCGGATGTCGTCCAGGTACGCGGTTGCCCCCCGGGCCGCCACCCTCTCCACCCGCCCGGTCTCCTTGTTCATAAGGCCAACCCAGGCCAGAAGGAACCCGCCGTCCTCGACGGCGATGCGACAGAATTCGTTGAACAGGGTCTCCCGGTCCACAGTCCGAGCAATAGCTTGCCTGGTCCCGCTCAGCACCGTATTCAGCCGGTTCATGCGCTGGACGTTCTCTTCCGCCCGTTCCCGTTCCGCAATTTCGGCCAGCAGGGTTTCAACGGTCCCGGCCAGTTCCTCCGTCCGTTCCCTGACCCTCGCTTCCAACTCGTCGTGGGCTTTCTGCAAGGCCTCTGCAGCACGTTTTCGCTCCATGGCGATGGCAACCTGGTCGGTCACCGCCTTCATGAGGGAGAGATCGTCGCCGGAGAAACCGGTCCTCGTTCTGGTCCCGAAGGAAAGGGTGCCGATGACCCGCCCCTGAGACAACAGGGGATGGCAGGCATACGCCTGGATGCCGTACGCCTTCACCAGCTCCGTCCGTGGGTCCGGGGTGTTCGGGATGTCCTCCGCGACGATACGACAGGCATCCCGGGCGGCACAGCCGCAGACCGCCGTACCGTAGTCGAGCCACTCGATACTCTTCGCCTCGTCCCCGGGAATACCGGCACAGGCGTTCAGATGCAGGCGCCCCGCCTCCTCGTCAACCAGAAAATTGAAGAACGCGTGGCAGTCAAGGAAGGACATGACCTTTCGGCAGAGAGAATCGACTACTTCTTGCGGTGAGTCGCTCGCGAGCAGTTCACTGGCAGTCTCAGCCAACAGGTTCGTGCGCTCGTAGCTCTTTCGCAGCGTCTCAGCCAACGTGTCCCGTTCCGTCAGCGACCGGGCGAGCTTGAGGTTGCTGTAGCTCATCCGCGATATCATGTCGGCAAGCTCCATGAAATAGGACATGCCGGCGGCCAATGCCTCTCTGCTCATCCGCGGAACGCTTTCGAGGCAAGTGATGTACACTTTTTCGTCGAACCCGTACTTTCTGGCCTGGGTGCGGAAAAGCTCGTAATCCAGTGGCTCGTCTTCAAAGAAGAATTGCCCCATGAAGAAGTTGCCGAAATGTTTGCCGCCGACCATGATCGGCGTTGCTACGTCCCACATGTTGTTTTTGCATTTGTACAGCTTGAACTCACCTTCGGGGACGCCCGCTGAAAGCAGGGTGTCGCTTTCAATGCAGTTTTCGCAGGTCTCGGGATTGACCCGGTGAAATTTCGTGCAGATGTCCTGCCATCCCACGCCGACCAGAACCCTGCCTTTGAGATCGATCATCGCCATGGGCATCCGGGTCAGCTTGTAGAAGTTGTCCATGAGTGACTGCATCGATTGTGCGTCGATGATGTCGGCAAGATCGAGGCTCCCGATGTCACCCTCAGGGGAAAGGATGCTGTCCAGCTTCCTCCTGACGCGGGACTCGCTCTCGCGCAGCGCCTCCTCGACTCGCTTGCGTTCCTTCATTTCACCCCGCAGCTCGGTGCTCGCCTCCTCTGCCTGCCGGCGGGCAATGACGGCGTCTTCCATCATGTTGAGGGCGGCCCGGCGCGAATCGAGGAGGGACACGTTGGCGGTGGAGAGCTCGGTGGTACGCTCGGCCACGCGCCGCTCTAGCGTTTCGTTGATCTCCCTGAGCGATTGTTCCGCCGCTTTCAACTCCCTGGTGCGTTCTTCGACCCGCAGCTCCAGCTCGTCATGGGCCTGGCGCAGCTTCCGCTCGGCCTGGTGCTTGTAGAGCGCCATCTCGACGTGGGTTTCGAGGCCCAGCTCCTCGAACGGCTTGAGGATGTAGCCGAACGGGTCGGTCAGCTTGGCCCGTTCCAGGGTCGCCCGGTCCGAGTGGGCCGTGAGATAGATCACCGGCAGGTCGAGCTCCCGGCGGATGGTCTCGGCCGCTTCGATCCCGTCCATGGCGCCGGCCAGGCGGATGTCCATCAGGACCAGGTCCGGACGTTGCTCCCGCGCCAGCTCGATCGCCTCTTCGCCGAGGCCCGTCGTGCCGCTCACCCCATAGCCGAGCCGGCGCAGCGTGCCAGCCAGGTCCGCGGCGATGATCGCTTCGTCCTCAACGATGAGAATGGTTGCTTTAGTCATGGGGTACTCCCAAAATCAGGTATATAGGCTGAAGGCTGTCAGGCTGAAAGCAATTCCCGTTTCTCGTCAGCCTTCAGCCTGAAAGTCACTGTAAACTTCATCCCCTCGGTGCTGCCGACCACAACCTCGGCACGCAGCTGCCCAGTCAGCATATGCACCAGGCGGAGCCCCATGGAGCCGGACTTGCGCCAGTCGTACCCCGCCGGGAGGCCGGCACCGTTATCGCTTACACTCAAAGCGATGCTGCCGCCCTCGGCCCCGCGCAGCGAAACGGTCACTTTTCCCTCGTCCCGACCCCGGAAAGCGTGCTTGAGGGCGTTGCCGGCCAGTTCGTTCAGGATCAGGCCGCACGGCACCGCGATGTCCACCGGGAGCGACACCGGCTCCAGGTCGAGGACGAGCCCGATCGCTTCCGCGGCGGCCCCGTGGACGCGCCAGAGATAGTGCAGCAGGCTCCGGGCGTATTCCGCGAAATCCACGCGGGCGAGACTCTCCGACTGGTAGAGCTTCTCGTGGACCAGCGCCATGGAGCGAACCCGGTAGGTCACGTCCTGCAGGACCTCGCGCACGGTCTCGTCCTGCGTCCCTTCCGCCTGCATGCCGACGAGGCTGGAGATGACCTGGAGGTTGTTCTTTACCCGGTGGTGGACCTCCTTCAGCAGCACTTCCTTCTCATGCAGCTCCCTGGTCCGCTCCACCATCTGCAGCGCCAGCTCGCTGTGCGCCTTTTGCAGTGCTTCCTCGGCTTCCTTGCGCTCGGTGATATCCCACACCAGGCCGTGCACCCACTGCGCTTGCCCGGCAGCATCCCGCGCCAGACGTCCACGGCTGCAGATGAAGCGGATGCGCCCGTTCGGCCAGACGACGCGATACTCTGCCTCGTAGGGTGCCCCGTTTTTGATGGTCTCCCCGAGGGCGGCGGTGATGGTTTCCCGGTCATCAGGATGCACTGTGGCGTAAAATGCGTCTGCGGTCCCGTCGAAACGGGCCGGGTCGATTCCCAAACACCGACAGACCTGGTCGTCGAAGTGCCGCTTTCGTTCGTTCAGGTCCAGCCGCCAGACCCCCATGTCGGCGGCCCGCAGTGCCATCGACAGCTTCTCCTCACTTTCCCGCAGCGCCTCTTCGGCCCGTTTTTGTTCCGAGATGTCAGTGTTCGTCCCGAACCAGCGGACAATCCTGCCATCCTGATCGAAGACCGGTATGACCCGGGTCAGAAAGGGCCGGAAGATGCCGTCAGCACCATGCAGAGGGAAGACCATGTCGAACGTTTTTCCGGTTGCAAGTGACTCTTTCCACTGTTCCACAACCTGCGGCAGGACCTCGGGGTCGTGAACCGACTGCCATCCCCATCCCTCCATCTGTTCCGGGGTTGTGCCCGTGTAGTCATACCAGCGTTGGTTGTACCAGGTTATGTAGCCGTCGGCGTTTGCCCACCACGCGAGGTTCGGGATGGATTCAGCCAGGGTGCGGAACTGTTCCTCGCTCTCTCGCACCGCCTGCTCAGCGGCTTTCCGATCGCTGATGTCGTCGAAGACGACGACGGCCGTGGTCACATTCCCCTCGGCATCGCGCAACGGGGCCGTGTTTACAACCAGCGGCAACCGGACGCCGTTGGCCCGCTCGATGGTCATTTCCACGTTATGGGATTCTTCCCCCCGCCACGCTCGGCTTACGGGAAGGTCATCCACGGGAAACGGCGTGCCGTCGGGCTGCAGCAGCTTGACCCGGGCAATATGGTCCTGCAGGTCAAACCCGTCATAGTCGGTGCCGTAGATCTCCGCGGCCCGCCGGTTGATCAATGAGAACCTGTTGTTAGAGTCGATCAGCACAACCCCGACGGGAGCAGTCTCCAGAATGGTCTCCAGCCGCCGTCGGTTGGCGTCCGTCTGCTCATGGGCCCTGGCCAGCGACTCCTCGGCCCGCTTCCGCTCGGTGATGTTGTCAAATATGGCGACAAAATAGCCTTTCTGGGGGCTGTAGACCGAGATCGACAGGTAAAGAGACGGGGACTTTAAGTCGATGTCGAACCTCTCCGGATTACCTGTTCGTGCAACGCGGCCGTAAAGCTCGAACAACTCCGGGTTCAGCTCTTTGATTCGCGGGATGACCTGCGTAACCCGTTTGCCGATCACCTCAGCCAAGCCGGTCAGTTTTCCGAAGGAATTGTTCACAGCAAGATAGACAAAATCCTCCGGTTGCCCATCCTCATCGAACAACATCTGGCAGTAGGCGAATCCGTCGAGCATGTGTTCAAAGAGGGAGCGATACCTCGCCTCGCTCTCTCGCAGTTCCTCCGCCCGCTGCTGCTCTCGAATCCGCGCCGTGCGCTGCATCCCCGCCAGGAGGCTCACGCCGATGCTGGCGACCACCCAGATGACCTGACACATCATGGCGCCTGAGTCGTGGACGTTGAACCGGCCGAACACGAAGTTGACGAGGAACAGGGAGGCGAAGGTGGAAACCAGCCCCGGCCCCACGCCTCCCAGCGCCGCCGATACCACAACCGCCGGATAGAAGCCGAGGTACGGTGCCGGGGTAAGCGCCAACGGCAGGAGCCAGCGAGCCAACGCCGAGAGTGCGGTCGCCCCCACCGCCAGCCCGTAGCCGGCCAGCAAACCCAGCTGGTCCTTCTGAGAAATACGGTTATCGCGCTGATTCATGGTAATCCTCATGCTTCAGGCTTCGCATCAAAACAAAAGACTTAGTTTAAACCCAAAAGATCTTTAAGAAGCATTTGTCCACGAACCACACCAAAAACACGAACAAAAACGGATTTAATTTTTCGTGATATTTCGTGTCGTTCGTGGACAGGTTGGTTTTCTCCGTGTCCTCCGCGTCTCCGCTTGAACCAGGGGTTACACTTTTACCCCTCCTCGAAATCGAGCGGATAGCGCGGCGCTTCGTCCACCTTTGCGCACAGCTCGTTGATCTCCCTCTTCAGCTCGATCATCCGCAGTTCCCTGCCGACCGAGGCGGTGTTGAAGCGGGTCAGCTCCGCATTGGCGGCTTCCAGCTCTTCGGCGTGCTGCCGGATTTCCGCCTCGATCCGCTTCCGCTCGGTGATGTCACGGGCCACGTGGACGGTCCCCATCATGGCCCCCTGCTCGTCCAGAAGCGGCGTGGTGGTGACGAGGAAATCGCCGCCGAGGCGCTCCTCGCGGACTTCGGCCTGGTGTTCCCGGCCATCGGCCAGGGTCAGGACGTGGGGACAGTTGTCAGTGGGCCCGTTGTCGCCATGGACACTGTGGTAGCAGAGCTTCCCCTCGCACTCTTTCGGCGTCACCCCGAGCCGCTCCGACATGGCCCGGTTGGCACGCACGATGCGATGATTCTCGTCCATGATGGCGATCAGGTCCGGCACGCTGTCAAAGGTACGCTCCCACTCCTCCTTGGCCCGCCGCAGCGCCAGTTCCGCCTCCTTGATGTCGGAGATGTCCTCGGCGAAGATGACGATACCGCCGATGTTTCCTGCAACATCGTGCCAGGGGCGAATTTCCCACCGCACCCACTGCGCTGAGCCGTCGGCCCGCCCGAAACGGTCCCCTTCGGACCTCAGCACTTCGCCGGCCAGCCCGCGGCGGTGCGCCTCGCGCCACTCCGCGGAGATCTCCGGGAATACGTCATAATGGCACTCGCCGATGAGGTCGCGCTCTCCCAGACCATAGTCGGAGAGCCAGCGGCGGCTCACGCTCAGGTAGCGCATGCCGGTGTCGAACATGGCCAGCGCCGCCGGGGCATGCTCGATGAAGAGGCGCAGCCGCGCTTCGCTCTCCCGCACCGCATTCTCCATCCGCTTCCGCTCGGTGATGTCGATGAGGATAACGACGATGCCGTCGATTCTCCCCTCCGCGGTCCGGTAGGGAAAGAGCCGCTTGAGGTAGACCAGTTCCTCATCGAGGGTCGTCACTTCCCGCTCCGCGAAAGGCTCTCCCGTTAGTACCAGCTCCGCGTCGTGGCTGAAGGAGGGCCAGTCGATCTTCCCTGCCAGGTGGTGGAAGGGGCGGCCGACATCGGCCGGGATCAGGTTGAACACCCGGGTCATGGCGGGGGTGTACCCCTTTATCTTCAGCTGCCGGTCGAGGAAGATGGTGGCAATCTCCGAGCTGGCGAGAAGGTTCTCCATGTCGCTGTTCAGCTGGTTGAGCTCTTCCACCTTCCCTTGCAGCTCGGCGTTGACCGTGACCAGTTCCTCGTTCAGTGCCTGGAGCTCCTCCTTCGAGGTTTCCAGTTCCTCGTTGGTGGACTGGAGCTCTTCGTTGGCGGACTGGAACTCCTCGTTCATGGAGAGGAGCTCCTCGTTGGCAGTCAGGAACCCTTCCTGGGAGGTTTCCAGCTGCTCGGTGACGGCCTGGAGCTGCTCGTGGGTGATGCGCAGCTGATCCTCCAGTTGGCGGACCAGGATGTCCTTGGCGGATTCGTCGCCGGGGAGCGCTTCCATGGCGGAGGCCGGCGCGGCATGTGCCTGCGAAGGGGAAACCGGCTCGAAGACGACCATCGCCAGCTTCCCGGAAGACGGCCCGGTGGCGAGGGGTTCCACCAGTACGTTGACCGTCATGTCTTCTGCGCCGGCAGTGACCTTCACCTCCCGGAACGCGACCTGCCTCTGCTCGGCGAAAACCTTGTAGATCGCCGCCCGCAGGGCCGGTCGCAGCTCCTCCCGGGCCATCTTCAGGATGTCACGGGTCGGCTCTCCCACCGGCAATTCGAGGAAGCGGTTCGTCCGGGTGGAGACGTGTACCACTTCGTACTTCTCGTTCACCACCACGCACGGCGGGGAGTAGCGCTCCAAAAGGAGCCGTTCAGCCAGTGTACCCGGTAACGGCTCCCGGTCTTCGCTCCGGCGCGAAAGCCGTGTCGATCCGGGGAGCGTGCGGACCGGCGTGGTAAAGGGAAAGAGAGGTTCAGCGCGGCTTTCCCCCTCCCGGCGCCCGAATATCTTCCACTTCTTGTCGACGGGGGTGAAGAGGTCGGATTGCTGACGCCCCACAGCTTCCGCGGAGCCCAGGAAGAGGAATCCGCCCGGTTTCAGCACTTGGTGGAACAAGGTCATGAGCCGTTTCTGCATGTCGGGGGTGAGGTAGATAAGGAAGTTGCGGCAGACAAGGAGGTCGAGCCGGGAAAAGGGAGGGTTCTTGATGAGGCTGTGGTGGGCGAAGACGATCATCTCCCGCACCGGCTTCACCACCTGCCAGCGGCCGTCGAGCCTGGTGAAGAAAGTCCGCAGCCGTTTCTCCCCCACCTCTGCCTCGATGCCGTCGCCGTAAATCCCGGCCCGGCCTTGAGCTACGGCCGCTTCATCGATGTCAGTGGCGAAGAACTGCACCTTGGCATCGAGGCGCTGTTCGTCGAGATACTCCCGGATCAGGAAGGCCATGGAGTAGACTTCCTCGCCGGTGGCGCAGCAGGCGTGCCAGATCCGCACAGGATCGGCCGGGTCGCGGTCTGCAAAAAGGCGGGGGATGACCGTCTGCCGAATCGTTTCGAACGCGTCCGGGTCGCGGAAGAAACTGGTCACGCCGATGAGGATGTCCTGGGCGAGGGCGTGGGCCTCCTGGGCATTTTCCCGGACGAGGGCGGCGTATTTCCTGATCCCCGCCACTTCGTTTACCGCCATGCGGCGCTCGATTCGACGCATGACGGTGCTTGCCTTGTAGGAGCTGAAATTGTGGCCGGTTGCGGCCTCCACGCTGGCAAAAATAGCCTGCAGTTCATCGTCGAGGGTGGCAGTCTCGCAGGCCCGGGAAGTAAGGGTGCACGTGCCGCGGGCAATCTCGGCGATCTTCGCCGGTATCTCGTCCGCCGGGAGGATGAAATCCACCGCCCCGGTGGCGATGGCGCTTTGGGGCATGGCGGGGTTCAGGGCCGACCCCGGCTCCTGGACCATGACGACTCCGCCTGCTTCCTTGACCGCTTTTGCCCCTGCGGCACCGTCGAGGCCGAAGCCGGAGAGGACCACGGCGACGGCGCGCTCATTCAGCTCCGCGGCAAGGGATTGGAAAAAGCGGTCGATGGGGTGGTGGGCAGCCCGGCTGGAGCTTTCCGGCTCTTCGAGCCGGAGCCGGCCGTCGCTCACGGTGAGGTCCCGCCCTGCAGGGATCACATGGACCGTGTTCGGCGCGAGATCCATTCCCTCTTCCGCCGTCACCACCGTCATGGTGGTGTACCTGCCCAGCATTTCGGCGAGAAATGACGGCCCTTCCGGGGGGATGTGCATGATCACCACGAAGGAGATGCCGCAGTCGGAGGACATGGCGGTGAAGATATGTTCGAGGGGCCCCTGACCACCCGCGGATGCGCCGATGCCGACGACGAAGCAGGGAGGCTCTGTAACCCGAACTGGAGAGGCAGAAGCTGAACCACTTGTTTCCGGAGATGAATTCTTTTTCTCAATCATTGTTGCCTCGGAGAAGAGATGTCGCTGTCCTTGAGAATCTAATGAATTATAACGGAATCGTGCCGGATATTAAAGGTTTTCCTTGTCCAGCGGGAGAATAGTCCCGCTTGTGCGAGTTCGGCAAGAGGAACAACGGACGGACTATAGCGTAACGGCGGGAGAAATAGATACACTGAAGGAGCGTTTCAGGATACAGGAGAAAGGCGGGGCGCAGCTCGGAATGCTTACCTACTCCGTCTCATCCCAGAGAGCGCGGGCAATTTCGTCGAGGAGCGGCGAAATTCCCTCGCCAGTGGCGGCGGAGATGGGGAAGACCGCGAGCCCGCGTTCCGTGAACCAGGAGGTCACCTGCAGGAGGTTCTCCCGGACGTGGGGAAGGTCGATCTTGTTTACGACAACGATCTGGCGTTTCTCGGCCAGCTCGGGGTTGAAGAGGCGGAGCTCGCGATTCAGTGCCTCGTATTCCCTGACCGGGTCGCGCTCGGGCATCCAGGAGAGGTCGAGCATGTGGAGGAGGATGTCGGTCCGCTCCACATGCTTGAGGAAACGGTGGCCAAGACCGGCGCCCTCATGGGCACCCTCTATAAGGCCGGGGATGTCGGCCATGACGAAGGAACGGTAATTCTTGTACTGCACGACCCCGAGGTTGGGAGCAAGGGTGGTGAATGGATAGTCGGCAATCTTCGGCCGGGCCGCCGAGACCCTTGCGATGAGGGATGATTTCCCCACGCTCGGGAAGCCGAGGAGCCCCACGTCCGCCATCAGCTTCAACTCCAGCCGGAGCCAGCGCTCCTCCGCCGGCTCGCCCGGCTGGGCGAAGCGGGGCGCCTTGTGGGTTGCCGTGGCGAAGCGTGCATTCCCCTGCCCCCCGCGCCCCCCTTTGAGAAGGACCAGTTCTTCGCCGGGCTCGGTCAGATCGGCAAGCACCTCGTCGGTCTCGGCGTCCCTGACGACTGTCCCGGGCGGGACGAGGACCTTCAGATCGTCCCCCTTGGCTCCGTGGCGGTCCTTCCCCATGCCGTTTCTGCCGCGCTCAGCCTTCAGGTGCGGACGGTAGCGGAGGTCGAGAAGGGTAGAGATGGCGGACGACACCTCGAAGATGACGTCCCCACCCTTGCCGCCGTCACCGCCGTCGGGGCCGCCACGCGGGATGAATTTCTCCCGTCGGAAGGAGACGCAACCGGCGCCACCGGCCCCAGAGGTAACATGGATCTTTACTTCATCGATGAACTTCATTCAACATCTCGCTATTAAATCCCCCTTTGGTAAAGGGAGAAGGGGGATTTACCGACAACGACAATTTCCAAATCCCCCGCCCCCCCCTTTGCTTAGGGGGTGAAGGGTGTTCATCAAACAACAAAAGCCCGGAAGCATGGCTCCAGGCTTTTGCACGGGAATATAAAAGGGGCGCTAATTAGCCGGATAAACGGAAACCTTCTTCCGGTCCCTGCCCAGCCGTTCGAACTTGACGATCCCGTCGATGAGGGCAAAAAGGGTGTAGTCCTTGCCGCAGCCGACGTTGTTGCCGGGGTGGATCTTGGTGCCGTGCTGACGATAGATGATGTTTCCGGCCTTGACCGTCTCGCCGCCGAATTTCTTGCAGCCCAGCCTCTGGCCGTCCGAATCCCGGCCATTCCTGGATGAGCCTACGCCTTTCTTGTGTGCCATATCACGATCTCCTTACTCAGGTAAAACTTTTTAGGCGTTGATCTTTTCGATCTTGAGGATGGTGCGCGGCTGACGGTGCCCGTTGAGCTTGCGGGAGTTCTTCCGGCGCTTGGATTTGAAGACAAGAATCTTCTTGTCTTTTCCCTGCTCGACGATCTTGCCGACCACCGAGGCGCTGGGCACTAACGGTGTTCCGATCTTGACCGTTTCGCCGCCAACCATGAGGACTTCGCTGAGTTCGACGGTATCACCAACCGCCCCCTCCAGTTTTTCGACCTTCAAAAGGTCTCCCTCGGAAACTTTGTACTGCTTTCCTCCGGTTTTGACTACTGCGTACATGTATCTTCACCACCTTTGCGCTGATTAGTGAGTCGAGCATAAAAAAATAACCAAATAACAACGACAAGTCAAGGATTTTTTTCTACAACCTACCCAAGATCCACATAAATATCATCCCCCGTAACCTGTACCGGGAAGACTCTGAGGGTATACTCGGGAAACTCTGCGCAGGAGCCGGTCTTCAGATTGAACCGATACCCGTGGCGCTGGCAGGAAAGATGTTCCGCATCCTTGACCAGCGCGCCGGAAAGTGGCGCCCCCTGGTGGGGACACTCCGGTTCACAGGCATAGATTGTCCCCTTGGCGTTCACGAGCAGAACCTCCCGGCCATCAACGGAGACGAGCTTCTTCCCCCAAAGAGGGACATCAGTGACTTTTGCGGCGAAATGCATGAGGGAAAATCCTCCTGAACTGCTGCTGACCTCCCCCCATTCCCCTCCTGAATCAGGAGGGTGTGTCCGCAAGGCGGGGGTGGAGTAGCTTACGAAATCGTTATTTCGAACTGCTCCTGATGAAACCCCGGCTTCGCCCGCACAGTGATCCGCTTCTTGAAGCGCTTTTCCAGCTCTTCAAGACCGCGCCGCTCTTCGTCGTAGAGAAGATCTGCCACCTGCGGGTGCACCGTGAGCATCACCTTGGTGCCGCGGATATCGAGCATCTCCCGGCGCAGCTCCCGGAAAATCTCGTGACAGACGGTGGTCTTGGATTTCACATACCCCCGCCCTTCGCAGTAAGGGCACGGCTCGCACATCATCCGGCCGATCGACTCCCGGACCCGCTTGCGGGTCATCTCCACCAGCCCAAGCTCTGATATCTTGAGGATGTTGGTCTTGGACTTGTCGGCCTTCATCGCCTCCTCAAGGGCGGTGAAGACCTTGTCCCGGTTGACCTCCTTTTCCATGTCGATGAAGTCGATGATGATTATGCCGCCGATATTCCGCAGCCGGAGCTGGTAGGCGATCTCCTTGACCGCCTCCAGGTTGGTCTTGAGGATGGTGTCCTCGAGATTATGTTTCCCCACGAACCGCCCGGTGTTGACGTCGATGGCGGTGAGTGCCTCGGTCTGCTCGATGATGATGTAACCACCGCTCTTCAGCCAGACCTTACGCCCGAGCGCCCGGCTGATTTCCACCTCCAGGCCGAAATGGTCGAAGATCGGCTCCTCCTCGTCATACAGCTCGATGGAGTATTTCATCTTGGGAGTGAATGTGGTGATGAACTGGACGATCTTGTCGTGCTCCGGCTTGGAATCGACCACGATCCGATCGACCTGCTCGGTCAGGATGTCACGCACTACCTTCTGGGTCACGTCGAGGTCGGAGTGGATGAGACAGGGAGCGCTGGCCTTATCCTTCCGCTTCACGATCTCTCCCCAGAGCTTGGTGAGGTAGTTCATGTCGGCTACAAGGTCTTCCTCGCTCTTCCCCTCCGAAACCGTGCGGATGATGAAACCGCTGCCGGCGGGCCTGATCCGCTCCACGATCTCCTTGAGCCGCTCTCGTTCCGTCTCGTCCTCGATGCGGCGGGAGATCCCCACGTGGTCTACGGTCGGCATGTACACAAGATGGCGACCGGGCAGGGAAATGTGGGAGGTGATGCGAGCCCCCTTGGTGCCGATCGGCTCCTTGGACACCTGCACCAGAAGTTCCTGGCCTTCCTGGAGGAGTTCCTCGATGGGGTGGAGGGGATGGAGGACGGGCCCCTCGCCCTCCTGCTCTTCCTTCTTGCCGTTACCATCCATGAAGGATTCGAACTCCTCGATGGCGTCAAACACGTCGGCAACGTAGAGGAATGCCGCCTTTTCCAGGCCGATGTCGACAAAAGCCGCCTGCATGCCGGGTAGAACCCTGATAACACGGCCCTTGTAGATATTGCCCACGATCCCCTTAACCTTGCTCCTCTCGATGTAGAGTTCGGCTATGGTACCGTTCTCGATGAGGGCGATGCGGGTTTCGTGGGAGGTGGTGTTGATTACCAGCTCATTACCCATAGTTTCTCCCGGAAACCGCGGCTTTTTCGCCCTGGCGGCGTAAGTCTTCGAGTTCGCTCGAGGCTCGGCCACTGGCCTCGCCCTGCGGGCAGCCCGAAGCTGTCAGCTTTCGCTGCCGCGAAAGATTGACGGCAGATCCCGGAGAGCGCCTCCGCGCTTTCCCTCGCCAGCCTTGCCAGGACAAAAAATCCACGGTTCCCATTCTGATGTATGCCGTTCATAACTGCTTAATCCTTGAAAATGACTTCGAGCTTCTCGATCCTTGCGCCCTCGAGTTCCGCAGCACTGAGGCCGGTGATGGCTGTCACGAACTCCAGCGGCTTGCCTCGCTCCACGAGCATTTCCAGGGCATTTCCCGCAACGGTCAGCTCGTGCAGTTCCCGGCGCAAGTCGATTTCGGTCACCCGCCCCTTCTTCTCTCGATGGAAAACAAAACTATCCCGGGCCAAAAACCGCGCCACACACCCCAACAGGTCTATCCCGACATGGTCGGGAACTGTAACCCGATAGCGTATTTTATCAATGATAACCGACAGCGCCGCCGCCCGCAATGGAATTTCCGCAGCATCGAGGATTTGTATGCCGGAAGGAAGAGCGGCGTTCAGCTCCTGCAGCACTCTGTCGGCAGAATAGCCGGTGGCAATTTCCATGTCGAAAAACTCGGCCCATGATTCGACACCCACGGACAGGGCGGTGGCAAAGGAGAATTTGGGATGCGGGTGAAACCCTTGGGAGAAGCGGATGGGGATACGGGCCCTGCCGACCGCCCGGGTGAAGAGATTGATGAGTTCCAGATGGCTCAGGAGGCTCATGGTACCGGTCTTACTAAAGCGGAGCCTGATCCGTGCCGTCTCTTCGCCATACTCGGGCCGCTGGGTTCTTTGGTCCGGCATCTCTCCGACAGACAGGCTGTTCAGCTGCATCCTGATGCGGTCGAAGTCGCAGACACCGCATCCCGTGCATTTCCCGGTGCGGCAGTCAGCGGTATAGCTCCCGGCGGCCGCTTTCTCCCGTTCAGCGAGGAGAAACTCCCGGCTCACCCCGCAGTCCAGGTGGTCCCACGGAAGAATTTCATCGACGTCACGACGGCGGAGGTAAAAGAGGGGATCGATCCCGGTAGCGCAAAAGGCTTCCTGCCACGCAGCGAAATTGAAATGATCCCCCCAGCCGTCAAAACGGCATCCGAGCTCGTGTGCTTTTCGAAGCACCCGGCCAAGCCGCCGGTCACCACGGGCGAAGACCCCTTCGAGGACCGACAGCGGTGCGTCCTGCCATTTGAAGTTGAGCTTTTTTTTCCGCAATTCCTGGCGGAGGAACTGTTGCTTGGCGAGAATTTCTTCGTAACTGATCTGCGCCTCCCACTGAAAGGGGGTATGGGCTTTGGGTACGAAGCTGGAAACCGCGACATTGACATCGCCACCACTTCCCGCACGTCGCCCCTCCCTTTTCACCTTGCCGGCCAGATCGACAATTGCCGCGACATCGTCGTTGGTTTCGCCGGGGAGACCGATCATGAAGTAGAGTTTGACAAGCCGCCAGCCAGCGCTGTACACGGCAAAGGCGGTCGCCAACAGGTCATCCTCGGTTATCCCTTTGTTGATGGCGCTACGCAATCGCTCGCTTCCCGCCTCAGGAGCCAGTGTGAAGCCGGTCTTTCTTACCTTTTTCACTTGCTCCACCAACTCCTGGGTCAAGGTCCCTACCCGGAGAGAGGGAAGGGAGACAGCAATCCGGTCCTTGCCATGCCTCGCCATAAGCTCCGTGATGAGCTGCGCAATGCAGCCATAGTCGCCGGTGGACAGGGAAAGAAGGGATATCTCGTCGTAGCCCGTGTGCCGCAACGTCTCCTCAACCAGATTCAAAACCGTTGCCGGAGTCCGCTCCCGGACTGGCCGATAGATATACCCCGCCTGACAGAAGCGACAGCCGCGGGTGCAACCACGGGCGATCTCAACGCTCACCCTGTCATGTACCGTTTTCAGAAAGGGGACGACCGGTGCGGTCGGATAGGTGGAGGTGTCGAGCTTGGCGACGATGCGGCGACGAACCTTGGTATAGTCTTCCCGGAGTGGAGTTATTGCTGCAATTCGCCCTCCTTCGTCGTTCTCGACAGCAAAAAATGAGGGTACGTAGACACCAGCGATTCCAGCCAACCGCTGGAGGAGATCATTTTTCGAGCCATGCTCTCTCTTCCATTCCCGGCAAACAGCAGCAATCTCCAGCGCCGCCTCCTCGCCGTCGCCCAGAAGAAATGCATCGAAGAAATCAGCCAGCGGCTCAGGATTGCAGGCACAGGGCCCGCCGCCTATAATCAGCGGGAACCCTTCCTCGCGCTCCACTGCCAGGAGGGGAATGCCGGCAAGCTCCAGCATGTTGAGGACGTTGGTGTAGGAGAGCTCGTACTGGAGGGTAAAACCGAGAATGTCGGCCTCTGCCAACGGGATGTCGCTTTCCAGAGAAGACAGGAAGGCACCGTCGGTGCGCAGTTGGTCTTCCCGGTCTGGCCAGGGTGCATAGACCCGCTCGGCTGCGAGCCACGCAACATTGTTCAGGACGGCGTAGAGAACCTGGATGCCCAGGTGGCTCATCCCCACCTCATACACGTCAGGGAAGGCAAGCACAAACCGCATTTCCGCGGTCGACTTCCGAACCGAACCGACTTCTCCCCCCATATACCGGGCGGGTTTTTCAACCTTGAGCAGATCGTAGCTGGGCAAATCATTATCTCCGGACAAAAAACAGACTCAAGACGTCAGCTGTGCGTAGCCAGTCCCGACAACTTGAGATGAGCTAACGAATGAATATTGGCACTTACCAGGATTATACAAAGCAGGAGCCCCAACAAAAAAAGGCCCCGGCGGGGGCTCTCCGCCACGACCTCATCCTCGTAACAGAATAGTGTATATCGTTTTTTTTGGCAAGAGGGAACTCGTTCACTCGGATGGACGCCATCAAGTATCAATTGCAAATCGCCATCAACGTACCGCGCTTGATTTATACCTCAAATGAGGCATAGTTTGGAGGATATCCGGTGGTCCTCCGCTTCTATTCAACCGGCGCGTTATTGCAATGTCAATTAAATCAATACTTTAAAGCTTAATTAGTCGATTGGCACAACAGCTGCAATCAACTTGCAAAACCCATTTCCTTAAGGAGGATGAAAAATGAAAAAGGTTCTTGCTACTCTCGTTTCCGCTCTTGTTGCCGTTGCTTTCGCTGGCGTTGTGTTCGCCGCTGAGCCCGCCAAAGAAGCCGCTCCGGCTGCTGCTCCCGCCGCTGGCGAAGTGAAGAAAGAAGAGAAAGCCCCGGCCAAGAAAGCCAAGAAAGCCAAGAAAGCCAAGAAAGCCAAGAAAGCTGCTAAGAAAGAAGAAGCTAAGCCTGCTGAAGCTCCGGCTGCTCCGGCTGCCCCGGCTGCGAAGTAATTCGGTTATTTTACTCGCGAGAAAGGCCGCATCCGAGGATGCGGCCTTTTTTTATTGCCAGATGGCGACCACCTGTTCTGCTGAGAAACCGGCGAGACAGGCCTCTATCAAAAAAACCAAGTCTTGTTACTCGCGATAAGGGCGAAACTTTCAGCCTCCGCCCCAAAGTCCCAGAAACGAAAAAAGGGCACTCCGTCATGCGGAAGCGCCCATGTGTGTCTGGAATCTTGCTACCGGCTCAAACCTCTTCTTCCTCCCCGAGGGAGATTTCCCGGTAAACCCTCTCCTCTTCGAAACGTTTCGTCTGGGCCTGCTGCTTCTCGATGTCCGCCTTGCACTTGACACAATAGCGCGCAAAGGGCATCACCTTCAGCCTGCCGATAGGGATTTCCTCTTCGCACTCCTCGCAGATGCCGTACTCTCCCTCTTCCATCTTCATGAGCGCTTCTTCGATATTGTGAAGTTTTTCCCGCTCCCGATCCCCGAGAAGGAGCCCCAGTTCCCGGTCCCGCTCCGATGAGGCCTGATCGTAGATATCGCCGCTCGGTTCGCCGCTGGGAAGGTCAGACCCCGACTTCACGGCCTTGTTGATTTCCTTGAGCGTGTCCTCCTTCATTTTGAGAAGCATCTGCCTTATTTCGTCCAGCTTTTCAACCATTTATACCACTCCATTGTTCATGATCTGCCCGTTTGGGCCACGAAAGGATACAGTAATCTGCTCTTTTGTCAACAAAAAAACGCCCTTCCCCAAACCGGCATCAGGATACTATTTCACCGATGAGATCGTAATCGGACGAATCGGTGATTTTCAGGTTGACGATATCACCCACACTGGCAGTGCCGGCAGTAATATAGACCTGACCATCGATATCCGGTGCCTGGCGGGAAGACCGTCCCTTGAGGAGCAGGTCGGTTTCTTCGCTGTACCCTTCGACGATCACCTGTTCAATCGTATCTATCAGGCGCCGGTTCCTCTTGAAGGAGACCCGCGCCTGGGCGCGCATGAGCTTTTTGTAGCGTTCCCTCTTCAGCCGCTCGGAAACCTGGTCGGGCATGGCTGCCGCAGCCGTTCCCTCCTCACGGGAGTAACAGAAGACTCCAAGCCGGTCGAACTGAATCTCTTCCACGAAGTGGAGGAGTTTATTAAAATCCTCCTCCGTTTCCCCGGGAAAACCGACGATCAGTGAGGTGCGAAGAGCGACCTCCGGGATTTCCGTCCGCAGCCGGGCAATGAGTTCGCGAATTTCCGCTTCGCTGCTCCGCCGGTTCATCCTCTTGAGAATGGGATCGCTGACATGCTGGAGAGGGATATCGAGATATTTGCAGATCTTTTCCTCGTCCCTGATGAGGTGTACCAGGCCATCCGTGATCCCGTCGGGGTAAGCATAGAGGAGTCGTATCCAGCGCAGACCATCCAGCTTGACAAGTTCCCGCAGCAGCCCCTCCAGTGACACTCCGCCAGCGAGGTCGCGGCCGTAGGCGGTGATATCCTGAGCGATCAGGTTGATCTCCTTCACGCCGCCGGCTACAAGCTCCCGGGCCTCATCGAGCAGCCTCTCCAGAGGGCGTGAACGAAACCCGCCGCGCAGGCTCGGGATCACGCAGTAGGAACAGCAGTTTGAGCACCCCTCGGCAATCTTCAGGTAGGCCGTATAGTAGGGGGAGGATTTGAGCCGGGGGAGGTGCTCGTCAAAAAGGAAATTGGGATCTCCCGTATAACGGAGCTGGCCGGGAGCAGCCTTTTTTTCGGCGATGATCTCGGCAATGCGTGGATAGTCGCCGGTCCCGACGAAGATGTCGACCTCTGGAAGCTCGCCGGCCAACTCTTCCTGGTAGCGCTGAGGGAGGCAGCCGGTGACGATGAGGAGACGGCACCTGGCATCGTGCTTGCGGTCGGCGAGGTCGAGGATGGTGTCGATACTCTCCTGCTTGGCCTCCTTGATGAAGGAACAGGTGTTGACGATGATGATATCCGCATCCCGCTCATCGGTGGTAACCTCGTATCCCTCCCGCCCCAGGTAGCCAAGCATAACCTCGGCATCCACCAGATTCTTCGGACAGCCGAGGCTGACCAGACTGACTTTTTCTTTTGTTGCTCCTCGCAAACTCACCTCGTGCATTTTGATTTTTGCATAATGAAACGCGGATTTTTCCCAAGGTCAAGGCGATCGAGGGATGACGCGGAGACGTGGTACCCACAGGGCATAAACAGCGCCACGCCGCACAAGGAATCCCGAAGATCAACGAAGAGATTGGGGAAAAGCCGCGTTTCAAGAGCGGAAATTGACGAATTGCAGCTCGATTCCCAGATCCTTCCCCTTGAGCACCCGGATGGTCTCTTGCAGGTCGTCGATATTCTTGCCCGTCACCCGCACCTGATCCTCCTGGATCTGACCCTGAACCTTGAGCTTGGTCTCCTTGATGAAAGCGATAATCTCTTTTCCCTTTTCCTTGGAAACCCCTTGCTGGATGGTGATGATCTGACGCATCATGCCGCCCGAAGCGGACTCTGCCTTCCCGTACTGCAGGGCCTTGAGCGAGATTCCACGCTTCACGCACTTGGACTGGAGAATGTCGACAATCGCCTTGAGCCTGAAATCGTCGTCCGCCAGCACCCGGATCGCCTCCTTGTCCAGGGAGAGTTCGCTCTTTGTGCCTTTGAAGTCATACCGCTGAGCAATTTCCTTGACGGTCTGATTGACGGCATTGTCAACTTCCTGCATGTCCACCTTTGAAACGATGTCGAACGACGGCATCCAAACCTCCCCGAAAAGTCGGGCGCAAGTTGAGTCTCAACTGACCTGCACCTATGGCTTTATCACCTCGACCCCGTGCGGGATCTTGAAATTGAACTTGTCAGCGGCCATCCCCCGATTGACCCGCACCTTGCTGAACTCGATTGCAGTCGTATTCCCCAGACGGTCAAACAGTAGCGATGCCTTTATGGGAAAGGGGACCCGGGCCTCGCCATTCTCACGAAACTCCTCCACAGCCTGGGCGGATATGGTTAATTGGAGCTTTGCCATGGCCTGGGTCGGCTTTTTGGGGATGAGTTCCACCACGTAATCCCCCTTTTTGTCCCTTCCCTCACCGACGAAATGAACGGAAAAATCCCTGCTGACATTACCCATACCGGTCAGATAATTGAGAGCAACGCTGTTGCCACTCTCAAAGAAAGCCGTCATGTCAGCAACCATGACCTGCCGGTTGTCGGGAATATAGTACCAGACCTTCCTGCCGTTTGATATGATCTGTTGGCGCGGCTTCGAGTAATCGAAGCGGAACATGGTCGATCCATTCGCCGATTTTTTCATATAGAGCTCACCGGCACCCCGCTCTTCCCGTTTCACGGAAGCGATAGTGGTGCGCTGGGAGAAATCCGCCTGGACGTCATTGAGGAGGCGATACCCCTGTTCGAGGGTAGCAACCACGTCCTTCAGTGCAGGAGTCGGCGCGGCCAAGCAGGGCGCTGCCAAGACAAGCAACACCGTAACAACACGTGATAACAGCCGAGTACCGTAGCGGTTCATTGTACTTCCTTGGTAGGGGATATACCCGTTGACAAAATTTCAAAGGCGACATGCGCAATGTCGCCTTTACTGGAAACCCGAAATGTCTGGGACTCTGGGAATGATTGTCCCGGGTTTGGCAGTATTAATTTTGCCATAACTCGTTCTGGTGCGCAACCACTTTTACAGCGACACCACTCCAGCCCGCCAATGGTCTTCGGGATGTGTGCGATGTCCAAGGTATGAACGCGAAGATGGTTTGGGCACACTGTCGTCCGCAGGAGCCGGGAGAGGGCCGTGGCTGCTTGCTCCATCCCCCTTTTGTCGATCACGCGCAACACATCAAGGTTTTCGTCGGACAGCCGCGGTGACCCCATGGACATCCCTTGTTAGAAGAGATTTGCGATATCGAGAATAAAAACGATCTGGCCATCCCCCAGAACAGCTCCGCCCGTAAGACCCTTCAGCTTGTCAAGCGGGCTTCCCAGCGGCTTGACGAACACCTCCTGCTGGCCGAGGAACCGATCAACGGTCACGCCGACCTTGCGTCCTTTTACTTCGCTTACGAACAGGGGAATGGTGTTGGCACTCCGCGACGTTGACCGGAAGCCGAAGGTCTCTTCCAGGCTCAAGAGCGGAAGAGGTTCCTCGTCAAGATAAAAAAGCGTCTGGTTGTCGCAGACCTCGATCATGTCGCGCCTGATTTCAAGTGTGCGCATGACCGCGGAAACAGGGACGGCTACCGTAAGTGGGCCGGCAGTGACGAGAAGCACGTTGATGATGGCTATGGTGAGGGGAAGCTTGAGAATGATCCGGCTTCCGCATCCCTTTTCCGATTCTATCGCCATGCTCCCACCGAGCGTCTGGACGGTTGACCGCACTGCGTCCATGCCAACCCCCCGGCCGGAAACGTCGGTCACCTCTCCGGCGGTGGAAAAGCCGGGAATGCAGGTAAGGAGGAAGGCTTCCCGCGGGGACATGAGCCGTCCTTCTTCCGGTCCGATAACCCCTTTGGCAACAGCCGTCGCGATAAGCCTCGCCGGATCCATCCCCCTGCCATCATCCTCGACGGTAACGACCACGAGGTCCTTTTCCCGACTGACCGAAAGTGTGATTTTACCTTGCAGTGGTTTGCCGCTGGCAAGCCGCTCCTTCTCGGATTCCAGTCCATGGTCGACGGCGTTGCGCAGAATATGGATCAGGGGGTCGGCAAGCTCTTCCAGTATTCCTCTGTCAAGCTCGATTTCCTTGCCGACAATCTCAAAGACCGCGTCTTTCCCTCCCTTTCGGGCAAGGTCCCTTACCATCCGGGGAAAACGGTCGGAAACCGCTGAAAATGGCAGCATCCTGACCAGCACCACTTCATTGTGCAGCTCCCGCAACAACCGGGACAGCTCGGTGATCGCATCACCAAAGCTCGCCAGGCCGACATCTTTGCCGATCGTCAGTAGCCGGTGCTTGGTCGTGATCAGCTCACCGGTCAAGTTAATGAGGTGATCGAGGACCTCTGTCTTTACCCTGACCGTCTGCTGGGATTCCCCTCCTCCTTTGGGGCCCTCCACCTTTACGCCGCTCTCCGTAACCGTATTCATAGGGTGCGTGAGCTCGATTGTTCCCAGCCTTCCGCCGTCGTCCGCAAGGACAACAGGCTCCGAGGGGGAGGCGGCAGAATACCCGGCAAGACGCTCCAACAACCCGTCTATTTCCCTCTCACCAGACAACCCCTGCTCCACGTCCTGGATCATCGCCTCGATGAGATCAGCCCCTTCCAGAAGGAGGTCAGCCGCCCCGGCAGTAAACACCTCTCCCCCTCGGCGGAACCGGTCCATAAAATCTTCCATCTTATGGGCAAGGGTCGCGATCCGGCCGTACCCCATAGAAGAGGCCATCCCTTTCAGGGAATGGGCGGAACGGAACAGTGAATCTATCGTTTCCCGGTCGACAGCCTCGCTTTCCAGAACGACGATGAGTTCGCCGATGGCGCGCAGGTGTTCCCGGGATTCGGAGATAAACAGTCCTCGGTACTGGGACATGTCCATAGGTCAGTCTCCAGTCACACTGCGTCCGGCTCTCAGCCCATGTGCCATCGTCCCTCCGCCTACCCGTTGATAGTGGCTTCCAGCTTCTCCAGAATGTGGCGCACCGCCAGCACCTTCACTTCTCCGCCCGCCATGACGAGCAGCGATGCCGTCATTTCATCGCTTCCATCTCGTTCTTCGAGAACGGTCTCTTCGGCAATGATATCCTCGACCATATCTACACGGAAGGCGAGGTTAGCTATGTTTCTGTCCAGAACCAGGATTTTCTCCCCGGGAAAACCCGGCTTGGCACCGAAAAACATCGCTAAATCGAGCGCGGCAACCAGGGTACCGTGGAAATTGATAATTCCTGCGAAATAATGGGGAGCACGCGGGATAGGATAGGTCAGTGGAGGCTCCATGACCTCTGCCACTTCACGAAGATCGAGGGCATAGCGTTCCCCACGGAGCGAAAAAATGATAAAGCGTCTGCAGCCACTGTTCATCAGGCTTGGGCCTCATTCACACCGATCTTGAACCGTTCTACGACCTGGGTAAGTTCCGCCGCAAGTTTAGCCATTTCCTGGGAAGCGTACACCATCTCCTGCATAGCCGCAGACTGCTCTTCCGTGGCCGCCGACACCTCCTCGGAAGAGGCCGCATTGTCTTCGGCAACCTTGGCGATTTCATCGATTGCCCGCACCATCTTCTCGGCCCCCTCGGTTTGCATCTGGGAAAGATCGGCGATGCTGTTCGCCTTGCGCTCAGTTTCGACGACCGTCGTAAGAATCTCCCGGAAGGAAGCTGCCGTAACATCAACATTCTTCTTTCCCTCCCCTATCTGCCGGGAGCATTCTGTGATGGTTTCGTGTACCTTGTTACTCTCCTCCTTGAGCACCCCGATCAGCTCAATGATATCGGAAGCTGACTTGCCGGTCCCGTCAGCCAGCTTCCGGACCTCGTCGGCAACCACCGCAAACCCCTTGCCGTACTCACCCGACCGCGCCGCCTCTATCGAGGCGTTAAGGGCTAGCAGGTTCGTTTGACGTGCGATGTCACCGATGAAATCGGCAATCTTTCCCACCTGCTGGAGCCGGGTGTTCAACTCCGTGAATCGCCGGCCGATCAGTTCCACGTTGCTGAAAAAACTCTTCATCCTCTCAAGGGAATCATTGGCCATTTCCCCACCCTTCTGGGCGGTCAGGCTTGTTTCATGCGCAGCTTTGGCGGCCTCTTTTGCTCTCTTCGCCACGAGCTCTACAGAGATCGCCATTTCATGGATGAACGTGGAACTTTTTGAGACCATTTCCGCCTGGGTTTCGGCGCCACGGGAAATCTGTTCGACCGCCTGGGCCACTTCCTCGGAAGAGGCGTTGATTTCCAAAGCCGTGGAGGAAAGTGTGCGTGCAGACTCGGAAACCTTGGCCGAAGTTCCCCGGATATGGCTGACAAGCTCGCGGAGGCTTTCCACCATGCGGTTGATGGATGAGGCCATCTCCTGGGTCTCGTCCGGAAATCTGGATTCTCTGATGACGATGTCATGGGTCAGATCGCCCTGACTCACGGCCTCTGCTGAAGCGGTCAGCCGCGAAATATTTCTGGTGAAGCTCTTGGAGAAAATCCAGCCAAGGATGAGGCCAATGGTCATGGCAACTACGTACGTCAGAATATTGGTCAATTCGGGCGCATAGCCGAGACACCTGACGCCTTGCGGCACAAAAGCAACGGCAGCCACCACCACAATAAATCCCAGGATGAACTTGTAACCGATGGGGATACGCATAGCTCTCTCCTTTTACATTTACATGAACAACTGATCAAATGACCTTGTAAATACGCTCTACCGGGCAGACGGTCTGAAACCGCCGCCGGCAGGCCCCGACCAAGGTTTCCGCCTTGCCGAGCACCAGGATTCCCCCGCTACCCAAGGCGTCGGCAAAACCGGCGATAATCTTTTCCTGCTCCTGCCGTTCCAGGTAGATGAGCACGTTGCGACAGAGGATGAGATCGCTCTCGGGGAACGGACCGCTCCCCAGTAGATCCCCCCGCCGAAAGTCCACCATTGTCTTAATTTCCGGCACGAGCTGATGTTTTCCCTCCCGGAGCGCAAACCAGTGTTTCATGAGGGACGGGGTTACCTCAGCCAGCCGTTCCTCACCGTAGACCCCCTTGCGTGCGGTTTCAAGAATCCCTTCGTCCACGTCTGTGGCCAAAATGGAAACCTTGGTCCGCGCCATTTCGGCGGCGAACGATTCTTTCAGGATCAGGGCAAGGGAGTAGGGTTCTTCTCCGCTGGCGCAGCCGACGCTCCAGAAATTGAGTGCAGCCCTTTGTTCGTTCACAGCCCGGGCGAACAAGTAGGGGAGTATTTCTCCCCGCAGTTTCGCAAAGGTGGGCGGATTTCGGAAAAACTGACTGACATGGATGGTGAGTACCTTGAGCAGGAGATCCAATTCCCCGGCATCCCTGATGAGAAGCTCGCAGTATTCTTCTGACGACGCGCTGTGAGTCGCCCTGATCCGGATGGCGATGCGCCTTTTTATGCACTTGTCTTTATAACTGTCGAGGTTGAAGCCTGTACTGTTCTTCAGAATGCGTCTGATTATCTCAAACGCCTCGTCCGAAAGGTGGGAAGCGTCTCCCCGGAAGCGTTCCACTGTCGGGAAGGAACTCTTCATATCAAAAAGGCGATGTGCCGCTGAGAGAATGAGTCATGGCAGCCAATACGCAACGGAAAAGGGGCGGGAAACGATTCGGTCATGAACGGACCCTTGCAGGATTCTGAACCGATGATTTGGGCCGGAAATCGGTTTATGCTGCGGAAAAGGGTAAAAATTGGACTCTGTGCAGGGTTACATAACAAATTGCGCCCTAAAAGTCAATGCATGTTAGTCTCACGCGGCACTGGGTTGAGGAATCTCGCGAAGTAACGATCGGGCTGTAGACCTGCGGTGACAGGGATGGAATCCATGGATTACGGGGAGGGAAAGTGGTTGTATCCCCTGGCTGTTACCGGATAGCTGCGGCCGTTTGCATCGAGGACCGTCAGCCCACTGTCGCGAGTGATCTCACCAATCACCGACACCCTGAGTCCACTCCCTCGGAGAACCTCGTTGACCGCGGCCTCACGAGCGGGGGGGACGGTAAAGAGAAGCTCGTAGTCCTCGCCGCCGGCGAGGGGAAAGATAAAGGGGTCGTGGGTGAAAGCCGAAGCTGTGCGCCGGAATGACGGGGAGAGGGGGAGTTGTGCCAGTTGGAGCCTGGCCCCGGCGCCAGACTGTTCGAGAATATGGCCGAGATCGGCGAGCAGACCGTCACTTACGTCGATCATGGCGGTCGGAAGCCCTGCCTCGGCGAGCGCCAGGCCTTCGTGTACCCGCGGCACGGGATCGAGGTGTCTCGTCACTGACTCCCCTTCCCGTTCGCCTCGCCGCAAGAGTTCGAGTCCCAGCGCAGCATCACCGAGTGAGCCGGTGACAAGAATGAGATCGCCGGGTGCCGCACCGCCGCGCCGTACTATCTTTCCGGGCTGCTGTTCACCCATGGCGGTCACGGATATCACCAGTCCGTCGCGAGAGGAACACGTGTCCCCGCCAATGAGGGCGACGTCGAACTCTCCAGCCCGCTCCAGCATGCCGGCAATGAACCTGTCAAGGAATTCCACGGGGAGAGCCGCCGGAATGGCGAGCGACAACAGGAAATGGCGTGGCCGCCCCCCCATGGCGGCGATATCGGAGAGATTCACCGCCAGAGATTTCCTGCCGAGAGTCCAGGCATCGCAGAGAGAGAGGTCGAAATGAACTCCCTCTACAAGCATATCTGAGGTGACGAGGGTGAGGCATCCTGGCGTCGGAGTGAGTGCCCCAGCATCATCCCCTATCCCGATCACGACGCCATCCGTCCGGGTAATCCGGTTGGCAATCCGGTTGATGAAACCGAATTCCCCCAGTTCTCCAAGCTTCATCCTTTAGCTCCCGCCACCACACCCTTTCGCGGTGTCACCACGACCCGGCGCGGGGTGGCTTTGGGAGGAGTCTTGGGCATCCCCGGCGGCGGGGGAAACTTTTCGAGGGCCACCGTCAGGACGTCATCAATATCCTTGGCCGGAATGACCTTGACCTTTTTCAGGATGTGCCGCGGAATCTCCTCCAGGTCCTTCCGGTTCTGCTCGGGGATAATGATGGTGGTAACCCCCGCCCGAATTGCGGCCAGCATCTTCTCCTTCAATCCACCGATCGGGAGGACTTTCCCCCGCAGGGTGATCTCACCTGTCATGGCTACGTCCTTCCGGACCGGGATCTTCGTCAGTGCCGAAACAAGGGCCGTGGCCATGGTGATGCCGGCCGAGGGACCGTCCTTGGGGATGGCACCGGCCGGGACATGGACATGGATATCGAGATTGCTGAGAAAGTCCTCTGCAAGGCCGAGTTCTGCGGCACGGGAACGGATATAGGAGAATGCGGCCTGCACCGATTCCTTCATCACCTCTCCCAGGTGGCCGGTCAGGGTAAGCCCTCCCTTCCCCGGCATGACGGTTGCTTCTATGTAGAGGATCTCCCCGCCGACCGGTGTCCAGGCAAGGCCGGTCACTACCCCCACCTCATTCTTCTCCATCTCTCCCTCGCGCAGGAACTTGGGAGGGCCGAGATATTTCGCCACCGCGACAGTATTAACCATGAACTGTTTCTTCTCTCCCTCAGCGACCCGCCGGGCAACCTTGCGGCAGATGGTGCCGATTTCCCGCTCCAGATTTCGCAGTCCCGCTTCCCGCGTATACTTGCCGATGACGGTCTTGAGCGCTTCGTCGGAAATTGCAAGGATCTCCTCGGAAATACCGTTTTCCTTGACCTGGCGGGGGACCAGATAGCGCCTTGCAATCTGCAGCTTTTCCTCCTCGGTATAGCCGGCGAGCTGAATCACCTCCATACGGTCCTGGAGAGGCCCCGGCACGGTATCGATCTGGTTGGCCGTGGCGATGAACATGACGTTGGCGAGGTTGAACGGCAGATTGATGTAATGGTCCGAGAATGCATGGTTCTGTTCCGGATCAAGCACCTCCAGGAGGGCAGACGAGGGATCGCCGCGGAAATCGGCACCGATCTTGTCGATCTCGTCGAGCATGAAGACCGGATTGTTGGATCCCGCCTGCTTGAGCCCCTGAATGATCCGCCCCGGCATGGCGCCGACATAGGTGCGCCGGTGTCCTCGGATCTCCGCCTCGTCCCGCACCCCGCCCAGAGAGATGCGCACGAACTTGCGCCCCATGGCCCTGGCGATCGATTTGCCGAGTGACGTCTTTCCCACCCCCGGCGGGCCGACAAAACAGAGTATCGGACCTTTCATCTTCTTCTTCAGCTTGCGTACCGCGAGAAACTCCAGGATCCTCTCCTTGATCTTCTCAAGGTAGTAGTGGTCCTCGTCGAGGATTTCCCGTGCCCGGCCGATATCGAGGACATCTTTGGTCGATTTGCTCCAGGGAAGCTCCACGAGCCAATCGAGATAGGTACGGAGCATCCCCGATTCCGCAGCCTCGGGATGCATCTGCTCCAGTCTCCCCAGCTGTTTGAGCGCCTCCTTTTCCACGGTCGGCGGCATTTTGGCGCTCTCGATCGCTTTCCTGAGCTCTGCCATCTCCTCGGCGCGGGCATCGGTCTCACCGAGTTCCTGCTGAATCGCCCGCAACTGCTCCCGGAGGAAATATTCCCGCTGGCTTCGCCCCATCTCCTCCTTGGCAGCCGACTGAATACGGGCCTGCATGGTCAGGAGCTCATTCTCTTTGTTGAGGAGCTCGTTCACCCTCTTCAGACGCTCCAGCGGATCGATGATCTCCAGGAGCCGCTGGGCATCCTCCACCTTGAGCCCGATGTTGCTGGCGATCAGGTCCGCCAGGCTTCCCGGTTCCTGCATGTTCTCCACGATCACCATCACTTCGGGTGATATGGCCTTGCCGAGGGAGACAATCTTGTTGAGTTGCTCCTTGACCGTGCGCATGAGCGCCTCGGTCTCCAGCGACCCTTCTGGGACCGACGGCTCGGCAATCCGCTCGATGTGGACCGAATAGAACGGTTTCAGCTTTTCGAACTCGGTAATCCGTCCCTTGCTGAGGCCCTGGACAAGAATTTTAACCCTTCCATCGGGAAGTTTCAGCATCCGCATAATCATGGCCACGGTGCCTACCGTGTAGATGGCATCCGGTGCCGGGTCTTCGTCACTTACGTCCCGCTGGGTGGCGAGGAAGATAAGCCTGTCCTTGGAGAGGGCATGATCGACAGCGGCTATGGAAATCTCTCTTCCCACGAACAGCGGGAGGATCATATAGGGATAGACCACGACATCCCGAACCGGCAGGAGCGGCAGGACATCGGGTATCCTGAGGTCTTCGTTCTCCAGTCTGGTCTCCATCTCCATCTCCTTATCCGATCGGTATTTCCCTGATAAACGTCCGTTTGCCTTCCACCTTAGGAAAAACAACCTCCAGCACGCCGGTCTCGTAGCGTGCCGCGACAGCATCCAGATCGACGTCGGGGGGAATTTCCACGGTCCGAAAGAATCTGCCGAAATGGCGTTCTAGACAAAGGTAGTTGATTCCGCCGGGGTAACTCTCTTCCCGTTTGCACCCTCGCACGATCAGGACATTGCAGCAGATATTCAGGGATAGATCGCCTTTGTTCAGCCCCGGAGCTTCAATCTCCACCACGAACGCATCGGCTGTCTCGAAGATATCAAGGGGGGGAGCGAACTCCTGCCCCTTCTCATTTACTTCAAGTGCCGAAAGATAGCTGACTATCTCGTTGATCTGCTGTCGGAAATAAGGCAACCAGTCCGCAGGCTCTTTAGGAATGACAGCCATATACTCCCCTTCGGGGCAAGCAACAACCGCTCATGCCGGAAAAGAATGTATTCCCTGACACGGGGTGCGATTTTTGATGATTTAACCATCTTTGCCGGGAATGTCAAGGCAATACGGCCTGCTGCACGGCCTGACGGCCCTTCGCCGTGTCACCCGCCGTCGTGAACCACGGGTTTCTTTCAAGCCCCCCAATAGGAATTGAATTTTGCCGTGCAGCTGTGTATAATTCGCAATCCTTTGCCACCACGACACCATGCGAAATACGAGGCGCCTGATGAAAAATGCTGCACGGCTTTTCGTTCTTATGCTCATCCCCCTCCTGACCTGCGGTTTTGATTGGGGCTTCGCACCCTCGGACCCCTGCAGCCAGGCGAAGAAACTTATCGCCAAGCTCGATGGCAGCAAAAACGATACCGAGCGCGGCGAGGCCGAAGCGCAAATTCTCCATCTCTGCCCCGAGGGTGCAGCCGGACATTTCGTCAAGGCACTCACCCTGGAACGGGACGGCAAGCTTGACGGGGCAGCAGCGGAATACCTGGAAACAATCAAGGACGATCCCTCCTTTTTCAAGGCTCATGGCAATCTTGGCCTCATCTACCTGGAGAAAGGGATGCTGGACGAAGCAGCAACAGAACTGACCAAAGCCGTGAAAGGTGAACCATCGGCGCGCTACCACCAGGGACTCGCCCGGATTTTCGGCGAACGGAAGCTCTATTCCCTAGCCCGCTACCATTACGACGAGGCAATTGCCATCGCTCCCGGCGATGCCACCCCGCATGCCGGTCTGGCCCAGATCTACGATAGTATGGGACAGAACGACAAAGCCGAAGAGGAATACACCAAGGCCCTTGCCCTGGAACCCGGAAACCAGCCCGCCCGCCTCGGTCTTGCCGCCACCCTCATGGCCAACAAAAAACTCGACCAGGCGCTGGAAGAACTGAAGAAGGCACAGTTGGCCAATCCCGGCGACAAGGAAATCCATAGGCTGCTGGCGGAGGCGTACGAAAAGAAAGGCGACCAGAAGGGAGCCGAATACGAAAATCTGCTTGCGGGGAAAAGTACCTCAAGCAGCTACCTGGAACACATGATCCATGGCGATGAGCATTTCAAGGCAAAGAAGTATGAGAAGGCCATCGCTGAATACGAAGCTGCCGTAAAGGAAAAACCGGAACGGCCGGAGGCCCTGCAGAAGCTGGGAGACGCATTCATGGCCGCCGGCCGCGACGACGATGCCATCGCCACCTACAAGGAGGCTATCCGACTCAAGATGGAGAGCGGGGATGTACATTACAACCTCGGCGTGCTCTACGAAAAGAAGGGACTCCTCGACGAGGCCGTGGTCGAATACCGGCAGGCGCTGAACTATTCGCAGGCCAACAGTGATGCCCGCCGCCGCCTGGCGGACATCTACACGCTCCGTGGCAGTTTCCCGCAAGCCATCGAGCAGTACCAGGAACTCCTGAAAACGGGAAAAGACAACCCGCAGCTCCATCTCAAGCTGGCCAAGGTTTATGTGAACAGCAAGCGGTACAAAGAGGCCATCGCCGAATATCAGGAAACCGTGCGACTCGATGCCGACAACCTGGAAGCCCATCGGGAACTGGCGGCTCTCTACCGGCGCAGCGCCATGAACGACGAAGCGGAAAAGCACTACCGCGAAGTACTCCGCCTCAAGAAAGACGATGTCGAAGCACGTAACGCCCTTACTGCCATCTACGTGAAGAACAAGAACTACGACGACCTGGTCACACTCCTCAAGGAGAATACCGAGCTGAATCCCACGGATCCCACCGCTCATTACAAACTGGGCCTTGTGTACGAGTTCAAGAAAAGCTACGACGATGCCGTCACCCAGTATAAAGAGGCGATCAACCTGAAAGGCGACCACGCCAAGGCTCTGAACGCCCTGGGGCGGGTCTACATGAAGACCGGCCGCATCACCGAGGCCAAGGAAGCGCTGGAGTCGGCCAAGAAAGCCGACCCGGCCCTCGAGGAAACGACCGTCCTGCTCAGCAGCATTCGGGACGAGTTATCCCCGGAGCCGAAGAAATACCACAAAAAAAAGGGGAAAAAGTCGAAGAAAAAGAAGGGAAGCGGGAAGAAAAAAGGGGGAAAATCAAAGGGCAAGTCCGGAACGAAGAAGAAGCACTCTAGCGGCTAGCCTTAAACTTACCGCAGACCATTGGAGAGTCCCGAAAAAAGGAAAAGGCCGGTAATTAAACCGGCCTTTTCCTTTTTTCGCCCATATTGATTTTTAGGATTCTTCTTCGGAATCTTCATCGTCCAGGGGAATGATCCTTACCCTGGCGGTGCCTTTGCCGAGGAATCCCAGTTTTCTTGCTGCTGCCCGGGAGAGGTCGATAAAGGGGACCTTCTTCCTGCGGCAGCGGTCGTTGACGGTGACGACCACCTCCTGGTCTGTTGCCAGGTTGACGACTTTCACCCTCGTCCCGAGGGGAAGTTCGGCGGAGGCGGCGGTCAGCTTTTCCGGGTGGTAACGCGCCCCGGAGTTCGTCTTTCTACCGTTGTACCGTTTGGCATAGTAGGAGGCAATCCCTACCAAGCCCCCGTCTGTCTCCGCATTCGGAGCGGTACTCTCGACTGTGCTACCAAGTGATGCTACTTCTTCAGCCTGCAGGGGAAGTGTGTGGAGCATGAGGAGCAGTTGGCAGACCAAAATGACCGCCGCCAGCCTCCCCCTCGAATGCACAGATGCCATGCGCACCTCCTTCTTGGGCGAGGGGGTCTTATACCACAGGACACTTTCTCCCGTCAAGAGAAAAACGTGGTTATACGGCGTAACTGGTTGTTTTTATAAGTATTTACCAGAACACAAGGCCATGAATTATCGCTAACCCGGCAAGGGAGGGAGAGGCGCGGAAGATGATGACACGGAGAACCTACGATCAAGACGGAAACAGGTTTTTTGCGGAGGGGGGAACGAGTCCCGCAGCCTCCGCCCTGCCGAGAAGCGCCGTAACGGCCGCCTCCCCTTCGGCCCCGAGCTCGACAGAGAAGCGGTTGACATACAGGCTGATATGGGCGGCGCACACCTCGTCGCTCATCTCCTGGGAATGGCTGCGGATATAGGCACCTGCCGCATCCGGGTGAGCGAAGGCATACTCCACACTGGCTCTGAGTGACCGGTCAAGGACGTTGACAACCTCGGGTCCCAGCGCCCGGCGTGCCACGATACCTCCAAGGGGAATGGGATGGCCGGATTCCCGCTCCCACCATTCCCCCAGGTCAAGGAGCTTCGTCAAGCCGAACTCTCCATAGGTAAATCGTGATTCGTGGATGATAACCCCCGCATCGACCTCCCCCCGGACCACAGCCCCCATGATTTCATGAAAGGGAAGGTGGACGATGTTGTCGAGTTCAGGGTCGAACAGCTGCAAGAGAAGACCGGCCGTGGTGTGGCGGCCGGGAACGGCAATCCGTTTCCCCCTGAGCTCTTCCATGCCGGTGTAGTTGCGGGCGACAACCAGTGGCCCGCAGCCGCGTCCCAGCGCCCCACCCGAGCGGAGCAGGAAGTAATCGTCGCGGATGAAGCCGAGGAGATGGTAGGAGACCTTGCTGATGTCGAGAGCCCCGGCCAATGCTAAGCAGTTCAGGGTTTCCACGTCCTCGAGCCGCTCACGGAACTCAAATCCCGCCGTGTCGATCAAGCCGTGCACAAGGGCGTGAAAGATGAAAGTGTCATTGGGACATGGCGAATAGCCAAGGGTCAAGGTTTGCATGAGATGCACCGTTTTTCGCAAAAGGACGATTGAGTCGTTTCTAGAGAGTTTCGATGAGCTTGAGGATGAACCGCTGGGACTGCGCCACGGCCAAAGGAATATTCCACGTGGCAAGATCCCGGTCCTCCACCATATTGCTGATGCCGCGAATCTCCAGACAATCCACCCCGTAGGCAAGCGCCACCTGGGCCACCGCAGCACCTTCCATATTTTCGCAGATTCCGCCGAAACGGCCGGCCAGTTCGTCTCCCCTCTCCTTTGTCCCGCTGCAGGTGGAAACGGTAACGAACCGGCCCCGTCTGACGGCAAGTCCCAGAGCCATGGCGAGGTGCACGGCCTTTTCCGTCGCCAGCAGGGACAGGGGAAACTCGTTGTAATAACTCTTGCCGTTCCGCACCGCCGCCGGAATGCCTATCGCCTGGAGCGGCTCCCAGCCTTTCGGGGTAAGTACCCCTTCGTCTCCGAAAACCTCCGCGACGGCAATGGCCAGGTCCCCAACTGCCAAGCCGCTGCCATGATAGGCACCGGCACACCCCGTATTGATGAGAAGCCGTGGGGTATGGCGCTCCAGAAGCGCGGTGACGGCTGACGCTGCATTCACCTTGCCGATGCCGGTGATGGCGAGAATGAGACGAATCGTGCCGATTTTCCCCTCGTAGACTTCGGAAGGGACGTAGGCCTGCTGCCTGAGCGCGGCGCCGGCCTGAATGAGCACGGAAAGCTCCTGGCTCGTGGCGGCGGTGACCATCACCTGCTCCATCAGCACACCTCCTCCTTGTCTATGTCCACCCGGGTTTCGGGGATGCAATGTTACCATATCTCCTCCGTCAAGTCCACCCATTGCCACCGGGTCCGGCACCTGCACCAGTCTACCGCCGCAGACTGACGGTCTTCCTCACCTTCAGGTCGCACGGACCTGAACTCTGAGCTTTACTCCGCGCCATCCATCTTCTGCACCTTACGGCACCGGCCGTTATCCGTCCTTTTCCCATTGCGAACAGAAACGGATTTTATTTGCAACGCATTGTTTTTCTGTTACCATGGATTGAGCAGACATACCTCACTTCCAACCAAGGCCCATGAAAAAAATTTTCTACCTGAACATAGCACTTGCCCTGCTGGTTTCTGCCGTTATCGCCAAGATCGCCTCCGACTTTATCGCCTACCGCCTTTCCCACACCTTCTCCCTCCGCGGGAAGAAAACCGCCCCTGCCCCAGTGCCGGCTATTGCGGAAGACCTTATGGCGTTCTCCCCGATCCTGGAAAAGGGGGTTTTCGGCAGGGCTACCCAGGGAAAACTCGCCCCGCTCGCTCAGAGCCGGCCCGCAACGGTCCAGAGTGGCGGCGTTTCCCGGGGTGACCTGCTCCTCCTTGGCACCGCCCTCGGTTCGTTCCGGGAAACCTTCGCGCTGATTCAACGGACCAGCACCAAGGAGGAACGGGTTTTCCGGCTTGGCGACCAGGTCTACGACCTCGGACCGCTGGTGAAAGTCACCAAGGAGAGCGCGGAAATCCAGGCAAATGGCAGCCGGATTACGGTCCTCTCCCCGACGGCGGTCGCTGCCGAGGGGGGAGGCGCGTCGGCCAAGCCCGCGTCGGGTGCCACCCCTCTTGCCTCCCAGGTTGGCGCCGGCAGCTATGTGATCGATCAGAACGCTCTGAACGCTGCCCTCGACAATATCGGTCAGGCAATGACCGATGCCCGGCTCCTTCCGAGCGTGAAAGACGGCAAGGTTGAAGGGTTCAGGGTTTCAGAGGTCAAACCCGGCGGCATCTTCGGTATGGTGGGAATCAGGAACGGCGATGTGCTCCTGCGGATCAACGATTTCCCCATCGATTCTCCGGAGAAGGCGATCCAGGCCTTCGTCTCGTTGAAGGGACAGAGCCGGATCAAACTCGACCTGGTCCGTGACGGTCAACCGGCATCGTTTAACTATGACATACGATAGGCACCGGCCGCCGGCGCCGGGCACCGGATTTTCACCCGTGCCTCGCGCCCGGAGCCTCGTGCCCGCATATGGAGGCATCCATTGAACGCACGCATTTCATCTGCCGCAGCTCTCCTGGTGCTTTTGGTCTCGCTTCTGGCCCCTTGTCCCGCATTGGCCAAGGGGGTGGTGCTCAATTTCACCGACGTCGATATTTCCACCATGGTCAAGTTCATCAGCGACCTGACCGGCCGGAATTTCGTGATGGACGACCGGGTCAAGGGGAAGATTTCCGTCTACTCACCGGCCAAGCTCTCCACCGAAGACGCTTTTAACGTCTTCACGTCGGTCCTGGAGCTGAAGGGGTTCACCATCGTCCCGGCGGGGAAGGTCTACAAGATCGTTCCGACCGCGGCAGCCAAGCAGTCCGGCATGAAGATCTTCTCCGACGCGGAGCGGGGACCCGTGAACGAGGCGTACGTGGCCAGGGTCATTGCCCTGGAGAACATATCGGCCCAGGACGCCGTGACCTTTCTCCAGCCAGTGGTGTCGAAGGATGGCTACATTTCGTCATTCGGCCCAGCCAACATGCTCCTCGTTGTCGATTCGTCCCTCAACATCCAGAAGATCCTCGGCATCCTCCAGCTGATCGACACCGCACAGCCACGTGAGGGAGGGGAAGTGGTCTTCCTCAAGAACGCCAGTGCGGAGAATGCGGCCAACGTGGTCAAAGAATGGCTCGGCAGCAAGGACCGGAGCGCAAAGCCGGCCGGCCAGGGAGGGACGGCGCCGACAGGCACCGGTGCCCGCGCGGTACCGGACGCCCGGCTTAACGCCCTCATCCTCTTCGGAAGTGATCAGGACAAGGAAGACATCAAAAAGCTGATCGCGCTCATCGACGTGCCCCCCCCCACTACGAGCAGCAAAGTCAACGTCTACTACCTGGAGAACGCCGACGCCACCGATGTTGCCAAGGTCCTCGACGGCGTGGTGAAGGGATCGACAGTGGCACCGGGGGGAGGGCCCCAGCAGCCGGGCGCCGCACCGCAGCAGTCCCCCTTCGAAGGGGGAAAGATCAGCATCACCCCCGACAAGGCGACCAACTCCCTCGTCATCATGGCATCTCCCACCGACTACCAGAACCTCCTCCAGGTGATCCAGAAGCTGGACAAGCGGCGGCGCCAGGTCTTCGTCCAGGCGGTGGTGGCTGAGGTATCAATCGATAAACTGAAGGACCTCGGCTTGCAATGGGGGCTGTTCGGCGCCGCTTCAGACGGCAAGTACGTCAGCGTGGCGGGGACGTTCGACCCGCAGAATACCATCAGCCAGATATTGACCGTTCTGCAGGGTTTCAGCACCGCCGGCATCACCCTCCCGACAAGCCTGGGAAACACCCCCATGAACTTTGCGGCGGTTCTCAAGGCGCTTTTTACCAACGACGCAACGAATGTCCTCTCCACCCCGACTATCCTCACGTCGGACAATAAAGAGGCGGAGATTTTCGTCGGGCAGAACGTGCCGTTCATCACATCGAGCAGCACCACCGGCACCATCGCCACGCAATCCGTCACACGGCAGGATACCGGCATCACCCTCAAGATCACGCCGCAGATCAGCGAAGGGGAGTACGTAAAGCTCGACCTCTACCAGGAAATCTCCTCGGTGACCGCGAACAAGGGACAGGCCACCGACCTGGTCACCAACAAGCGCTCGGCCAAGACCTCGGTCGTCGTGAAGGACAAGGATACCGTGGTGATCGGTGGCCTCATCCAGGACCAGGATGTTGAGACGGTGAACAAAATCCCGCTCTTGGGCGACATCCCTTACCTCGGCTGGCTCTTTAAATCCACTTCTAAAGAGAGGACGA
>JAMXLF010000095.1 GCA_024281055.1 Geobacteraceae bacterium
GCGGGGCCACGTTGTAGCCGCCGATCATGGTGCCGAGGATCTGCACGGCTTCCTTCGCGTTCACCAGCGGCGACTTCACCTTGCCGCTCACCACGCCGGCGAGGAACTCGGCCTTCACCTTGGCGGCTGGGTCGACGCCCGGGGAGACGCGGTCCTTCAACAGGCCGAGGAGAAACTTCTCCTTCCCCTTGGGGGGCTTAACGAGCAGCTTGCAGAGCTCCGCGGTCTGCTCCGGGTTCAGCGGCAGCGCCGGAATCCCCTGGGCGGCCCTTTCCTTTTCATGCGCGAGATAGGCTTCGATCATGGTGTTTCCTCCTGTGGTATTTTTGTCCCGAAATGTCCAGTCATCCCGATACATTCGCGAAAAACGGCATACGAGTAGTCTGCATACTGTATACAATTTATGAGGACTTTTGTCAATCGCTTGATATGCTATTTCCTACACTTTTACGCCGTTATATGCACCTGTCTCGCGGAGAAAGTCCAGGACCAAAGGCAAAACCGCTTCACACGGATAACACGGATAAAACGGATCTACACGGATAAACCCATAACAGCTCGGCTTAAAGATTGATTCGCCTTTATCCGTCCAATCCGTTAAATCCGTGTGAAATGGCTTTGGGTTTTACCGCAGTCTTGCACCCTCCCCCAGCCCCTCCCATCAAAGGGAGGGGGGTTAGAATCCCCTCTCCCCAGGGTGGGAGAGGGCTAGGGAGAGGGGGAAAGCCCCGTTGTAAAAACGCCGATCCGTGGTTTACTTGACCTGCGGCATGAATAACAAAGGAAGGAGGAAGATATGGGCTGCGATAGTGAAGACCACAAAGAACACATGTGCCAGCTGCGCGCGCAGATGAACATGGAGCTGATCCTCTGCCTCTCCGACAAACCCACCGTGGAGTGCGGCAACTGCCACGCCAAGGCCAACTCGGAGCGGAATGTCTGCAAACCGGTCAAACTGCCCTAGGGGAAACGGTTCTTGAAACTCAGTCTTGCACCCGGCCCCCCTCCTACCTCCCCCCATAAAGGGGGGAGAAAAATATACGATCTCCTCTTGGATAGAGATAAAACAGGGTGAAATGGTGGGGGACTTAATGTCCCCTCTCCCTTGGTGGGAGAGGGTCAGGGAGAGGGGCGAGCGGAGAAGGCCAAAAAGAAGCGGCCGCACCCAGATTTGGATACGGCCGCTGTTATTATGTAGAGTTGGTAACTTGTAGCGCTCTCCCTACCCCTTCACCTTCCCGGCCACCGCCTCGGCCGCCAGCGTCACCTCTTCCTGGATCCCCGCGTCCATGTTCTTCAGCTGGGCCGCCCCCTTGGCGATCTCGTCCCCGCCGATGATGAGGGTGAAGCGGGCATTGAACTTGTCGGCGCGCCGCATCTGGCTCTTGAGGCTCTTCCCCTCGTAGTCCATCTCCACCGCGACCCCCAGCTTCTGCAGCGCGCACATGAGCCGGAAGGCCTCTGCCTGTGCGTCGTCTCCCAGGGCGGCGACGAAGAGGTCGGGGCGCTTGCGGAACTCTTCCTCCGCAAGGAGCAGCGCCACCCGCTCCACCCCCATGGCGAAACCGATGCCGGGAAGAGAGGGCCCACCCAGGTCGCTGATCAGCCCGTCGTAGCGCCCGCCGGCGGCCACCGCGGACTGGGCGCCCAGGAGCCCGGTCACCAGCTCGAAGGTGGTCCGGGTGTAATAGTCGAGCCCCCGCACCATGCGCGGGTTGATGGTGTAGGCGGTGCCGACCGCCTCGAGGTTCTTGCGCACGGCCGCGAAGTGCTCCTGGCAGGCGGCATCGAGGTGGTCGAGGACCGACGGGGCCCCGGCGGTCGCCTCCTTGCAGCCCGTGGCCTTGCAGTCCAGGGCCCGCAGGGGGTTGGTCTCGAAGCGGCGCTTGCAGTCGTCGCAGAGGAGATCGAGTTTTGCCCGCAGGAAGTCCTTGAGGGCCTGGCGGTAGACCGGCCGGCAGTCGGGGCAGCCGAGGGAGTTTATCTGGAGTTGTGGTTCGGTGAGCCCCAGCTCGGCGAAGAACTGGCAGAGCATGGTGAGGACCTGGGCGTCGACCTTGGGGTCGGTGACGCCGGTCACCTCGGCGCCGATCTGGTGGAACTGGCGGTAGCGCCCCTTCTGGGGCCGCTCATAGCGGAACATGGGGCCCAGGTAGTAGAGCTTCGCCACCGGGTCCTGGGCGTAGAGCTTGTGCTCGATAAAGGCGCGCATGACGCTCGCCGTCCCCTCGGGGCGCATGGTCACGCGGTTGCCACCCTTGTCCTCGAAGGAGTACATCTCCTTCTCCACGATGTCGGTGGTGTCACCGATGGAGCGGGCGAAGAGCTCGGTCTTTTCCAGGATCGGGATGCGGATCTCGGCGAACCCGTACAGCCCGAACACCCGCCGGGCGGTCGCCTCGATGTGCTGCCATTTCTCCACCTCCCCCGGGAGGATGTCGTTGAACCCCTTGATGCCGGTAATCGCCACGCCGCTACTCTCCCCGCCCCACCCGGCCGCCGGTTGTTCCCGCTCCCACGACGCTTTTTCCCGTTGCGAGCGAATAGACCACGTTCTTGCCGCTCACCTTCCCCCGGTACATGGCCTGGTCGGCCAGCTCCAGGAGCTCGATCTTCGACTTCGTGTCGTTGGGAAAACAAGCATACCCGAGGCTGGCGGTCAGGCGCACATTGTTGGCAAACGTATGCTCCTCGATGGAGCGGCGGATACGCTCCCCGACGATGGCCGCGCCCGCCGCCCCGGTCTCCACGAGGATGACGGTGTACTCGTCGCCGCCGTAGCGAATGACCGTGTCCACCTCGCGCACCGATTTCTTGAGGAGCGCCCCGACGTCCCGCAGCACCTTGCTCCCAACGAGATGGCCGTGGGTGTCGTTGACGTTCTTGAACGTGTCGATGTCGAGGAAGATCAGCGCCAGGGTGGAGCCGTAGCGCTCCGACCGCTTGATCTCCCGCTCCAGCGCCACGTCCAGGTAGCGGTAGTTGAAGAGATTGGTCAGTTCGTCCACGTAGAGGAGGTCCCGGGCCGACGTGTACCGCGCGGCGTTGTCAAAGGCGAGAGACGACTGGTCGAGGAGGAAATTCAGGTTCCGGTAATTGACGTTCGCGGGAAAATCCTTCCCCGGCTCGTTGAACAGGATCACGACCCCGAGCAGGGTGCCCTTGGAGCGGATGAAGAACATCATCGCTTCGCGGATGTCGGGACCTCCCGCCTCGCCGGGAGCGGCATCGGGAGGAAGGAAGTTGTTCAGCAGAACGTAGCTTGCCCCCTTCTCGTCTTCCTCCCAGTTGAAATTGGCCTTGATCGCCGCCCCGAGCTCCTGTCCCAGGCCCTCCTCCAGCTCTTTCACTTCCAGCAGGGCCAACTTGCTTTCGCTGTCGTGGAAATAGCCGAGCCCACGGCTTACCCCGATTTCTTTGGCCAGGGAATCGACCACCAGCGTGTAGAGGCGCTCCAGGTCCAGGCAGTTGGCGATGGTCTGGCTCACCTGGAAGAGGTTGACCAGCCCCTTGAGCTCCTGGTTCTCGTCCAGCAGCCGGCGCTGTTCCACGCAGAGGGCCACGGAATGCTTCAGCTCCACGTGGTTGATCGGCTTGACGAGGTAGTCCCGGGCGCCGTGCTTGAGGGCGTAGATCGCCGTTTCCATGTTGGCGTGGCCGGTCACCATGATGACCTCGATGGTAGGGTCGAGCTGCTTGACCCGGGAGAGGATCTCAAGACCCGACACGTCGTGCATGACGAGATCGGTCACCACCACGTGGTATTCCTGCTTGTCGATCATTTCCAGGGCCTCGTGGCCGCAGGTGGCCACTTCCACCTCGTAGCCATCCTCCCGCAGGAGGTCGGAAAACACTTCCCTGAAAAAACTGTCGTCTTCGACTACCAGAATCCGTTCCATGAAGCGGATCTCCCGAAATGAGATTAAATGCCCCGCAAGCGGCGTCTGACCGATACAGCTCGTCAAAGTAGCAGAAATAACGTGATTTTGTCAACGAAAATGGCCGAAAGTGCGGATGATGACCCCCTCGCCCGGCTCGTCGGCTGCCGCCTGGACCGTACCGTCAAGGTCGGTGCGACACACGCGGATGCCCAGCTCGCGCAGGTTTGCAAGAGTTTCCGCTGCCGGCAGCCGGAAGCTGTTGCGGTATCCAGCGGAGATCACGGCAAGCTGCGGGGCCGTCGCGCGGAGAAACGGGATGGAGGAGGAATAGCGGCTGCCGTGGTGGGGAACCTTCAGCACAGTGCAGGCGAGGCGCTCGGGGTGTTTCAGCAGTTGCCCCTCGACGGTCCGGGAGATGTCGCCGGTAAAGAGCACCGAAACCTTGCCGTAGACAAGACGGAAAACCAGGGAGGTGTCGTTCACGTCCGCGTCCTCCGTTCCCAGCGGCCGGAAAGCGTTCAGCGGTGCCAGTGGCTCCAGGCGCACACCGCCGATGGCGAACGGGGGCGTGGCGGCGTTCATCCGCCGCACCGGCACCCGCCGTTCGGCCAGCACCCGGTGCAGTTCGCGGTAGTCGGCACTGTCGCCGTCGGCCGGCCCCTCGATGAACTCCCCAACCGGGAAGTTGGCAGCAATGAAGACAAGCCCCTGAAGGTGGTCGGGGTGGGGATGGGTGAGGACGAGCCAGTCGAGGCGGCCCACCCCCATGGCGCGGAGGGCCGGGGCAAGGAGCCGTTCCCCCACGTCCATCCCCCCTTCACGCGCCGAGCCGCCGCCGTCGATCAGCATCGCCCGCCCGTCGGGAAAAGTGACCAGGGCGGCATCCCCCTGGCCGATGCTGAAGAACGTCACCGTCAAGCGGTGGGGGGCGGGCAGGGTCTGGAGGAGACCGTGACCGAGGAGGAACACCGCCAGCGAGCCCCCGCAGGCAAGCTTTGCCGTGCGCCCGCGGATGAAGGTCAGGACGGTGAGGATGAGGTAACAGAGAAGGAGATCGAGCCTGTCGGGATCGAACGGCGGAAGAGTCGGGATTCGGGCCAGGTAGAGGATGATGGCATCGGAGAGCTTGACGAGCCAGGCCGCCGCGACGAAGAGGAGCCTGGCCGCAAGGGGGAAGAGATACACAAAGGGAAGCGCGGTGAAGCCGAGCAGGACCGCGCCGTATCCCATGAGCGGCACGATGAAAAAGTTGGCGATGAGGCCGGTGAGGGTGGCGCGGTGGAAATAGTGGGCCACCGGGAGGAGTGTCGCCGCAGTTGCCGCGAGGGACACCATGAAAAAGAGCGCCAGCTTCCCCGCCACGCCTTTCGGCTTTCCCCGGAAGCGGCTCTCCCACAGTGAGGTGGCGAGGACGATCCCCCAGAATGCCAGGAAGGAGAGCTGGAAGGAGAGATCGAACAGGGCCGGCGGCGAGATGCCGAGGATCACGAACGCCGCCAGCAGGAGCGCATCGATCGGCTCGCTCTCCCGCTGGAGGGCAAGGGTCACGACGTATGCCCCGATCATGATCACCGAGCGAGCCGTGGCCGGGGCCGCGCCGGTGAGGAAGAGATAGACAACGAGAAGCGGCAGGGTGACAAGGAGGGCAGTGCGGCGCAGGTTGGCGTGGAGCATCACGAATTCGGAGGCCCGCCCGGCCGTGAGGATGAGCCAGTAGACGAAGAGCGCGATAATCCCCACGTGGAAACCGGATATGGAGAGGATGTGGTTCACGCCGGTCCTGGTGTAGGCATCGGCAAGCCCCCGCGGGACCGAGCCCTGGTCGCCCAGAAGGAGGGCCTTGAGAATACTCCCCTCCGCAGGCGGAACGTTCCCCTCGATGAAGGCGCCCAGCCGGGCAGCGATGCCGTCGAGGGCGTGCCGGAGCGGATCCGCCACCCCGGAGCGCATGAGGATCGCTTCCTCGCTCTTCCTGACGAAGGCCGTCGTGAAGATCCCCCGCAGGGCCAGGTAGCGCTCGCGGTCGAACTCACCGGGAAGGCCGTAGTTGCGTGGCTGGCGGAGGCGGGAACTGAACCGTATCCGGTCCCCCGTCCGGAAGGGGAAGCTCCCCTCGCCGGCATAGAGGAGGAGCTTCCCCGTTGCCGGAGCAGGGACGCTGTCCCGGCAGACGTGCTCCACGTTCAGGACCAGCCGCCCCCCCCTGCTCCATGGCTCCGGGGCGGCTGTCGACGACACCTTCGACAACGACCGGCTCCTCGCCCACGAAATTGACGATATGAGAGGGGGGAACGTCGGGACGGAGGTACGGCTGGAGGGAAAGATTCCCCCAGCAGAACATGAGACAGGCGATGGTGAGGAGGAAGGGGACGCGGTTCCGGAGAAAGATGGCAAGAAAGGAGAGGACGAGGAGGGGGACGACGACGGCCGCCGGCACGAACATGGTGAAGATGCCGGCGAGGGAGCTCCCGGCGATGAGGGAAAACAGGGGAATAAAGAGCGGCCGTTCCGGCACTAACCCGGACCTCCTGGTAGGCGATGCCTGTATATATCACATGCTCCTGAAAAAAGCATGTGAAACTGGGATGCATAGGATGAACACGGATAACATCCGACGCGAAAATCACTGTCTTGCACCCTCCCCCAATCCCTCCCATCAAAGGGAGGGGGGCTTTAAATCCCCTCTCCCCTCAGTGGGAGAGGGCTAGGGTGAGGGGGGAAAAGCGCAAAAAAAAGGGCGCCACGCGGGCGCCCTTTGTGTCTGCACGGAAAGTAGCCATTATTTCAGGCGGTGGGCGTAGAGGGGGAAGCGTTTCATGAGGGCATTCACCTCGCCCTTGACGGCAGCGAGCTTCTCCTCGTTCGCCACGTTGGCGATGACGTCGGCGATGAACCCGGCCACGAACTCCATCTCCGCCTCCTTCAGGCCGTGGGTAGTGGCCGCCGGGGTGCCGATCCGGATGCCGGAGGTGACGAAGGGAGAACGGGTCTCGCCCGGCACGGTATTCTTGTTGACGGTGATCCCGGCCTTGTCGAGCGCTTCTTCGGCGATCTTCCCGGTCATCTCGGTGCCGGAAAAGTCCACCAGCATGAGGTGGTTGTCGGTGCCGCCCGAGACGAGCTTGAAGCCGCGCTTCGTAAGCCCCGCGGCGAGTGCCGCGGCATTCTTAACGATCTGGCCCTGGTAGACATTGAACTCGGGGGTGAGGGCCTCCTTGAGGGCCACCGCCTTGGCGGCGATGACGTGCATGAGCGGCCCCCCCTGGATGCCCGGGAAGATGTTGGAGTTGATGGCCTTGGCGAACTCCTCGCGGCAGAGGATCATCCCGCCGCGGGGACCACGCAGGGTCTTGTGGGTGGTGGTGGTGACGAACTCGGCATGGGGGACCGGGCTCGGATGGAGCCCCGCCGCCACGAGGCCGGCGATGTGTGCCATGTCCACCATGACCTTCGCCCCCACCTTGTCGGCGATCTGCCGGAAGGCCGGGAAATCGATGATCCGCGGATAGGCCGAGGCCCCCACCACGATCAGCTTCGGCTTGTGCTCCACGGCCAGCCGCTCCACCTCGTCGTAGTCGATCCGGTGGGTCTCGGCGTGAACGCCGTAGGGGACCACCTTGAAGAAGCGACCCGAGAAGTTGACCGGGCTGCCATGGGTGAGGTGCCCGCCATGGGAGAGGTTCATGCCGAGGATCGTATCGCCGGGCTGCAGCACGGAGAAGTAGACCGCCATGTTCGCCTGGGAGCCGGCATGGGGCTGCACGTTGGCGTGCTCGGCGCCGAACAGCTCCTTGGCCCGCTCGATGGCCAGGTTCTCGGCGATGTCCACGTAGTGGCACCCGCCGTAGTAGCGCTTGCCGGGGTACCCCTCCGCGTACTTGTTCGTGAGGACCGACCCCTGGGCCTCCATGACCGCCTCGGACACGAAATTCTCCGAAGCGATCAGCTCCAGATTGTGCTCCTGCCGCTCGGTTTCCAGCCTGATGGCCCGGGCCACTTCGGGATCGAATGTTTCCAGAATCGACATCTGTTGTTCTCCTTTACGGATTATAGTACCACAAAGCACAAACCATTATTAGTCCACGAAACACACGAAATTACACGAACAAACTAGAAACGAGAACAGGATGGTGGGTTGATTATAACACGCATCTTCGGTTTGTTTTCGTGTATTTTCGTGTCTTTCGTGGACAAGCGCTTTCAGGTTTTCTTTGTTGAAAATGAAACGGGACCCTTAATAAGTCCCGTTCTCATTCGTATGCGGTTGCGGCTCCACGCGGAGCACGCGCTCAATCTTTCCGGGGTCCGGTCCGGTAGATCTCCTGCTCGATGAGCGCTATCTTGTCGAGCCGTCCCTGGTGGCGTCCCCCTTCGAAGGTGGCGTCGAGCCAGGTGGCGACCATCTCCCGGGCCTCGTCCTCGTTGAGCACCCGGCCGCCGAGCACGAGGATGTTGGCGTTGTTGTGCTCCTTGGCCATGCGCGCCATGAAGGCGTCGGTGACGAGCGCGGCCCGGACGTGAGGAAACTTGTTGGCAACGATGGACATGCCGATGCCGGTGCCGCAGAAGAGGATCCCCTTTTCCACCGCCCCGGCCGCCACCTTCCGCGCCACCTTCTCGCCGAAGTCGGGGTAGTCGACGGAATTGCCGTTGTCGGTGCCGCAGTCCTCGAAGGGAATCCCCCGCTCCGCGAGGAGCTTCTTCACCGCATCCTTCAGTTGGAGACCGCCATGGTCACTGCCGAGAGCAATCATCGCCATCTCCTAGATCTTCCTGAACAGGAGCGTTGCGTTGGTGCCGCCGAAGCCGAAGGAATTGCTCATGGCATGGGTAACCCGCGCCTCGCGGGCGGTGTTCGGCACGTAGTCCAGGTCGCACTCGGGGTCCGGCTCCCGGTAGTTGATGGTCGGCGGGACGACCCCCTTGTCCATCGCCATCAGGGAGAAGACCGCCTCGATGCCGCCGGCGGCGCCAAGGGCGTGGCCGGTCATGGACTTGGTGGAGGAGACCATGACCTTTTTCGCATGGTCGCCGAAGACGCGCTTGATCGCCATCGTCTCGAACAGGTCGTTGAAGGGAGTCGACGTGCCGTGGGCGTTGATGTACTCCACCTGGTCCGGGTTGACGCCGCCCCCCTTGAGGGCCATCTGGATGCAGCGGGCAGCCCCTTCGCCGTCGGGGGCGGGAGCGGTCAGATGGTAGGCGTCACAGGTAAGGCCGTAGCCGGCGACCTCGGCATAGATCTTCGCGCCCCGCTTCTTCGCTGCCTCATATTCTTCGAGAACGACGATTCCGGCCCCTTCGGCGAGGACGAAGCCGTCGCGGGACTTGTCGAAGGGGCGGGAGGCCTGCTCGGGAGCATCGTTGCGGCTGTCGGTGAGGGCTTTCATCACGGCGAAGCCGCCGATACCGAGGGGGGTCACCGTCGACTCGGTGCCGCCGGCGATCATGGCATCGGCATCGCCACGCTTGATCATATGGTAGGCATCGCCGATGGAATGGGTGCCGGTGGCGCAAGCGGAGACGGAGGATACATTCGGGCCCTTGGCACCGTACTTGATGGCGATGTGCCCCGGGGCAAGGTTGATGATGAGCATCGGGATGAAGAACGGGGATATCTTCCGGTAGCCGCTATCCCTGAGGATATCATGATACCGTTCGATGGTCGGCAACCCGCCGAGCCCTGCCCCGACCAGCACCCCCACCCGTTCCGCGTTTTCTTCGGTTATCTGCAGCCCCGAGTCCTCCATGGCAAAATGGGCGGCGCCGAGTGCGTAC
>JAMXLF010000096.1 GCA_024281055.1 Geobacteraceae bacterium
TACATGAGGGCGTCGTGCTCGTGGGCGATGTCGCAGATCTCCTTGATGTGCGGGTTGAAGAGGCCGAGGGTGTTCGGGCAGGTCATCATCACCGCCGCAACCTCGCCGTTCATGGCCTGGCGGAAGAGCTCGATATCCATGTCGCCGTAGGGAGCGGTCGGAATGGTGATGATCTCGTACCCCACCATGGCCGCGGACGCCGGGTTGGTGCCATGGGATGAGTCGGGAACGATGACGTATTTCTTCTGATTCCCCCGGGCGCGGTGGTAGGCAGCGATCAGCATGATGCCGGTCATCTCGCCGTGGGCACCTGCCAGGGGTTGGGTGGTCACCTCGTCCATGCCGGTGATCTCGGCGAGGTGCCCCGCCAGTTCGTGGAGGAGGGCAAGCGACCCTTGGGCAAACTTCTCTCCCTCGGGAAGAAGGGCGGTCATGGGATGGAACGGGGTGAAGAGGGCCGCCGCACACTCGAGCGCCTTGGCGTTGTACTTCATGGTGCAGGAACCGAGGGGGTAGAAGTTGGTGTCCACCGAGAAGTTGCGCCGCGACAGGTTGGTGAAGTGGCGCACCAGGTCGAGCTCGCTCACTTCGGGGAGTGCCGCCGGCTCCCGGCGACGCACGTTCTCAGGGAGATCTCCGGCCCGCGGCACGTCCACCGCGGGGAGCCGCACGCCGGGCCGGCCCGCTGCCGATTTTTCGTAGATCAGCTTCATAGCGCTCCCTCCAACTGTTGTGCCAGGAGATCAATCTCCTCCCTGGTCCGCTGTTCCGTCACCGTCACCACGAGGCAGTTGGCCATCTCGGGATAGAAGTCCCCGAGCGGAACGCCGGCGGCGATGTGCGTCCGAAGGAGCTTCGCCGCCACCTCATCGGCCTTGCGCGGCAGACAGAGGGTGAACTCGTTGAAGGTCGGGGTGCTGTTCACCACGGTCACGTCGCGGATATCCCCGAGCCGCGCCTTGGCGTATTCCGCCTTGTCGTAATTGAGGCGAGCGAGTTCGACGAAACCCTCTTTCCCCAGGCTCGCCAGGAAGATGAGGCCGCGCAGTGCACAGAGGCTCTGGTTGCTGCAGATGTTGGAGGTCGCCTTGTGCCGCTTGATATGCTGCTCGCGTGCCTGGAGGGTGAGGACAAACCCGCGCTTGCCGGTCTTGTCCACCGTCTCGCCGACGATCCGGCCGGGGATATTGCGAACGTAACTCTTTCGGGCGGCCATGAAGCCGAATGACGGGCCGCCGAAGGAGAGCGGGTTCCCCAGGCTCTGGCCATCGCCGGTGACGATGTCGGCTCCCATCTCCCCGGGACTCTTGACGAGACCGAGGGATACGGGATAGACCGAGACGGCCATGAGGGCACCGACGTTGTGGGCCGCCTCCGCCAGGCGGGAGAAGTCATTGATTCCGCCGAAGAAGTTCGGATTCTGGACGATCACCGCCGCCGTGGCGTCGTCGAGGGCGGCATCGAGCCGGACCTGGTCGGTCAGCCCTTCCTTGGGAACGATCTCCACGACTTCGACGGCGAGGTTCGCCAGGTAGGTAGCGACCACCTGCCGGTAAAGGGGGTTCACCGCGCCGTCGATGACCAGTTTGTTCCGGCCGGTTATCCGTAGCGCCATGAGAGCGGCCTCAGCCAGGGCCGTCGCGCCGTCGTAGAGGGAGGCGTTGCTCACCTCCATTCCGGTCAGCTGGCAGATGGCGGTCTGGTACTCGTAGAGAGCCTGGAGGGTCCCTTGGGAGCACTCCGGCTGGTAGGGGGTGTAGGCCGTGTAGAACTCGGCACGGCCGCTGAGATGGTCCACCGCAGCAGGGATCAGGTGGTCGTAGAAGCCGCCACCGATGAAGTGGGTGAGATTCTGCGCGTTGCGCCCCGCCAGGGTCTGCAACTGCCGAAGCATTTCGAACTCGGACATCCCAGCGGGAAGATCGAACGATTTTGTCCTCAGGCCATTGGGAATCGGACTGAAAAGCTCGTCGACGCTGGCCGCGCCGATGGCGGCGAGCATCGCCCCGATCTCTTCCGGGGTACTCGGGCAATAACTCATTCCAGCCCCCGCACATAGTCGTCGTACTGTGCCCTGGTCATCAGGTTCTGCAGCTCCGCCAGGTCAGCCAGCTCGACCCACGCGATCCACCCCGCGTCCTCGGCGGCTTCATTGACGATCTCCGGTTGGTCGTTCAACGCGTCGTTCACCTTGATCACTTTCCCCGACAGTGGGGCATAGATGTCACTCGCCGCCTTGACCGACTCGATCGCGGCCAGGACCTCGAACTGCTTCACGACCTTCCCCACCTGGGGGAGTTCCACAAAGGTGACGTCACCCAGTTGGTGAGCGGCGTACTCGGTGATACCCACCGCTGCCACCCCTTCCTTGATCTTTGCCCACTCGTGCTCTTTGGTGTAATAGGTTTCAGACATGGCGACCCTCCGGGGAAATTTATTGAGTAACAATGAATGATTGTAAGCATTTCTTCGAGAATATCCACGGGAAACGCGATTTTTCCGCAAGGTCAAGGCGAGCAAGGGATGACGCGGAGGCGTACTGGAGGTACGCCGCACAAGGAATCCCGAAGCTCAACGAAGAGATTGCGGACAATTCGCCCTGCGAATTGGACAGCGTAGGCTGCCAGCAGGGCGAGGCCATAGGCCGAGTCAAAAGGCGCGTTTCCCCCTAAGAGCGGAGCGAGCCACCTTTATAGAACGGCAGCTCCACCACCGCCGCCTCCATGCTGATTGCCTCGTGCCGGATAGTGAGGGGCGAACCGATGGCAGCCACCGCCGGCTTTACGAAGCCGAGACCGACGCCGCAGCCGAGCATCGGGGAGAAGACCCCGCTCGTCACGTGCCCCACGTTCTCCCCTTCGGAGCAGATCTCGTAATGATGACGGGGAGAGCGGCGGGAGGCGACCTGGAAAGCCACCTTCACCTTCCCAAGGCCTTCCTGCTGCTGCCGCAGGAGCGCAGCCTTGCCGACAAACTCCTTGTCGAAGTTGACGAAGGCCGCAAGCCCCGCCTCCAGCGGGGTCGTCTCCTCGTCGATATCGCTCCCGTAGAGACTGTACCCAACCTCCAGGCGCAGCACATCACGCGCCCCGAGGCCCGCCGGCTTTACCCGCTCGTCGTTGAGCAGAAGCTGCCACAGCTCCACCACCCTGTCCGCGGGGAGGAAGATCTCGTACCCCAGCTCCCCGGTGTAGCCGGTACGGCTGACGATCGCTTCTGCACCCAGAATGGTGGTCCTGATGAACTTGAAGTAGGGAATGCTGCCAATCTCAGGGCCGAAGGCGTCCACCAGCACCTGGCGGGAGAGGGGCCCCTGCAGGTCGAGCTTGCCGGTCGCGTCGGAAATGTCGGACAAGAGGGCACCGTTTTTCAGCCGGGAGTGGATGACGGCAAAGTCGTTGGCGATGGTGGCGGCATTGACGACGATCATCGCCTCATCCTCGGCCAGGCGAAAGACGATCAGGTCATCGATGACACCGCCCGTCTCGTTGAGGAGAAAGCCGTAGCGGGAGCGCCCCACCGGAATGCTCTTGACGGAAAAGGTAAAGACGTCCTCAAGCCCCCCGGCAACGATGTCCCCCCGGTAGAGGAATTCTCCCATGTGACAGATGTCGAAGAGGGCCGCCTTTTCCCGGCACCAGCGGTGCTCGGCGATGATTCCCTCGTACTGGATCGGCATCTGCCACCCCCCGAACGGGGCGATCAGGGCCTTGTGGCGTTCGTGCTCGGCAAGCAGCGGGGTTGTCTTGAGATTTTCCATGGGAGGTCTCCGTATGGTGAGGGCAAAGGAATAGAGGCTCAATGTAAAAAAAATATCGCCGTTTGTAAACACCTTTATGGGGAATTTCCCCGCAAACCAGGGAGAATCACCCCAAATTCTCGCGGCAGCGGTATATTCGCCGTTCTCGTTGTGCCAACGGATCGACGTGAATCAGCCGAAAAAAAGGCCGCGACGGTTGCCCGGGCGGCCTCGATCTGGCACGTGAACTTCTATTCCACGAAACTCTTCAGTTTCTTGCTCCGGCTCGGGTGGCGAAGCTTCCGGAGCGCCTTGGCCTCGATCTGGCGAATGCGCTCCCGGGTCACCTCGAAGTCCTGACCTACTTCCTCGAGGGTATGGTCGCTCTTTTCACCGATCCCGAAGCGCATCCGGAGCACCTTCTCCTCGCGGGGAGTGAGGGTGGCGAGAACTCGCGAGGTCTGCTCGGAGAGGTTTGACTTGATGACCGCCTCCAGGGGTGACACAACCCCCTTGTCCTCGATGAAGTCGCCAAGATGGGAATCCTCCTCCTCTCCGATGGGGGTCTCCAGCGAAATCGGTTCCTTGGCGATCTTCAGGACCTTGCGGACCTTGTCGAGGGGAAGGCTCATCCGCTCGGCGATCTCCTCTGGAGAGGGCTCGCGGCCAATCTCCTGGACGAGTTGCCGGCTCGTGCGAATCAGCTTGTTGATGGTCTCGATCATATGGACCGGAATGCGGATGGTGCGGGCCTGGTCGGCTATGGCGCGGGTGATGGCCTGACGGATCCACCAGGTGGCGTAGGTGGAGAACTTGTAGCCGCGCTGGTACTCGAACTTGTCCACCGCCTTCATGAGGCCGATGTTCCCTTCCTGGATGAGGTCGAGGAACTGGAGCCCCCGATTGGTGTATTTCTTGGCGATGGAAACCACGAGGCGCAGGTTTGCCTCGACCAGTTCCGACTTGGCCAGCTTGGCCTTCGTCTCCCCGTCCTCGATGGCCTGAAGGGCCGAAGCGAGCTCGCTCGCCCGAAAGCCGGACTCCTGCTCCACCTTCTGCAGTTTCCGCTCGGCATTCCGCAGCCTCTTCTCCAGTTTCTGTGCATCTTCGGCGCTGAGATTGAGCTTTTTGAGGGTTTTCTTTTCTTCAACGGCACTCTTGTGCATCTTGTCGAACAGAGCGAGCAGCTCGTCGGCGCCCGTCCCTGTCTCCTTCTCCACATCGGCAATCTCCTGCATCAACTTATCCACCTTGTGGGAAAGCTCCTTGAGACGCTGGGATATATTGGCGATATGGCGATCCTTGAGGCGCAGGGATTTCAGCCGTTCGGCCATGGCCCCCTTAAGCTCTTGCCGTTCCGCGGCAAGCTTTTCCCGTTTTGCTGCCGACGTCTCTTTTTCGATCTCGGCATTGAGCGCCTCCATCTTGCTGTCCAGTTCCCTGATCTCGTCGATGATGGCCAGCAGACGGGTCTTCTGCACATCCTCCTCATCTTCCTCGAGCTCTTCCTCCTCCACCTCCTTGCTGATCTCGGCGGCACTTATCTGGAATTTCCTGAGCCGCTCACCGAGGGAAACGACCTCCTTGACCGTGATGGGGGTGTTGAGGATGACGCTCGCCACGTCACGCTCCCCCTCCTCGATCCGCTTGGCGATCTCCACTTCCCCTTCCCGGGTCAGGAGCGAAACGGAGCCCATCTCCCGCAGGTACATGCGTACCGGGTCGCTCGTGCGCCCGAGAGCCCCCGGCTCGAACTCCATCTCCTCTTCGCCCCCCTCGAGTTCCTCTTCCTCTTCGAGTTCGAGCTTGACCTTGGGAATCTTCACCTTCTGGGCGGACTCAACGATCTCTATGTCCATCTCTCCGAACATGCTCATGACGTCGTCGATCTGTTCGGAGGAAACCATGTCCGGAGGAAGCAGGTCATTCACCTCGTCATAGGTGAGAAACCCTTTCTCCTTCCCGAGATCGATGAGTTGTTTCATATCTTCAATGTTCTTCTTTGCCATGCGTGCCACCTCTGGTTAACGGTCTGTCTCTTCTAGAGCTATGATAATTGCGATTTCCTGTTTCGCAAGGTGTCCAAAATCTTCAGTATCTCCCAGTAGCGCTCCGAATCCGAATCCAGCCGGGCCAGTTCCCTTTTCAGGGCCTTGACATCGTGCTCCTGCATGGTCGCCGCCCGCTCCAGCGCCTGACAGCATTGCTCGAACGCCTTGTGGGCATCGATCTCCTCCAGGTGCCGGTCATCGACGAAGAGCGCGGCCAGCCGGCTCCGCTCCTCGACCGAAGTTACCTGATCGAGGATGAACGCCCAGTCGACCCCCTGTTCCGAATCGCTCCGGGCGACGATCTGTTCCGCCACCGGAAGGAGAGCCGGCGGGAACAGACGAACAAGGCCGTACGCCTTCACCCTCCGGGCGACCTCCGGATACTTGCCCATGAGTGCGAGGAGGAGCTCTTCAGCATTGGTGGCCCTTTTAACGCTCGCCGCCGCAGGAAGCCGCACAACCTTCTCCCGCCGGTCAAGGCCCACCTTGCGCCGCAGCTCGTTTTCCTCGTTTTCGTCGATCGCCAGCAGTCGCGCAATCTCGCTAACATAGAGCTGACGCTGCAAGCGATCCTCGATCAGCATGAGGCGGGGAATCAGGTCGGCAAGGACGTTGCCCTTCCCCTCGACGCTCCCCGTGTCCTGCGTCCGGATCAGGTCGCGGACAAAGTACTCCAGGATCGGCAACGCCTTGGTCACCCGCCCGGCAAAAGCATCGGCACCGAACCCCTTGAGGAAACTGTCGGGATCGTCACCGACGGGCAGTTCAACCACGTGGGCCGGCATCTTGGCGGCAAGAACCAAGTCCATGGCGCGCAGGGTCGCTTTCTTGCCGGCGCTGTCCGAATCGAACAGGGTGTACAGCTTCCCCGCGTAGCGCTGTAGGAGCTTCAGATGTGCTTCGGTCAAGGCGGTGCCGCAGGTGGCAACAACGTTCCGCACCCCGGCCTGGTAGAGCGCCAGGTGGTCGAAATACCCCTCCACAATGATCGCGCTACCCTGTTCCCGCATTGCCGGTTTGGCCAGGTCGACGCCGAAGAGGACTTCCCCCTTGCGATAGATGGGGGATTCCGGCGAATTTATGTACTTGGGCAGGGCATCGTCGAGTACCCTCCCCCCAAAGCCGATGGGGTGGCCGTGAACGTCGGCGATAGTGAAGAGGAGACGGTTGCGGAACGTATCGTAATAGCCGCCTCCCTCTTTTCGGCGAACGAGCCCAAGCTTTTCCGCCACCTCCAGTGGGACTTTCTTCTGCTCCAGGTACCGGGAGAGGGCATCCCACCGGTCGGGCGCAAACCCGAGCCGGTAGGCAGCAGACGTCGCTTCGTCGACGCCGCGCCGCTCCAGGTAGCTTCGCCCCGGCCTCCCCGCCGCATCCTCCAGCAGAACCCGCCGGTAAAACCCGACCGCCAGTTCCTGTATCCGATAAAGCGAGTCGCGCTCGTCCTGGCGTCGCTTTTCCTGAAGGGTTGGGGGACGATCCTCGATGGTCACCCCTACTTTCCTGGCAAGGAGCTTCACCGCCTCGGGAAAGGATATCCCCTCCATCCGCATGACAAAAGAGAAAACATTCCCCCCGGCACCGCAGCCGAAGCAGTGAAAGATCCCCCGGGCCGGGTTGACGTTGAATGAGGGGGTCTTCTCCCCATGAAACGGGCAAAGCCCCTGGAAATTGGCCCCCGACTTCCTGAGACTGACGTAATCGGAGACGATATCTAGAATTGCAGCCCGTTCCCGAACCTCTTGAACCTTATCGTCCGGTATGATCGACATGCAAACTCTTCACAACGTCTTTTTTCCCCGGATGCTTTTCCTCCGGCTGTTGTCCCTTCTCGCCCCGTTTTGCGTCCCAACCGGCAATGATCCCATGCCCCGAGGCGATGAAGACCTGGGCGGTCTTCGAATGCTCGAGGGTAGCACGCACCTTCTCCGGCACCTGCCTGGCGGTACCGAAATAGAGTACCATGCACAGGATGAAGGCCCCTTCCAGCAGGCCAAACAGTACGCCACCGACGCGGTTGATTCCCCCGAGAAGCATGATCTTGAAAACGACGGTAAGGAGGTGTCCGAGGAGGAAAAACAGAAGCCCCATGACAAGGAAGATGAGGATGAATGCCAGGGTAAGCGCCAGGTGGTGGGGTATACTGATGAATGACCTGATGGCATCGGCAAGAAAGGGGTAGTACTTGAACGCTGCCCACCCCCCAGCCACGAGGCCGAAGAGGGAGCAGACCTCCCGCACGAGGCCCCTCATGAAACCTTTTATGACAAAAACCAGCAAGACAGCCCAGATAAGGATGTCAACTAGGTTCATCCCGTGCACCCGGTATACCCCGAAAGAGAAGTAGGGGCAATCATGCGAATCGCCCCCACTTATCTTCACTATCTGCTGAACAAATGCAGGAAAAACGCCCGTCGGACCGACCGCCTAGACAAGTTTCTCCCTGACCACGTCGTTGACCATCTTGCCGTCGGCCCGCCCGGCTATGCGAGGCATGAGAACCTTCATCACTTTCCCCATGTCCCTGGCTCCCTGGGCACCGCTTTCGGCAATGGCCTCAAGGACGAACGTGACAATTTCTTCCCGGCTCAACTGCTGCGGGAGGAAGTCGAGCAGCACCGCCAGTTCCTTCTCTTCCTTCTCCACCAGGTCACTTCTGCCGGCTTCGAGGAACAGCCTGATGGACTCGCGGCGCTGCTTAGCCAATGAAGCGATCACCTCGGCGATACCCTGATCGTCAAGTTCACGCTTCTGGTCGATTTCCCTGTTCTTGACCGCGGAACGGACCAACCGGATGGTGGAAAGCCTCAGGTCGTCCCTCTGCTTCATGGCGACCTTCATTTCCTCGGTCAGTCTTTCCCGCAGCGACATACCAATTACTCCATCATCTTGCGCTGTTTCTTCAGTGCCCGCTTGCGGGCCGCAATTGCCTTCTTCTTCCGCTTGATGCTTGGCTTTTCGTAGTGCTCTCTCTTGCGGACTTCGGAAAGAATCCCCGCCTTTTCGCACTGTTTCTTGAACTTCTTCAGCGCCAGTTCAAACGGCTCATTTTCTTTTACCTTTACTCCCGGCATCCATATTCCCCTCCCCCCTGTATGTAAATTTTTGCATCTATCGAGCAAACGAGGTAAGGCCGGTATATTTATTAAAGGAAAGAGTATATTATCATCAGATTGTCCTTTGTCAAGGGAAATTTGCGTTTTTTCAGCTAGTTTCCCGTCCCGCGCGACTCCTTCTCGGTTATCCCTGAAATGCCGAAGCGGCGGCGCAATTCTTGATACACCTCTTCCGGCGCAATGTCATAGTAACCGAGAAGGACGAGGGCATGGAAGAACAGGTCGGCCGCTTCGTAAACGATTTCTTCCCGTTCACCCCCCTTGCCGGCGATGACAAGCTCAGTGGCTTCTTCACCCACCTTCTTGAGGACGGCGTCAATCCCCTTCGCCATGAGGGAAGCGGTATAGGACTTCTCCGGCGGGTTGGCCTTGCGCTCCTGGATGATCCGGTAGATCGCCAGGAGGATGTCGTCGTATTCGCTCATAGTCGCACCGCAACTCCCTTGTTGTGCAAATACTCCTTGGCCTCGGCAATGGTGTACTCCCGGTAGTGGAAGATGGAGGCGGCCAGACAGGCGCTAGCGCCAGCCGCAACGAAGCCGTCATACAAATGCTCCAGGGTGCCGACCCCGCCGGATGCGATGACCGGGATAGAGACCGCGTCAACCACGGCGCGGGTCAGGGGGACATCGTAGCCGTCCTTGGTCCCGTCCTTGTCCATGCTCGTGAGGAGGATCTCTCCGGCACCGTACGCTTCCATGCGTCGGGCCCATTCCACCGCATCGATGCCGGTGGCGTTGCGCCCCCCGTGGGTATAGACCTCCCACCGTTTCTCGCCGGGCACCTGCCGGGCATCGATGGCCACGACGGTACACTGGGAGCCGAACCGCTCCGCCGCTTCTCGAACAAACTCCGGCCGGTTCACCGCGGCGGTATTGATGGAAACCTTGTCGGCCCCGGCGTTCAGGAGCCGCCGGATGTCATCCACTGTCCGCACGCCGCCCCCCACGGTGAGAGGCATGAAGACCCGTTCTGCGGTGCGGCGCACCACGTCGATGATGATGTCCCGCTCGTCCGACGAGGCTGTGATGTCGAGGAAGGTGAGTTCGTCCGCCCCTTGTCGGTCGTAGATCTCGGCTATCTCCACCGGATCCCCGGCATCGCGCAGCTCGAGGAACTGCACCCCTTTCACCACTCGCCCCCCCTTGACGTCGAGGCAGGGAATAATACGCTTGGTCAGCATGACACGTATTCCTGTAGGGGCGACCCGTTGGTCGCCCGAATTAGGGCGAGGCAGCGCCTCGCCCCTACCCTTGTTTCATCCGTTTCGTCAGGGAGATCGCCTCGGCGAGTCTGATCGCCCCGGTGTAGATCGCCTTGCCGGTGATCACCCCGGTCACCCCGGCTGATTCGATGGCCATGAGGTTCTCGATGTCCCGGAGCGACGAAACTCCGCCGGAGGCGATGACCGGGATGGAGATCGCGGCAGCCAGGTCCCGTGTCGCTGCGATGTTCGGCCCCTGCATCATTCCGTCCCGGGAAATGTCGGTGTAGATAATCGCGGCAACACCGTACCCCTCGAATTTCTGCGCCAGTTCGACAGCCGTAATATCGGTCAGCTCGGCCCACCCCTGGACCGCTACCAGGCCGTTTTTCGCATCGATGCCGACGACGATCCGGCCGGGGAAGAGGCGACACGCCTCCATGACCAGCTCGGGGTTTCTCTGGGCGGCCGTGCCGAGGATGACCCGGCCGATACCGAGTGCGAGGTAGGCCTCGATGGTCGGAATGTCACGGATGCCGCCGCCGAGTTGGGTCGGAATGCCGATGGCCCGGACGATCGCCGCGATGGCGTCACGGTTTGCGGGTTTGCCGGCAAAGGCGCCATCGAGGTCAACAATGTGGAGAAGCTGCGCCCCCTGCCGCTCCCATTCCTTGGCCTGGTCGGCCGGGTGGCCGCAGAACACCGTGTCTCGTTCCATGAGCCCCTGTTCCAGGCGGACGCATTTTCCTTCCTTCAAGTCGATTGCCGGTATGACGATCATTTCTTTCCTTCCATTTGTAGGGGCGACCGGCCGGTCGCCCCTACATTTCACCAAAGTTCTTCAAAATCAGCAGCCCTTTTTCCTGGGATTTCTCCGGATGGAACTGGGTGGCGACGATGTTGTCCTTCCAGATGGATGAACAGAACTCGATACCATAGTTGGTGCTGGTCGCCACGACACCTGCGTCCTCCGGCTGGACATAGTATGAATGGACGAAGTAGACGTTGTCGCCGTCGGAGAGCCCGTCAAAGACCGGGGCGCGCCGTTTGAAGGTAAGCTGGTTCCATCCCATGTGGGGGACCTTAAGCTCTTCTTCCCCCTCCTGCATCCCTTCCGGGAACCGGACCACCCGCCCGGGGATAACGTCGAGCCCCCGGTGCACACCGAACTCTTCACTCTCGGTGAAGAGGAGCTGGAGACCGAGGCAGATGCCGAGGAAAGGACGCCCCTCCCGGATCACCCTGAGGACAGGCTCGATGAACCCCCCCTCTTCCAGGTTGCGCATGCAGTCAGGGAACGCCCCGACACCCGGGAGCACCACCTTGTCCGCCTCGAGCACCACCCGCGGGTCAGCGGTAACGACGGCGTCGAAGCCGACTTTCTCGAACCCCTTCTGCACCGAGCGGAGGTTCCCCATGCCGTAGTCGATAATCGCGATCATTTTTGTTTTGCCCTTGCAGGGACGTGATTCATCACGCCCATGGCGCTATGAATTGCGCCCCTCGTATAATCGACGCCGATCAAGGCTAAAAGATTTTAGCCAACCGGGCGTGAGATTTCGGCCAGATCGTCGCCGGCCCGCAGAAGCTCCGCTGAGGCGTAGCAGCGCTACGTCGAAGCGGGGCTTCGAGGACACGGCGGCGAGATGGTCGGAAGACCACGCACGCCTACAGTTTCCCCTTGGTCGACATGACCCCCTCGATCCGTGGGTCCACCTGCGTCGCCTGATCGAAGGCCCGGGCGAGGGCCTTGAAGCATGCCTCAAGGATATGGTGGACGTTCGCGCCATAAGGGACGTTGAAGTGGATGTTGGCGCCGAGGTTATTGGTCAGGGCCTGGAAGAACTCCCGTGCCAGTTCCACGTCGAATTCGCCGATCTTCACCTTGGGAAGCTCCACGTTGTAGACCAGGTAAGGACGGCCGGACAGGTCAACGGTCACGTTCGCCAGCGCCTCGTCCATCGGAACGCTCGCCTGGCCGTAGCGACGGATCCCCTTTTTGTCGCCGAGGGCCTGCCGGAAAGCCTCGCCGAGGACGATGCCGATATCCTCCACGGTGTGGTGGAAGTCGATGTCGATATCCCCCTTCGCCTCCACCTCCAGGTCGAAAAGCCCGTGCCGGGCAAAGAGGTCGAGCATGTGGTCAAGGAACGGGACCGAGGTGCAAATCTTCGCATCCCCCTTTCCGTCGAGCGCAAGGGAAAGCCTGATCTGGGTCTCTTTGGTGACCCTTTCCAAGGTCGCCTTTCTCGCCATGGGTTCTCCTCCTCTTCCCTGAACTAGCGCTATTAAGCGCTGCACAACTTTATTTCAAACGAATACTCACCGATTTCCCGTGCGCTTCCAGCCCTTCCACCCCGGCGATGCGCACGATGTCCGGCCCGAGCCGCTGTAACCCTGCAGCGGAAAAATAGACGATGGACGATTTCTTGACAAAATCATCCACCGACAAGGGCGAAAAGAAGCGGGCGGTCCCGCCGGTGGGAAGGGTATGGTTGGGACCGGCCAGGTAATCGCCGGCCGCCTCGGGGGTGAAGTGACCGAGGAAAATCGCCCCGGCGTTCCTGATCTGCGGCAGGATCTCAAAGGGGTTCGCCACCGCCAGCTCCAGATGCTCGGGGGCGATCCGGTTGGAGAAGGCGATCGCCTCGTCGAGGCTTCCCGCTACGATGACCGCGCCGTACTTCTCCCACGATGCGCGGGCGATGGCCTGCCGCTTCAGTTGCTGCAGCTGCCGCTCCACCTCGGCGGCCACCCTTTCCCCGAACACCCGGTCGGTCGTAATGAGAATCGATGAAGCGAGTTCGTCGTGCTCCGCCTGGGAGAGGAGGTCGGCGGCCACATGGACGGGGTTGCCGCTCCCGTCGCTGATCACGAGAATCTCCGAGGGACCGGCGATCATGTCGATCCCGACGGCACCGAAAACGAGCTTCTTGGCCGTGGCCACGTAGATATTGCCCGGTCCGGTAATCTTGTCGACCCGGGGGACGGTCGCCGTGCCGTAGGCAAGGGCCGCCACCGCCTGGGACCCACCGATGCGGAAGATTTTGTCCACACCGGAGAGGCGGGCCGCCACGAGGACATGGGGGTTGATCTCACCACCGGGGGTGGGGGCAACCATGATCACCTCACCGACCCCGGCGACTCGCGCTGGCACGGCGTTCATGATCACGCTCGATGGATAGCTCGCCTTACCTCCGGGGACGTAGATCCCGACCCGCTCCAGAGGGGTCACCATCTGGCCGAGGAGGATGTCGGACTCCTCCGTGGAGAGCCAGGTCTCCTCCTTCTGCTTCTCGTGAAAGCGCGCCACCCGTTCCACCGCAAGCTTGAGGGCGGCGATCTCCTCGTCCGCAACCCGGGCAAAAGCATCATTGAACTCTTCCTCGGTCACCTGCAGGGCAGAAATCGAATCCGCCTCCAGGCGGTCGAAGCGCCGGGTATAGTCGAGGAGCGCAGCATCGCCGCGCTCCCGCACGTCGGCGATGATCCCCTTGACGACCTCTTCCACCTCACGGCCGGTCTCCTCGCCGCGGCCGAGGACGGCGGAGAACCGCGCATCAAAATCCTTGTCGTTTATGTCGAGGAATTGCATGGAGTCTCTCTCATTTCCCTTTACGGCTTTGGAAAAAGCTCCAGCTGCCAGGCGCGCTAGGAGCGGGGCGCGAGGCGTACTGGAGGTACGTTGAGCGTCACGCGACAATGTGCAACAATGCAGATGGACTTTTTAGTGACACGTCACCAATAATTCTTGAATTATAGCCGAAGCCATTTATACGTGCTTTTCCAGCCCCTCGATGATCTCCGTAATCCGCTTGTGCTTGGTCTTCAGGCTTGCCCGGTTAACGATGAGCCGGGTCGTTATCTCGGCGATGGTCTCCACCTCCACGAGTCCGTTCTGGCGCAGGGTTTCGCCGGTGGAGACGAGATCGACGATCCTCTCCGAGAGCCCCACGAGCGGCGCCAGCTCGATGGAGCCGTAGAGCTTGATGATCTCCACCTGCACCCCCTTGCCGCTGAAATATTTCTCCGTCACATGGGGATACTTGGTGGCGATCCGGATGTTGGTCCAGCCAGACGGGTCGTCGGTGCGGGAGAGCTCCGCCGGTTCCGCCACCATCATGCGGCAGTAGCCGAACTTGAGATCGAGGGGTTCGTAGAGGTCCTTGTCCTGCTCGAGGAGCGTGTCCTTGCCGACGATCCCCAGGTCGGCGCATCCGTATTCCACGTAGGTCGGTACATCGGTGGCGCGCACGATCATGTAGCGCATCTTCTGCGCCGGATTCTCGAAGATGAGCTTCCGCGTATCGCCAAGGAGTTCCGTGCAGTCGATGCCGATCTTGCCGAAGAGGGCGACGGATGCTTCGAGGATGCGGCCCTTAGGGATGGCTATGGTGATGAAATCAGTCATATAAAGCCTTCCAAAACTCTACAACTCCTTAACTCAACAAACTTATTCCTTGACCCTTTGAATGTCCGCTCCCAGCCCTGCCAGTTTCTTCTCCAGCGCCTCATACCCCCGGTCCAGGTGGTAGATGCGGGACACCTCGGTGGTGTTGTCGGCAGCCAGCCCGGCCAGCACTAGGGAAGCCGAGGCACGCAGGTCGGTGGCCATGACCGGGGCTCCGGAAAACTTCTTCACCCCCTTGACCGTGGCGGTGTTCCCCTCGATAACGATATCGGCACCAAAGCGGAGGAGCTCGGAGACGTGCATGAAGCGGTTCTCGAAGATGTTCTCGCTGACCACGCTAGCGCCGTCGGCCAGACACATGAGGGTCATGAACTGGGCCTGCATGTCGGTGGGAAAACCGGGATACGGGCGAGTCTTGATGTTGACACTCCGGATCTTGCGCGACCCCTTGACCCGCACCACGTTGTCCTTGTTGACGATCTCCACGCCGGCATCCTGGAGTTTGAACACCAGGGCATCCAGGTGCTCCAGACGCATATCGTGGATCCTCACATCTCCACCGGTGATGGCCGCGGCGATCATGAAGGTTCCCGCCTCGATCCGGTCAGGGATCACCCGGTGCGCCACAGGGGAAAGCCCCTCCACCCCTGTGATGCGAATGGTATCGGTCCCGGCCCCCTCGATCTTCGCCCCCATCTTGACGAGGACGTCGGCCAGGTCGACGATCTCCGGCTCCCGGGCAGCGTTCTCCAGGATCGTTTCCCCCTTGGCGGTGGCGGCGGCCATCATCAGGTGCTCGGTACCGCCGACCGTAGCGATATCGAAGTTGATGCGGGCACCCTTGAGTCTCCTGGCCTTCGCCTCCACGTAGCCGTGGGTCAGGTTGATCTCCGCCCCCATGGCGGCGAGCCCTTTCAGATGGAGATTGATGGGGCGTGCGCCGATGGCGCAACCGCCGGGCAGCGACACCCGAGCCTTGCCGAACCGCGCCAGCAGCGGACCCAGCACCAGCACCGATGCACGCATGGTCTTCACCAGCTCGTACGTCGCCTCATGGTTGGCAACTGGGCCCGTATCGATCCTGACGACGTTGCCGTTCCCCTCTACGCGTGCGCCAAGCTGCTCCAGCACCTTGATGGTGGTGTTGATGTCGCGAAGGAACGGGACATTGCTGATTTCGTTCGCCCCGGGGGCGAGGATGGTGGAAATGAAGATGGGGAGCGACGCGTTCTTCGAGCCGCTCACCGTGACGTCGCCAGAGAGTTTCTTTCCACCCTTGATGATGAGTTTGTCCAATGCAAAGCCTCTTTATGCGGGCGCGGTCTTCCGCCCATCTCGCCGCCGTGTCCTCGAACCCCTTCCTCAACGTAGCATTGTTTACGCCCTGTGGGTGCTACGCCTCGGCACGGTTTCTGCGGGCCGGCATCGATCTGGCCGAAATCTCGCGCCCGGTTGGCAAAATGTTTTTTAACTACGAAACCCGTCCGCCGACCACCCGGTCGATACCGGCCGGGTCTCTTGCAGTAAATATCTCGGTGAATCCTGCCATCGCGAAGAGCGGCCGGACCTCGTCCGCCTGGCCGATCCCCACCTCGACAAGGAGCCAACCGTCGCCGGTCAGATGGTCGACAGCGGCGGGAATGATGGCCCGGTAGAAGTCGAGTCCGTCCGCTCCGCCGTCGAGCGCCCCCCGTGGTTCGAAATCCCGCACCTCCGGCTGGAGGCCGGCAAGATCGGCAGTCGGGATATACGGCGGGTTCGATACGATCAAGTCGAACCGCTCACCGAGAAACGGCGCAAGAAGGGAACCCTGCCGGAGCCTGACGGTTACCCCGTGCCGAACGGCGTTTTTCTCCGCCACGGCCAGCGCCTCCGCCGACTCGTCTCCGCCGGAAACTTCGGCATCGGGAAGCTGTTTCGCCAGGGCCACGGCAATACAGCCGCTCCCCACCCCGATATCGAGAATCCGGCTCCCGCCCTTTGCGCGCTTTAGCCCTTCCTCCACGAGCACTTCCGTATCGTGCCGGGGGATGAGCACCGCCGGGGACACCGCGAACTCAAGCCCCATGAACTCCTGGGTACCGAGAATATACTGGAGCGGTTCACGCCGGGCCCGCCGAACCACCATGCCGCGCACTTCGGCCAGCTCAGCCTCGCTCAGCGGCTTCTCGAAATTGACGTAGAGACCGACCCGGTCCAGACCCGTGGCAGCACAGAGAAGCCACTCCGCCTCGAGGCGGGCGTTCTCCACCCCCTTTTCCGCCAGGTACCCCTTGGTCCAGGTGAGGACCTTCATGATGGTCCAAACTTCATGTCCCATAAATACTCAAATTCCAAATCGCAAATCCCAAACAATTTTTGGAATTTGGTGCTTGAGATTTGGAGTTTTCTCAGGCTGCTTGTTGCTTGAGAGCTTCCATCTGATAGTGCGCCCTGAGCGCATCCACGACCTCGCCGATATCCCCCGCCATGATGGCTTCGAGGCGGTAGAGCGTGAGGCCGATGCGGTGGTCGGTCAGCCGCCCTTGGGGGAAGTTGTAGGTACGGATTCGCTCGCTCCGGTCGCCGCTTCCCACCTGGCTCTTCCGGTCTGCGGCCATCCTGGCGTTCTGCTCCGTCTGGAGGATGTCGAGCATCCTGGATTTCAGGACCTTCATGGCCTTGGAGCGGTTCTTGATCTGGCTCCGCTCTTCCTGGCAGGCCACAACGATGCCGGTCGGCAGGTGGGTGATGCGGACCGCCGAGTCGGTGGTGTTGACGTGCTGGCCGCCGGCCCCCGAAGAGCGGTAGACGTCGATCTTCAGGTCAGCCGGGTTGATGTCGATGTCGATATCCTCGGCCTCGGGGAGGATAGCGACGGTGCAGGCGCTGGTGTGGATCCGCCCCTGGGCCTCGGTCTCCGGCACCCGCTGGACCCGGTGGGTACCGGACTCGTACTTGAGGCGGGAATAGACCCCCTCGCCTTCCACGGAGGCGACCACCTCCTTGAAGCCACCCCGCTCCGACTCGGAGGCGGAGATGATCTCCACCCGCCAGCGGTTCGCCTCGGCAAAGCGGGAATACATGCGGAAGAGGTCGCCGGCGAAGAGGGCCGACTCGTCCCCACCGGTGCCGGCCCGGATTTCCAGGATGATGCTCTTGTTGTCGTTGGGGTCTTTGGGAAGGAGAAGGAGCTTGATCTCTCCCTCCAGACGCTCTTTCTCCTCGGCGAGGCTTTTCAGCTCCTCCTCAGCCATCTCCTTCATGTCGGGATCGGCCAGGAGTTCACGGTTCTCCTCCATCTCCGTTAGCACCTTCCGGTAGCGCCGGTAGGCCTCAACCAGGTCGCGCAGCTCCGCGTGCTCCCGGGAGAGTTTGCGGAACTCGACCTGATTGGCGATGACCGCAGGATCGGCCAGGAGCGCCTCCAACTCCTGGAAGCGCCGTTCCAGTTCTTCAATCTTCTCGAACATCTCCATGAATCAAAACTCCAAATTTCAATTTCCAAATCTCAATTAAACTCCAAAATTCCAAATCCTCTCTTTTTTTCGATATTATTTTGGAATCTGGGATTTGTGATTTGGAATTTTGCTAAATAACCAGTCGGTCGTCCTTATGCCCCGCATTCGTCTCCAACGCCACCTGGAGAGACCGGATCGCCACCTCAAGCTGTCCGGCGTCAGGCTCGCGGGTGGTAAGCCGCTGCAGGGCTAGCCCCGGCGCGATGATCAGCCGGACCAGCCGGGACTGGTCGTGCCTGGCGCTCCACTTGAGAAATTCATAGGAGATCCCAGCGATGAGGGGCAGCAGAACGATCCGCGCCCCCGCCTTGAAATAGAACGGCCAGAGCTTGGGAATCAGCGAAAAGACCACGATGCTCACGAGCATGACGATGAGAAGAAAGCTCGTACCGCACCGGGGGTGGAGACGGCTGTGCTTCTGCACGTTCTCCACGGTGAGCTCTTCCCCAGCCTCGAAGGCGAAGATCGACTTGTGCTCCGCTCCGTGGTACTGGAAGACCCGCTGGATATCTCCCATCCGGGAGATGGACCAGATGTAGAGGAGAAAGACCGCCACCCGGATCACCCCGTCCACCAGGTTGAAGACGATGTTGGAGCTGCCGATGATGGGAACGAGGAGCTTGGTCAAGTAGAGGGGGAGGATGAAAAAGAGAAGGATCCCGAAACCGAACGCAACCGCCATGGTTCCTCCCATGGCCAGCGGCGAGAGGTCCTTTTTCTCTTCTTCCTCCGCCAGCGCTTCGTTGGCAGAGAAATTGAGTGCCTTGATGCCCGTGACCAGCGAGGAGAAGAGGGCGACCGCGCCCCGGACGATGGGAAGCTTCACGGCTGGAAACCGCTCAGACAGGGGAACGACCACGTCCTTCTTGACCACGATCTCACCGGAAGGCCTGCGTACGGCAATGGCCAGGGAGCGCGGGGCGCGCATCATGACCCCTTCTATAACCGCCTGTCCACCAATGTTAATTTTTGCCATCGATACCTCTTCGTGTGCGTAGGGGCGACCGGCGAGCCGCCCTCAAATGAATGGGGAATTGCCACACCCCTACATGTTGCGAAAAAATTCCCGCACCTCTGCCGTCTTTCCACAGGTCATGGCTCCCTCCGGACAGGGAGCAGTCAGACAGCCAGGTCCCGCGTTTTGAAAGATGATCGGCGCTACCGCCTTGACGAGCCGGAGCATCTCCACCGCCATCGTCCGAATCTCCCACTGGGCCCGCTCGCAGCAGCGCAGGGCAAAGAAATGGAGCAACTCGCGGGCGTTCATGGTCATAACGATGTTGGTCTGCGTGGCATTCGGCAGAATATAGCGGGCGTCTTCCGCCGGAATGCCGGCCTCGACCATGTCGGCATAGGTATTGTGGAGTTCCCGCAACTGGGCCTCGAAACGGGCCAGCATCTCCGGGCGTTCCCCAATAGTGGGCGGCGTAACGGCAGCGAAGCGCTCCTTGTGGGATACGTAGCGCTGCGACTGCTGGGAAAAGGAGGCGATGCGGTGGCGGACCAGCTGGTGGCTCGTCACCCGGGAAATCCCGTCGATCCCGAAGGTGAAAGAGGCATGCTCGAGGACCGACTGATGGCCGAGCGACATGATCTTCGCGAGGAAGGATTCGATATCGACTGAGGAGAGCTTTTCCTGCAATTCTCCGATCCCCACGGGAGAATAGCAGAGACGCGCGGCAAGGGCCACGGCACGTTCCGGGTCGGGCGTGTACTGGAGAAGGGCGACTTTCATCGATACGTTCCTGGTCACCTATTATGCCATAGTCGGCCGATTTTCAAAACCACAATTTGAACTGCTTCGAGGTATTACGGTTCTGAACGGGCCACGAAAAACAAAGGGGATTTCGCCCAAGACAAAATCCCCCTTCCTCGTCGTTCCAGAGAGGCCGCAGCCTCATACTACATGCCGTATCTTTTCCTGAACCGCTCGACGCGGCCAGCGGTGTCGATCAGCTTCTGCTTGCCGGTGAAGAAAGGATGGCAGGCGGAACAGATTTCGGTGGAAATCTCCGCCTTGGTGGAACGGGTCTGGAAGGTGTTGCCACAGAGGCATTTCACCGTCACTTCCTGGTACTTGGGATGAATCCCTTCTTTCATATCTTCCTCCTCGCAGGGGTCAGTGCCCCAGCTTAAACGGTATATAGTTTCACGGAAAGATTAAAAAATAGCACTTCCAACCTATTTTTTCAAGACTTTTTTAGTGGCTGCCCTACTTGCTCATGGAATCGAGGAACTCCTGATTGCTCTTGCTCTCCGAGAGCTTGTCGAGGAGGAACTCCATGCTGTCCACCACGTTCATGGGATGTAGTACCTTGCGCAGGATCCAGATGCGGTTGAGGTAAGCCTTGTCGATAAGGAGTTCCTCTTTTCGCGTTCCCGACTTGTTGATGTCGATGGCCGGAAAGGTCCGCTTCTCCACGAGCTTGCGGTCAAGATGCAGCTCCATGTTGCCGGTTCCCTTGAATTCCTCGAAAATGACCTCGTCCATCTTGCTGCCGGTATCGACGAGGGCCGTGGCGATGATGGTGAGGGAGCCCCCTTCCTCGATGTTGCGGGCTGCGCCGAAAAAGCGCTTCGGCTTGTGGAGGGCATTGGAGTCGACGCCGCCCGAGAGCACCTTGCCGGACGGAGGGATCACGGTATTGTAAGCACGGGCGAGCCGCGTGATGGAATCGAGGAGGATCACCACGTCCCGCTTGTGTTCCACGAGGCGCTTGGCCTTCTCGATGACCATCTCCGCCACCTGGATATGGCGCGAGGCTGGCTCGTCGAAGGTGGAGGAGACCACCTCGCCCCGCACGGAGCGTTGCATGTCGGTCACTTCCTCGGGCCGCTCGTCGATGAGAAGAACGATCAGGTAGACCTCTGGATGGTTCTCGGCGATGGAGTTGGCGATATTCTGGATGAGCATGGTCTTGCCGGTCCGGGGGGGGGCGACGATAAGGCCGCGCTGCCCCTTGCCGATGGGCGCCACCAGTTCGACCACCCGCATGGGCATATTGTCGTGGGTCGTTTCCAGCTTTAGTTTTTCATTGGGATAGAGTGGGGTCAGGTTGTCGAAGAGGATCTTGTCACGGGCCACGTCCGGCGACTCGAAGTTCACCGTCTCCACCTTGAGGAGGGCAAAGTAGCGCTCCCCCTCCTTGGGAGGACGGATCTGGCCGGAGACGGTGTCACCGGTATGGAGGTTGAAGCGCCGTATCTGGGAAGGCGACACATAGATATCGTCGGGGCCCGGCAGGTAGTTGTAATCGGGTGCCCGCAGGAAACCGAACCCGTCGGGGAGCGTTTCCAGAACGCCCTCGCCGAAGATCATCCCATTCTTCTCCGTCTGGGCATTGAGGATGGCGAAGATCAGGTCCTGCTTGCGCAGGCTCGATGCCCCCTCGATATTGAGTCCCTTGGCGATGGCAGTCAATTCGTTGATTTTTTTGTTTTTCAGTTCCTGCAGGTTCATGGATTCTCCTGGGTGGGTATGCGGTGTACGGCCATTAGGAAAGTTAGCAACACGAGGATATCTCTCGGGGTTCTAAGAACGGGCATTAGAGCAAATCGGGGCATGCGTGCTGATGACGGATGACAACTATATCTCTGGGTTAAGGCTTAAATTATCATTCTGGAATTATGCGCTGAAGGCCTGCTGGATCAGGGGTAACGAAGCTGTAGGCTTATGACGTTTTTCGGGGATATTTCAATCTAACCACAAACCCCCTGTTTGTCAACTGATTATTTTATCAGAGCGTGCAAGGGAATTTCATTCGTGAATGAATATTTCAGGAAGTGCCCGGTGCGGAATTGGCACCCCACATTCGTTATTTATATCTGCGTAGCCGCCAGAAGGAGAATCAAAGTGATGAAGGTATAGAGCATATAGAGATGCAGGTGCCCATTCTGCATCCGGCGTATAAGTGCGGTTTTGACATAGAGGCGTTGCAGCATCGGGATATAAACCAGATCCAGCATTGTCTCCGGGACATGGCTGGCAAAATGCGCGGGCTTCGGAAACGGACCGCGGACCACGGGCACATGGCCGTGGGGGCGGAGAACGCCGCGAAAGAAATGGACCAGCATCTCGGCGAACGACGAGGCGGTGTACTGCATCCGCGGGGTGGGAGCGGTGTAGCCGCATCCCCAGGTTTCTGTCGCGCCGGTCGGGAGCTGGGCCAGACGGCGCTTGAGCATGAAAGAGGTAAGGACGATGATCAGGACAAGGAAAATGGCCGCGCCGGATATCCACCAGAGATGGCCGGTCGTGGCGAGCGGCTCGGAAGAGAGGCCAAGGGCCGGATGCCAGCCGATTGTGGCACGCTGCAGAAGGGGAGCCGCAAGCCAGGGGATGAGACCGATAACAAAACAGACCGTCGTCAGGATGGCCATCCCCCCCAGCATGGTGCGGGGTGCCTCGTGGGCGCCGGCAGCAGATTCGCCGCGCGGGGTGCCAAGAAAGACGATGCCGACAACCTTGACGAAACAGGCGACCGCAAGGCCGCCGATGAGCGCCAGCGCCGGCGCCCCCATTGCCGGAAAGCCTGCGGCAACGCCTCCCTGGGTGGTCACGCCACGCAGAAAACCGAGATAGATCAGGAGTTCGCTCACAAAGCCGTTCAGCGGGGGGAGTCCACAGATGGCGACCGCCCCCACCAGAAAGAATCCGGACGTCCAAGGCAGCCTCCGCAGCAATCCCCCCAGGACGTCGATTTCTCGGGTGCCGGTGGCATGAATGATGGAGCCGGCTCCCAGGAAGAGAAGCGCCTTGAAGGTGGCATGGTTGACCACGTGCAGGAGCGCCCCTGCCATACCGAGAAGCATCATGGCACTGTTGCCGACGCTCTGTCCGATCAGCGCCACCCCCACCCCCATCAAAATGATGCCGATATTCTCGATGCTGTGATAGGCCAGGAGGCGTTTCAAATCATGCTGGCCGATGGCGAAGGCCACTCCGATGATGCCGGAAACCGCCCCCAGCGATAGAATCAGCGCCCCCCACCAGAGCGGAACCTCGGCAAAGAATGAGAGAATTCGCAAGAGGCCATAGATCCCGGTCTTGAGAACCACCCCGGAAAGGAGGGCGGATACGTGGCTCGGGGCATTGGCATGGGCCGAGGGAAGCCAGACGTGCAGGGGCATCATGCCCGCCTTGAGCCCGAAACCGAACAGGGCGGTCATGAAAATAGCCAGTGCGATCCCGGAATGGGGCGAGAGGGTTCCGACAGTGGGGAAGGCAAACGTCCCGGCCGTGCTCTTCAGAAGGGAAAAGAGGGCAAAAAGTGCCAGGGCGCTTATGTGTGAAACGATGAGGTAGAGGCTTCCCGCCTCCCGTACCTCCCGGGTGGTATCTTCGGTGATGAGACAGAAGTAGGCGGCAAAGGACATCACCTCCCACCAGAAGAGGAAGAGGACGCCGTTTCGCGACATGACGACCATGCCCAGCGACGCGGTCAGAAGACCGAAGAAAAAGGATAGCCGGCGCACGGTTCCGGTATTCTGTTCCGCAGCCCAGTACCCTCGGGCGTAGATCGCACAGGCACCGGATATGAGAAAAATGATGAAGAGAAAAAGGGCAGCAAGAGGATCCACAGCGATGTCCGCCTCGCCGAAGGGAAGCCCCCACGGCATTTCACGGATGGAGGATGTGTGTCCCAGAAGGGCGAACAGTGCCCCGCAGATACCGGTGAGGGAGGCGACGCACATGGAAAGTGTCGAGAGGGTCTGCCCGGCTGCCGCCGGCATTGACGGCATCAGGAGCGGCACGCCGGAAAGCCCGGACAGAAAGACGGCGACCAGCAGGAGAGAGACGGGCGTGATAATCTCTCCCGGCAGCATCGTCTACCTCCCCAGTTCCGCTTCAACCCGGCGTGCGGCCTCCCGGATCAGGGCCGGATTGCAGGGGGTGGTCAGGACGGAGCGGAAGGAGTCGTTTCGCAGGGCGTAGGCAAGCTTGGACAGCAGATGGAGATGGATCTTCACCGTCGGGCTGATGAGCATGAAGACGATCTCCACCGGCTTTCCGTCCAGTGCGCCGAAATCGACCGGTTGCTTGAGGAAACTCAAGGTGATCGCGGGCGAGGGAAGATTGACCAGGATCGGGTTACGGACGTGGGGAATGGCGATGCCGTCGCCGATCGCCGTGGTGCCGAGCGCCTCCCGCGCCAGGAGCACCTGCAGCAGGAATTCGGGATCAACCTGGGGCGGCAGACTCAGATTGGCAACCAGGTTCTGAAGCACCGACAGCTTGTCGTTCCCCGGAACGCCGCAGAAGATCCCCCCTGCCTCCAGCGCCTCGGCCAGCGTAGGGAAGTCGAGAGCCTTTTCGTCTATCACGAACAGCGAGGGGGGCACCTTGATTCCGTGCTCGGTGGCCCATTCCAGGAGATCAACCCGGTTGATGTGGTAAACGCCATTCATCTCAACGGCGTCGAGCCCCTCCTTGCGAATCCAGCGCAGGACAGTTTTTTCGTCTATCTGCATCAGTTCTGCTACATCTGCGGCCTTTATCATCATGGTCGACACGACTCCCTAAAAACTACACGTCCTTATAGCGCCAACTGAAAACGGAGCGCCCGGTCCACCTGTTTCATCAGCCCCTTGCTCACGAAACCGAGCCGGTCACTTACCACCTTGTTCTTGTCGATGGTGAACAGGAGATGGGAACTGATCTTGGCATCCTGGGCCAAACCGGTCTTCGTCCGCGGCAGAAGGGTCTCGAAATCGTAGATACGCTCCAGATTGGAAAATGAGAGCGGAATAACGGTCACCACCGGCGAAAATTCATTGCTGATGTTGTTGCTGACCACCAGGCAGGGGCACGCGTCGGTGGCCTCGCCCCGATCGCGCACCAACTCGACCTGATAGATCCCGCACCGTTTATACATCCCGGCGCTCCGTTACCGACGCTTCGAAGCGCTTCAGCACCTCGACGGTCTGTTCGGCGGTAGCCTGATACCCTTCGATGATTCCTTTAAAACGTTCCTTCTTGAGCGCCACAAGCTTCTCATGTGCGGCCTCTTCCAGAAACTTGCTGATCCCCCGCGGACCATAGAGCGCCTTGATGTCGTCGACGATCGTCGTTGGCAGGGATACGTTAAGACGTGTATTCGGCATGGTTTAGTTATACTCCACTGCGATGAATTGTCGGCAACAAATGGTTTGACTTCTAAAAAATAATGCCATATATTTTTTTATGTGTCATTATTTTTTTTATGTCATAAGCCATGAAACCTTGGTTGCGACGTAGTGATCCCTGAAAGGCAGTCTGTTCGTGTCGTCATCCATTCTTAACCCCGCTTCGGCAATCATAGCCACCACTGCCCTCATAGCCTTCTCCGGCCTTGCAGGACTCCTCATCCGCCCCGCTACGTTTGGCCAGAAATTCGCCGCTGCAATCGGTATCCCCGCCTCGGCGGTCGGCTTCTGCTCTGCTGTCCTTATGCTCGTGCGGCAGCAGCATGCCGGCTATGTCATCGACTGGTCGCTTCCCTTCGGTGTATGCGAGATAGGGCTCGACCCGCTTTCCTCCTTTTTCCTGCTGCCGGTCTTTCTCGTCACTTTCTGCGGCACACTCTACGGCCTCGGCTACTGGCCCGCCACCCACCACCGGACCACCGCACCGGGCATGACCTTTTTCTATGGACTCCTCCCTGCTGCCATGGCGATGGTGGTGATGGCCAGAAACGGAGCACTATTGCTCATCGCCTGGGAGATCATGGCTCTGTCCGCCTTTTTTCTGCTCATAATGGAGCATTCTGACCACGAAGTACGCAAGGCCGGCACCGTCTATCTGCTGACCACCCATACCGGCACGGCGGCCCTGATCGTCCTCTTTTCCCTGCTGCACGCAACCACCGGATCATTTCTTTTCCCCGTCCAGGGCAGCCTCGTCGTCACCGGCCAGACCGCCACGCTCATCTTCCTCCTGGCGCTGTTCGGTTTCGGCGCCAAGGCGGGGATCATGCCGATGCACTTCTGGCTCCCGTCGGCGCACGCCAACGCGCCAAGCCACGCCTCGGCCATGATGTCAGGGGTGATGCTCAAAATGGGGATCTACGGAATCCTTCGCTTCCTCACTTTCTGCCCGCACAAGCCGCTCTGGTGGGGAGGGCTTCTGATTGTTGCCGGAATACTGTCGGCACTGCTCGGCATCTGCTTTGCCGCCGTACAGACCGATATCAAGCGGCTGCTTGCTTACAGCAGCATCGAGAACATCGGCATCATCACCACCGGCATGGGTATGACCATGATCGGAGAAGCAACCGCCACCCCCTCGCTGATACTTCTGGGACTCTCGGGCGCCCTTCTCCACGTGCTGAACCATTCTCTCTTCAAGCCGCTCCTTTTCTTCGGTGCCGGGGGGATCATTCACAACACCGGCACGCGGATCGTCAGCCGGATGGGGGGCCTGGCCAGGGAGATGCGCACAAGCGCACTCTTTTTCTTTGTCGGCGCGGTTGCGATCTGCGGCCTCCCCCCCCTGAACGGTTTTGCCGGTGAGTTCCTGCTCTATATAGGCTTTTTCAGGGAGGCACACGCCCCGATCCCCGTGATGGTGTTGGGTGTGCCGGCGCTGGCTCTGGTCGGAGGGATGGCCACGATTGCCTTCGTCAAGCTCTACGGCACGGTCTACCTGGGCACCCCCCGTTCCCGAGAGGCCGCGCACCCCCACGAGCTTTCTCTCGGCATGCTCATCCCGATGGGGCTTCTGGCGTTCCTCTGCATCGTAGGCGGCCTTGTCCCAACACTCTTTCTGGCCCTGGTCCAGCCGGTGATCGCCATGCTTGTCCCATCCGCCCTCTCCGGCGCCAAGCTTCCGGCGTCGATCAACCTGTTCCCCCTCTTCGGGGCAGGACTCATGGCAGCCGCGGGAATCGTCTGGCTTCTGATCAAAAAGAATCTAAACGTTCGCAAGGTTGCAGCGGACAGCACCTGGGGGTGCGGGTATCGTGCACCCACGCCGCGGATGCAGTATACCGGCGCCGCATTCAGCGAATTCTGGGCCGGCCTGACCCGCGGCCTGTCCCGATGCCTTACGCAAAAACCGACACCCGAAGGTATCGCGCCGAAGGCCGGGCCATTTATCTATACGCCGGAAGAGACGATTCTGGAGCGGATCATTAATCCGCTCCTGGAAGTGGCCGGCATCGGCTGTGCCTTCGTGCGCCGTTTGCAGCACGGCCAGCTCCACATCTATATGCTGTACATTTTCATCACCCTCACACTGCTCATCACATGGGTGCGCTAAATGCATGTTTTGAGTTCTGAGTTTTGAGTTGTTAGTTAGAATCATAATCGGGTTCGCAGGGTCACAAAGTTGGCTTTGTTATTGTCTTTACAACTAATAACTTATAACTCAAAACTTATAACTGAGGTTCGAAATGACCGACATTCTCATCCATCTGCTGCTCGTCTTTCTGATGCCGCCGCTGCTTCTCGGGATCATCGGCAAGACCAAGGCCTGGTTCGCCGGCAGGGTCGGGGCGCCGTTTCTGCAACCCTATTATGATATTGCCCGGCTGCTGCGCAAGGGAAGCGTCTTCAGCATCACCACCACCTGGGTCTTCCGGGCAGGGCCGGTCGTCACCCTGGTCTCGACGCTCTTTGCCTCACTCCTGATACCCTTTGGCCGCCACGGCGCCCCCATCTCTTTCGAGGGGGACCTGATCCTCTTCGCTTATCTCTTTGCCCTGGGACGCTTTTTCACGACAACCGCAGCACTGGATACCGGCTCCAGTTTCGAAGGGATGGGGGCAGCGCGGGAAGTAACCTTCTCCTGCCTGGCAGAGCCAGCGCTCTTTTTCGCCTTCATCACCCTGGCACGTTTGAGCGGCACCATGTCCCTCACCCCGATGATGAACCACCTCTCCAGTTCTGTCTGGCTGATGGCCGGCGCTGCCCTTCTGTTGATGATGGGCGGCCTGTTCGTTGTGCTCCTGGCCGAGAATTGCCGCATCCCATTCGACGATCCCACTACCCATCTGGAACTGACCATGATCCACGAAGTGATGGTGCTCGACCACAGCGGACCGCTCTTCGGGCTCATCCTCTACGGCGCCGCCATCAAACTCTTTGTTCTCGGCGCGCTCTTTGTCAACGTGGTCGCTCCGTTCAGCACCGGCTCGCCCCTTGCCGACTGGGGGCTCTTCATCCTCTGCATGACGCTCCTGGCCGTCGTGATCGGCATCGTGGAGTCGGTCATGGCACGGCTTCGCCTGGTGCGCATTCCGCAGCTTCTGGTGGCGGCCACCATCATGACCGCCTTTTCACTCGTCCTGGTTCTGAGGTGACACACTATGGGCTCACTGGCTGACCAATTCCTCGTCCTCTCCCTCCTGATCAATTTTATCGTACTCGGCACCAGCCGCCTCGGCTTCGCGGTCAGGGCGGTCGCCATTCAGGGTGTCGTGCTCGGTTTCCTGCCGGCGCTGATTCACCCCTTCTCCTGGCACATCGTCCTCATAGTCATCCTGATGATCTGTGCCAAGGGGATCATCATTCCCTGGCTGATCACCAATGCCATCCGCAAGGCGGAGATCAAGCGGGAAGTCGAACCGTTCATCGGCTATATCCCGACATTGGTGCTGGGGGCGGTCTGCACGGTGCTCGCCTTCGTCTTCGCCAAAAAGCTGCCGATGGCCGCCGAGCACCAGGGTCTCCTCTTCGTGCCGGCATCCATCGCCACCCTGATGACCGGGTTTCTCGTGCTGACCACCCGACGCAAGGCCATCTCCCAGGTCATCGGTTATCTCCTGATGGAGAACGGCATCTTCATCTTCGGCCTGCTCCTGGCCGAGGCGATGCCGGTGATGGTGGAAGCCGGGGCCGTCCTCGACCTCCTGGTCGCCATCTTCGTCATGGGTATCATCATGAATCACATCAGCCGCGAATTTTCCTCGCTGGACACCTCGCGCCTCACCATGCTCAAGGAGGAGTAGCAGATGCAGCTCTCCCTCATGCTGTTCATGCCGGCAGTCGGGGCCATCATCGCCTGGTTTACGCCGGACAACCGCCATCGGCCGTATATATTGCCCCTGTTCGCAGCAATCCACCTGGCAATCCTGGGGTGGGTGCTGATCGACACGCCGCCCGCGTCCCCAGGGGGCTGGTTCCTCCTCGACCCGATCGGCAAGCTGGTGATACTCAGCTTCAGCATCCTCTTTGCCGCCTGCGCCTGGTATGCCGTCAATTACCTCCGCTACCGGAAGGAACGCTCGAACCGCATCCTCTGCTCGGCCCTCCTCCTTTGCCTGTCCGCCATGTGCCTGGTGAGCATCTCCCAGAACCTGGGGGTGCTCTGGGTCGCGCTGGAATCCACGTCAGTCCTGATGGCCCCCCTGATCTACTTCAATCGTAATGCCCGCTCCCTGGAGGCCACCTGGAAATACCTCCTCATCTGCTCGGTAGGGATCGCCGTTGCCCTCCTCGGGATTTTCTTTCTGGCCTATTCCACCATCGTCGCCCACCAGGACGCCACGCTCCTCCTGAGTTCCCTGATCGACGACGCACCGAGACTCAATCCGGGATGGCGCCACACCGCCTTCATCTTCCTCCTAGTCGGTTTCGGCTCAAAGATGGGGCTGGCCCCGATGCATACCTGGAAGCCCGACGCCTACGGCGAGGCACCCGGTCTGGTCGGCGCGCTCTTGGCCGGGGGGCTCGTCAACTGCGCCTTTCTCTCCCTCATGAGGGTGTACCAGATCGCCGCGGCGACCCAGGAGGCCGCTTCCTTCCAGAGCGCCCTCATCGCCATGGGCCTCATCTCCATGGCCTTTGCCGCCGTGTTCATGGCCAGGCAAAGCGACTTCAAGCGGATGCTCGCCTACTCCAGCGTCGAACATGTCGGCATCCTCACCCTGGCCCTCGGCCTCGGTAAGGGAGCGCTGTTCGGGGCGCTCTTCCACATGGTCAACAATTGCCTCACCAAAGGGGTGCTCTTTCTCTCCTCCGGCAACATCCACCGCGCCTTCGGCAGCAAGAACACCGCGGTGGTGCGTGGCGCGATCCGCTGGGTTCCCTGGTCGGGCGCGCTCTTTCTGACCGGCTTCCTCGCCATTACCGGCTCCCCGCCGTTCGCCCCCTTTGTCAGCGAATTCACCATCGTCAGCAACGCCTTCACCATGGGTAACTACTGGGCCGGCAGTCTCTTCCTGGTCTTTCTGGCCGTCATATTCATCGGCATGGCGCTCACCGTCCTGCCGGTCGTGCTGGGAGAGCCGCCCGCGGGCGAGACCGGAACCTCCGAGCCATACCGCGACAGCTTTGTCTCGGTCATGCCCCTCATGGTCCTGATGGCGATTATGCTGGTTCTGGGCATCTGGGTACCATCGCCCCTGCAGACTCTCCTCACCGAGGCAGCCGGACTTCTGGGAGGTGGCCGATGAAAACCCTGCACAACGGCATGGGAGTGGCACTCGATCAGATCCCGGACATGAATGATGCCACCTTCCTACAGACAATACTGGACCTGACCGACCACGGCTGGCGGGTATCCTCCTACTTCGGCGCTATGACCGACGGCGGGCTTCGGCTCTATGCCCTTCTATCCTCCAAGGCCGAGGGCATCCTAACGGTGCTGACCACCCGGGTCGGCGATCCCCATTTTCCCTCGCTCGCCAACCTCTGCCCCCAGGTTCACCTGTTCGAGCGGGAGATCGCGGAGCAGTTCGGCGTCGCCTTCGACGATCACCCCTGGATGAAGCCGGTCCGCTTCCAGAACGAGCTGCCCAGCTGTTTCCCGCCACTGCGGGAGCGGGGAACGGTCGGGGTGATGGACTATTTCCGGATTGAGGGCGAAGAGGTCCACGAGGTGGCGGTCGGCCCGGTCCACGCCGGGATCATCGAACCGGGGCACTTCCGGTTCCAGTGCTACGGCGAACAGGTCTTCCACCTGGAGATATCGCTCGGCTTCCAGCACCGCGGGATCGAGGCGGCGTTGCTGGGAGGGCCGCACAAAAACACCTTCGTGCGGATGGAAACGACAGCGGGCGACACCACCATCGGCCATGGCCAGGCCTACGCCATGGCCATCGAGGCGCTGACCGGCACGCGGGCCTCCGCGCGGGCCGAGGTAATCCGCGGGATCGCGCTGGAGCTCGAGCGCCTTGCAAACCACACCGGCGACCTGGGCGCCATCGCCGGCGATGTGGGCTATCTCCCCACCGCCTCGTTCTGTGGGCGGATCCGAGGCGATTTTCTCAATATGAGCGCCCTTCTCTGCGGCAGCCGTTTCGGTCGCGGTCTCATCACTCCCGGCGGGATCAGGTTCGACCTGAATGCCACCCTCATCGGGGCACTGCGGCAACGACTCGCGGCCGCCCGGGAAGATCTGTCCAACGCCGTGGAGCTGTTGTGGAACACCCCCTCCGTCATGGGACGCCTGGAGAACACCGGGGCACTCTCCGAAAAGGACGCCCGCTCAATCGGGCTGGTCGGTCCGGCGGCCCGGGCCTGCGGCATCAACTACGACGTCCGTCGCGACCTCCCTTTCGGCATCTACCGCCTCGCCCAGATACCGGTCGTAACTGCGGGCACCGGCGATGTCCACGCCCGCACCATGGTCCGCTGGCTGGAAGCGGAAAAGTCCATGGATTTCATCGAAGAACAGATAGGACAGCTCCCCGGGGGCGCGATATGCACGGCAGGGGGAGAACTGGCGCCGAACCATCTGGCTGTCGCCCTGACCGAAGGATGGCGGGGCGAAATTTGTCACGTCGCCATCACCGACGGGACGGGGCGCTTTGCCCGTTACAAGATCACCGACCCCTCGTTCCACAACTGGACCGGGCTCGCTTTTGCCCTGCGGGGGCAGCAGATTTCGGATTTTCCGCTCTGCAACAAGAGCTTCAACCTCTCTTACTGCGGCTTTGATTTGTAGGCTGATAGGCTGAATGGAAAAACCAACGGCGAAGGACAGATTTTCCGAATAACCTCAGCCTTCAGCCTGAATACCTGGATTCTCGGGAGTTACTATGTTTCGCGCCATAGCAGCCAGACTCAAACAGGGACATCGGACCACGCGGTATCCGGCGGAGCCGGTCCCGATGCCGGATCGTTTTCGCGGCTACCCCCGGCTCGATGCCTCAGCATGTCCCGACGGCTGCCGGGTATGCGCCGATGTCTGCCCGGTGGGTGCCATAACACCCGGGACTCGGGACTCGGACCCAAACAACGGGCCTAAAGGACTAGGGACTAGGGAAAACCTTTCCATCGACCTGGGAAAATGCCTCTTCTGCCCCGACTGCAGCGAGGCCTGTCCCCGTGGGGCGATCACCTACACCAACGATCCCGCTCTCGCGGCGAACCGGCGCGAGGACCTCATCGTCAGACCGGGCGATGAACGCCGCCTTGCCCAGGCCCTGGAGCAGAAAATGCTGTCCCTTTTCGGCCGCTCCCTCAAATTCCGGGAGGTAAGCGCCGCCGGCTGCAACGCCTGCGAGGCGGACACCAACGTCCTTTCCACCATCGGCTGGGACCTGGGGCGGTTCGGTATCCAGTTCGTCGCCAGTCCGCGTCACGCCGACGGCCTCTGGGTCACCGGGCCGGTATCGGAAAACATGAAAGACGCCCTCCTCGCAACCTATGAGGCCATTCCGGCACCGAAGATCGTCGTCGCCTGCGGTGCATGTGCCATCAACGGCGGCCCGTTCATCGATTCGCCGGAGGTCCACAACGGGGTTGACCGCCTGCTCCCGGTAGACCTCTTCATTCCCGGCTGCCCCCCCCATCCTGTCACCATCCTCGACGGGCTCCTGCGGCTGCTGGGAAAGCTCGAAGGGGCCTGAACGTTCCCGGGCAACCTGAGGAGGCGGCGGAGTCTCCCCCACTTTCTCCCGGTTCACGGACAAGCCCGATTTTTCTTGAATCAGAACAATGTTTGTACTAGATTGAAGCTGTCCACCCTGAGAACCGGTTCATGCAGGAAAGAACATCAAAGGGTTATTTTGCACCGGTTCGGGTTTCAAGGCATGGAAATGATCAGTTGACTATGGGCGAAAGGTTGTTGTGATGACCCCTTTTGATCTTGCCATGGTATCCCTGTTCCTCATGCTGTCCCCGGTAGTTCTCGCCCCCTGCTGTGCCAAATCCCGCGGTCTCACCATCTATGTCTCCTTTACCATCACTGCCGTGGCAGCGCTGGCTGCCGTCTGTGCCGGATTCCTGGCCGTTCGCAACGGCACCGTGACCTCCGCGGTCGTGGCGATGGGGCTGCCGGACCTCCCGTTCCACCTGCGCCTCGATCCCCTAGCGGGCTTCTTCCTCTGCGTCATCGGCCTCCTCGCCTTCTTCGTTTCCATTTACTCCATCGGGTATGTCCGGGGCTTTCCGGCCAACCGGTCGGTGGTCAGGTTCGTCGTCTTCTACGCGCTCTTCATCGCCGGCATGCTCCTCGTCGTCCTGGCGGACGACGCCTTCTTCTTCCTGATCGCCTGGGAACTCATGGCCGCCGCCTCGTACTTTCTCGTCATGTACGAGGACGAAAAGGCGGAAAACCGGCGTTCGGCCTTCCTTTACCTGGTCATCGCCCATGTGGGGGCCATCGCCATCCTCCTCTCCTTCGGGGTAATGGCGGGACTCGCCAACGGTTTCGAAAGCTTCCAGGGGTACACCTTTGCCTCCATGCGTGCCACCACCTATCCGCTCGGCTGGGCAACCGCGGCTTTCTTCCTCTCCTTTTTCGGCTTCGCCGCCAAGGCCGGTGTGATCCCGCTCCACGTCTGGCTGCCGGAGGCGCACCCGGTCGCCCCGTCCAATGTTTCGGCGCTCATGAGCGGGGTAATGCTCAAGACCTCCATCTACGGCATCGTCCGCGTGACCTTCGATTTCCTCAAGGTCTTCCCCTGGTGGTGGGGGGGGATCGTATTGGTCCTCGGCCTTGTCTCGGCCGTGCTGGGGGTACTCTATGCCCTCATGCAGAACGACCTGAAGCGGCTCCTCGCCTACAGTTCGGTGGAAAACATCGGTATCATCCTGATCGGCCTTGGACTGGCCATGATCTTCACCTCGTTCCATCTCCCGGCTCTCGCCGCCCTGGCCCTTATCGCAGCCCTCTACCACACGCTGAACCATGCCATGTTCAAGGGGCTCCTCTTCATGGGGGCGGGGGCCGTGCTCCATGCAACGCACGAGAGGAACATGGAGGGGATGGGGGGGCTGATCCATCGGATGCCGTGGACCTCGGTCTTCTTTCTCATCGGCTGCGTCTCCATTGCGGCTCTCCCCCCGTTCAACGGCTTTGCCTCCGAATGGCTCACCTTCCAAGCCTTCCTTCTGTCACCTGCGCTCCATCGGCCGATCCTGAGCCTCCTCATCCCACTCGGGGCTGCGCTCCTGGCCCTTACCGGGGCACTGGCAGCCGCCTGCTTCGTCAAGGCATACGGGGCGACGTTTCTCGGGCAGTGGCGCGGCCGTTACCCCGTCCAGCGAGTGAACGAGGTCAATTGGCACATGCGGCTCGGGATGATGCTGGCCGCGGCGACATGCTTTCTTCTCGGCATTTTTCCGACTGTCGTCATCAACTGGATGGATATACTGGCGCAGCGGCTGGTGGGGGGCGCGATCTCAACCAGT
>JAMXLF010000097.1 GCA_024281055.1 Geobacteraceae bacterium
TCATAACGCAACAAGCGCCAAGCCGTTCAAGTGGACCAAGAGCGCATCAGCAATTATTGAATCAGTTCAAAGAGCAAAACAAAGTGCAAATATTACTAGAAAGAACTAACCAAACGGGACACTAGAACGTGCAGGAGCTCATCAACCGTCATTAAAAGGCTTACCGAAAAAATGCAGTCCTGTAGACTTGGTATTCGATGGAAACATTAGAAGTATGCTTCGCAATTGCATACGAGCTCACTCTCATAAGAAACGATTGAAAAGTGTTGTCTCCAAAAGATCTTTGTTGGAGGGAAGTGTATTAGCAGGATGCAACTCTATGACTATTAATCTTAATGATAACGTTCGTGGTCGCTGGTGTCCGAACCTCTTTGAAAATGCTGAGATACATGGTGGGCAATGGACAGGCCTTGTTTTGGTGCGACTAATTCAACTGCTCAGCGCTATAAATGACGGTATTACCGCTGATGAATTAGTTGACTTTCTTCACGCTAATTTTAATTATCCCATCGGGTTAATCAATATCGCTTTTCAAACAGCCTTAGAATATGCTTTGATTCGAGCAATTAATTTCAGAGTTAATGATATAAACCAGGAATTCGCAAGGTCGAAAAAGCATCTTCTCTTTGCGACAACCCCAAAAGGAAAATATATTCTAAATTTGGCGTTCGAGGACTACGCAGTATTTTATTTTATGGCAGTAGCTACACCTCTTGATCTTGATAGAGTTGAGTCGCAACGTATCGATCTTAAGCTTCTAACTCACCAAGAAAATGATGATCACCGGCATTTCTTTCGTGCAGCAATCCTTTCAGGAATGATCTTGTGGACACATATTTTTACAGCAGATCGTCAAGAACGAGCAAAACTAGATCAGAACTTAACTTTCAAAAACGTGAGCCTTGGCCAAGTATTCCTAATAGAGGGCATTGATTCATGGCCTTTGCAAGCGGAAGAACTTCTTAATGGAATAAAAAGGTATGAATTACGGACTGTTGTCGAAGTGCTGGCGAAGTACACCGCTAACTAAGAAGGAGTCCAAGGATGCCGCAGATATGCTTTCCAAGAGAAAAGGCAGGGTCCCGTACGCACGGTGGTAGAGGACGGCGGGGAAGACCCCGCCTCCTACCCGATTACAAGTCAAGCTCACATGTTGCTCTCCAATCTTCATTGTTTAGAATCAAGTTGCCGCGTCTCTGAAAGTGAGTCATCAGCACCAATCCACATCCCCAAAGGTATAAAATGAGCCACAATCCCCGCCGCGCCCTCACGCTCCTCTTAACTCTACTGCTTTTCCTCACCACCTCAGGCTGTGCAACCAGCACCAACCGGGACATCCTCTGGAACATCGTCACCAACTGCCTTGACCCCGCGGTTCCGAACTACGACACGCGCTGCCGCTGGCCCATCACGACCAGTGCCGCCGCGTGCCGCAAGACGACGGACGTCTGGGACATGAACAGCGAATTCGTTATCCTGCGCGACGTTAAGATGTGCGACTGCCTGGCCGACAAGACCTTTGTCCACGGCCTCGCCATCCCTCGCGCCAGGGTTACCGGCTCGGAAGACCCGCACCGGCCGGACGGCATCTGGCAGTACGCCTGGGATAACGCGGTCAAACGGATCGGTAACGAGGGAGACATCGCCCTGGTGGTCAATCCGCCCGGCGAACGCGGGCAAGACCAGCTCCACGTCCACCTGGTCAGGCTGAACGATGCCGGCCGGCAGATCGTTGCCGCCTCCGGGTCTCCCGGCGTGCAGAACCTGGCCGATGTCTGGCGGAAGGCCGATCAACTGGCAGCGGAGAAGGGACTCAAATATTACGGGGTCCTCGTGGCCCGGCATCCCGCCGGCGGGTTTGTTGTCCATGTGGATGCGCGCAACCGCGAAAACGACTACACCGCGGCACGATGTCCCCCATCACTCACGCATGGGCCACACGCAGCTTCGCCGCAACCTGGCGGTCGATGAAGTACATCATGACGATGGTGAGCATCATGGTGCAGATCGTGACGTCGCCGACGGTGTCGAAGTGCTGCAGCGGGGCGGTGCTGGCGGGCTGATAGACGATGAGCCCCGCCACGAAGGAGGCGATCCCTCCGGAGACCTGCTGGATGGAGGAGTTTATCCCCATGTAGGCGCCCCGGTCCTTCAGGTCCGGCACCCCGGAGGTGAGGGCCGACGAGGAGATCATCCGCGACGAGATCCCCACCCAGAGGACGATGTTGGTCAGGATGACCACACCGATGGGATTTGGCCCCAGGTGGGTGTAGACGAATACCATGACCATCGACAACAGGCTGCCGAAGACGAACAGCCGGTACTTGCCGAACGTGTCGCTGAGCCGCCCCAGGAGCGGGCCGGTGAAGATGGAGCAGAGGCCGGTGACGAAGAAGATGAGCGAGAGCCTCGTCTCCGGGATCAGGATGTTGTTCACCAGGAAGGCGCTGCTGAACGGCATGATCATGAACCCGCCAGTGGCGAGGAGCATCGTCGCCATGAATCCCCTGAGATAGAAGGGGTTCGACGCCGTGTGCCAGAGGTGGAGGAAGGCGCTCTTGTCATGGCGGCCGTGGAGGTGGCCGGTGACCGGCTTGAGCTTCAGGGCGATGACGATCCCGACCGGCGCCGCTATGGCGACGATCATCAGGAACGGGGCGTGCCAGTCGAGGCTGGTGGCGAGATAAAGCCCGATGGGGATCCCCAGGACCTGGCTCGCGGAAAAGGCCAGCTGCACGAAGCCCATCACTCTCCCCCTCACCTCCATCCGGAACATATCGGCGATGATGGCGAAGGAAATGGAGCCGATCACCCCGCCGAAAACGCCGGTAACGATACGGGCGAACAGCAGAAACGGGTAGCTGTTGGCGATGCCGCAGAACAGGGTCCCCAGGACGAAGCCGACATAGAAGAAGAGGAGCATCCGTTTTCGGTCGAACCGGTCGGCGAAGCCCGCCGCCATGATGCCAGAGGCCCCGGCGCTGAAGGCATAGGCGGAGACCACCAGACCGAACTGGGAGGTGGAGATCCCCATCTTCGGCATCAGGATCGCCCCCAGCGGGGAGAGGACCATGAAGTCGACGATCACGGTAAACTGGATGAGCGCCAGGATGGCGATCACGAACTTTTCGTAGGGGGTGAAAATAGCTGCCTTGTGGTTCACGTGAGGTCCTTGTGGTCAAGCATGGTTAGTTTCTGTCCGGAAAGGGTGCTTTTTCGCCCTGGCGGCGTCAATCATCGGGCTTGCTTGTGCGGCGTACCGATGTACGCCTCCGCACAATCCCTTGATTTCCTTGCCAGGACAAAAAATCCCCGCTTTCCGAATCAGAAACCAATAGTTTCTCATCCGGAGTTACCGGATGGAAACTAGTTGTCTTCGCCGGGATGCGGAGCGGAAAAATTAAAAGTATAGCACGGGGCCGGGACGGAAGGGAACCGTGAACTCTCCCCACTAATAAATAGCGTGACATACCCTGCGGCATGCATTATTCTCTATAGTTTCAGAGTTTCTCTTCAACTTCTCCCATCCCAACCGAGGAGCCCCGACGCCATGAACCGCGTGAAACGCCTCTCCGTCATCATCGGCCTCATCACGCTGGGTATGCTGCTGCACGCGCCGACCCACGCGGAAGCCTCCCTCGACAAGAAGGTCCTGGGACTGGTCAACCAGGCGGTGTTCGAGGTCGTGGTCCTCAAGCCCACCCACGACTCCCTCACCTACGAGCGGCCGCTGCCGCTGGATCTCCTCCCCTACGCCGAGCGCACGGACAAGTATACCTCCGTCGGTACCGCCTTTGCCATCGGGTCGGGGGAATTCGTCACCGCAGCCCACGTCCTCGGACTCGACCACGAGAGCCAGTTCGCGGACTACTCCATCCGCGACGCGAGCGGCGCCGTGTTCGGCATCGACAAGGTCCTGAAGTATTCGGACCGGCGCGACTTCGTCGTCTTCACGGTGAAGGGCCGCCCGTCGGACGCCTTCCTGCCGACGAACGCCGCGCCCGAGCTGAACGACAAGGTCTACGCGGTGGGCAATGCCCTTGGCGACGGTATCGTCGTCCGCGACGGGCTCTATACCTCGAACACCCCGGAGGATGTCGACGGCGAATGGAAGTGGCTCCGCTTTTCCGCCGCGGCTTCCCCCGGCAACAGCGGCGGCCCGCTCCTCGATGAGGCGGGGAGGGTGATCGGCGTCGTCCTGCAGAAATCCCCCAACGAGAACCTGAACATCGCCCTCCCCATCGCCGAGGTGCTCAAGGCCGAGGCCGGCGTGGCCCGGCTCCACAGGAAAATGGTCTATCTGCTCGACAACATGACGTTCACCAAAATCGACACGCTTCGGGAGGATATTCCCCTTCCCAAGCCGTACCGGCAGCTGAACGCGGAGCTTACGGCCAGGGTCGAGCAGTTTTCCGCCCACCTCCTCGAGCGGCTCCTTGCCGAGAACCGTGCCCAGATCTTCCCGAACGGCAAGGAATCCCAGGCCCTGCTGCACAAGTCCTACGATGCCGTCTTCCCCTACCTGATCGTGCGCGGTTCGGACGGCAGCTGGGACGCCCTGACGCCGCGGGAGACCAAGGAGATCGAACTGGAGAACAACGGCCTCGTCACAGCGGGGCTGGCGGGGCATTCCCTGCTCCTGTACGTTCAGAAGCCGGACGACATACCCCTGGCGACGTTCTACGGCGATTCGAAGGTCTTCATGGACACGCTGCTGAAGGCGCTCGGCATTACGCGCCCGGTCGGCGTGGACAAGGTCAGGGTCACCTCCTACGGCAAGGCCCGGGACGAATCCTCGTTCACCGACGGCTACGGCCGGAAGTGGCTGGTCAGGACCTGGGTGCAGGAATACAGCGACGAGAAGGTGGTGACCTTCTCCCTTCCCGTGCCGGGCGGCTGCGTCACCATGATGCGGGCCGACCAGACCGGTCGGGTGAACGGCCATATCATGGACCTCAAGGCACTCACCAATTTCGTCTACGTCTCCTACTACGGGAGCCTGAAGCAGTGGCGGGAGTTTCTCGCCATGAAGGAGCTCCTTCCCGACGTCTTCTCCACCATAGACATCGCCTTCGACTACGGCAGGGAGCTCTCCTACCGCTCCCGACGCGTCGCCTTCTCCGTGGGGCAGCGGAACATGGCCGTTACCGAGAACAGCGACCTGAAGCTCAGCTTCGGCTTTTTCCCGGAGGGAGAGCGCACCGTCTGGGATGTGGAGGAGATCACGGTGGGGGAGGACAAGAACAGCGCCGCCGCTTTCTCCCTGACCCGCAACACGCGCCCTCCCGCCGAGCTGGGCGACAAGTACCAGAGCGAATGGGAGAAGCTGGTCAGCAGGAAGATGCCCTATAACAGGACCTCGTTTCTCAAGGACAAGGCCTCGGTCATTGCCGCCGTGTTCACCGGCAACGTGGCAGAGGAGAAGCTGGAGGCTGCCTCGCTTCTCTACCATGTCGGCTGTACGAAGGAGGGCACCGTGGGACAGAAGGAGATGGAAACCGCACTGGACGGCTTTCTGAAGAGTGTCACCGTCTTCGAGGATGGGCAGGCGAAGGAGCCGCTCGCCCCGAAGCGGGGGAAGCGCGCCCGGATCGCCCCGTGAACAGGGACGGCAGTGATGGTATGATGCAAGGGTCTGAAGCCCAACCTTAAGCTATAACCGTCTGGCCCCTCCCCCAGCCCCTCCCTCCCCCCTCCTACCTCCCCCCATAAAGGGGGGAGAACAGAATGCTCTCTCTCCGGGAGAGAGTTAGAGAGAGGGTGGAAGGGAGTGGGCTTATATTCCCTCTCCCCTGGTGGGAGAGGGCTGGGGAGAGGGGGGCGGTTTGCCCGCCGCAGGAGGAGTGTGAGAATGGAGAAGGACAAGGACGAACGGAAGCGGCCGCACCTGCGGCTCGTGGTTGATAACGTGGAGAAGCGCAATCCCCGCCCGGCGGGGCACGAGGAGGAGTTCGTGCCGGTGGAGGAGCTGATCGCCCGGCGCGACGAATTGCGGGCCGGCTTCTACCGGGGTCTTGCCCCCTGGCAGACGAAGGCCTACAGCGCCCTTGAGCGCTTCCTGGCGGGGAAGGGACGCCCCTACGGCCTCGATCCCCAGCACGGCCGCCTCATGGTCCTCCCCGCCGGCGCCGTCTCCCCGGACCTGGTCGTTCCGGGCGGCTCCCCCCACGAGGAGGTGCTCGTCTACGTGAGCGAGGACCTGGCGGGAACGGGGTTCTGTCTCACCCTCGAAATGATCCTCCCCTTCTGGAGCGAGGACGACGCGGTCATGGAGGACGCGCTCCTCTATGCCCCGGTCTACCAGTACGGCACCCTCTTCCTCGAGGAAAACCCGCAGGACAAGCTCCTCGACCTCATCTACCGCATCGGCTTTCCCCTCTACCCCCCGGCACTGACCGGGAGGCTCCTGGACCGCTTTTTCGCCATTGCCGCTTTCGAGCTGACGGAGACGCTGCGCGGGCTTGCCGAGTACCCGGAAGCCTGAGACGCGCCGTTTCCCGCGGGGACGGACGGATAAACAACGGCAAAAGGCCGGCACGTTGGTGCCGGCCTTTTGCCGTTGAGTGGTTACTAACAACTAAAAACCTGACTACTCGACAGCCCCCCTCCTTCCTCCCCCCTCCGGGGGGAGAACGCTTGCCCTCCCCCAGCGGGGGAGGGTGGGGTGGGGGCAAAAGGATTGTCGAGTGTGCCGGCTGCCTGCAAGCCTCTACTGCACCACGATGTTCTCCACCGTGACGGCCCCGCTGGTGACGGTCAGGGGAGCCGTGATGCCGGTTGTGCCGGTGTTGGCCGTGTAGGTGGCGTTGAAGCCGCCCCTGAGCGTGAACGCCTTGCCGAGGTTGAGGGTGAGGGCTTCCGGGAATGATATCCCCCAGGCCTCGATGGTGGTACCGCTCTGGGCAG
>JAMXLF010000098.1 GCA_024281055.1 Geobacteraceae bacterium
CCACCCCCTCGGCCAGCTGAACCCCGGTGGCCCACGCCTCGTCCACCCCGGACCCGGTCAGGATGTTGGTGCTTCCCGACCCTTCGCCGATGCGCGCGTAGCCGTCCCCGGCCAGAAAGGGCTCGCCGCGCTGCCCCGATTCCTGCAGGGACTTGGCCCCCCAGGAGCGGAGGGTTCCCCCTTCAAGGTGCCGCCAGATAGCTGGGTGCGTCATCCAGTGCTGGAGGTAGCGGTAGCTGGTGCGCACGGGGCTGTCGAACCACGACGGAACGAAGATCCCCAGTGAGGCGACCCGGTCGGGATAGACATAGAGGAAGCCGAATATCTCCGGCTCGGGGTAGCCGATGGTGTGGAGAACGGTGCCGGGCTTGAGTGCCGAGTTCTCGGGGAGCTCCACCACCGCTTTCATTCCCACGGCCCATTCCCGCTGGTGATTGCCGGCGGGAAGCCCGAAGTGCCGGTCGAGGGCCTGGCCCACCGGGCCGACCGGGCCGTCGCCGACCACCGTCAGTGCCGCCCGGATGTCCATCCCCGGCATGTAGCCGGCCGCGGGGGAGCCGTCCTTGTTCGTTCCCTGGTCGGTGAGCCTGATCCCCACGACCCGGTTTCCCTCGATGAGGGGGGTTCTCACGGGCGTTGCCGGCCAGACCTGCACCAGTCCCGAGGCCATGAGCCGACTCCCCACCCACTGGGTGAACTGGCCGACGGAGAGGACGAGTCCGTCTTTCTTGTGGAGGAAGGGGGGGATCCAGGGTAGCTCGCAGGCGTGGTCCTTTACGCCCAGCAGGCGGATGAGCCGGTCCAGTGCCCGGATGCCGAAGGAGCGCCGACTTGCGCCCACCGGGTCGCGGAGGTAGAGGACCTTCTCGTGGCTCACCGGGGCGGCCATGGGGATTGAGGCGGGATCGAGGTCGGGAAAGGTGGCGCGGATGCTTCGTGCCCGGGTGACGACCCCGGACACACCGAAGCTGATGTCGTCCGCCCGTTCATAGCAGAGCACCTGCAGCGGAGCGCCGGGCATGATGCCGCTCTCCAGCAGAATCTGGCCGGTCGTCGGGTCGATGAGCGACCGGGAGAGAGTGGTCAGGAATCCCCCCATGGCCGGCCCGAAGCCGACGCAGGCGATATCCACATCCATCGTCTGGCGTTCAACGGTCATTTTATTCTCCGAAAATTCAACCCCTCCCCAGCCCTCCCCTTCTCAGGGGAGGGAGCTTCCCCCCTGACAAGGGGGGATTGAGGGGGGTTACGCCGGGTAATCGAGGGCCTCCGGTATCATCACTTTGCTTACCGCCATGGCGGCCCGGTCCTTGGCCAGGCGCGCACCGGTAAGGCAGATGTCAAGGCGCTGGCGCAGGAGCATGAAGGTCTGCAGCGATTCGTGGGGGCAGGGACCGGCCTTGGGGGTGTGCGAGCCGTCCGCCTCCAGTGCGTCTCCCAGGGACCTCCCGTAGTCGGCGATGCCGGGCATGATGCAGTCGAGGGCATCCAGTTGTTCCCCCTGGAAGCAGTTCTCCACGGCGTCGCGGCACCAGTCGGGATGCCGGTTGTAACCATACACCAGCTCGGCGCAGATACGACCCACCTCGCCGGCCGCTCGGGCCGCCTGTACGTGGGCAAGGTCGCTGAAAAACGTGACGAACCCCGCGAGCCCTTCGGCCACAAGCGGGTTCTCGGGGCCCCTGGCTTCCAGTTCGAGGAGGTCGAGGATCTGTTGCCGGGAGGCGAGGAGCCAGCAGAGGGCGTCGGCGGCCGGGAAGACCACGCCGTGACGCGACGAGTGATAGAGGGGTTTGCCGTCGGCGTCCTTGGTGTTCTGCAGGTAGTCGAGAGTCCAGAGCCAGAGTTCCATCGCGCTCGCCAGGGTGCAGGCTCCGGTTCCCGGGTGTTGGCTGGCGATCCGGCGCATGTCCTTGATCCACTGGCGGAACTGCGCGAGAAAGAGCTCGTTGGTCATGGTGAGTGAAAGCTGGCGGCGCTGGACCGCTTCGGGACCCTCGTAGGTGGCTTCGAGCTGGGCGTCCATCCACTTCTGGCCGAGGAAGCCCGGGCAGTCCTCGGTGATGCCGTACCCCCCCATGAGACTCACCGCCTCGCGCATCATGGTTGCCCCGAAGCCGGTGTTCCAAAGCTTGCAGGCGGGGCAGAGGACGTTCGTCAGGGAATCGGTGATCAGGAACTGGACAAGGGTGTCTGCGCCGAGCTCCGCGAAGCGGGCCGCATCCCGCTCGGCCTCCGGCTTGTTGGCCAGGGCCAGGTATTCGAGGGCGCCCTTTTCCAGCTCCTTGAAGAGCTTCATCTGTGCCCGCGCCCCGGTGATCCCCCGCTCGGTCAGGGCCCGCTCCTTCTCCCGCTCGAGGGGATCGAACTCGTCGAACAGGCGCGCCGTCGCGAAGCCGAGGGCGGCTCCCGCCTCACCGGTCGCCCAGACATCCACCAGCCGCTGCAGGGAGTCTTCCTTCTGCTGAAGGCCCAGGTCGTAGCGGGGGGTGCCGGGAGAGCTGGCGGCGCCGCCGCGGAAGCGACTGCGCTGGTAGCGGATCACCGGTTCCACTGCCGACAGGAGCTTGGCAGTAGTCATGATCCCCACCGGCACGCGGGTCCTGCGGAAAACCGACTCGATTACATCGCCGTGGCTGATGTTGGGGATGATGACGCCGTCCTTCACGGTGTAGCCGCCGATGATGCGGCTGGCCGGGATCTTCAGTGACAGGATCGGATCGCTGGTGGAGGAGAGCTGGTGGACGAGCTTGAGGGTGGTGGCGCCCCGGTCGAACATCCCCGGGTCTCCCTCTTCGAGGATGACCATGGCGCTCCCCTTGATCCGGGGGTCGTCGGAATCGACCGCCGCGGTCACGAAGTTGGCGAAACCCATGTTGGTGATGAACCGGCCGCGCTTCTCCACCTGGAGGATCGGCTCTTTGCCTTCCTCCCATTCGACGACCCGCATCCGGCCGGAGAGAATGCCGGTGTCGACGCCGACGTAAGGAAGGGGCTCGGTCAGGGCGAAGGCGCCGCGCCATATCTGCCGGTCCTCGCCGGGGAGCGGCGGCACGCAGCGGCTCATGTAGGTGTGGCGTTGCTCGGGGGTGCCTCTTTCGTGGATCGGGGAGAGGGCCAGGTTGCTGGCAAGGGAGCAGGTGGCGGCGCCGCCGTCCACCCAGGAGAGTTCGAAGGCCACCAGGGCAAGGGCGAGGTTTTTGGGGCCGGGGATGAAGCCGCCGTCCTCCGGGTCCATGAAGACGGTGGTAAGGCCGACCTCGTCGAAACCGGTCAGCAGCTGGGCTTTCTGTTCATTCCATTCGTGGGAGTTGCGGGCACCGTCCGCCACCAGCCGGGCCACCACGCCACGCGCCAGGGAGCGGGCGGACTGGATAACCATCTGCAGCTCGTAGCGGTCGGCGAAGCGCCACATGATCTGGCGGACATCGTCTCCCGGAAGGGTGCTCATGAACTCAACAGTCGTGCTCTCGTTCTTCTTGGCCTCCATGCTCTTCTCCCTCTGTGCTTTCCTCGTGGATTTGGATATACGGGTCCGGTTGCCGCGGAAGCCGTATAGATGTCTTCACTGGAATGATTGGGGGAAACTTGTGCGGGGTGAATTACCGCCACTTCATAAGGCTCAGGCAATTAAATGATGCGCATGGTAATATGTTTGGGTTTGGGACGCAAGTGAAATTCTGTTCATAACGTGGTGCTGATATAAAAAAAAGGGCGGGGTTGCCCCGCCCTTTTTGCATCGTCCGGTTAATCCGTCTCAGCGCACCAGCTTCGACAGCTTCTTGAACTCGTCGGTCCCGGCCACCCGCAGGAGCTGGAACAGGGCCGCCTCGGTGGAGGTAACGACCGCGCCGGCGGCCTGCGCTCCTTTCACTCCCACCTTCCAGTTTTCCTTGCGCCTGCTCATCACTGCGTCCTTCACAAGGTGGACGTGATAACCGGCGTCGAGGAGCTCCAGAACCGTCTGGAGCACACAGACGTGGGTTTCCATGCCGGTGACGATCACCTGCTTGCGGCCGAGCCCTTTCAGCCGCTCCGGAAACGGGGTCTCGCCGCAGCAGCTGAAGGTCATCTTCTCCAGGGCCGGTGCGTCGAGTTTCTCCTTCAGGACGCAGAGCGTCTCGCCGAGCCCCTTCACGTACTGCTCGGTGGCCACCACCGGGATGCCGAGTTCCCGGGAGGCTTCCTGGAGGATGGAGATGTTTCCCGTCAGCTTCCCCAGCACCGTTTCGTCCATGGCCCTGCAGAGCTTCTCCTGCACATCGATCACCACCAGCACCGCGTTGTCCCGGTCGAGAAAGAATTTATCCTTTATCGCTCCCATCGATTCCCTCCTTGTTCCACGATGTAGGGGCAACCCCGCGTGGTTGCCCGGCATCAGGGCGGCCACGCGGGGCCGCCCCTACGGAATCCGTCAATCTCTCTTTAGGTCGATCCCCAGTTCGTGTATCTTCTTCCGCAACGTGTTCCGGTTGATGCCGAGGATGTCGGCCGCCCGCACCTGGTTCCCCTTGGTCTTCTCCAGGACGAAGCGGATGAGCGGCCGTTCCACCTGGACCATCACCATTCCGTAGATGTCGCCGCTTTCCAGTTTCTCCATGTTGGCGAGGCATCCCCTGAGCTTCATGTCGACGATCCCTTCGAGGGAGAGATCCTCGGCGGGGAGCCGCTCGCCTCCCTTCTGCTGGCGCAGGCCGGGGAAGTCGGCCGCGGTCAGGAGCGGGTCGGAGGAGAGGATCACCGCGCGCTTGATGGTGTTCTCAAGCTCACGCACGTTGCCGGGCCACTGGGCCGCGGTGAGAAGACGGAGCGCGTCGGGAGAGCACTGCTTGGGGGGGATCTCCAGCTCCGCGCAGGTCTTGGCGAGAAAATACTCAACGAGGAGCGGGATGTCCTCGTGTCGCTCCCGGAGCGGCACCAGGTGGATCGGTACGACGTTAAGCCGATAGAAGAGGTCCTCCCGGAACTCCCGGTGGCGGACCTTTTCCTCCAGGTCCTGGTTGGTCGCCGCCACGATCCGGACATCCACGCTGATGGCCTGATTGCCGCCGGTCCGGGTGACCTCCTTTTCCTGGAGCACGCGCAGGATCTTGGCCTGAAGATCGAGGGGCATATCGCCGATCTCGTCGAGGAAGATGGTGCCGCCGTTGGCCTGCTCGAACTTGCCGAGCTTGCGTTCCACCGCGCCGGTGAAGGCCCCCTTTTCGAAGCCGAACAGCTCGCTCTCCAGCAGCTCCTTCGGGATGGCGGCGCAGTTGAGGGCGATGAACGGCTTGCCGAGCCGCCGGGAGTTGAAGTGGACGGCCCGGGCGATCAGCTCCTTGCCGGTCCCCGACTCCCCCTGAACAAGGATGGTGATGTCGCTCGGCGCCACCTTGCCGATGGTTTTGTAGACCTCGCGCATGGCCGGCGAGTTGCCGACGATGTTCTTTTCCAGCTGGTAGCGGTCCTTGAGCTCCTCCTTGAGGAGGGACACCTGGGAGGTCATCTCCCGGGCCCGGGTGACCTTCTCGACGATGGCGTCGATCACGTCCAGATCGAAGGGCTTGGTGATGTAGTCATAGGCTCCCCGCTTCATTGCTTCCACGGCGTTCTTCATGGAGGCCTCGGCGGTCATGATCACAACGAGGAGGTCGCTCTTCAGCTCACGCACGCGGTCGAGAAGCTCCAGACCGGAAAGCCCGGGCATCTTTATGTCGAGGATGGCCAGATCATAGGCATTGCTCTGGATGAGCCGCAACGCCTCGTCGCCGTCCCGGGCCAGGTCCACAGTGAACCCTTTCTTTTTCAGGGCCCGGGACAGGACCCAGCGCATGCTCTCTTCGTCGTCGGCAACCAGAATTCTGTTGAGTGGCATAAAAAACCTCGTTCAAGGTTCAAGGTTCAAGGTTCAAGGTTTTATGACGTCGAACCTTGAACGTCGAACGTTGAACAGCTTTTATTGTATCAGCGGCAGCATCACCGTGAAGGTCGTCCCCCTCTTCGGCTCCGACTCCACCTTGATCATCCCCCGGTGCTCGGTGACGATCTTCTGGCAGATGGCGAGCCCCAGGCCCGTTCCCTTCGGCTTGGTGGTGAAGAAGGGGGTGAAGAGGTGCTCCATCTCCTCCTTCGGGATACCCGGCCCGTCGTCGCCAACCTCGATGGCGACCATGCGTGCCCTGCGCTCCCCCTTCTGGGTCATGCTGTAGTCGGCCAGCACCCGGCTCGCCACGCGCACCTGGCCGTCCTCGCCCACCGCCTCGATGGCGTTCTTGACCAGGTTGAGGAAGAGCTGGGTGAGCAGGGCCTCGTCTCCGAGGATGGGCGGGATGCTCGGGTCGAACTGCTGGAGAAAGGCGATCTTCTTCCCGGATACCGCCCGCTTCTGCAGGAGGAGGATGTCTCCGACGATCTTGTGGAGATTGACCGGACTGAGCTGGAGCTTGCGCGGCGAGGCGAGCTGGAGAAGTTCCTCGACGATCCGGTCGACCCGCTGCACCTCTTTGAGGACGACCCGCGTGTAGTCCCTCAGTTCGCTCTCCTCCGGCAGTTCCCGTTCCATGAGCTGAGCCGCCCCCTTGATCCCGCCGAGGGGGTTCTTGATCTCATGGGCCAGGCCGGCGGCGAGGGTGCCGACGGTGGAAAGTCGGTCCGCCTTGCGCAGCGCCCCCTCCAGTTCACGGATGTTCGTGAGATCCCGCAGGACGAGAATGGTGCCGATCCGTTCCCCGTCGTCCCGCAGAAGGGGAGAAGTGGTGGCGCTGACCGGGGTGATGCGCCCCCCTGTGCGCAGGACGATATTTTCGTAATCGGAGATGGTCATGCCGGTGGCGGCGGTCTTGGCGACCATCTCAGTAAGGATCTCCTCGCTCCGGAAAAGGGCCCCGAACGCCTGCCCCTGGGCCTGACGGCGGGAAATGCCGGTGATCTCCTCTGCTGTCGGGTTCATGAGGGTGACGGTGCCATCCCCGTCGAGGACGATCACCCCGTCGCCGACGCTGTCGATGACGTTGGCGTAATATTCTCCAAGATGGTTGCCCATGCGATGTATCCCAAGCCGGACACGCCGGAACCAAGCAGAAAAAAAGGCAATTTCACACGGATAACATCTGATCAAATTCGGATAAAGGCGGATAAATCTTTTTGAATGTAAGATCAGATTGGTATCGGATGTTATCCGAAGTTATCTATGCGAAACGGTATTTGCTTCATTAGTCATTTTGCTTCGTTTTTCTCGGATAAGAAGGAACGGAGTTCCCGAACCAGCGCCTCCTTCTCCTCCACCCGGTTGATCAGCTCCCGGAAGCGGGCCGCCCCCGGAAGGCCCCGCACGTACCAGGAGAGGTGCTTGCGCATCTCGCGTACCGCCACCCGTTCACCTGCAAGAGTGGTGAACAGCTCCAAGTGCCGCAGCGCCACGGTGAGCCGCTCTTTAGGGGTGGGCGGCTCGGGCTCACGGCCGGCCATGAGTGCGAGCGCTTCCCGGAATATCCACGGGTTGCCGAGCCCTCCCCGGGCGATCATCACGCCGTCGCAGCCGGTCTGGCGGAGCATCGCGACCGCGTCTCCCGCCGTGAACAGGTCGCCGCTGCCGATGACCGGGACGGTCACCGTTTCTTTCAGCTCGGCGATCTTTGCCCAGTCGGCGTGGCCTTCGAACATCTGGGCGCGGCTGCGCGGGTGCAGCGTAACGGCATCGCATCCCTCTCCCTCGGCGATGCGGGCCACCTCGAGGAAGGTCTGGTCCGTGGCGTCCCAACCGGTACGGATCTTGATGGTCAGGGGAAGGGTGGTCGCCCGGCGCACCGCGCGGATGATCTCCCTGACCCTGCCGGGATCGCGCAGCAGGGCGCTGCCGGCGCCACTCGCCACCACCTTGCGTACCGGGCACCCCATGTTAATGTCGATGAGATCACCGAAGCCCGCCACGAGCCGGGCTCCTTCGGCCATGCAGGCGGGGTCGTCGCCGAACAGCTGGATGCCGAGAGGCCGGTCAGCGGGGACGCTCCGCACCAGGTCGAAGCTCTTCTCCCCTTCCCGGACCAGGCCGTTGACGCTCACCATTTCGGTGAAGCAGAGGGCGGCTCCCATCTCCCGGGCAAGCAGCCGCACCGGAAGGTTGGTAATCCCCGCCATGGGGGCCAGGAGCAGGTTATTGGGGAGGACGAGGGAGCCGATCGCGAGATGCCGTGTCATGCGTTACCGGGTGTACGAGGGTGTTTCTTGCCTAATTTTTAGGCATGGTAGCATACGGAACGAAAAAGGCAAGAGGTTTTTGCAGGGGGGCCTGGTAGGCGCAGAGCCGGGATGGTTCTTTATCTGCGGGTTGAGACGTTCACGCCGCTCTGCCGGCGCTTCTCCATTAACCTGCGGAAATGGGCGACCACGTTCGGGTCGAACTGGGTGCCGGCGTTTTGCTGCAGTTCCTCCAGGGCCTTTTCCGCGGAGAACCCGCGCCGGTACGGCCGGTCGGAAACCATGGCGTCGAAGGCGTCAGCCACGGTGATGACCCGCGCCACCAGGGGGATTTCCTCCCCTTTCAGTCCTTTGGGATAGCCGGTGCCGTCGTAGCGTTCGTGGTGGTAGAGTATGCCGGGGAGCACATCCTTCAGCTGCTCGATGGGGGCGAGGATGGCTACTCCCTTTTCCGGGTGAAGCCGCATCGGGGGAAACTCGTCGTCGTCGAGCATGGCCGGCTTTTCCAGGAGCGCCTCGATGATGCCGATCTTGCCGATGTCATGGAGGAGCCCCCCGAGCTTTGCCCGCTCGATCATCGCCTCGGGGAGCCCCATCTCCCGTGCCAGGTGCCCGGCCAGGTGCATGACCCGCTCCGAGTGTCCCTTGGTCCAGGGGGACTTGGCGTCGATGGCGTTGGAGAGGCTCGTAACGGTGCTGATGAAGAGGGTGCGCAGCTCCTCATAGAGTCGGGCGTTCTCCAGGGCGACCGCCATCTGGGAGGCGATCTTCTCGATGGTGAAGGCGTCTTCCCGGACGAATTGTCCCGGTCGGGTGTCGCCGAGAAGGAGCACCCCCTTGGTTGTCTCCTTGCTGACGAGGGGGATGGCGAGGAGCGACTCGATGCCCGCTTTTCGGAGGGCCTTTTCGAGCAGGCCAAGACGGTGCGCCTTGGCCAGCGACGGGAAATAGACGCTTTCCCCTTTGGTGAATGCGGTACGGGCCACGGAGGGGTCGGCGAGCCTCGTCCCGGGCCGGACCTCCGGGGGAGGGGTGATGCCCTCGCCGTGGGCGGCGGTAACGATCAGGTCACCATCGTCTTCCCCGGCTATGGCGACGAACTCGCACTGGATGATCCGTTCGATGCTCTCCATGGCTGTCTGGATGATCCGTTCGTGGCTGAGGGACGAGGAGATCGCCTTGTTGATCTCGTCGAGCATGAGGATGACGTCGATCCGCTTGGCCATTTCCACAGCCATGTCGAGGGACTCGTCGAACAGCCGGATGTGGCTCGTCACCAGGGCGGCATGGGAAACGATGTCCCTGATCACGGCGATTTCGTCGTCGCTGAAGGGAGGGTAGCTGGCGCCACGGGCGACGAAGACCGCTCCCAGTACCTGGTTCCGGGCGACCATGGGGACCGCCAGCAGCCTGATCCGTCGGAGCAGCTTGCGGAATGCCGGCGAGATGAGTTCCGAGGTGCCGGCATCGGTGATGAGGATGTGCCGTTTCCGGCGGAGCATGTCCTTTACGAGGGGGAGCTTTTGCGGGTCGAGGGGCATCTCCCGGAATAGGGGGAGATAGCGGGCGGGCAGCCCGCAACTGCGGGCAGGGGCGAAGTCGCGGTGCTCCCGGTCAAGAAGGTAAACCGCCACCCAGCGGCTCTTGACCATTTTTTTCAGGAGCCGCGACAGATCTTTGATGACCTCGTCCACATCGGCAAGGGTGGAGAGCCGTTCGCTCTCCTCGATTGTCTTCCTGAAAATGTCCGGCATAGAGACGGTTTCCTTTGTCCTTCTCTAGATTAAACCACAAAAAGCGGTATATTGCTTGCCAAAAAGCGGTTTATTGATTTACTATTCCAGAGCGCGGACGCGGTGGAAGTTCTTTGCGGCCTTGCGGCCGTCCGTGGGCGACGCGACAATAAATCCGGCGTGAGATGCAGTCAAGGAGGAAAGGTTGATGGGGTTATTGCAGGGTAAGAAGGCACTGATTTTCGGAGTGGCGAATGACAAGAGTATCGCCTGGGCGATTGCCGAGGCGTTCCGTAAGGAGGGGGCGGAGCTGGCCCTCACCTATGCCAATGAGATGGTGGCCAAGCGGGTGATGCCCCTGGCCGAGAGCGTGGGGGCGGAGGTGGTCCTCCCCTGTAACGTGCAGAGTGATGCCGACATCAAGGCGGTCTTCGAAGCGATCGGTACCCGCTGGGGCGGGCTGGATATCCTCATCCACTCGGTTGCCTTCGCCAACAAAGAGGAGTTGAAAGGCTCGTTCCTGAATACCAGCAGGGAAGGGTTCGCCCTGGCGCTGGATATAAGCGCCTATTCATTCATCGCCCTGGCGAAGGAGGCGTCTCCCCTCATGCAGGGCCGGGACGGGGCAATGCTTGCCATGACCTACTACGGCGGCCAGAAGGTGTTCCCGAACTACAACGTGATGGGCGTGGCCAAAGCGGCGCTGGAGGCGAGCGTCCGCTACCTGGCCGAGGCGGTGGGACCGGACGGTATCCGGGTCAACGCCATCTCCGCCGGTCCCCTGAAGACCCTCGCCGCGGCCGGCGTGGGGGGCTTCAACCAGATTGCGGGGCACGTGGCGGAAAAGGCGCCGCTGCGGCGAAATATCACCCAGGAGGATGTGGCCGGCGCGGCCACCTACCTCTGCAGCGATCTGGCACGAGGGGTCACCGGCGAGATCCATTTCGTCGACAGCGGCTACAACATCATCGGACTATAACGGCAACCGGTTTGTAGGGGCAGGCCCCTGTGCCTGCCTGATATCAGGGCAACCACAGGGGGTTGCCCCTACGGAAAGGCGTCGATATCAAACAACTCCACGGTAACCTCACCGGCCTGAAACCCAGCCAGATCAAGGGGATCGAGAGACTCTACCGCCGCCGCATTCCCGGTGTCGAAGCGGTGACCGTCGACCTGGCCCGGGAGATAGTCGATCTGTCCCGCGAAATCCGGCGCCAGATCGGTATTCTCGTCAACCGGTTCGGCGAGGTGGAATACGTCATCGTGGGGGACGAGCGCGGCATCCTCATCCCCGAACTGACTGACTACCCGCTCGGAAAGAGGCTCCTCAGGGGGTTGCGCCTGATCCACACCCACCTGAAGGGCGAACCCCTCTCCGACGACGACCTGACCGATCTGGCCATGCTCCGCTTCGACCTCATCGCGGCCCTCCAGTTGCATCCCGCCGACCCCGAGTTCGCCATCCAGGTCGCCTTCCTCGCCCCGCCGGGGGGAGCGAAAGCCGCTCCCCACACGGTGGAGCCGTCCGTGCCGTTCAACCGGTTTCGCCTCGATTTCAGCGACTTCGTGACGAGCCTCGAACACTCCCTCGAGAAGGCTGTTGCCGGAACGAGGGAGGTCCGGGGGGGTGAGGAGCGGGGCATTCTCATCTCCGTGACCCGGGAGTCCCTTGCCGAGGCGGAGGATTCCCTCGACGAGCTCAGGGAACTGGCCAGGACCGCCGGGGTCGAGGTCCTCGACGCTGTCGTCCAGCGGCCCCGCCAGTTCAACCCCCGCTACCTGATGGGGGAGGGGAAGATGCGGGAGGTGGTGATCCGGGCGCTGCAGTTCGGGGCGACCCTCCTCGTGTTCGACCAGGAGCTGACCCCCGCGCAGGTCCGCTCCATTTCCGCGCTGACCGAGCTGAAGGTTATCGACCGGAGCCAGCTGATCCTCGACATCTTCGCCCGGCGGGCCAAGAGCCTCGACGGCAAGGTCCAGGTGGAGCTGGCGCAGCTGAAGTATCTGCTCCCCCGCCTCACCGGGCGCGGGGTGCAGATGTCGCGGCTCATGGGAGGGATCGGTGGGCGCGGTCCGGGGGAGACCAAGCTGGAGATCGACCGCAGGCGCATCCGCGACCGGATCGCCAAGCTCGAACGGGAGCTGGGGGAGCTTTCCCGCAGCCGTTATCAGCGTCGTCAGAAGAGGGTCAGCGCCGGCCTTCCCATCGTCTCCATCATCGGCTATACCAATGCCGGCAAGTCGACCCTGTTGAACACCCTCACCCAGAGCGCGGTCTTCACCGAAAATCTCCTCTTCGCCACTCTCGACACCTCCTCCCGGCGCCTGCGCTTCCCCCGGGAGCGGGAGGTGATCATTACCGATACGGTGGGCTTTATCCGGTCGCTGCCCCAGTCCCTCATGGGCGCTTTCAAGGCCACGCTCGAGGAATTGCAGGACGCCGACCTCCTCATCCACCTGGTGGACTGCGCCAACCCGCGCTTTGCGGAACAGATCGACCAGGTGGGGAAAATCCTGGAGGAGCTGGAGCTGGCCGGCAAACCCCGCCTCCTTGTGTTCAACAAGAGCGATCTCCTGCCCGACCTGAAGCGGCGCGATCCACTGGCATTCATGAAAGTGCGCCAGTCCCTTCGCCGCCAGAGTGCCCTTGCCGTTTCTGCCAAGGATCCAGAGAGCCTTGAGCCGCTCCTTGCAGAAATGGAGCGCCGTTTCTGGGGTAATGCCCGGAAGGGCCGCTAGTTGAAGGTTTTGTCCCATATCTCTCCCGCGGTCTTCCCATGCCGAGGCCCTTTAACATTGACAGCGGAGTAGAATTTTTTTATACTTGTGGCTGCCGAAAAGCCCGCTTGCCTCGCTTCCCGCCGGAAATAGCGCACCAGGAAAGACAATGAAAATCGTTCCGTTGTTTCTCATAACTGTCCTGCTGGCAGCGCCGGTCAGGGCGACGGAATTGCCATCACCGGGCAACGAGGGAGAGAGGCTCGACTTCATTGCCCCTGCGGCGGAACGGCAGAATCCGAAAGTCGCCAACCAGACCAGGGAATCCCACCTCGGCCAGGCCCTCGAACTGCCCCCCGCGGACCTCTTTCCCGCCGATGAACCCGCTGCTACTGAAGCGGAATTCGACCTGAAGCTCCCCGAGGAGTCGCTTCCCGAATCGGACCTGCCCCTCACCTTCAACAACCAGGTGGCGTATTTCATCACCTATTTTCAGACAAGCGGCCGGAGCGCCTTTGCCAGATGGCTCTCCCGTTCCGAGCGCTACATCCCGATGATGAAAGAAGTGCTGAAGAAGGAAGGCCTGCCCGAGGACCTGGTGTACCTGGCCATGATCGAGAGCGGCTTTTCCCCCCATGCCTATTCCGTCGCCAGCGCCGTCGGTCCCTGGCAGTTCATGTCGGGCACCGGCAAGCGCTATGCGCTGCGCATCGATTCCTGGATCGACGAGCGGCGCGACCCGCTCAAGTCCTCCGTTGCCGCGGCCCTCTACCTCAAGGAGCTGTACGGCCTGTTCAACAAGGACTGGTACCTGGCGGCCGCTGGGTACAACGCCGGCGAGAACAAGATCCTGCGGGCCATCGACATGTATAACAGCCGGGATTTCTGGGAGCTCTCCAAGGGGTCCTACCTGAAGCGGGAGACCAAGGATTACGTGCCGAAGCTGCTGGCGGCGGCCATCATCGCCAAGGATCCGGCCCGGTACGGTTTTGCCGACGTGGCCTACCTGCCGGCCATCGAATTCGATACGGTGAAGATCCCGTCCCGAACTGACCTGGAGCTGGTCGCCAAAATCTGCGATGTTCCCCACCAGACGATCCGCGACCTGAACCCGGAGCTTCGACGCTGGTGCACTCCTCCCGACTACCCCGGTTACGAGCTCAAGATCCCGCACGGCAAGAAGGCGCTCTTCGAGGCCGAGTATGCCAAGATCCCCGAGGAGAAGCGGTACACCGAGAAGATTCTCTACACCCGCTACCGGGCAAAGAGGGGAGAGACCCTCGCCTCCGTGGCCCACCGGTTCAATACCACCCCCGAGACGCTCGCCGGGCTCAACCGGCTGAAAAAAACGGCCCGGGTGCGGGGGAAATTGCTGGTGGTGCCGGTGCTGGCCGCCCGTGCCGACGACGCCGGCTCGACCCGGCCGGTCCAGAGTGCCGGCACTTCCCGCCAGGACAAGGCGTTCATGAAGTACTACACGGTCAAAAGGGGAGACACCCTCTTCTCCCTGGCCAGGCGCTTCAACGTTTCCGCCCGGATACTCGCGGCCTGGAACAACCTGAAGATGAAGGTCGCCTTGCGCCCGGGCAAGCGGATCATCGTTGCCAAGTACGTGGAAAAGAACGGATCGATGGTCAGTGCGGCGGGTGCGGACAGCTAGCAACCAAGAAGCAAATCGCAGACTGAAAGGATAGCCAGCCGATGTACAACTTCGTTGTTTCCGTGGGGGCGAGCATTGCCCTCTTCATCATCCTGAACCTGGCCGCCCATCTCTCCTGGTGGCTCTCGCTCATCATCGCCCTCCCGGTGTTCGTGGGACTTTTCCTGATCATATCCCGGGTGGTCATGAAAAAGGTCATGGAAATCATGGAGACCGCCACCAAGGACCTTCAGGGGCAGCGGGTCGAAAAGGCGATCCGCGAGCTCCGGGGTGCCTTCCGCTACGGCAAGTGGCAGATGTACGTCACCGACCAGATCAACGCCCAGATAGGGATGATCTACTACATGAAGCGGGATTTTTCCAGCGCCTTTCCCTACCTGGAAAAGGCCTTCTTCCGTAACTGGGTGGCCATGGGGATGCTCGCCATCAGCTACATGAAGCGCAACAAGAGGGACAAGATGAAGGCGACCTTTGAAAAGGCGCTCCAGTGGTCGGCCAAGGAATCGCTCCTCTGGAACCTCTACGCCTATTGCCTGGCGGAGGGGGACGAGAACGGCAAAGCCATCGAGGTTCTGCAAAAGGGGCTCAAGAAACTTCCCGGCGACGAGCGTATCACCCACAACCTGGAAGCCCTCAAGGAAGGGAAGCGGATGAAGATGAAGAACTTCGGCGAGATGTGGCTCCAGTTTCATCTGGAGCGGCCGGGTGCCGTGATGAAACAGCAGGCGGCCGCCATGGGCGGGATGCGGAGGCGCATCATCAGGAAGTGAGCCTGCTTGTGGTGAAAAGGGGACCGGGGGGTTCCCTTTTTCTATGCAAAAATGGTGCAAACCCAAGGCGGGATAAAAGCTTTAATGCAAAGAAAGCCAAAATGTCGTTATCCGATGATGGTATTAGGAGGCCTGTCATGAAGAGGATGTTTATGCTGGCGGCCGTTGTCTGCTTGCCCATGGTTTTGAGCGGCTGCCTAGTGGCCGAAAGCAAGTACCTGAAAAAGGTGGAGGAAGCCGACAACCTGAACAAAGAGCTGACGACTCTGCAGCAGAAGTTCCGGGACCTGAGCACCGAGAACGAGGCACTGAAGGCCCAGGTGGCCAAGCTGACCGGTACCGTGGCAGACCTGACCAAAGGGAAGGAAAAACTTGCCGCCGACAACAAGGAGCTGGAAAAGGTATTGAAGGCCAAGTCCGATTCCCTGTCGCAGAGCATTGCCGAGCTCCGTCAGCGGGTCGCTGACCTGGATGCCGAGAATGGCAGGCTGCGGAAGGATATCACCACCCTGCAGAAAGCCAAGGAAGAAAAGGTGCAGGAGGTGAGCAAGACTTACGAGGACCTCCTGGACAAAATGAAGCAGGAGATATCCCAGGGGCAGGTGACCATTTCGGAGCTCAAGGGGAAACTGACGGTCAACATGGTCGATGCCATCCTCTTCGATTCCGGCAAGGCTGAGGTTAAGCCGGAAGGACTTGCGGTGCTCCAGAAGGTGGTCGACATTCTCAAGAACGTCAAGGACAAGGCGATCCGTATCGAGGGACACACCGACAACGTGCAGATCGTCGGGGCGCTCACCCGGAAGTATCCCACCAACTGGGAGCTGTCAGCCGCCCGTGCCATCAACGTCACCCGGTATCTCCAGCAGCAGGGGATCGACCCGGCCAATCTTGTCGCCGTGGCCTACGGCGAGTTCAAGCCGGTGGCGGACAACGCCACGGACGAGGGAAGGGCGAAGAACCGGCGGATAGAGATCGTCCTGGTACCCAAAGAATAGTTTGTCGCCTAAGTTCCCCTCACCCGGCCTTTGGCCACCCTCTCCCTGGGGGAGAGGGATTCCTTCTCCCCTTGGGAGAAGGTGCCCCGGAGGGGCGGATGAGGGGAATGGGGTGATTAACGCTAGTCGGCATATCCATGAAAAAAAGTAAGAAGCCGTCACCAAAACCGAAGGAGTTCGCCACCCGACCCTTCAGCGCGCTGAAGGGGGTCCGGGCCGAGGCCGGTGCTGCTGAGCCCAATGCCCCGGCTCCTGCGCCGAAGCCGGAGGTGCCTGCCGCCGACACGGACCTCTTCCTGCGGAGCATGGCAGATGTGCAGAGGCTTCATCCGGAGAAGCAGGCTGGGTCGGGGAAGAAGCTTGCCAAGCCTCTTGCCGTGCGGATCGAAGAAGAGGAGCGCCAGGTCTTTTCCCAGGCCTTGGACCGGATGAACCTCGATGTCCGCTTCGAGGACGAGCTGCCCGGCGATGTGGAGCCGCTGCGTCCGCTGCCCGTGAACCGGATGCGACAGCTGAAGCGGGGCGCAATCCGCATCGATCTCGAACTAGACCTCCACGGCCTCACGCGTGAAGAGGCGCTCGACTCTCTGGCGCGGTTCATCACCGGTGCCTACAACCGCGGCCAGCGGGCCGTGCTCGTCATCACCGGCAAGGGGCTCAATTCGGCCGTGGAGCCGGTTCTGCAGGGGGCCGTGGCGGGATGGCTGCGGGACAAGGGAAAGGGGATGGTCGCCGAATTCGCTCCGGCCCCGCGACAGATGGGGGGGAGTGGCGCCTACGTGGTGTTTCTGAAGGGAAAAACCGAGGCCCAAACAGCGGGCCTGAAGGACTCGGACCCAAACAGCGGGCCTAAAGACCCAAACTACGGGCCTAAAGGTTAAGGAGGGTAGCGATGGATCGACGGACGTTTCTGAGGGTTTTGGGGTTGACGCCGCTGTTCGGTCAGTGGCTGATCAAGGATCTGGCGGCGGCCGACGGACCGGTGGTGGCGGTGGCCGAGGGAAGAGACTACGCCCTGATCACCCGCAGGGCCATCGACGCCCTCGGCGGGATGAAGCGCTTCGTCAAGCCGGGTCAGGTCGTTGTGGTCAAGCCCAACATGGGATGGGACCGGAGCGCCGAGCAGGGGGCCAATACGCACCCCGTGGTGGTGCGCACGGTGGTGGAGGAATGCCTCAAGGCCGGGGCGAAGCGGGTCAAGGTCTTTGACCGGACCTGCAACGATGAGCGGCGCTGTTACGTCAACAGCGGCATCGAGCCGGCCCTCAAGGGGATGAAGAACGTGGAGGTCAAGCACATCGAAAACGAGCGCTTCCGGAAAGTCGTCCTGAACGGCCACGTCCTCAAGGAATGGGAGCTTTACGACGAGGCGCTGTCCGCTGACGTTTACATCAATGTCCCCGTGGCCAAGCACCACGGCCTCTCCCGGCTCACGCTCGGCCTCAAGAACGTCATGGGAATCATGGGGGGAACCCGGGGCTCGATCCACAAGAACCTCGACGTGGCTCTGGCCGACATCAATGCCGTTTTCAAGCCCCATCTGACGGTGATCGACGCGACCCGGATCCTCACCGCCCATGGCCCCCAAGGGGGGAACCTTGCGGACGTCAAGGTGCTTAACAAGGTGCTCGCCTCCACCGACATCGTTGCTGCCGACGCCTACGCCACTACCCTGTTCGGCCTGAAGCCCGAAGAGATCGCGGTCACCGTTGCCGCCGCCAAACGGGGGCTGGGACAGATGGACCTGAAGAAGGTGAGAATCGCCAGGGTTTGACGTGACACGATGAAAAAAATTACCTCCGCCCGCATCTCTCAGCTCCTCTTCCTTGTTCTCTTCCTCGTCATGTTCCTCATGACCGAATACCGGGGGAGTGACCGGCTTGGCGTGGCGGTGAACGCCTTTTTCCGGGCCAATCCCCTGACCCTCGTGAGCACGCTGCTGGCGGCCAAGGGGTGGGTGCCGCTCCTCTTCCCCGGGCTCCTCGTCCTCATCCTCTCGGCGCTCCTCGGCCGCTTTTTCTGCGGTTGGATCTGCCCGCTGGGTACCGTCCTCGACCTGGTGGCCGGCCGGATCCGCAAGAGCGCCCCCCTTTCCTGGCTCAAGGGGCGCGTCAAGTACTGGCTCCTCGTGCCGCTCCTGGTGGCGGCGCTCCTCGATATCAACATGGCCGGCCTCTTCGATCCTATCGCCATCTTCGTCCGGGCGCTCACCTTCTTCCTCCACCCCTTGATCGGCGAGACCGCCCGCTCGGGCTGGGTGGAGCTCTACCGGCTGCTCGGCGAGCGCCGGGATGCGCTCGAACCAGGCTACCGGATTCTCAAGGATTACCTCCTCCCGTTTCGCGAGACCCTCTATCCCCTCGCCTTCCTCTCTGCCCTCGCTTTCCTGTTCATCATCTTCCTTGAGCGCTACGAGTCCCGCAACTGGTGCCGCAACCTCTGTCCGCTCGGCACCCTGCTCGGGCTCCTGGCCCGCCTCTCCCCGTTCAAGCGGGTGCCTGCGCAGCTCTGTGCCGATTGCCACGGCTGCGCCGCGCTCTGCCCCACCTCCTTCGACCGGGAACTGCTGCAGAAAGAGGAGTGTCTCCTGTGCATGGAGTGCCAGCTCCGCTGCCCCCACCAGCGAGTCCATTTCCGCCTGGCCGGTTTCCAGCCGGCCGCGGGCGGACCGCTCATGGAGCGGCGGCTCTTTCTCGGCGGCCTGGTGGGAGGAGTATTCCTGGCGCGCTTCTTCCGCTTCCGCGACCCCGTTGCCCAGGTCCGGCTCCTGCGCCCGCCGGGGGTGCGGAGCGAGGCGGAGTTCCTGGAGAAATGCGTCCGCTGTGGCGAGTGCATGAAGGTCTGCCTGCGCAGCGCCCTTTATCCCGCCTTTTCCCAGGCCGGCGTCGAGGGGCTCTACACCCCGATCCTCATCCCGCGCCTGGGGTACTGCGAGTACAACTGCACCCTCTGCGGCCAGGTCTGTCCCACCGGGGCGATTCCCGATCTCCCGCCGGCTGAGAAGAAGCGCCAGGTGATCGGCAAGGCGGTCTTCGACAAGAACCACTGCATCCCCTTTGCCAAGCGGACCGACTGCATCGTCTGCGAGGAACACTGCCCGATCCCGCAGAAGGCGATCCGGTCCGAGATGGTGACGGAGCGGGACTTCAGCGGCCGGAGCGTGACGGTGAAAAAACCTTACGTTATTGAGGAACTCTGCAACGGCTGCGGCATCTGCGAGAACGTCTGCCCCCTGGAGGGGAAGGCGGGGGTCGAGGTGTTCGCCGTGAAGGACCGGACCCCCATCGCGGAGAGCGCCGGCAGTCGGGCGCAAGCATCGGACGACCCGTACCAGTAGGCTGGAAATAACAAGGCAGCTGTTGCCCTCCGCTGTCATCTGTGGTAATAACATCCCATCCGGCCCCCATTCACGAACTTCCCAGCGAGGTCTGCATGGAACACCCGCCCCTCGACGCTATCCGCAACATCGGCATCATCTCCCACATCGACGCCGGGAAGACCACGGTCTCGGAACGGATCCTCTTCTACAGTGGCGAAACCCACAAGATGGGGGAAGTGCACGAGGGGGAGGCGGTGATGGACTGGATGCCCCAAGAGCAGGAGCGGGGGATCACCATCACCGCCACCGCCACCTGTTGCCGCTGGGGCAAGTACTGGATCAACCTGATCGACACGCCGGGGCATATCGACTTCACCATCGAGGTGGAGCGGAGCATGCGGGTCCTCGACGGGGCAGTGGCCATCTTCAGCGCGGTGGAAGGGGTGCAGCCCCAGAGCGAATCGGTGTGGCGCCAGGCTGACCGCTACCGGGTTCCCCGGGTCTGCCTGGTTAACAAGATGGACCGGGTCGGCGCCGACCTCGGTGCGGTGCTCGGCCAGATGGAGATAAAACTCGCCGCCCGGCCGGTGCTCCTCCAGCTCCCGGTGGGGAGCGAGGGGGCGTTTGCCGGGGTGATCGACCTCCTGGAGATGGAGATGCTCTCCTTCAGCGAGGCGGACCAGGGGAAAACCGTGGAGCGGCGTCCCGTCCCCGCCGAGCTGGCGGATGAGGCCCGGCTTGCCCGGGAGCGGGTAGTGGAGGCGGCTGCCGATTTCGACGACGACATCGCCGCGGACTTTCTCTCCGGCACACAGGTCTCCGGCGAGCGGCTACGGCAGGCGCTCCGCCGAGGGACCATGGCCTGCCGCATTTTCCCCGCCTTCGTCGGCTCAGCCCTGCGCAACAAGGGAATCCAGCCGGTCCTCGACGCGGTGGGGGCATTTCTTCCCTCGCCCCTGGAAACCCCGCCAGTCTTCGGTTTGCGCCCTGGCAGCACGGAAGGGGAAGAGATCCCCTGCGACCCGGCCGCTCCCTTCTGCGCGCTGGCCTTCAAGGTCTTGTCCGACGAGGGGCGCAAGCTCACCTTTCTCCGCATCTATGCGGGCACCCTGAAAAGTGGTGCGGCCGTCCTCAACAGCAGCCGCAACCATTTCGAAAAGGCCGCCCGCCTCTTCCGCATGCACGCCCACAAGCGGGAGCAGATCGAAGAGGCCCGTGCCGGCGACATCGTTGCCGTTGCCGGGCTCAAGGAGGCGCTCACCGGGGATACCCTCAGCGTTCCCGGCCATCCCCTGGTCCTTGAAGGGCTGACCGTCCCGGAGCCGGTCGTCTCCCTCGCGGTCGAACCACGCGGGGTGGAGGACCGAGACCGGCTCCCCGGGGCACTGGAGAAGCTCCAGTGGGAAGACCCCACCTTTCGGGTCCACGAGGATGCCGAAACCGGCCAGACCATCCTCACCGGCATGGGGGAGCTCCACCTGGAGATCGTCACCGACCGGCTGTCGCGGGAGTTCGGGGTGAGGGTGAAGACCGGCCGGCCCCAGGTAGTCTACCGGGAGACCCTCGGGCGCGCCGTGGAGCACCGGGAAACCTTCCGCCTCGAGACCGAGGGGAAGCTCCTGGCGGGCGAAGTACTCCTGCGCCTGGCGCCACTTCCCCGCGGGAGCGGGCTCAGGATCGTCCTCCCGGAAGTCACGGTTCCTCCCCTCTCGGCCGAGCTTCGCGTCAATCTCACGGAAACCCTGCAGATGGTTTGCTCTGCCGGCTGCCGCACCGGCTACCCCCTGACCGATCTGGAGGTGCGGGTGGCCGAGGTCCCCTTCGAGCCGGGGGTGACCAGCGATGCCGGGGTCTGCGCCGCGGCCCGGCGGGGACTCATCATGGCTGCCCGCGGCGGCGCGCCGCTCCTACTCGAACCGCTCATGGTGCTGGAGATCACCATGCCCCTCGAGTCTGCCGGCAGAGTCATGGGGGGGCTCCAGCAGAAGCGCGGCCGCGTCGAGGGGCTCGAAACCCAGGGCAATATCCAGGTGGTGCGGGCTCTCGTCCCCCTGGCCGAGATGTTCGGTTACATGACAGAGCTCAGGAGTGCCACCCGGGGGCGCGGCACCTTCACCATGGAATTCTCCCGCTTCGAGCCGGCCCCGGCCGAGGTGCAACGACAATTCGGGCTTTAAGGCCACGTTTTACAATCTCCTTATAATAAGCGGGCTTCGCCGGAGCTCGTCCTCATCATCTCCTTGACGTCCCTTTTTCCTATCCAGTAAGCTGTAAACTTTTTTTACAAGTGTAAACTTTGTTTACATTTCCCCTGAAGCCTCGCCCGGCGGGAGCTTTTACCAATTATCGCTTTTAGGGGTGTAAACTTTGTTTACATTGTTGCTGGTCACCTTGATATCACGAATCTGTAACATACCGGTATTCTATGGAAATGCAAGTTGGCATGATTCCTGATACCGCTATGAAACAAATCCGACTTCGAGGTATGCCCGTGGCAAAGAAGAATATTCTGATCGTCGAAGATGAAGGGATAACCGGGGAATATCTGATGCTGGTGCTGTCGGGCCTCTATAACGTGACCGCCGTCGTGCCGTCGGGTGAGGATGCCGTGGCCGTAGCCACGGCGGCCCGGCCGGATCTTGTGCTGATGGACATAAAGATCAAGGGTGAAATCGACGGCATCACGGCCGCCGAGCAGATCATGCGGACAACCGGCATCCCGGTCATCTTTGTCAGTGCCTATGCCACGGACTATGTGATCGCCCGGGCGATGGAGACAAAGCCCTGCGATTACATCGTCAAGCCGTTCACGAGCCGGCGGCTGCTCGGGGCGGTGGAAAAGGCCCTGGCGGGGAAGGCGGGTAACACCTGACGGGCGGCCTAGCGGCCGGTGGGGCTGCACGAATTGTTATGTAATTTAATGCGCGCCGGCACATTGGCTTGCCAAGTGCCGGTGTTTTTGTAAGAATGGGGCAGCCGGGGGATCACCTTTTAGGCTTCACAAACCGTTTCCGCTTATCGACAAGTACAAAGACGTCAAGTTCCAACCGAACGGGAGGACCGGTGAACCCGGTATTATGCATAAGTACAAAGTTCGACCAGGATACGGAAGCTCTGAGCTATTGATTGAGTTTGGACCGGATGCTTCTGACCGACAATTTGCCGATGATCTCTGCAGAGTTTTAAAGCAGAACGGATTTCTTAGGTTTTCCACGAGTGACCTTATTTTTGCTTCAACTGCCGAGTTCAACTCATCGAAAGGATCTTTATCGATAGATACGGACGAATGGGGCTTTGTCTGGGGGCATGCGGAGGATAACCAACCAGTGATTCATTATGTTGACACTCTGCTCCAGGAAAGTGGATTGTTCGAAAAGGAGAAGGTCGACTTCAGAGACTATCGTAAACCTGCTGTAGTGACCCCAGAGGGATAAAGCACAGACTCGGAGGAGATCGACTGCCCGACCACAGCCTTCATAATGGAGAACGTGCATGATAAAGAAGAGAATCATTGGCATAGTGTTGCTGGCAGCCGCCTGGTGCGTGCTCTGTGCGTGCGCGGGCAGGGAGGGGAGCGGGGCGCGGGCCGAAAATGCCATCCGGGTCGCGTGTGTCGGCGACAGCATCACCTTCGGGGCTGGGATCGAGGGGCGGGAGAAAAACAGCTACCCGGCGCAACTGGCGGGCATGCTCGGAGACCGCTGGCAGGTGCGGAATTTTGGCGTGAACGGCGCGACGGTGCTCGGGAACGGGAGCAGGCCCTACCGGCAGCAGCGGGCGTTCATCGATGTGCTCGGCTTCCGCCCCCAGATCGTCATCATCGCACTCGGCACCAACGATTCCTGGCCGGGCACCTGGCGGCGAAAGGATGACTTCGTGCGCGATTACGTGGCGCTGATCAGGAGCTTTCAGACCCTCGACAGCAAGCCGCGGATCTGGCTCTGCTATCCGCCGCCGCTCTTTCCAGAGCGGTTTGGGGATGCCGACAGGGTGATCAGGGAGGAGATCATCCCGCGTATCGACGAGGCGGCGCGGACGACCGGTCTTCCCGTCATCGACTTCCACACATCCCTGCGCGACGCCGGTAAAATGTTTCCGGACGCCCTTCATCCGGATGCGCGCGGGGCAAGGGTGATGGCGGAAACCGTCTACACCGCCATCACCGGCCAGAAGCCGCCGGCCCGTTAGCGGCCGGCGTTCAGAGCTTACTCCGCCTTTTCGAACTTTCCCTTTTCCTGGCACTGCGGGCATTTCTGCGGCTTGCACCGCCCTTCCTTTTCATGACCGCAGGTGGTGCATTTCCATGTCGCCATCGTTGAATCCTCCTTTTGACTTCCCACGAAATGCACGAAAAACACAAACAAAATCGGAATGCCAGGCTTATGAGGCAAGAATCCTTTGTTTCGTGCGTTTCGTGTTTTTCGTGGATAATTGCCGTGTTGATTGAATGGTTATGCGTCGTCCTTTTGGAGACTCTCCAGAAACTCCAGAACGCAGGCATTGAACGCCTTCACGTCTTCGAGGTTGGCCAAATGCCCGGCGGCAGGGACGGTGCAAAGGCGGCAGCCGGGGATGCCGGCGGTGATGACACCGAGGGCGGTAGGGGGAGCTGCCTGGTCATCTTCGGCGGCGATTGCCATGGCCGGCACCCGGATACTGCCGAGAAGCGGAGTATAGTCCTTGCGCTCACGCATGGCGAGGAGTCCGCCGGCGAGCCCGCGCGAGTCGTTCGCCACCATCCAGCCGCAGACCTCCTCGACCAGTTTGGGCCGTTCTGCGGGAGTGTCGGGGGCGAAAAGGACCTGCCGGAAGGCGTCCGCAACGACTTGGGGACCGAACTTCCGGACGTCGGTGGCGAGCTGAAGCCGCCGGGCCCGTCCCGCCTCGTCATCGGCGTTGGCGCGCGTGGTGATGAAGAGCGCTCCCCTGGCACGCTCAGGATAGCGCTCCAGCAGGTTGAAGAGGGCGTACCCCCCCATGGACATCCCGCCGATCACTGCCTTTTCAATTCCCAGGTGGTCCATGAGACCGATCACGTCGTCGGCGAAGATCTCCATGCTGTATGGGCCGTCCGGTGCGTCGCTGTCGCCGAAGCCGCGCAGGTCGGGGGCGATCACCCGGTAGCCGGCCAGGGGGAGCTTGTTCAGCTGGGGATGCCACATGCGGCGGCAGAGGGGAAAGCCGTGAATGAGGAGGAGTGGCGGGCCGCTGCCGCTGTCGTCGTACGCCATGGTGATGCCGTTGATGATTGCTTGCATAACACCTCCTGTCGCTACCATAATCCATGATTCCCGGCGTGCGCAATAAAAAAAGGGCGCACCGCGGTGCGCCCCTGGTCTTCTCGGCTGCTCTCGTCACTTCTTGATGACGCAGTCGATGATGGCATCGATGCGGCGGTTCTTCTGTCTCCCTTCGGGGGTGTTGTTGTAGGCGATGCGCCGGGTGTAGCCATACCCCTTGGCGGAGAGCCGGGAGCGGTCGATACCGAAGTTTTCCACCAGGTAGTTCACCACATTCTCGGCCCGCTTCTGGGAGAGCTTCATGTTGTAGTCATAGCCACCGACGTTGTCGGTGTGCCCCTCGATGACGGCGGTGGTCTCCGGGTATTTCTTCATGTAGTCACCGACCTTGGCGATTTCATCCCGGTACTGCGGCTTGATGTCGGCCTTGCCGCTGTCGAATTCCATCTGCATTTGTATGCAGAGCCGCTCGGGAGCCTTGACCTCCTGGGGAAGGAAGGTGCAGTCGATGATGGCCTCGATGCGGCGGTTTTTCTGTTTCCCCACGTCGGTGGCGTTGTCGGCGACCGGGTTTTCGGAGCCGTACCCCTTGGCGGTGAGGCGAGAGCGGTCGATGCCGAATTTTTCCACCAGGTAATCTACGGCCTTCTCTGCGCGGGCCTGGGAAAGTGCCGTATTGTCTTTATACTGGCAACGGGCGGTGACGGGGACATTGTCGGTGTACCCTTCGATGACGGCGGTGGTGTCCGGATATTTCTTCATGAAGTCGCCGACCTTGGCCACTTCGTCATGGTATTCCGGCCGAATGTTCGCACTGCAGATGTCATACTCCATATGGAGCGTGACGCAGTACTTGTAATGGCCCGGTGCGGGCGCGGCAGCCGGTGCCGGTGCGGGCGGCGCTTCCTCCTCGACCGGGGCTGGCGGCGGTGGGGGTGGTGCCGGGGCAGCCACAGGGGCCGGGGCCGGTTTTGCACCGCCGAAGAGCATCTGCAGGCCGACTGTGTACTCGTAGTTCGTCACATAATCCAACTTCTCGAACCTGCCGCTACCGCCGTTGGTGTTAATGACGAAATTCTGGTGATAGTCGGCACGGATAGCCACGTCCTCGCTGAGGAACCACTTGATGCCGCCGCCGACGTTCGCCGTGGGATAGGTGTTATGTTTCCTTTTAAAGATGACATTATCCGGCAGATCGAGGGTTTCCCCGCCGCCGCCGAGTGCCAGGTAAGGCACCAGCGAGCTTTCGGGCATAAAATTGTAAATACCCTCCAGCCTGTAGTTATACACGTTGACGTCACCGGGACCTTCATGGAAGCGTGTATTGATGTAGTTGAAGGTTGCTTCGACGGCCCAGTTCTTGGTGATGTCATAGCCAAGACGCAGGCCGACCGTCGGTCGGGTTTCCAGATGTTCCGCGCCGTCAAATGTGTACCCGCCGACGAAGGGCGATACGGTGACGGCTCCTTCTCTCTCGCCGGCGAAGCAGGGCACTGCCAGGGCCAGCAGTGCAAAGGCAGTCAGGCAGCTCAGCAGTTTTCTCATCTGTCTTTCCTCCTTTGGTTGGAATGCTGAAATAGTCATGCCGTCGTCAGTTGCGAGGTGCAGTGGGGGCAGCGGGTGGCAGTGACGGGGATGACGGAAATGCAGTAGGGGCAATCTTTCGTGTTCGGCGGCGGTGGCGGAGCCTCCTTTTTCAGGCGGTTGATCTGGCGCACCAGGAGGAAGACCGCAAAGGCGACGATGATGAATTCGAAGACCGTGTTGATGAACAGGCCATAGTTGAGGGTGGCGATCCCTGCCTTCTTGGCGTCGGCGACCGAGGCGACCGGCTTGTCCGTGAGATTGATGAAGAAGTTGGAAAAATCGACCCTCCCGAGGAGCCTCCCGATGGGGGGCATGATGATGTCGTTGACCAGGGAGGTGACTATTTTGGTGAATGCGGCACCGATGATGATGCCGACCGCCATGTCGATCACGTTGCCGCGAACGGCGAACTCCTTGAACTCTTTCAACATGGGACCCTCCTTTTTGCAGAGCATTCACAGGGCTGAAGATGCCGTATACCAGGTGCGGGACACCTTCGTGGTACGATCCTGTTTCTGGTGGGATATTGCTAATTAATCCGCACCAGAATTAACGATACCATGTAGGTGGCGGCTTGCAAGTGGAGGGAACAATTTTATCCGCAAAAGCGCTGGCAGAAATGGCGGCACATTGACGGAGAGGGGGGATGATGGGCAGGGTTCCGTAGAATGAGCGGCTCCAATCCGGTACTATTCGCGGGCTCGCCGAGTATGCGTCTCTGACTGCGCTGATGGTGTGAGCTTTCAGGTTATGCCTTTGCGGTTGCGCTTTCGCTGCCGCGGATGTATGATGGGTCGCTCTTTCAGGAAGATGGATGCCGCTTCGGCGCTATGGACGACGGCAGCTTGGCTGCTCCGGCCCTTCACGGAAGTGGCTCCGTTTTTTTTGCGACGGCGTGCGGGATTGCCTGCGTCCCGGCACGGGGAAAGGAGGTGGTGGAGGGCAATCGTCCGGCAGGTGGGACAACGATGTCCTGTGTCAAACTTACATTTCCGGAGGAAGAACAGTGCTGAAAAAGATCGTTACCGTAACGGTGCTCACGTTACTGACCGCGGCTACAACCGCCCGGGCGGAGCAGAAGCTGTTGATTACCGATGTCCTTGACCAGAAGCAGATCGAGGCCCAGGCCTCCCTTGAGTACTCGCATATATCGGCGGACCTCAATGTGAAGTCCTTCCCGTTCGATACCGGCAAAGTGACCAGCAACGTGACCGAATCCAGGTACTCCCTCGGGGTCGGCCTCGGCTATGGCCTCGAGTTGGATGCTTCCATCCCCTTCGTCGTTTCGGAGCGGGCCAAGACGGAGCTGGCCGGCGAGTCGGAATATGACAAGCGGGACGGCTTCGGCGACGTGACCGTCGGCGCCAAGTACCGTATATTCGATGAAGAGCGGATGCCGTTCACGCTTGTCGCCGGGCTCGACCTCAAGTTCGATTCGGCCCGGAGAAAGGATGCCGGCACCGGCACCTTCGACGTGAGTCCCTACCTGGCCGCGAGCAAGAGGCTGGAGCACCATACAACCCCGTATGTCGGCTACCGGGCGATCGTGCGCAACCACGGGGCCGCGGACAGCCACATCCTTACCCTCGGCCTGGAGAAGGAGTACTCCGAGACGGTGACCCTCGATGTCCGGGGGGATGCCTCGTTCAACACGGCCTCCGACTTCGCGACGAGCTCCCAGAACTACAGCATCGAGGCGGCTACCTACGTGCAGGTCTACCACAACCTCTACCTGATTCCGTCCGTGGCGCTGCTGGTCGATTCGCCGACAGACATCAAGGCTGCCGACGTCCATGTTGCCACGGCAGTCGGTGTCCGCGGCGGTATCTCCCTCTATTACCTGTATTGACTTATCCTTCAGGCCCCTGTCTTCGACGGGGGCCTTTTTCTCTTTTTCCCGAGCTTCCTGCCGTTCGATAATTTCTCCACGCCGTTTTATGTTGTGCCACTTTTGGTATACTGGTCCCAGATTCCGAAAATGTGTGCAGGGAGGCGTGAATGGCCAGATGGACCATCGATCCGGACCATACGGTGGCGGCGTTCGTTGTTCGTCATATGATGCTCGCCAGCGTTCGTGGACAGTTCAACGGAGTTCGCGGCACGATCTGCTTCGACCCGGCTGATGTGGCCGCAACGCGGCTGGAGGTGACCATCGGCGTGCCGGGAATCTACACGGGGATCGCCAAGCGCGACGAGCACCTGCGCAGCCTCGATTTCTTCGCCGCAGCCGAACATGGTGTCATGACCTTTCGCAGCACGAATGTGGAGGCGCGGGGCGGTCGGCGCATGGCCGTAGCAGGGGAGCTCACCATCCGCGGCGTTACCCGTCCGGTCACGCTGGATGCCGAGTACTGCGGCCCGGTCAAGGACCCGTTCGAGGAGGGGGAAAGCATCGGTTTCACGGCGACCACCACGATCAACCGCGACGACTTCGGGGTTTCGTGGAACGTGGAGATGGATGGTGGAGTGATGGTCGGCCGGGAGGTCTCGGTCTTTCTCGATGGTGAGGCGGATCGGGCCGGCGAGGAGGGCGTTGGTGGGGAATAACGTTATGTTGCCGGAAAAACTGGATGGATATGCAAGTCCCGAAATGGCAAAGGGTTTGCGGAAGATTCCGCAAACCCTTTGCTTTTGCTGTTTACCCGGCAGGGTGGTGTTACTTTACGCTCAGGTTTTGGACGGTGATACTCCCGAAACCGACCGTGAGGCTCCCCTGGAGGGCCGTCATTCCCGACGGGGTGGTGAAGCTGCTGTCGTATCCGCCGAGGAAGGTGAGGTTGACCGAGTTGCTGAGGCCGAGGTTCTCGGTAAAGGTGGTTGCCTGGGCGTCGATGGTGAGGCTGCTCCCGGGCGCAGCGGATGCGTAGGCCGAGCCGAGGGACTGGAAGTAGGCGTCGGGGGTTCCGGGGACCTTCACCGGCGGGATCGGATTGAAGGTGGCGCTTACGGATGTGTCGGCGCTCAGGGTGAATGAGCAGTCACCGGTGCCGGTGCAGCCGCTGGCGGAACCGGTGCCGGCCCAGCCGCCGAAGAGGTAGGAAGCCGACGGCGTCGCGTGGAGGGTGAACGGGCTTCCGGCGCTGAAGGGGCCACCGCAGTTCGGCGAATTGCAGCTGAAGGTCGGGCCGCTCTGGTTGGTATCGCTGATCGTACCGCCGCCGGTGATGACGACATTCAGATTGTAGGTGCCGGGGGTCACGGTGAAGGAGGCCGTGGCCACGTTCCCCGCGATGCCGTGGGTGGTGTTGACCGCGTAGAACTTCAGCGTCACACTGCCCACGCTCAGGTAGAGCGAGGCGGACGGGGCGTTGACCGTGGTGCGGGTGCCGGGAACCGTTGGGTCACTCCCGTCGGTGGTGTAGTAGATTGTGTAGTTGTCGCCCGTCACGCGATTGCTCACGGAAAGGGTTACCTGTTGGCTGGCGGTGATCGCCCCCCCTGCCGGCGAAGCGGTCACTATCGGAAGCGGGGTCACCCGGGGCGAGGTTTCACTCACCACGCCGATATGGGTTACGTACGTCCTCGGCAGTGGGGACTCCCCGGCAACGCTTGGCGTCACCGTGACGATGTCTCCCTCGTCCACGTTCGGCACATAGAACAGGCCGTCAGTGCCGGTGGCTGTGCCGGCACCGGTCACCGGTGCCCCGCTGCTCGGGTTGGAGTAATAGACCGTATAGGGGGTGTCGGGGTGGAGAAAGCTCGTGGCGGTGACCGTCGCTCCGGAGATATCCGCCAGGGTATCCCAGTCTATGACGTGTGATGCGATGAGCCCCTTGCTCGCCAGGCTGAAGCCGAGGGCTGCCGCATCGGCGTCCGTGTAGCTCTTGTACGAGAAGGACGAGGAGGTGACCGAGGGGGTCGAATGGGCGAATGTCGCGGTGATGATATCGTGGTAGCCGGGGGCGCTTATGTCGAGGGAATAGGGGACACCGGCCGGTACGGAGAGGGTAAAGTATCCCGTCCCGTCGGTGGTTGTGGTGACGGGGGGATTGCTGCCGACGATGGTGACCGTGGCGCCGCTGATCGGGGTGCCCGCTGCCCGGTTCACCAAGTAATTGCTGAAGGTGGTCGTGGCCTGGAAGGCGGAGGGGCTGCCGGCCGTGATGCCGCCGGCGGTCACGGTGACCGGGCCGACCGGGGCATTCGTCGGCACCGTGGCGCTGATCTGGACGTTGGAGATGACGGTGAACGCAGCCGGAACGCCGCCGAATTTGACGCCGGAGGCACCGGTGAAGCCGGTGCCGTTGATGGTGACGGAGGTGCCCGTTGCACCGCCGGCAGGGGAGAAACCTGAAATGGTGGGGCCGCTGCTCTGGGGGGTGAAGGTCACCTGGTTTTGCCCCTGGTTGCCCAAGCCGTCATTCAGGGAAATGGTCCAGGTGTACGTGTTCCCGGCGGTCAACTGCTGCTGGGAAGCGGAGTTGTCCGCGTTGTAGGGAAGGAAGAGCTGGGTGGCGGGCATGTTGTGGTCGCTGTTGTTCTGGGGCGCCCAGATCTGGTTGTAATTGGTGTCGCTCACCCAGAGGGAGTAGTCGACATAACCCGCCGCGAGCCCGGGGGCGCGCCAGGCCAGGAGGGAAGTGTTGGAAGAGATGGTGGTGGTGCTCCCCGTGGGGAAGATCGGCTGGGCCAGGGTGGTCACGACACCCGTGACCTGGGGAGAGAGCGTTTCGGACGTGCCGTCCGCATAGCCGACGGTGACGGAGTACGTATCACCCACCGACGGCCTCGTGTTGAAGCTCACCTGGGGGCCGCTGTCGCCGAAGGTGGCGGCTTTGTCGAGCGCAAGAGCCAGGTCAATGGGGCTGCTCAGATTGGGGCCGTTGTTGACCATTACGCTGACCGGCTGCTTGAGGCCGGCGGCGACAAAGAACTGCAGCCCGTATGATTGGTTGTTGTAGCTCTGGGTTTGGACGAAGGTCTTGCTGTTCGGCGCCGTCAGGGTGACGTCGGGTGCCGCCGCTGCCGTGGCTCCCTGGGGGACCGTGACGCTTATGACCGGCAGGTTGTCGTTGTTGCCGCGGCTGGTGGCTTCGCCGATGAGACTGGCGAAGCCGCTGTTGTTCAGGTCGAGGATGACGTAGACGCTGTAGGTGTCAGGCTGGATGCCGGTGATGCTCCAGGTGGCGGTGTCGGGAACCGGACCGGAAAGACCGCCGATGTAGAAATTGTTCGTTGTCTGTCCCTTCATGGCGATGTAGAGAGGAGCCGATGCTTTGCTGATGCCCGACGAATAGACCCTGCCGGTGACGGTGGCGCCGCCGGCCTGCGCCGCGATGGTGTACGGTTGGCCGGTTGCCGAATAGGCGCTTCCTTGCTGGTTGACCGCCTTCACCCCGAAGTAGAGCGAGCCGGTCAGGTTATTTACAAACACGTGGTAGTCGCCGCCGTTGGCGGTGACAGTTCTGCTTCCCAAGGGGGTGCCGCCGTTACCGGGATTCTGACTCGTCCCCCAGTAGACCACGTAGGAATCGGCCAGCTCTGCGTTCGGTCCACCCCCGCCGTACGGGCTCTGCGGTCCCTTCCAGACGACCAGCGCACCGTTGGTGGTGGTAACGACGTTGACCTTTCCCACCGCAGTCGGTACCGTCGCGGCCGGTGCGAGCAGGGTAAGAGCGGGTGCGGTTTGATCGGAGTTGACACTGAAACCGGATGTGGTATTGACCGGGTCGTTGATATGGAGCGACCCGGTGCCTAGACGGTCCACGGAAGCGGCGATCGAGTATTGTCCGGCCGGCACGCCATGGATGGTGTAGCCTGCCGATCCCCCGTTCGCAACGTTCGCGATGCTTGTCCCGTAGCCGTAGGGGGACGATCCGTCGGCGCTCGCGATAAAGACGTATACCCGGCCAGAGCTGCCCGACGAGTTCTGGATCGTCCCGGTTACGGTATACGCCAGGGCTGCGCCAGCTGTGAGCTGCAGGAATACACAGAGTCCTCCAACCAGCCATAAGAGTCGTTTCTTCATGGTCCCCTCCTTTTTGTCAACTGATCAACTGAATGCAAATAAACCGAAGAGTTCGGGAAATCCCGCAGGTAACGGAAGAAAAACAATTTTGATGAATCCGAAGAGAGGTGTTGAGTATGTACTATTTTAGCAAACGCTAATAAAAGTGAGGTTTTTCCAGTGGTTAACTGCCGCTGGGTACGTTTCTACATAAAAAACATAAAATAATCAACTACAAATTTTTGTTTGGAGACTTGGTAATGAGTGATCAGCTGGGAACGGTTCTGTAACAGCTGTCTAACGCAGGCGGACGCGAGTGACGGGGAAATTTCCATGGCTGGTTCATGGGGTGAGGAGGAGCGCCTCCGCCATGGGGATGCGTTCCGTCGCGGGCGCCGTCCCGACGAAGCGCTCTGCGACGAACAGCGCGTTGACGGCGGCCAGTGTGGTATTGAGCTGGTCCAGATCGATCACGGCGCTGCCGGGGAGGGTGGCGAGCCCGCGGAAGTTCTCGGGGCAGAAGTCGACCCGGCGTGTTCCCTCAGTAGCGGTGGCCAGCAGGGGGAGGCCGTGGGTGCGGCAGATGATGGGGCGGGCGGCGTAGAGAAGGCAGAGCCCGTCGGCGAGGAGCGGGCAGGGGGATGTGGCTGAGGCGGAGCGGGCACGGTTGCGGATGGCGTCCGCTGCCGTGGCGGGAAGGGCCTGCACGGCCTCGGCCAGGGCAAACCCTTCCACCCATGACAGGGTAAGGTGCCGGCAGCAGCCGGAGCAGCCCGGCCCGCAGACCAGGTACGGGCCGAACTCGTCGGTGATGCGGCGGCAAAGCTCGTCCACCCGTGTCACAAGGGTCCGGTAATTGTGCAGCAGGCTCGGCTGTTTTTCTTCTCGTGTCATGGGTTCAGGATAGCCTTTTTGCCCGGTTGCGGTCAAGCCGGAGGTCTTGATTCAGTGCAGAATGCATCCAAGGGGGGCACAGGCGGCGAGGCACAGAACGAGAGCCATGCCAAGGATGATGAGTGCGCAGCGTTTCAACATTGTCTTTCTCCGTGGTCGTGCTTTGGATAGTCTGTCTGAGCGCATGTCGAGCAGATCATCGCAGGATGACATGGTGGTCAGCGGTGCATCATGCCACCACCGCCCCGCATCATCTCGTGACCATCGTGGTGCATACCGCCGGTCTCATGCTCGTTGTGCATGGAGTGCTCACTTCCCCTTGACCAGGCCGGTTCCCCTCTGTCGTTCCGCAGATCGAGTTTTGTGCCCGTTGTCCGATTCGTAAGGCTCTGGGTCAGCAGGTAGACCTTCCCGTCCCGACCCTGGGCCTTCGAGCCTTTCACCGACAACTCATCATTCAGGCGGACGGGTATCCCTTTTTTTTCCCAGAATGTCGCAGGCCCGACATAGACGTGCAGCTTTTCCTTACCGGTACTGATTTCGATGATGGTGGGCTCATGTTCCTTGGGCTGTGGCAGCGACACGACCCGTCCCCTTATGGTGGTTACCGTGTTGATGTCGTAGCCCTTGGTAAAGTCCAGGCCGCTTTTCCCTTCTTCGCTGCTGCCGAAGCCGAACAGGGCGAAAGCCGTGCCCTGCTGCAGGCAAAACGATGCGATTGCACATAGAATGATCCGGGAAAAGCGGCCTGATTTCATCTTTACTGCTCCTGGTGCTGAATTTCGGCGTCGATCAGTTGGTAGCGGTCGTATTCATGGGCTTGCGCTGGCTGCCCGACCCGTTTGCGGAGCCCGTGCTGCCGCCGTGCGTGCCCGGCTGCCCCTGCATGGCGTTCGTGCCGGTCATCTGCTGGTTCGGCATCGTCGCGGGCTTGTTGGTGCCGTTCATCTGGCCCTGGGAAGCGCCGGAACCTTTCGGCCCGCTCCCCTTCTGCCCCTTGCTTCCCTGTCCCGCGCCCCTGTGCTGGCCGGCGTTAGACTGGGTCCCGCTGTGCTGATCCTGGGGCCCGGCGCTGCCCCGCCCATGGGTCAGGTTCTGGGGCCCGGCGCTCCCTCTCCCCTGGCTCCGCTCCTGCGACCTGCTCGCTCCCCGACCGAGACTTCCCGATTCCCGCATGCTGCCTCCGCCTCCGAAAGCGAATGCCGATCCGGCAAGGGAAAGGGCGACAAGTACCGTTACTGCCGTGAGTGTGGTGTTCTTTTTCATGGCCGTGTTCCTCCGTGAGTTATTTTCTAACGGGAGGAATTCCACAATGCATGCCAAAATTGTAATATTTTGTAACGTCTCGTTTTTTCGTTGCAATTGATTCCTGAGTGCAAACACCGCGTGCATTCACCGGTGCAAGAAATTGCACGATATGGGAAGTGGTTTGCACCAGCTCATGCACCGTCGAGCAACCCGTACTTTTTCAGTTTGTACTGGAGGGTGCGCCGGGAAACCCCCAGTTCTTCCGCCGCCAGTCGGCGATTCCCTCCCTGGTTGCGCAGGGCGGTCAGGATGAGGTCCCGTTCCGTGGATTCCAGGATGTCCTTTGCCTCATGCTGTTCCGGAGCGGTGCCCCGGAGCAGTTCTCCGGGAAGGTTGTCGAGCCGGATGAATCCGGCGGCCAGGATGACCGCCCGCTCGATGACGTTCTGCAGCTCGCGGACATTGCCCGGCCAGGCGTACGCCTTCATGGCGTCCAGCGCCTCTTTGTCGATTCCGTCGAGCTTCTTGCCGACCTGCTTGCTGAAGCGGCGGAGGAAGTAGTCCGCCAGCGGCGGGATTGCATCGCGGCGCTCCCGCAGCGGGGGGAGGTGGATGGGAAAAACGTTGAGCCGGTAGTACAGGTCTTCCCGAAACCGCCGTTCCGCCACCTCGGTCTGCAGGTTGCGGTTGGTGGCGGCGATTACCCGGACATCCGCCTTGATCTCCATGTTGCCGCCGACCCGCTCGAAGACTCGCTCCTGCAGGACACGGAGAAGCTTCGCCTGCAGCGGCAGCGGCATTTCCCCGATCTCATCCAGAAAGATGGTCCCTCCCCGCGCCAGTTCGAATTTGCCCTGGCGGGCCTGCACTGCCCCGGTGAATGCCCCCTTTTCATGGCCGAACAGCTCGCTCTCCAGGAGATTTTCCGGGACGGCCGCACAGTTCAGGGGGATAAAGCCCGCCTCGCGCCGGGAACTCAACCCGTGAATGGTTCTCGCCACGAGCTCTTTGCCGGTGCCGCTCTCGCCGTAGACGAGTACGTTGGCGCTCGTCGCCGCCACATCCCTGACGAGCTTCTGCACCTCCTTCATGGCCTGGCCGGCGAAGATCAGTTCCTGGGGGGGGAGCCCCGCGGCTTCGGATTCCTTGAGCGACAGATAGTCCCGCGTCTGGCTCTGGCTCTCGATCGCCCGACGAACGAGGGTGAGCAGGGTGTCGGGGTCGGCAAGGGGCTTGGTGAGGAAATCTACCGCCCCTTCCTTCATGGCGGCAACCGCTTCTTCCACTCTGCCGAAGGCCGTCACGAAAATGAACCGGGGAGGGGCCGGGTCGTTTCTGGTCGCGCGGAAGAGTTCCAGCCCGCTCAGGCCGGGCATCTTCAGATCGGAAATGACGAGGTCGAAACTTTCGCGCCGCAGAAGACGCAGGCCGGCATTCCCGTCGCCGGCGGTGTGCACCTCGTGCCCATCGTCTTCCAGGATGGTCTGCAGGAAACCTCTGAAACTCTCGTCGTCTTCGACCAGGAGAATGCGCCCCTTCATACCTCACTACCTCCGTTGCCGGTCTGCTATCCCCGGGGGAGAACCACTGTGAACGTCGTTCCTCTCCCCACTGCGCTTTTGACGCTTATTTTCCCATTATGCTCCTCTGCGATTTTTTTGCAAAGGGCTAACCCAAGGCCGGTGCCCCGCGCCCTGGTCGTAAAGAACGGCTCGAATATCCGGTTCATGGTCTCGACACTCATGCCCTGGCCGGTATCGCTCACGGTAAGTACAACGCTTTTGCCCGAAACATCAGCGGCGACACGGAGGCTCCCGCCGCCGGGCGTCGCCTGGAGGGCGTTTTTCACGAGGTTGAGGAGGAGTTGTCCCAACCGGTCACGATTGCCAACAACCCGCAACCCCTCGCAGCAGTCGCTGCCCAGCGTTACCTTCTGCTCCGCGGCTTCCTGCCGGATGAGAGCGACGACGGAGGCGATCAGCTCGCACAACGGGACGGGGGCGTGGGTGGCTGAATCGGTGCCGGCATAGGCCAGCAGGTCGTTCACCAGGTTTTCCAGGCGCAGGACCTCGGCAACGATGCGGTGGGCGAAGCCGGCATTGCGGGGTTCCTGGGGCTTCTTCTCGATGACCTGCGCAAAACCCTTGATTCCCGCCAGTGGGTTGCGTATTTCGTGGGCCAGCATCGCCCCCATTTCCCCCAGCTGAGCAAGGCGTTCGCGCCGCGCCATATCGATCCGATGCCGTTCTTCGCGAATGGCGTAGCGGTACAGTACGATCCCGAGGACCCACCCCAGCGCCAGGAGCGCGAGCAGCACCGCCATGTTGTACTCGGAGCGCCTGATGACGGCATCGGAGCGGTACGTATGCAGGGTGAGGCGCAGGACGTCCATTTCGCCGGGAAGGTAGAGAGGAGTGTAGAATTCGTAGGCCCGTTCCCCGGTGCCGAGGGTCACTCGCCGCTCCGAGATCGCCTTGCTGGCAAGGATTCGCTTGTACGTGTCGCTCTCGGCCGGGGAGCCGATGAGGTCCGGGTTGGAATGGAAGCGGTAGACGCCCCTCCGGTCGATGATGGCAAAGAAGGCGATGTCGGGGGGGTGAAACCCGCCGAGGGTTTTGAGGGAAGGGTCGCGAACGGCGATGTTCTCGATGGCCGAGGTCAGAATTAGGGCCAGCCCGCGGAGGTTTTCCTCGGCAAGGGGGCGGGATGTCCGGTAGTTCCCCATGGCGAACCAGATGAGCACTGCCGAGATCCCGATGCCTGTCAATAAGATGATGCGCTTTATCATGGTTCCAAAGTGCTCTGCGTGGACAGTGAGTGTGAATAAAGTCTATCACAATCACGGCATCGATTCTGCAGGGGTCTCCTGGTGCACAGGCCGTATGGTAATTCGTCGGAATAACGGTATACTTGTTCCTGTTTATTGCGACGAAGAAGGGTGATGAAATAATCGGCTAAAGGAGGAGTGTCGCATGGCACGGCAAACCGATCACGGTAAAGGATTGTTGTGGGTGGGCGTGCTTCTGGCGATCATGTTGCTGCCAGGGGGTGCTTGCGCCACGGAACCGCTGTTCTCCGTCGGCCTCGGCTTCGAGTACGCCACGGGAAAATACGGGACCGATTTTTCGACGGACTCCATTTTCGTTCCGCTGACGGTGGCATACTACCCCACGAAACGGCTCGATTTCTCGGTGGAGATTCCCTACGTCTACCAGAGCAGCAGCGCAGTGGTGGCCGGTATATTCCGTGGCGCGCAAATGCAGGCGATGACGTCCACGACTGCCATGACCGCCATGACTGCAAAATCTCTTGCTATAGCAGGCCCGAGGGGACCCGGCATGACCACCGCATCGATCGCCAACGTGAACCAGTCGCAGAGCGGGCTTGGCGACATTACGCTCAAGGCGGGGTACATCGTCGCGACGGAAGAGGGTTACCTCCCCAACATCCGCCCCTTTGTCTTCGTGAAGTTTCCCACGGCCGACAAGGACAAGTTCCTGGGCACCGGGGCGTTCGACGGCGGTGGGGGCGTCGAGATGACCAAGTGGTTCGCCGACTGGTATACCTTCGGGGAGGCCGCCTACCGGTTCCAGGGGAAATCCTCGGTGATCGACGTCAAGAACTATTTCGCCTATAACATCGGCGCGGGGTATCAGGTAACGGACAAATTCCGGCCGATGTTCCTGCTAAAAGGCTCGACCCCTCCTGCGGAAGAGTCGTCGGCCCTGCTGGAAGCGCGGATAAAATTGAAATACCAGCTTACCTCCACTGCCGGCATCGATGGTTATCTGTCAAAGGGGATCACCACCGCCAGCCCCGATTACGGCGCAGGGGTGGCTGCGTACCTGGATTTCTAGGGCGCGGTCCTGCGCGGCAGTATTTGCGGTCACGCTCTTATTTGGGAGTCGCCGGCTTTTCGCCGACGACTTCCAGGCCCGTTTCCCTGGAGAGCTTTTCAAGGAATTGCTGTGCCGCCTTCTGCTTGTTCTGCTCGTTGAGGATATTCAGGATGTAGCCCCTGGTTTCGTCGAACGTGGCAATTCTTTGTTCAGTGCGCTCATCCGCCTTGATTATGTGGAATCCGAATGCGGTCTCGACTATGCCGCTCGTCTCGCCCGCCTTGAGGGCAAACACGGCCTTTTCGAACTCGGGAGAGTTTGTCTTTCCCGGGGATACCAGACCCACTGCTCCTCCCTTGGCTGCCGTGTCGCTGTCCTCGGAATATTCCCCGGCGAGCTTCGCGAAATCCTTTCCCTCCTTGACCAGCCGAAGAACCTTTTCCGCCTTGGCTCGTGCCTCGTCTTTTTCTTTTTGAGACGATTCCTGCGGTGACGATATGAAGATCTGTCGTGCCCTGACCGATTCCGGCAGGAGGAATTCCTTCTCGTGCTCCTTGTAATAGGCCTTCAGCTCATCGTCGGTTACCGCGACATTGGCGGTGACGACCTTGGCCATGTATTCCTCGGCCAGGGATTGATCGATGAGATTGCTCAGGAGTTCCTTGACCTCCGGCTTCTTGTCGAAGCCGTCTTTCCTGGCCTTCGATGCAACTGACTTCATCACCAGGAACTGCCGTATGAAGGCAATCCGTTGCTCGGGGCTGCCCTGGACAGCTTTCTGGATCTCGGGAGACTGGCTGCTGAGCAACCGTTCGAGATCCGCCTCTCGCAGGACAATGTCCCCGACTTTGCCGACAACGGGGTTCAGATCCTCCCCCTGTGCAGTGCCGAATTGAAGCAGGGCGATACCCAGAGCTGCGATCAGATGTCTTGGTTTCATATGAACTCCATCCAAATTCAAAGAGTGGTGGTCCTTCCCCAAAATACCGCCGAGAACCGCCGGATGTCAATAGACGACATGTCCCCTGCCGGGCGCGGGAAACAAAAAAACCGCTTTTCAGCGGCCTTCGCTATTGCATCGGAGTATGTCGCGCCAAAAAGAAGATAACTGACCACGTTCAAATGCTGCACCTGTGTCTTCTATCCTGGCCATTGTAGCCGATGTTTTGCTTGCGCCTCAACTCTACCCAGCCCATGGAACTCTTGAGGGCAACAATTTCCTGTGAACGAGTCCGGACTCTAAGGGTAGATGGTCTCACCTTGCCGAAAGAGCCATCGGAGAATATTACCTTTATGAATATCTCCGCATCTTCTTCCGGCTCGAACAGGTTAAAGTCCAGGAGCTCGTAAATATCATTGGGGTACAGGTATCTGGGCACTTTGTCCATGCCATATGTCTTGGCGATCCAGTACAGAGCGCACTCCGGATATCTATCTCCCTCGCAGTACCGCTCTTTTAAGTACTCTGTGGTATGCGGCATGTCCAGTACCGGCTTGGTATAAAAGAGACAAGAGCTTCGTAAATCACAGGATGCCATGAACTCACCTCCTCTGTTGCACAATACTCCAGCCAAGCACAAGCTTATATCTGACTTGGGAACAATCAAGTCGTGTATCCCAAAATCGAGACGTTGTTATTTGGCTATACCCAAAGGAGGTAATACCGGGATGATACCTGCCTGAAGTGTAACCGTGGAACAGTGCGGATCGTTGAAGGGATCAGCGCCTATGCTCAGGGTCCAGCATCCAAGGGGCTTGTCAGTAGTAGGGAATGATAACTCTCGTGTAAGGGCCGTCATACTCATTGCGGCTCTGCTTACGTCTTAACTCCACCCAGCCCTCAGAGCACTTGTAGGCCACGATCTCACCTGCTTTCATCAATCTACCAAGAAGAGATGATCTTACTCTTCCCGGCATTCCGTCCGAGTATATCACTTTGATGAACATTCAACACCTCGCAGATAAAGTAAATCAGCATAGATAAATTATTGTAATTATCCTGCAAAAAGTCAAGATCAAGGAAGGTAATACCATGACTATTAGAAACCTTATTGGCGTAACGTTGAAAAATCATTCATTCACAGCAGAAGGGCTATCATGAGGTGTCAAGCTATAAATGCCGTAGGAATTAACTCTTAGAATATGCGAAGACCTCTAATCCAGGCGATTCGTGTCTGAAGTTGTGGGAATGAGGATGTATAGGTGCTTAATGACCTTTCCCCTGAAAACTCAGCCATTGCAAAGTTAGCGATTTTGGTCAAGAACTCCAGAAGGAGACTTACGAACTTCTTCCAGCCTATAAATAGAAAACCCCGCCTGAAAAAAGGCGGGGTTTATCAGCAGTACAGAAGGCCCTGATTTCTCAGGGCCTTTCATACTGCATCGGACTATGCCGGATTGTTAAGTGGAGCCACCGCGCGGATTTGAACCGCGGACCTGCCGATTACGAATCGGCTGCACTACCCCTGTGCTACGGTGGCCAATGCCGAATTCTCTTTTTATCGCATTTCCTGCCGAGAGTCAACCGTCTCGTGCGATTTTTCCCTGAAAAACTACTGCGGGTCCGGTCTGATGTTACGTTATTCAATAGCCTGCTACCCCTTCACCGCCTGCTTTTCCATGGCGTCGTCCATCACTTTGTAGGCACAGAATTCGCCACACATGGTGCAGGCGCCGTGGTCGGCGACCCCCGACTCGGCGCGCAGTCGCCGTGCCTTCTCCGGGTCGAGGGCAAGGGCGAACTGCCCCTCCCAGTCGAGTTTCTTGCGGCACTTGGCCATCTGGATGTCCTTGGCCATGGCCCCCTTCACCCCCTTGGCGATGTCGGCGGCGTGGGCGGCGATGCGCGAGGCGATGACCCCTTCCCGCACGTCCTCCACGGTGGGAAGGCGCAGGTGCTCGGAGGGGGTGACGTAGCAGAGGAAGTCGGCGCCGGCGGCGGCCGCGATCGCCCCGCCGACGGCGCAGGTGATGTGGTCGTAGCCCGGGGCGATGTCGGTGACGAGGGGGCCCAGGACATAGAAAGGTGCGCCGTGACAGAGCCGCTTCTGGAGGAGGATGTTCGCCTCGATCTGGTTGAGGGGGACATGCCCCGGTCCTTCGATCATCACCTGAACCCCGGCAGCCGTGGCCCGCTGGGTCAGTTCGCCGAGGAGGATCAGCTCGTGGATCTGCGCCCGGTCGGTGGCGTCGGCGAGGCACCCCGGCCGGAAGCCGTCACCGAGCGACAGGGTCATGTCGTACGCCTTGACGATCTCCAGCAGCCGGTCGAAGTGCTCGAAGAGCGGGTTCTCCCGGTTGTTGTAGGCCATCCATTCCACGGTGAAGGCGCCGCCGCGGGAGACGACGTCCATGAGGCGCCCTTCGTTCTTCATCCGCTCCACCGTTCCCCGGGTCACGCCGCAGTGGACGGTGACGAAATCCACTCCATCCTCGGCGTGCTTGATAACCCCGGCGAAGATGTCGTCGACGGTCATGTCGACGATCGCCTTCTTCTTCGTCCGCACCGCATCGAGGGCCGCCTGGTAGAGGGGAACCGTACCGATGCAGGCGTTCGTCTCGGCGATGATGGCGCGGCGGATCTCGTCCACCGGCCCGCCGGTGGAGAGGTCCATGATGGCGTCGGCGCCGAACTGCACCGCCACCCGGGCCTTTTCCAGCTCCTTGGCAATGTCGGTGTCGTCGGCGGAGGTGCCGATGTTGGCGTTCACCTTGGTGCGGAGCCCTGTCCCCACAGCAAGCGGCCGTCCGTTGCCATGCTTGATGTTGTGACAGATGATGATGGTCCCCGCGGCGATCCCGTCCCGGATGAACTCGGCAGGGACCCCTTCGGCCAGAGCCGCCTCTTCCATCTTGTCGGTGATAATGCCGCTGCGGGCGTATTCAAGCTGGGTCTTCGACATGGTGATGCTCCTTATTCAGATTCATATGCAACGAGGGGATGGGCAAAGCTTATTCCCTGTCCCGAGTACCCAGTCCCGGTTCTTAGTGCCGGTCTTGCATTTGTTGTGCGGCCAGAAAATGATTCACCGGTCCGTGCCCCTTCCCCAGGGGGGTGGCGAGCCTGATTGCCGCGGTGACGAACTCCTTGGCTCTTGCCACGGCTTCCGGTAGCGGCTCTCCCCGCGCGAGGAAGGCGGCGATGGCCGAGGCCAGGGTGCAGCCGGTGCCGTGGGTGTTCCTGGTGAGGTGTCGGGGGCTCCGGTAGCGGGTAAAGGCGCGGCCGTCGTAGAGGATGTCCACGGCGTTCCCTTCGGACAGGTGCCCCCCCTTGATCAGGACGTTGCGGGTCCCCATTTGCTGGATCCTCTGGGCAGCCTCTTCCATGCCCGCCTCGTCCACGATGGTCAGACCGGTCAGCTTTTCCGCCTCCGGGATGTTCGGGGTGAGGAGGTAGGTGAGGGGGAAAAGCCGTTCCTTCAGGGCAGTCACGGCGTTGCCGTCGGTGAGGCTTGCGCCCCCCGTGGCGAGCATTACCGGGTCGACCACCACGATGCGCCGGTTGAACTCCGCCAGTTTTTCAGCAAGCCGCTCGATGACCCCGGCGGAGAAAAGCATGCCGGTCTTCACCACGTCGATGGGAAGGTCGCTCAGGACGGCGTCCAGCTGCTCCGCCACGAACGCCGGTGGCACGCCGTGAATGCCGGCCACCCCGCGGGTATTCTGGGCGGTGAGGGCGGTGATGATGGAGGCGCCGTAGCTCCCCAGCAGGGTGATGGTTTTCAGGTCGGCCTGGATCCCGGCGCCACCGCCCGAATCGCTGCCGGCCACGGTCAGTACGGCACCCCTCGGCGCCGGCCTTTTCCGGTTGAAGAGAAGCGCCAGTTCTGCGGCCGCCAGGGCAGGCTCCCGCTGGCCCAGGATCCCGGAGATTACCGCTACGGCATCGGCGCCGCTGTCGATGACCCGGCCGGCGTTGTCGCGGTTGATGCCGCCGATGGCGACGACCGGGATTGAGATGGCCGGCCTGACAGCCGCCAGGGCGTCAGGCCCGGGGAGGTGCTCCACTTCTTTGCTGCCGGTGGGGTACATGGCGCCGAAGCCGATATAATCTGCCCCGGCGGCTTGCGCTGCCTGAGCCTCATCCAGGTTGTGGGTGGAGACGCCGATAAGCTTGTGCGGCCCGAGCAGCTGCCGCGCTGCGGCCGGGTCGCCATCATCCTGCCCCAGGTGCACACCGTCCGCCCCGAGTTGTCGGGCAAGCTCCACGTCGTCATTGACGATGAAGGGGACCGCCGCGGCGGCGCAGATGGCGCGCAGCTCACGTCCCAACTCGGCCCGCGCGGCCATATCCCGCCCTTTGTCCCGGAACTGGACAATGGTGGCACCACCGCTGATGGCCTCCCTGACCCGTGCCGGCAGTCGGTCCCCCTGGTCGGTGACAAGATAGACCCCTTTGATCCGGGCGTCAGCGTTCCGGCGGTCGACCACGAGCTTGAGATGGTCCTTGCTGCGTTTCATCTGAGTCCGTTTCTCGATGGTATCGAACGAAAAAAGCCACGACTACAAAGGGTCGCGGCTTCCTGGCAATCGGGGTCCAAGGTGGAAGTGGCCGCTTCCCTACGCCGGTGCGAACCGGATCAGGTTCAAAGGGTTTGGGCGAAGCCCATCTCAGTTCTCGCGAACTCCCCCAGCTGGCTTTCGATTAGACAAGTCAGCCTACTGGAATTTTTGCCATAAGTCAACGGAATTTCCGGTTTTTGGCTTTACAGGCCGGGGGAGAAATGGTAGAAAAAATTGTTACTCGGGACTCGGATCCAAACGACGGGCCTAAAGGGCTCATGACCAAGGCCTGAACTCAAAAAAACTAAGAACTCAAAACTCATAACCGGATTTTTATGGACAGCCGTCCGACGATTGCCGAAATAGACCTCAGCGCCCTGCGCCACAATTTCCGCCAGGTGCAGGGGACCATCCCCGCCGGGTGCGGCATCCTGGCGGTGGTCAAGGCGGATGCCTACGGTCACGGTTTCATGGATGTGGCCCGGGAACTGGACGCCCTGGGGGTCACCGCCTTCGGCGTGGCCTTCCTGGCAGAGGGGATCCAGCTCCGGAAGAGCGGTATCGACCGACCGGTGCTGATTCTCGGCGGCATCTACCCCGGGCAGGAAAAGAAGTGCATCGGCTTCAACCTCTCCACGGCGGTCTTCTCTCTGGAGCAGGCGCGCCTGCTCAATTATGTCGCGGGCAAGCTCTACCGCAAGGCGAAGGTCCACATAAAGATCGATACCGGCATGGGACGGCTCGGTATCCCCCATGCCGAGGCGGCACCCTTCTTTCAGAAGCTGCAGGGGATGAAGAACCTCGAACTGGAGGGGATCATCTCCCATTTCGCGTCGGCCGACGAGTTGGACGAGGAGGGACGGCAGTACACCGACCGGCAGGCCGGCTACTTTGCTGCTGCGGTCGAGGCGGCCCGCGGGGCGGGGTTCGTCCCCCGCTACGTTCATATCGCCAACAGCGCCGCCGTCTTCGACCGGGACCTGCCGTTCTGCAACCTTGTCCGCCCCGGGATCGTCCTGTACGGCGCGCCACCGTCGGCCGACTTCGAGGGAAAGCTCGACCTGCGGCCGGTGATGCGGCTGAAGAGCAAGGTGGCGATGCTCAAATGGGTGGAGCCTGGAACCACCATCAGTTACGCCCGGCGCTATGCCGCGGCGGGAAAGATCCTGGTGGCGAGCGTTCCGGTGGGCTATGCCGACGGTTACTGCCGCGCCCTCACCAACCGGGGGGAGGCTCTCGTCAGGGGGAGCCGCGCCCCGGTCATCGGCACGGTCTGCATGGACTGGATCATGCTGGATGTGACCGACGTCCCCGGCGTTGCGCTGGGGGATGACGTGATCCTCCTCGGCTGCGACCGTGACGGACATTGCATCCGCGCGGAGGAACTGGCGGAAAAGGCCGGCACCATTCCCTACGAGATCTTCTGCGGCATCACCAAGCGGGTGCCGCGGGTGTACATCCATGACTCGCGCTGAAAAACGCCCATCTGCGTTGTTGCGCTTCTGCCTGCGTCGTTGCGTCGTAGCACTGCTACGACTCACTCCTCGGCATCGCGCGCCTAGCATCTGGGCATTTTTGAGCGCGAGCGGGAGAAGTTGGATATGAGAAAGAATACAATCAAGCTGACATCCCTCGTCAAGGCTGCCGGTTGAGCGGCCAAACTGGGCCCGGCGGGCCTGGAAAATGCCTTGAGCGGTCTTGAGCGGTCGTCCGACCCCGCCCTGCTGGTGGGGCCGGAGACCGCCGATGACGCCGGAGTCTTCCGCATCGGTGCCGACCTCGCCCTGGTGGAGACCTGCGACATCATCACCCCCCTGGTGGACGATCCGTTCACCTTCGGCCGGATAGCTGCGGCCAACGCCCTCTCCGATGTCTACGCCATGGGGGGGAGGCCGGTTACTGCCATGAACCTGGCGTTTTTCCCCGCATGTACCCTTCCGGTTGCGATACTCGGGGAAATCCTGGCTGGCGGCCTGGCGACCCTCACCGAGGCGGGGGTCTGTCTGGTGGGGGGGCATACGGTGGAGGACGACGAGCTTAAGTACGGGCTTTCGGTGACCGGCCTCCTCGACCCTGCCAAAGTAATCCGGAATTCGACGGCCCGGCCCGGTGACGTGCTCCTCCTCACCAAGCCGCTCGGCACCGGGATCGTGGCCACGGCCGTCAAGGCCGGGATGGTCTCCGATGCGGTGGCCGACGAGGCGGTCCGCTGGATGACCACCCTCAATGCCGTGGCTGCCGAACTCATGGTCGCGTGCGGTGCGACGGCCGCCACGGACGTGACCGGCTTCGGCCTGATCGGCCACGCGAACGAAATGGCCCGGGGGGCTGGGGTCACGTTCCGGCTGGAGCGGGCCGCCGTTCCGGTCATGACTGGGGTCCGGGAGCTGGCAGCCGATGGCCTGGTGCCGGCCGGCTGCTATCGGAACCGCGACTTTTACGGACTGCAGGTCGCCGACGGAAGGGCTGCCGACGACGATCTCCTGCCATTTTTCGATCCTCAGACGTCGGGGGGCTTGCTGGTATCGCTTTCCGCAGAAAGCGTCGGCCGATTCATGCAGCTGGCGGCAGGGCGCGGCTGTTTTGCAGTACGGATCGGCGAGGTGCTCGCCTCCGGGGAGTCGCCCGTTGAAATCGTCTGATCGCTTCGCCATAGCCTTCGACCTCGGCACCACCACCATCGCCGCCTCCCTCGTGGACCGGCAGTGGGGAACGCGGCTGGCAGCGACCGGTGCCCTCAATCCTCAGCGGGAGTTCGGCGCCGACGTGGTGTCGCGCCTTGAAGCCGCCCTCCGCTCCCCTGAAAATCTGCGGATACAGTCGCTCCAGATAAATCGGGAACTGGAGTGCCTCACCCGCGAGCTCCTCACCACGGCCGGTCTTCCCCCGGGGGAGGTGGGAGTGATCGCCATCGCCGGCAACCCGGCCATGGAACATCTCCTCATGGGGCTTGATGTGGGGTCCCTGGCATTTCCTCCGTATCGGCCGTTGTTTTTCGCCGGGAGCCGGATACGGACCACGGAGCTTGGCTGGGAGTTGGAGTTCGACGCCTATCTTTTCCCCCTTCCCGGTGGATTTGTGGGGGGGGACCTGGTCGCATTTCTTCACGGCTGTGACATTACTATGCCCTGCTCCATGGGCTCCGGCCCCTGCATCTTCTTCGACCTCGGCACCAACGGCGAGCTGGCCCTGGTGGACGGAGACGTCATCTATGCCACATCGGCGGCAGCGGGACCGGCGTTCGAGGGAGGGAACCTCTCCTGTGGCATGGCTGCCCTTCCCGGCGCCATATCCGGCGTGAGCCTCGCGGCCGACCGGCTTGTGCTCACCACGGTCGGCGATATCACCCCGGCCGGGATCTGCGGCTCGGGGGTAATGGAGACCGTCGAAACGCTCCTGCGCGCCGGAGTGATGGACCATACCGGCCGCCTGCGCCAGGCGGAGGAAATCGGCACGAACCTGGCCAACCGGATCAGGAACATCGGTGGCGAGACGGTGTTCGTCCTGTACCAGGATGCGCAGCGCCTGGTGTATCTGAGCCAGAACGATGTCCGCCAGGTCCAGTTGGCCAAGGGGGCTGTCCGGGCCGGAGTGGATGTCCTCCTGGAGAGGAGCGGCATACCCCATGACGCCATGCGGGAGGTGGTTCTGACCGGTTCCTTCGGTGCCGAGTTGCGGCCGGAAACCTTAAAAAACGTTGGAATTTTCACGGAAAAGATGGTAGATATAGCACGCTTTGTCCGTGACGGAGCCTTGGCCGGTGTGGAAAAGGCCATCTGCGCCCCTGACGGATTTGCGGCAGTCGACGACCTGGCAAGGGCGATAAGGGTCATCCCCCTTTCCGGCACCCCCGCCTTCGAAAAGCATTTTCTGGCTGAGATGAATTTCCCGAAACCCGAAAACTGAATTTTCACCATGGAACCCCAGGGTTCCGTGGTAGATTTTTCCCCAAGGAGCACATACCATGGCAAAGATCACCAGGGCGCTTATCAGCGTCTCCGACAAGACCGGCATCGTCGAATTCTCCAAGGAACTGGCAGGCTACGGCGTGGAGATCCTCTCCACCGGCGGTACCGCCAAACTGCTGCGGGAGGCGGGGTTGAACGTCAAGGACGTCTCCGAATTCACCGGTTTTCCCGAAATGCTCGACGGCCGGGTAAAGACCCTCCATCCCAAGGTGCACGGGGGGCTGCTCGGCATGCGGGGGAACCCCGAGCACGTGGCGACCATGAAGGCGCACGGTATCGAGCCGATCGACATGGTGGTGGTGAACCTCTACCCCTTCGAAGCGACCGTGGCCAAGCCGGGGTGTACCCTGGAGGACGCCATCGAGAACATCGACATCGGCGGACCCACCATGCTCCGCTCCGCGGCGAAGAACAACGCCGACGTCACCGTGCTCGTTGACCACGCGGATTACCGGAAGGTCCTCGACGAGATGGCTGCCAGTGGCGGGGCGGTGTCCCGGGAGACCAACTTCGGTCTTGCCGTGAAGGTCTACCAGCACACCGCCGCCTACGACGGGGCGATCTCCAACTGGCTTGGGCGAAAGCTCGGCGAGGAGAACGTCGACTTCCCGCCGACCCTCACCATTCAGGTCAGAAAGGCCCAGGGGATGCGCTACGGCGAGAATCCTCACCAGAAGGCCGCCTTCTACGTGGAGCGGGACGTGCCGGAGTCCTCGGTGGCCACCGCTCGGCAGCTCCAGGGAAAGGAGCTCTCCTACAACAACATCGGCGATATCGATGCGGCCCTGGAGTGCGTCAAGCAATTCGCCGAAGGGCCGGCCTGCGTCATCGTCAAGCATGCCAACCCCTGCGGGGTGGCCCTTGGTGCCACTCTCATCGAGGCCTACGACCGGGCCTACAAGACCGACCCCGAGTCGGCCTTCGGCGGGATCATCGCCTGCAACCGCGAGCTCGACGCCGAAACGGCCAAGGCCATTGTCGACCGCCAGTTCGTCGAGGTGATCATTGCTCCGAAGGTCTCTCCGGCCGCGGTTGAGTTCGTCGCCGCCAAGAAGAACGTGCGGCTCCTGGAATGCGGCGCGTGGCCCGCCGAGCCCGCCCAGCGCCTTGACATGAAGCGGGTGAACGGCGGTCTTCTCGTCCAGGATACCGATCTTGCCCTGTACGACAGCCTGAAGGTGGTGACCAAGCGGGCTCCCACTGAGAAGGAGATGGTCGACCTCCTCTTCACCTGGCGGGTGGCCAAGTTCGTCAAGTCCAACGCCATCGTCTACGGGAAGGACGGCATGACGATCGGTGTCGGCGCCGGCCAGATGAGCCGGGTGAACTCCGCCCGGATCGCCGCCATCAAGGCCGAACATGCCGGGCTCGATGTCAAGGGGGCGGTGATGGCCTCCGACGCCTTCTTCCCCTTCCGCGACGGCCTCGAAAATGCGGCAGCCGTGGGGGTCACCGCGGTCATCCAGCCGGGGGGGAGCGTCCGCGACGAGGAAGTGATCGCCGCGGCCGACGAGCACGGCATCGCCATGGTGTTTACCTCAATGAGACACTTCAGACATTGAAAAACCCGTGAATGGTGAATAGTGAACGGTAATCGAGTTGCCTTTATTCACCTTTCACAGCGACCGGAGGGAGCGTTTCACCATTCACGCCTTCAGAGGGAGATAAAATGAAAGTTCTCGTCATCGGCAGCGGCGGGCGCGAGCACGCCCTTGTCTGGAAAGTCGCCCAGTCGCCGCTCGTCAGCAAAGTATACTGCGCCCCGGGAAACCCGGGCATCGGCATGATCGCGGAAAACGTCCCCCTCAAGGTCGATGACCTGCCTGGGCTCCTCGCCTTTGCCCAGCGGGAGGAGATCGGACTGACCGTGGTCGGGCCCGAGCTTCCCCTCTCCCTGGGAATCGTTGATCTCTTCGAGGAGTACGGCCTGACGATTTTCGGTGCCCGGCGCAACGCCGCCATCATCGAGGCGAGCAAAGCGTTCGCCAAGGACCTGATGAAGAAGTACCGGATCCCCACCGCAGCCTATGAGGTGTTCACCGACGTGGAGCCGGCGGTGGCCTTCATCGACCGGGTCGGCGTCCCCATCGTCATCAAGGCCGACGGCCTGGCCGCCGGCAAAGGGGTGATCATCGCACAGACACGGGAGGAGGCGGTTGCAACGGTGACCGACATGCTCTCGGGGAACGCCTTCGGCGAGGCCGGCTCGCGGGTGGTGATCGAGGAGTTCCTGCGCGGCGAGGAGGCGTCCTTTCTCGCCTTCACCGACGGGAAGAACATCATCCCCCTGGCGAGCGCCCAGGACCACAAGGCGGTCTTCGACGGCGACCAGGGCCCCAACACCGGCGGCATGGGGGCTTACTCGCCGGCGCCGGTGGTGACCCCGTCAATCCATGCCAAAGCCATGGACGAGGTGATGCGCCGCGCCGTGGACGGCATGGCGGCGGAGGGGCGCCCCTACCGGGGGGTCCTCTACGCCGGGCTGATGATCGACGGGGAACACGTAAAGACCCTGGAGTTCAACGCACGCTTCGGCGACCCTGAGTGCCAGCCGCTCCTCATGCGGATGAAGTCGGACATCGTTCCCATCCTCCTGGCTGTGGCGCAGGGGGATCTCGGCGGCCTGGCGGTCGAGTGGCACGACAAGGCGGCGGTCTGTGTGGTCATGGCGTCCAAGGGGTATCCCGGCGATTACGCCAAGGGGGACGTGATTACCGGTCTGGATGCGACTGCAGGAATCGGGGAGCTGTTCGTCTTCCACGCCGGCACGGCGCTGCGCGACGGGAAAGTCGTCACCAACGGCGGCCGCGTCCTCGGGGTGACCGCCCTGGGTACGACGGTGCGCGAGGCCATCGACAGGGCCTACCGGGGGGTTGCCGCCATCGCCTGGGAGGGGGCTCATTTTCGCAGGGACATCGGGGCGAAGGCGTTGAAACGGTGAAAGGTGAAAAGGAGGTTCCATTGGGCAATCCACAGGTACTGATCGTGATGGGGAGCGAATCCGACCTCCCCGTGATGGAGGAGGGGGCGAAGGTTCTGGCCGACTTCGGGGTACCCTGCGAGCTGCACATATCGTCAGCCCACCGCTCGCCGCAGCGGACTGCGGCACTGGCCGCGGAGGCGGCCGGGCGGGGAATACGGGTGATCATCGCCGGCGCCGGGATGGCGGCCCATCTGGCCGGGGTCGTCGCCGCGGAGACGGTCCTGCCGGTCATCGGTGTTCCCATCGGCGGCGGCGCGCTGAATGGCGTCGATGCCCTCTATTCGACGGTACAGATGCCCGGCGGCATCCCGGTGGCAACGATGGCGATCGGCAAGGCGGGAGCCAGGAATGCCGGCATTCTTGCCGCGCAGATCCTGGCTCTCGGTGATCCGGCACTCACCGGGCGACTCAAGGCCTTCCGGGAAGCGATGGCCCGGGAGGTGGAGGAAAAGGATCTCCGGCTGCAAACCACTGGGAAAATAGGGTGAAATAGAATTAGCTTGGCATAATGTGTTGAAATTAAAGAGAAATTTCCCCGTTTCCTCTTGACAAAGGTCCTCCGGTGTAATAGGGTTTTGTGCGCTTTTAACTCTACCTGGAGGTGAAGATCGATGAAAAAGATTATCGCAGCAGTGGCTCTTACCCTCATCTGCGCCGGGGCGGCCCTGGCAGCTGGTCCGGAAACCATCACCCTGCCGGCAAAAATGGGCAACGTTACCTTCAACCACAAAAAGCACCAGGAAATGCTGAAGGACTGCAAGCTCTGCCACGAGAAAGGCCCGGGCAAAATCGAGGGCTTCGGCAAGGACATGGCCCACAAGACCTGCAAGGGGTGCCATACTGAGAAGGGGCAAGGCCCGACCAAGTGCGGCGAGTGCCACAAGAAGTAAGCGTACCGCGCCGGTCGAAATAATTAAGCAAGAAGGGGGTAACGGTGTGCCGTTACCCCCTTCTTGCGTTGTGGCAGCGCAGTGTAACCGGTTCACGCGGGGAAGGGAACGAATCAATTTTCGGGAGGAAATGAGAGAATTGACTTTTCCTCTTGTCATCATTTATAATGACTTCTTGTGCATAAAAAACCCCTTTGCTTTCAGGAGAATGCCTTGACAACGGACAATCGCGGAGTCGTACAATCGGTATGGGACTTTTTCTGTTCCCTGAAGCTTTCCATATTCCTCCTTATCGGCCTCGCCGTCACCTCGATCATCGGCACCATCATTCCCCAGGGCCCTCCCGCTCCCGAATACCTCCAGACCATCAGCCAGGCCAAGTTCAAGATATACGCCGCTCTCGGTTTCTTCGACATGTACCACTCCTGGTGGTTCCTGCTCCTGCTCTATCTCCTGACGATCAACCTCATCGCCTGCTCCATCAAGAGGCTGCCCCGGGTCTGGAAGATCATCTCCGAGCCGACCCTCGTCATGGATGAGGGGTTCGAGAAGTCCCTCAGCCTCACCCACGAAGTCAAGGTCGGTGGCGAACCTGCGGCTCTCAAGGACAGGGCGGCTGCGTTTCTCCGGAAGGAGTTCGCCGAACCGAGGCTGACCGAGGTTGACGGCGAGTATCACTTCTTTGCCGAGAAGAACCCTTACTGCCGGTTGGGGGTGTACGTGGTGCACCTGAGCATCATCATCATCTTCATCGGCGCCATCATCGGCTCCCTTGCCGGCTACAAGGGGTACGCCGCGATCCCCGAAGGGGGGAGCGTTTCCACCATCGAATCGCGCAGCGGAAAGCAGATCGACCTCGGCTTCGCCGTCAAGTGCGAGAAATTTTCCGTCTCCTTCTACGATACCGGCGCGCCCAAGGAGTTCAGGAGCATCCTGACCGTCCTTGAGAACGGCAAGCCGGTGCCCGGTTACGAGAACGTCAAGGTCATCGTTAACCAGCCGCTCACCTACAAGGGGATAACCTTCTACCAGTCGAGCTACGGCCCGACCGGCGAGGGGGGAGTCTTCCATTTCACCGTGCGGGAACGCAAGGGGGGAGCACCGGTGCCGTTGACCGTCCGCCAGGGCGAACGGGCCTCCCTGCCGGGGGGCGGCACGATACAGGTGCTGGAAGCCACCCAGGAGGTCAGGTCCGTGCTGCCGCAATTCTCGGGTCCGGCAGCGAGGATCGAGGTAACCCCTCCAGGCGGCAGTCCCCAGCCCTTCGTCGTTTTCCGCGACTATCCCAAGTTTGACGAGGAGCGTGGCGGCAACCTGATCTTCACTTACGAGGGGGCCGACGAGAAGTACTACACCGGTCTCCAGGTGGCGAAGGATCCCGGCGTGTGGGTGGTCTGGCTCGGCTGCGCCCTGATGGTGGTCGGCATCCTGCTCGCGTTCTTCCTCTCCCACAAGCGCATCTGGGTGCGGGTCGCCCGCGGCCGGGTCACCATGGGGGGGACTGCAAGCAAGAACCAGGCGGGTTTCCAGCTTGCCTTTGACGAACTAGTGGATAAACTGAAAAGCATCTGACACGCTGTCACCGTTAGGCAGGCCGCGAGTCTGCCCTGACCCGGCTTCCACCGGGGATCCTGCACCAACAAAAGCATACCGCTGCGGAGGATAAACCGATGTCCAGTTCCCTGCTGTTCAACGTAACAACCATCTGCTACATGGTTTCGATGCTGATTTTCTTTGCCTTTCTGGCCAGCAAGAACAAGACCGTGGGCCTTGCCGGCAGTCTTGCCGCCTACGGGGGCTTCATCATCCAGACCATCGCCATCATTCTGCGCTGGCGGGAGTCGTACGCCATAGGCCACGGCCATGCCCCCCTCTCCAACCTCTACGAATCGGTCGTGTTCTTTTCCTGGACCATCGTCCTCATTTACGGTCTGATCGAGTTCAAGTACAAGTACCGGATCGTCGGGGCATTCGTCATACCTTTCGCGCTGCTGGGAATGGCCTGGGCGCAACTGGGGCTCAACAGCGGGATCGAGCCGCTTGTTCCCGCTCTTCAGAGCAACTGGCTCCTCTACCACGTCATTACCTGCTTTCTCGGCTACGCTGCCTTTGCCGTGGCCTGCGGCATTTCCATCATGTACCTGATCAAGGCGGGGAAGGAATCGGACAGTGCCCCGGCCGGCGGGCTGCTCTCCATGTTTCCCTCCATCCGGATACTGGACGACCTGAACTATCGGGCGATCATGATCGGCTTTCCGCTCCTCACCCTCGGTATCGTCACCGGCGCGGCCTGGGCCAACTACGCCTGGGGTACCTACTGGAGCTGGGACCCGAAGGAGACCTGGTCACTCATCGTCTGGTTCATTTACGCCGCTTTCCTGCATGCCCGCATCACCAGGGGCTGGGTCGGCAAGCGGGCGGCCATCCTGTCCGTCATCGGCTTTGCCGCGACCATCTTCTGCTATCTCGGCGTCAACCTGTTCCTCTCCGGTCTCCACAGTTACGGCGGCGGCAGGTAGCGGCACGCGTTCCGCCGCGTCGCGCTGGATCAGCAGCTGCCACCGACAGGCTTCATCTCCGCATGTTGATACGACAAAAAGCCGGGAATTCCCCGGCTTTTTGTGCATGGGACCCCATGACCGAGACACCAGCGGTTTCCATCATCATCCCGGTGAAACCGGGCGGAAGGGTAAGCGCCCTCGACTTTCTGCGCGCGGTCGACTACCCGTCCGGCTCCCTCGAGGTCATAGTGACGGAGGGGACACAGCCGAGCCGGCAGCGCAACTGTGCAGCCGGCACTGTCGCGACCGGCGAGATCATTTATTTCCTCGATGACGACTCGCGGGTCCGGCCGGGTTTCCTGCACAGAGCGGTGCGGCTCTATGCCGATCCGGCTGTGGCCGCGGCCGGGGGACCGTCGCTTACGCCGGAAACCGACAGCCGCCTGCAGCACGCCTATGCCATGGTGTTTGCCTCCGCAATCGGCGGTGGCGGGATGCGCAACCGCTACCGGCAGACGGGGGAGGTGCGCGAGACCAGCGACCGGGAGCTGATCCTCTGTAACCTCAGTTTTCGACGGGAGCTGTTCCTCGCCTGCGGCGGGTTCGACGAACGCCTCTACCCCAACGAGGAGAACGAGCTGATGGAGCGGCTCAGGCGGGACGGGCGGCGGCTCATTCACGATCCCTGCCTGGCGGTCTTGCGCAGTCAGCGCCCGACGCTCAGGGCGTTCTGTCGCCAGCTCCTCGGCTATGGCCGGGGACGAGGTGAGCAGACCGTCCTCAGCGGCGTTGTGAAGCCGATTACCTTCGTCCCGTCAATGTTTCTCCTCTACCTGCTGCTCCTTCCCCTGTCACACAAGGCTGTTTACTATCTCCCGCTTTTGTGCTACCTACTACTCATCGGTGGCGTCGCCCTTTTCGAAGGGGTACGGAGCGGGCGCCCGGGCTCGGCGACCCTGTTGCCGGCCGTCTTTCCCCTGTTTCACCTCTGCTACGGGCTCGGCATGATCCGTGGCCTCGCATTTCCCCGTTGGAAAAGGGCGTCTCCGCTGGCCACCGAGGTGACCATCCGCCGGGTGAAGGAATTCGGGAAAGACTGGGAATCCGGGACTGGGAATCCGGAACCGGGGACCAGGGACCAGGGACCGGGAGTAAAAACTAGATTAAAACTAGATCAAATAAGAGATCAGAAAAGAACGCGGATAGGTTAGTTTCAGGTTCTTACCGGTCCCCGATCCCGGGTCCCGGCCTTTTACCGGTCCCCGATCCCCGTATTTACAGAGGTTTAAAAGTGGATCTCAGCATTGTCGTACCCATCTACAACGAGGAAGAAAACGTCTCTGTCCTGCATGCCAGCATCACCGCCGCCTTGGCCGCCACTCGGCTGGTGTACGAGATTATCCTGGTCGACGACGGCTCTTCCGACAACTCGTTCTTCCACCTGAAGAAGATCGCCCAGGACGACCCCCGGGTCAAGGTGATCCGCTTCCGTCGGAATTTCGGACAGACCGCAGCCATGGCCGCCGGCTTCGACGCGGCCGCCGGACGCGTCGTCGTGCCGATGGACGGCGACCTGCAGAATGACCCGGTCGACATCCCCCGTCTCCTGGAGAAGATCGACGCAGGTTACGACGTGGTGTCAGGGTGGCGCAAGAACCGCAAGGATACCTTCATCAACCGCAAGCTGCCGTCGATACTGGCCAACGGCCTTATTTCCCGGCTGACGGGGGTCCACCTCCACGATTACGGCTGTACCCTGAAGGCGTACCGGCGGGAGCTCCTTGACGGCATCAACCTGTACGGCGAAATGCACCGGTTCGTCCCGGCCCTCGCCTCCCAGGTGGGTGCCCGGGTGGCGGAGCTGCCGGTGAACCACCTTCCCCGGCTCCATGGCACCAGCAAGTACGGCATCTCCCGGACAATGCGGGTTGTGCTCGACCTGATGACGGTCAAGTTCCTCCTCGCCTACTCGACCAAACCGATCCAGCTGTTCGGCAAGTGGGGAATCTATACCCTGGCAGCGGCGTTCCTGAGCGGTGGCACTACCCTCTACATGAAGCTCTTCGAGCACGTGAGCATGAACCGCAACCCGCTCCTCATCCTCACAGCTTTCCTCCTCTTCATGGGGGTCCAGTTCATCGTCCTCGGCCTCCTCGGCGAGCTGAATGCGCGGACCTACTATGAAGCCCAAGGAAAACCCATCTATGTCGTCCGCGAAAGGGTCAACTTCGCGGACTAGGCGCGAGGCACGAGGCGCGAGGCGCGAGGAATGAGAGACGAACACCATACCGCGAGCCCAGAGCCCAGAGCCCAGAGCCTGGGGACGCTTCGCGTCCTCATGCTCGCCCCGACCCCCTACTTCTCCGACCGCGGGTGTCATGTCCGGATTTACGAAGAGGCCCGGGTGCTGATCGGCCTCGGCCACGAGGTGTGCATCGTCACCTACCACATCGGGCGCGACATGGCCGGGATCCCCACCGCCCGCATCCCGCAGATCCCCTGGTATACAAAGCTCGCCGCTGGTCCTTCCTGGCACAAGCCGTACCTGGACATCCTCCTCTTCTTCAAGGCGCTGGCCACGGCGCGTCGCTTTCGTCCCGACGTGATCCATGCCCATCTCCACGAAGGGGCCTTCCTCGGCATCCTCCTGAATAAATTCCTCCGCGTCCCGCTCATATTCGACTGCCAGGGGAGCCTGACCGCGGAGATGCTCGACCATGGCTTCATCCGCAGGGGCTCGCTCCTCTACCGGATCTTCCGCTTCCTGGAACGAATTGTCAACAACGGCTCAGACTTCGTGGTAACCAGTTCCCGGGCGGGGGCGGCCGATCTGCCGGCGTCCTGGGGGGTGCCGGCAGGGAAGGTGCGGGGGATCATCGACGGCGTCGATACCGCAGTTTTCCGGCCGTATTCACCGGACGAGGCGCGCCGGGCACTCGGTCTTCCCCCTGACCGGCCGGTCGCCGTTTTTCTCGGGGTCCTCAACCGGTACCAGGGGATCGACCTCCTCCTGGAGGTGATGAAGATCCTCCACGAGCGGGGAACCGCCCCCCATTTCCTGGTCATGGGTTTTCCCGAAGTCCGATACCGGGAGCGGGCCGAGGCCCTCGGGCTCGGCGGCCTGGTCACCTTCACCGGCCGGGTCGACTACGGCTCTGCCCCCCTGTACCTCTGTGCCGGCGACATTGCGGTCTCCCCGAAAATTTCCCTCACCGAGGCGAACGGCAAGCTCTTCAACTACATGGCCTGCGGGCTGCCGACGGTCGCCTTCGACAATCCGGTCAACCGCGAAATCATGGGGGATACCGGTGTCTACGCGTGCCCGGGGGACCCCGCCGATTTCGCCGCACGGATCGAGGAACTACTGGCCGATGCGGCACGCCGGCGCGAACTCGCCCGCCGGGTGAGGGAGAAGGCTGAGCTGGAGCATTCCTGGCTTGCACGGGGGGAGGAACTCGTTGCTATCTACCGGGAATTGATAAAAAAACCTTGCCAATGAGCGCCGCTTGATATATTGTTCATTCTATGAACAATGGCAGTGACAAGATTCCCGACACCTACCGCTCCTTCCTCCTCATGGAGGAGATCGCCCGGGAGGAGCCCCTTACCCAGCGAGAGCTCTCTCGCCGGCTCGACATCGCCCTCGGGCTCGTCAACTCTTACCTGAAGAACCTCGTAGCCAAGGGGTTCGTCCGAATCAAGGCGTTCCCCAGGAACCGCTATGCCTACATCCTCACTCCCCAGGGGATTGCCGAAAAGAGCCGTCTGGCCTACCAGCACCTGAGCTATTTCACCAACCTGTACCGCGTCGCGCGGCAGGATTACGCGGCACTGTTCCAAGGGCTCGTCGCCGCCGGCGTGAAGAGCGTGTCGTTTTGCGGCGTGGACGAGGTGGCGGAGATCGCCTACCTGTCGCTCAAAGAGGCCGGCATCGGGCTTGCCGCGATCATGGACGACGGGCCGACCGGCGGCCTCTTTTTTGGCGTGGAGGTCGATTGCCTCGAAGAGGGGGTCGGAAGGGGCGCCGAGCGGATCGTCATCACCTCGTTCAAGCGCGGCGAGGCACTCCGGGAGAGACTCCTCGCGCTGGGGGTCGCTCCGGAGTGGATTTGCGCGGCCGGCGGCAACAACGCCGGCGAACTCATCACCCCGAACAAGGAGAGAACCTGATATGCCCCATCCCTCACCCCCCACCCCTCACATTCTTGTCACGGGAGGCTGCGGCTACATCGGCAGTCACGTGGTCCGAGCACTTCAGGAACGCGGTGATTCCGTCGTCGTTGTTGATAACCTCTGCACCGGCCATCCGTGGGCAGTGCCGGAAAAGGTACTTGTGAAAGGCGATTTGGCAGACCGCTCCTTTCTTTCACAGCTCTTTTCTTCTCATTCCATCAAAGCCGTTCTCCACTTTGCATCATTCATCCAGGTGGGGGAGTCGGTGCATGCCCCTCTTAAGTATTACGACAATAACGTAGCCGGCACGATCTCGCTCCTGGATGCGATGAGCGAGGCCGGGGTGAAGAAGTTCCTGTTTTCTTCCACTGCCGCAGTATATGGGACACAGGCGACCGTCCCGATAGTCGAAGAGGCTCCGCTTCGTCCCGGCAATCCCTACGGCCGCTCCAAGCTCATGGTTGAGGAAATCCTTCGGGACTGCGGACAGGCCTGGGGCCTGGAGACCGTTGCCCTGAGATATTTCAATGCTGCGGGTGCACATCCCTCGGGAGAGATCGGGGAAGCCCACGATCCAGAGACGCACCTCATCCCCCTTGTCCTCCAGACAGCCGCCGGCAGGAGGGATGCTGTAATTATCAACGGAGAAGATTATGATACGCCCGACGGCACGTGCGTCCGCGACTACATCCATGTCTGCGACCTCGCCGATGCGCACCTCCTCGCCCTCGACAGCATGAAAGGAGGGAGCGGGAACAGGGCCTACAACCTGGGTAACGGCGCCGGGTATTCCGTGCGGGACGTGATCGATGCGTGCCAGCGGGTCACCGGGAAGTCTATCCCCGTAAAAACCGGCCCCCGTCGGGCAGGGGACCCCTCCGTGCTGGTCGCCTCATCCGAACGGATAACCATGGAGCTTGCTTGGCGGCCGCGGTTTACCTCACTGGACAAGATAGTCGAGGATGCGTGGCGGTGGGAGAGGAAGCTGGCGGGGAAGTGAAGCTACAAAACCACAATTTCTTACGCAAAGATTCCTAACGCAAAGACGCAGAGACGCCAAGAGAGACGCCAAGACATACACGGCCCGGAGACGCTCCAGATGGCGCAAGGTGAACCATGAGTAATCCTACATCACATAGATTGTTAATTGAGGCGGGACGAACTGAGCGCCATTACTGGAAGGATCTTTGGCGTTACCGGGAACTACTTTATTTTCTCTCCTGGCGGGATATTCTCGTGCGCTACAAGCAGACCGTCATCGGTGTCGCCTGGAGCGTTATCCGGCCGGTCCTGACCATGATCGTCTTCACCGTCATCTTCGGCAAACTTGCCAAGTTTCCCTCCGGGAACGCGCCCTATGCGATCCTGGTCTATGCGGCCATGCTGCCGTGGCAGTTCTTTGCCAACGCCCTTTCCGAGAGCAGCAACTCCCTCATCTCCAACGCCAACATGATCTCTAAGGTCTATTTCCCGCGCCTGATCGTGCCGTGCAGTGCGGTGGTTGTCAGCCTGGTGGATTTCCTCATCTCCTTTGCGGTTCTGGCCGTTCTGATGGTCTGGTACCAGTTCATTCCGGAATGGCGAATCGTCACGGTGCCGCTCTTTCTTGCCCTGGCATTGCTCGCATCTATAGGTTTCAGCCTCTGGCTGTCCGCATTGAACGTGAAATACCGCGATTTCCGTTACATCGTGCCGTTCATCGTCCAGTTTGGACTCTACGTATCGCCGGTCGGCTTCTCCAGTAATGTGGTGCCGGGAAAGTGGCGCCTTCTCTATTCACTGAATCCCATGGTCGGCGTCATCGACGGTTTCCGCTGGGCGATCCTCGGCGGGGATGCCCAGATCTACTGGCCCGGCTTCCTGCTCTCCACGGGGTTGACGCTGCTGATCCTCTATGGGGGGATCAGGTACTTCCGGAAAACCGAGCGGATTTTTGCGGATATTATTTAGAGGCGCGAATGGGACTGGCGTTGGTCGGATAGGTGATGATCTGGGGACTTCTTCTTGTCTTCAGAATGGATCCTGACAGTGGTATGGTTTCTGGCCTTCAGAGGATCCAGCACCTCAAATTATGGAATCGTTGCCATTAACAGTGGCATTATCAATATATGACCAAAAGGTGATAACAATGAACGATTTCGATGCGCTCGTGGATGAACAGTTTTGCCTAGGTTTTGAATTAGAAGCGCTGGCGGATGCACTAGTAAGAAATGAAACTGAACGGTGGGTTTCCGGATTTGCAAATATCGCTGTGGAAACTGAGCACATGAACAGGTATAGATGGGTTTCACAGTTTGTTTCTGGGAAAAAGGTTCTTGATATTGCCTGCGGAACTGGCAAGGGCAGTAATCTTCTTGCCAAGGAAGGTCAGGCAAAGAAGGTAGTGGGTTGCGATATCGACAGTAAAGCCATCCGTTATGCCTCAATCAGAAATAGATACGACAAGGTTTCGTTTATAGCCGGCGATGCTCAACAGTTTGCTGACAGCGTGACATATGATGTGGCGATCAGCTTCGAAACCATTGAGCATATCCCGGATGTGGAAGCCTTTTTGGCGACAATACATCGTTCATTGGGGATGAATGGCAATTTTTTTGTTTCGACTCCGATTTCTTTCCAAAAACTTGATACGAGCCCTGCTAATCCATTCCATTTGAGGGAGTGGGGGTTTCGACCTTTCCAGGAACTCTTAGCTAAATACTTTTCGGTTGAACAGATATATGTACAACTTTGCTATCAGCAAGTTCTGCCCAATTTCCCGTTCCTCAGAAAGGCAGCTAGATTCTACAACGCCTTGCAACTGTCTGGTAGATCCATTTCTGCCCCCTACATCATGAAGCCGGTTGAATATGATTCGAAAAAATTTCCTGAGAAGAAATTGGGCAAAAGTTATACCGGTTATCAAATATTGAAATGCTCCAAGATGTCTTAGGCCTATGCAAAAAAGTAACCGTTGTATTTAAACCGATGCTGTCGATTATGGTTGGGCAAAATAGAATTGGCATTTATCGGCAGCGTCTGTAACGCGCGGCGTAATAGGATCACATCTATGAGCGATACGATAATCAAGGTAGAAAATCTGAGCAAGAAGTACCTGCTGTCCCATTTGGCCGACAAGCGGGAACAACTGTTCAGCAGACTGCTGGTCAATAAGATTAAAGATGTGGGGGCGAGGCTCGCGGGTTCCATCAAACGCAATACTGTCCAGGCACAGACCACCGAGGAGTTTTGGGCGTTAAAAGACGTCTCCTTTGAGATAAAGCAGGGGGATCGGGTTGGCATCATCGGCCGCAACGGCGCCGGAAAGTCTACGCTTCTCAAAATTCTTTCCCGCATCACCGAGCCGACCAAGGGGCGGATAACCATCGACGGCCGAGTTGCGAGCCTGTTGGAGGTGGGGACCGGGTTTCATTCGGAGCTTTCCGGACGGGAGAATATCTATTTGAACGGCGCCATCCTTGGGATGAGCCGAGAGGAGATCAAGCGGAAGTTCGATGAGATCGTGGCGTTCGCCGAGGTGGAGAAGTTCCTGGATACACCGGTGAAGCGCTATTCCTCGGGGATGTATGTGAGGCTTGCGTTTGCCGTGGCGGCTCATTTGGAGCCGGAGATCCTCATTGTTGATGAGGTGCTGGCGGTTGGGGATATGCAGTTTCAGAAGAAGTGTCTGGGGAAGATGGAGGATGTATCGACGAAGGAAGGGCGGACCGTGCTTTTTGTCAGTCACAATATGCCAGCTATACGTCAACTTTGTAAAACCGGTATTGTGTTGGGTTCTGGTTCTCTAATCATGCAAGGCAATACAGCTGACTGTATAGATATATATTCCCATAGTGATGCTAGAAAAGCAGCAACAATAGTTTCACATATTACAAAATTGAATTCAAATATAAGAATTGATCAGGTTACTGTAAATGGTAATGCTTTTGACGAAGTGACATTGCCATCCTGTTGCAATGAATTAGAGATAGAAGTTTTAGGTGAAATATTAATGCCACTTCGCATGGAAATTGAGGCTAAAATTGTAGATATCTACGATATGCCCTTAGCTTTTTTTAGTCCAGGTCACAACCAAGGTAAAGCAGATTTATGCCCTCCGGGGCATTTCCATCTTAAAAGAAAAATGTCACTACCTCCAAACATCAATCAAGGAGAATATTACCTTAATATTTGCCTTGCAGAGCCGAATGTTGTGGTCTTTGTCGACATGCCACGGGCGGCTAAACTGCTTGCAGAAGGGGTAACTACTAAAACCGGTCGTACCATCGAATACGCTCGTGGTGCTGGTTGGTTGTTTCTTCCTGAATCCTGAAATTGAAATAAGATGGGTATCCATTATGAAAGATGTAACCATTATCACTACTCACTTTAAGGACTTTTTGTGGATTGAATTGTTAGTCGAAAAAATTCTGTCAAATACTAATATATCAAAGATTTGTGAAATAATTATTATCAACCAGGATCATTGTGAGAGCAGCAGGGATAGGCTTCAAAAATTACACCATCTTATCCGTGTTGTAGAGTACCCAATAAGTGAAAAGCATTTTCAGCTCCAAGGTCATGATCATGCAGCGGTTCTTAACGCAGCAGTCTTGGAATCAAGGGGGCAATTTATATGTATTTTTGATTCAGATGCACATCCTGTTAATCCTCATTGGTTAGACAAATGTGAAGGGATATTAAGAACGCATGACGCAGTACTAGCAAGATGTCCTATTACAATGGGATCACATCCCTGCTTCATGGTTCTCAAGAAGGAACATACTCAAATTCCTCTCGCTTTCGATGAGAGACTTTTTGTTGATGGAATTGATACAGGGCGACTCATAGGGGAACAATTAAGCAGAGCTGGGCAAAGAGTTTTTTATTCGGAACCTACAAAGTCTTTTTCTGGCTTATGGGGAACTACTTATTTGAATTCTGTGTATCATCATGGAAACGGAAGTTTTTATAAAGCTGGGCAATTACTCACTGTACAAGTCACATGGTATCATCATTTTTTTAGAGACAGACTTTTGCAAGATAAGATATACGAGCTTACGTTATTTCGTAAGATGCAATACCAGCTCGTAGCGGCTTGTCTGGGTTTAAATCTAAAGCTAAAGCAAATAAAAACTAACTGTGTCAAGCTAAAGAAGAAATTGTTCAATAATAAAAGATAAAACAATATGCTTGTCCGGTTATGCTAAGTTTGTACCCGCACAGTTTTGTGGGGGCAGCGACGACTCTTTTAATGCACTGGGCACTGGCGACTACTACCTGTTCGTTTTAAGGAAGCATTAGATGGTAAGCCAAGCACTCCAAAGGATGGAAGGGGGGCGGCGCTTAAAGGGGCTCTCCCCGGAGCAGCCGCCGTTGGTTTCCGTTGTTATGGCGATTTACAACGGTGGGGCAACCCTCGAGCGGGCAATAAAGAGTGTCATCAACCAGACTTGTCCTCACTATGAATTCATCCTTGTCGATGGTGGATCCACGGATTGTACGATTGATCTCCTGAGAAAATACGAAAATTCCATTGAATATTGGATAAGCGAGCCAGACAAAGGGATATACGACGCCCTAAATAAGGGGATTACTCTCGCCCGGGGAGAGTGGCTATATTTCATTGGTTCCGATGACATGCTTGCCAATGATAATGTATTTGACACAGTTTTTTCGCAACCATATGACAGCAAGTTCGTATATGGTGATGTGTTTTACGGCGACACCAGTAGAATTTATGGAGGCGAGTTTACTAACATCAGATTAACAAAAGAAAATATTTGTCAGCAGGGAATATTTTACCGGGCCAGTCTCTTCAGAATAATAGGTAAATTTAATGTCAAATATCCGCTGGTGGCGGATTGGGTGTTCAATATGCAAGCTTTTTGTCTACGTGACGCGAAACCTATTTATATAAATCTCATCATTGCTGAGTACTGTTTAGCTGGGGCTAGTAACCAAAATCTAGATTATGCGTTTGACAAAGATAGATTTGCTCTTATCAAAAAACATCTGGGATTTTCATGTTATATAGTGGCAAAATTTGCTCGACTTAAAGATAAAATTGTTGCCAACTATAAAAAATACATAGTTGGAACTTTGCTGAACCCATATTCGAGGAGGCAGAGGCCGTAACTGCTGTTAATATAACATGTGACTTTGTAACCATGTGATAACCACGTTATTGAGAGTGATATGATCAGGCAACGAGTGAAGATTTTTCTTGCTATTCCACGGTTGATCCTCACTGGGCGTACGAATTTCGGCTATTGTCATGTCTGTCGGCGAAAAACCATCTTTCTGAAAACGGGTGACTGGCTTCGCGATCAGTACCTCTGCCCTATCTGCCATTCGATTCCTCGTCAGCGGGCGCTCCTTCGGGTGCTTGAATCTGAGTTCCCACAATGGCGTGATCTCCGAATGCATGAATCGTCGCCGTGCGGTCCTGCCTCAGAGATGATACGGCGGCAATGTCCAGGCTATCTGGCAAGCCAATATTTTCCAGATTCCCCATCAGGTTCCAACCATGATGGCGTCAGGTGCGAGAATCTTGAAAAGATGTCTTTAAACGATGGGGAGTTTGATCTGATGATAACGCAGGATGTCTTTGAGCACGTTCTGCGGCCCGAGCTTGCATTTTCGGAGATTAGCAGGATCCTAAAGCCCGGTGGAGCTCATCTCTTCACAGTTCCCCTGTACCAGGGGCGAAAGACTGTCACTCGGGCAATAGCAATGCCGGATGGTGTCAAGTACCTGCAGGAACCGGTTTTCCACAGCAATCCCGTTGATGACGCAGGATCACTCGTCATTACCGACTGGGGAGACGATCTTTCGGACTATATTGCAACTGTCTGTGGCATGGAAACCGAAATATTTTCTGTCAATGATGCGAGTCTGGGAATTTGCGGCGAATTTCTTGAGGTTTTTCTCAGCAGAAAATCTACAACCTCAATGGAGAGTCCCTCTTGAGAGTCATCAGTTTTTATCTGCCCCAATTCCATCCCATCCCCGAAAATGACGCTTGGTGGGGCAAGGGGTTTACCGAATGGACCAATGTCGCGAAGGCAAAACCGCTTTTCAAGGGGCACCATCAGCCGCAAGTACCTGCCGATCTTGGCTTCTACGATCTGAGGCTGGAAGAAACGCGGGTCGCCCAGGCTGAATTGGCAAGGGAACACGGCATCGGAGGATTCTGTTACTACCATTACTGGTTTAACGGGAAGATGCTGCTGGAGCGCCCTTTCAATGAGGTGCTGGCGTCCGGAAGGCCCGATTTCCCCTTCTGTCTTTGCTGGGCGAATGAAAACTGGAGCCGGCGATGGGATGGGCTGGAGCAGGAGGTACTGACCGAGCAGAATTACGAGAGATATGATCCTGCCCAGCATATGCAGTGGTTAACTCAGGCATTCAAAGACCCACGATATATAAGGGTTGCCGGAAAGCCTTTGTTCCTCCTTTATTGGGCTGACCACATCCCCGATATTGCCGGTGTGGTAAAGGTTTGGAGACAAGAGGCACGAAGAATCCTTCAGACCGACATATACGTCTGTGCGGTAAAAAGCCACCGATTCGGACTGACCGATGAAGAAACAATCTCTGTCGGGTTCGATGCCTTGGTCAATTTCCATCCGCACCCGAAATTGTTTCCCAGGCCCGACAAAGCCAGAATCCGCCGGTTTTTCAATAAGCGGATGAACTCTTTTTTCCGGTTGTTCGGGCTTGACGCTCTAAGGTGGTTTCCGATATACAGCCACTATGACTATCGTAAATATGTAGCCAACGTGCTTTCACAGCCTGGCGGCACGGTGAAGCAATTCCCCTGCGTTTTCCCCAGTTGGGACAATACTGCGAGGAAAAAAAGCGATGCCGCCATAATCCAAAATTCAGATCCAGATCTCTTCGAAAAATGGCTTAGCTATTCGATAAGGTCTGTTGAACAGTATGAACGAGAGGAGCAACTTGTCTTCGTGAATGCTTGGAATGAATGGGCGGAAGGGTGCCATCTTGAGCCCGACCTGAAGAATGGAACGAAATTTCTGGAAGCATTAAGAAAAGCTCTGGCTTATTCAATTACGACATGACGAAATCGGTTTATGTCATCATTCTCAACTGGAACGGCTGGCAAGACACCATAGAATGTGTCGAATCGTGCCGCAGGCTGACGTATCCTAACCTCCACATCCTGCTCGTGGACAACGGCTCGATCGACGGTTCCGAAGCGATCCTGCGGGAACGCCTTCCGGACATCGAACTGATCCAGACCGGCGCGAACCTGGGCTTTGCCGGCGGTAACAACGCCGGTATCCGCCACGCCCTCGACCAGGGGGCGGGCTATGTCTGGCTCCTCAACAACGACACGGTGGTGGAGCCGCATGCCCTTTCCGAACTCGTTCGCGTGGCAGAGAGCGACAACCGGATCGGGATGGTGGGGAGCAAGATCTTTTATTACGGCACTTCAAACGTGCTTTGGTATGCCGGGGCCGTGCTTGAGCCGGACAATCTGCACGGCATGCACCATCTGGGACTCAAGGAAGAAGATCGCGGCCAGTTTGACAAGGTTTCGGAAACCGGCTTCGTAACCGGGTGCAGTCTCCTTGCAACGAAAGGGATGATCGAAGAGACTGGCTTGATGGACGAACGCTTTTTTCTGTATTTCGAAGATTCGGATTGGAACATGAGGGCAAAAAAAAGAGGCTGGAAGCTGGCGTATTGTCCAGCCTCGGTTGTCTATCACAAGGTATCGTTGAGCGTGGGGGGCGCCGCATCTCCGCTCATGGTTTATTATTATGCGAGAAATTTCCTGTACTTTGTCAAGAACAACTATCCTGACAGTATTCTCTTGAATTTTGCGGTCAATTTCTATGAGCATGTTCTGGTCAATGTCAAGAAGATGCGATTTGCGTGTGCGCGAATGGCGTTGCACGGCATATTGGATTACATGAGAGGAAAAACCGGCGCTTATCGTGTATAATCGCCGGCAGGTTCAGGTTCCTATGACCGCTGTCCCTTCAAGCCCCAAGATATATACGTACCTGAATCTGTCCGCCCAGCAGAGCCACATGTGGAGCAGCAGGCAGATAGAGGACGAGGTTGCGCTATGCGACCGGCGGAATCTTCTCGCTGTGTTTCACAGATTTTTGTCGGATGACCAACGGATTCTCGAAGCCGGTTGCGGCTTGTGCGCCTGGCTGATCAGGTTGAACCAGTTCGGCTATCGCGTGGAGGGGATCGATTTCGATCCCCTGGTGGTGAAAAGGGTTAAAGAATTCAACCCCGAATTGGACGTTGCCGTGAAGGATGTGGTGGATACTCATTACGACTCGGAGGCTTTTGACGGGTATATAAGCCTGGGGGTGGTCGAACATTTTGAAACAGGGCCGCAGGGAGCGCTCGCCGAGGCATTCAGAATTCTGCGACCGGGCGGGACAATGATTTTGACGGTCCCCTTTAACAATATGTTCAGGAGGCTTCTCTATAACCAGCTGCGAAAAGTGTTCATGCTTCTGCTCAAACTGAAAAAGAAGCCGGTTTTCTTTGCGGAATACAGGTTCGATAGCGCCGAAATCCTCAACTATGTGAGAACGGCACAGTTCGAGGTCATCGAAACCGGCTATGACGATTTCTCGGCCCGTTCCGAGTCGTTGGGCCTTTGGACTGACTGGCCCTTCCTGAGGTCGGAAGGACAGTTCAAGCTGAATCCGGTAGGCCGGCTGATAGCTCTCTGCGCTCCCAAACGGCTTCATGCGAGCGGTATGTATGTCGTTGCGCGCAAACCCGCCATTGGCGCAAGCTCACCTCATAGTCGAGTTGAATTGTGAAACTTTTGTTCGTGACACCTTTCCCGGCAATCCCTGGCACGAGCGGCGGCGCTACGGCGGTATTCAACCTGATACGCCACCTGTCCCGGCAGCATGAGATAATCTGCCTCACCTTTGCCCGCAGGGAGGACCATATTCACTTGGCGAAGTTGTCTCCTTACTGCAGTGAGCTGATAGCAGTGCCTTTCCCGGGCGGAGCAGGGGTTTCAGCCCTTGAAAAGTTCTTGTATGGTGTCCGACGGGCGTGGCATAATATTTTGTCGCACCTTACCGCAACGCCGGTTTTGGTGTTGAAAGTCCGGAACCGACCGATGGCCGCGGCGATGCGCGACGCTATCGAGCGTTTCCGGCCGGACGTGGTCCATTTCTGTTTCTCCCAGATGGCCCAGTATTACGTCCAGTGCCCTGGGGTGCCGGCGGTGATGGACACCCAGGACGTGGCGGCGGTTTCCGCGTACCGTCGGATTACGAACGCCGGCAACCCGTTGGCGAAAGCATACTTTTTTCTCCAATGGTTGTTCTGGCTCCGATACGAGACCACCTATTACCCCCGGTTCGGCAAGGTGTTGACGTTGACCCGGCAGGATGCGGCTGCCCTGATGGTGTTCTCCCCCGCACTGGACATCTACGCCGATGCGACCGGCGTCGATATCCCTGAAAAACCGTCGGAGAATACGGGCCCCCGACAAAGAATCGGTTTTCTTGCCAACTTCAGCCACCATCCCAATCTGGACGCGGCCCTTTTCTTCGTCAGGGAGATATTTCCCTTGATCCGGAAAGAGGTCGCGGATGCCGAGTTTGTGGTGGCGGGAAAGAACCCTCCGGCCGACCTGCGGGCGGCGGCAGGTGACGGGATCCGGCTGGCGGGCTTTGTCGACGAAGTGGCGGGGTTCTATGCCGGCATGGATGTGGTGGTTGCTCCACTCCGGAGCGGCGGGGGGGTTAAGATCAAAGTACTTGAGGCTATGGCAAGCGCAAGGCCGGTGGTCGCCACGGCAATCGGTGCCGAGGGAATTGCCGGGCCGGATGACCAGGCTCTGCTGGTGGCCGATGATCCGGTCTCTTTTGCTGCCGCCGTTGTCTCTCTTTTGCGGGACGCAGGACAGAGGCAGGCACTGGGGAGGCGCGGCCGGGAGTTGGTCGAGCGGCGGTTCTCCTGGCACAGGGTCACCGAAGACCTGGGGCAGATATATGCCGATCTTGCGCGGGGATCGCGGTGAAGGCCACCGTCATCGTTCTCACGTGGAACGGTAAGAGATTCCTGCCCGGCTGCCTCGATTCCCTGGGGTCTCAGACATACCGGGACTTCGAAGTGGTTCTCGTTGACAACGGCTCAACAGACGGTTCGGCGGATTTCGTGCGGGAGCGCTATCCATGGGTGCGGCTGGTGGCGTTACCCGAAAATGCGGGCTTTGCCGGGGGGAACAACCAGGGGCTGGCGCATGCTGCCGGCGAGTTCATCGTTACCCTCAACAACGACACCGTGGCGAACCCCGATTTCCTGGCCGAACTGGTCGGGGCCGCGGAGCGCGAGCCCGATGCGGGGATGGTCGCGGCGCTGCTGGTGAATTTCTACGATCCCGGCCGCATCGATGTCGCCGGGATCGCCCCGGGTTTCGACGGGCTCTGCTACTGCCTCGGCCATGGAGAGCCCGCGGGGCCCCCCTGGGACGAGCCGAGGGAGGTCTTCGGCCCGTCAGCTGGTGCGGCACTGTACCGCCGAAGCATGCTCGACGAGGTGGGCTTTTTCGATCCGGCGTTCTTTGCCTACGCGGAGGACGTCGATCTGGCCTGGCGTGGACGGCTTGCCGGCTGGCGGTGTGTGACGGCCCCGAGCGCCATTGTCCGCCATGTCCATTCGGCTACGAGCGGTACGGAAAGCCCGTTCACCATCTACCACATCCATCGCAACAAGTGGTACGTGCTTCTGAAGAACTGGCCGGCTCGCCTCCTGGTAAGGCACTTCCCCCGGATTCTGCTGGCGGATATGGCCGCATTCGCCCTGGCGCTGCTGAAAGGGCGCGGTGGCGCGGCGTTTCGCGCCAGATGCGCCGTGCTTGCGGCGCTGCCGCGGCTTTTGGCGAAACGCCGGGAGCGGGGAGGAAGGGGAGCCCCCATGGCTCCGGAACATTTATTTGTCCGCGGCGTTTCGCTCGCGGCACTGAAACGGAAGCTGGGACTGAAATAACCCTTGTCGGTCCTTCACCGGAAAGTTGAGGAAGTCTGCATCAATGGCAACTGTCGCAACCGCACATAACATGACGGGGGAAAAGCGCGTCCTATACCTCGTTGACAAGTCCGGGTTCGGCGGTGTCCAGACGATTGCCTATACGCTTATGCGCCATGTCGTCGACGAACGGATCGGGATCGTGTTCTTTTTCCTGAGAAATATCAATGACCGGTTCAACATGGAAGATATCAGGGAATCCAACGTGTTCTATTCACGAGCGAAGCGCCGCTACAGTCTGCGCCCGTTCTTCGAGCTTCTCCGCATTATCCGGGAGAAGAAGATTTCGGTTCTTCATCTCAATGGCAACAAATCCATCATCCTCGGCCTGGTGGTGAAAAGGCTGTTCCACCCGGAGTTGAAGATCATTGCCCACGAGCATGGCGGGGTATTCGACTACACCCGCTGGTTTGCCGCTTTCCTGAAGTTTTTCCGCCGGCACTTCAACCTCTTCATCACGATCTCGAATTACCGGAAAAACTTTCTGGTCGAGCGTTGCCGCGTTGATCCTGCATCCATACGGGTGCTCGACAATTTCGTCGATCCGGCACGCCTGGCCTCCGGCATCTCCGGGGATGGACGCCCTGTTCACGGTGGACAGGGGAAAGGCATGCCCTTTGTCATCGGGTATGTGGGCGGACTCAGCAGGATCAAGGGGTGTGATGTACTGATCCGGGCCATTCCCCTGCTGCGGGAGCGGATGGGCAGTTTCCGGGTGGTGATTGCCGGGGATGGGCCGGCACGGGCGGAACTCGATGAGCTCGTAACGACGCTCGGGGTGCGGGATATCGTTTCCTTTCTCGGGTTCGTCGATCCGCCGGGCAACGCGTATGCCCGGTTCGACATGATGGTGATCCCTTCGCGCTCCGAGGAGGGGCCGATCTGCCTGTACGAGGCGTGGATGATGGGACTGCCGGTCGTGGCGAGCAATGCGCCGGTGCTGAACGAACGCATCAGGGATGGCGAGACGGGATTATTCTTCCAGTCCGATGACCACCGCGACTTGGCGGAAAAGATTCTGTCGGTCTGCCACAACCCCGGCGTGGCCGCGCATATCAGGGAGGGAGGCTTACGGGAAGCCGCCCGTCATACGGTGGAGCAGTATCTGGAGAATTTGCGCGCGGTCTACCGCTCTCTATGCGCCGGGCCGACCGGAAACGGGATGGCGCACTAATCGATACGCGAAGACAATCGGAGGGTACATGACGGGCAATAACCGACCGCTGCGTGAGCAGAACTGGTTCTGGATCACCTTGATGGCGGTCATGCTGATAGGGCTTTTCAGCCAGATGCTGTTTACCGACAAGATCATCCGCGCGTCTGACGTCATTACCCAGCTCATCTGGAACGTGAAGGCGGTGAAGGAGCAGTCCCTGCTGGACTATATCCGGTCGTTTTCCGGGATCTTCCGCGCAGACTGGGATCCGTTGAGCGACGGCGGGCGAACCCTCGAGGGAGGGTGGAACGCGATCAACCTGCTGTTTCACCGCTACCTCATTCAGCATTTTTTCCCTTTTCCCGCGAGCATCGCCTGGCTTGCTGTGCTCGCCATGTGCTGGGGGGCGGCCGGAACCTTCCTCTATTGCCGGCTGATCGGCGTCGGCCGTTTCGGGGCCTTTACCGCCGGTCTTCTCTATGTGCTCTGCACGGAGAACGCCTCCCTCATCAACGCGGGTCACATCCAGAAGCTGGAGGCGATCTGCTGGTTCCCCTGGGTATTCCTCTTCCTGGAGAAGGCGCTGCGAAGCGGGCGCTTCTACCATTACGCCCTGACGGCCCTGATTCTTGCCATTCAATTCTTTCACATGCACTGGCAGATATCCTTCTATACCTGTCTTGCGGCGGGGCTTTACTGGTGCTGGCATGCGGGCGGAAGATACCTGGCGGGAAAGAGCGGCTACGCACAGCCGCTGCGCAAGGACGTGCTTCTTGCGGCGGCCATGGTCCTTCTCTTCTTCACGACCATCGCCATGTCCTTTGCCCCCCTGGTGAGCTGGTCGCAGCAGTCGGAACGGGGCAATGCCGCTACGACGACCGCCGCGCCGGCTGGGGGAAGCGAGTCCCGCGCGAAAAAGGGGATCGGTTTTGAGGAGGGGATGAGCTGGTCGCTCCCCCCCGAGGAGATCCTGACCTATTTCGTGCCGGGGCTTGTCGGTTACTCGCGCCAGGAGGGTGGCGACGTACCTGGCCCCGGGGATGTCTACTACTGGGGACGGATGCGCTTTACCCAGACCGGCGACTACCTGGGACTCCTCCCCTGGTTCCTGCTCCCCCTGCCGCTCATCTTCCGGCGGGACCGGTACACCTGGTTTTTTACCTTCCTCATGGCCGCCACCCTCGTCATGGCCCTGGGGAAGTACACATTCGTCTACCGGTTCATGTTCGAGTATCTCCCCGCCTTCTCCAAGTTCCGGGTGCCGAAGATGATCCTGTTCCTCTTCGCCTTCGGAGCGGCGGTGCTCGCGGGCCGGGGGGCGGACCTGCTGGAGAGCGAGATAGCGGAGCGGAAAAAAGTGAACCTGTGGCTCTGTGGTGTGGCCCTGTTCGTGGCCGCCATCGGTGCGTTCTGGATTGTGCTTCGTGGGGGAGCGGGCTGGCTCGCGGAGCATGCCGGGGAGTATATCGCCACCCCTACCCGCTACCAGCAGAACGGCGGCGAACTTGCCCAACAGCGGTACGACTTCATGCTCCGGGAAACCGCCATCGCCTTCGGTGTCGCCTCCCTCTACATGACCGTCTTCTTCGCGTGGTTCAGGAGGTGGCTGCCGGCAAAGGTGGTTCTGCCGCTGCTCGTCGTCCTGCTCATTGGAGACCTCTGGCGAGTGAACAGCCACTTTTTCGTCGTAACGACTCCCCCGACCGTCAACAGCAAGGCGGCGAAGAATGATATCGTCCGGTTTCTCGAGCCGCGCATCGACCACTACCGGATGCAGCCGCTCAACGAGGAGAACGCCCACTATTACGCGGATTACGGGTTTGCCAATATTTCGGCCTATGTCACCATCAGTGAGAGGCGCTACAAGGAGTTCCTGGACGGCTTCGCCCTGACGAGCGCGATGCCGGACCTCGTGAACCTCAAGTACCTGCTCATGCCCGCCGGCGAGTTCGAGGCGCAGAAGGAGGCTTTGTCAGCCAAGTACACCCCGGTCTTCACCTCTTCCAACGGTTCGGTGGTCCTGGAGAACAGGACGGTCCTGCCAAAGGCGTGGGTCGTCCCGTCGGTGGTGGAGGTGGGCGACCCGCAGCAACAGCTTGCCATCATGCAGGCCGATCCCAACTTCAACCCCGCCAGGGTCGCCATCGTCGAAACCCCGCCGCCGCTTCCCCTTGCTCCCTACGGGCAGGTGGCCACAGCGGGAAATGCCCGGGTGGCGACCTATACGCCGAACCGGATCACGGTGACGGCGACCGCGGACGTCAATTCCCTGCTGGTTATCGGCGAGAAGTACTACCGGTGGTGGTATGCGACGGTTGACGGGAAGTCGACGGAGATCTATCCGGTCGACCACATCCTGCGGGGCGTTTACCTTACACCGGGCGAGCACCGGGTGGAGTTCACCTTCGACCCGCTCCCCTTCAAGGTGGGCAAGTACCTCACCCTGGCGTCGTTCGCCTTCTTCGCGGTGATGCTCGGGCGTGAGGCGTGGTTGAGGCGCATGAAGGAGAAAGGCTCATTGTGAATGGTGAATAGTGAATGGTGAAAAGGGAGGAAACCGGAGACGAGCTGCGCGGCTACGGCCTGCGCATTGCCCAGCCGCTGGATGGCTACCGTTTCTCCGTCGATCCTCTCATCCTCTGCGATTTTGCCGGTGTCAGGGAAAAACAGCGGGTGATCGATCTCGGCACCGGTTGCGGGGTGATTCCGCTGGTGCTGGCGCGGCAATGCGGTAGCGCCACGGCCGTTGGGGTGGAGTTCCAGGAGGAGATGGCGGCGCTTGCCCGGCGCAATGTCCTGCTGAACGGCCTCTCCGACCGGATCGAGATCGTCGGGGCCGACATTCTCTCCCTCCGGGAGCGCTTCTCCTCATCCACTTTCGACCTGGTCGTCGCAAATCCGCCGTACCGAAAGGCGGGCACCGGCCGGATCAGCCCCAGGCCGGGGCGGGACAGGGCGCGGCACGAGACGACGGCAACCCTGTCCGATTTCCTCGGGATGGCCAGGTACCTGGTCAAGCCGGCCGGCACGATAGCCTTCATCCACCACCCGGTCCGGCTCGCAGAGTTTTTCACCGAGGCTGCAGCGTTGAAACTGGCGCCGCTGCGGCTGCGCATGGTCCATGGCGACGATCGGGCGCCGGCACGGATGTTTCTGCTCGACCTGACCAAGGGACGCCGGGGGGATATGAACGTGCTGCCCCCTCTTTTTGTCTACGGAGCGGATGGGGAGTACAGTGAAGAGATGAAACGGGTACTGGGAGAAGAGGATGCTTAACGGGAAGAAGATAGTCGTCGTCCTTCCTGCCTACAACGCAGCGAAGACCCTTGAGATGACCTGGGAGGAGATCCCGTTCGAGTTCGTGGACGAGGTGGTGCTCGTGGACGACGCCAGTCGTGACGATACCGCCGAGGTGGCGCGCCGGCTCGGGATCAGGACCATCGTCCATAAACAGAACCGGGGGTATGGGGGGAATCAGAAGACCTGTTATCGGACCGCTCTGGAGCTGGGGGCGGACATTGTCATCATGCTTCACCCCGACTACCAGTATACCCCGAAGCTGGTGACCGCCATGGCCGCCATGATCGCCTACGGTGAGTTCGACGCCGTCCTTGCCTCGCGGATCCTCGGCATCGGTGCGCTCAAAGGGGGAATGCCGGTCTACAAGTACATCGCCAACCGCTTTCTCACCTTTGTTGAAAACCTTTTCCTGGGACACAAGCTGTCCGAGTACCATACGGGGTACCGGGCTTTTTCCCGGGAGGTCCTGGAACGGTTACCGCTCGACCGGAATTCCGACGACTTCGTCTTTGACAACCAGATGCTCGCCCAGATCGTCTGGTTCGGTTTCCGGATCGGAGAGGTGTCCTGTCCGACCAAGTATTTCGAAGAGGCGTCCTCTATCAATTTCCGGCGGAGCGTGGTGTACGGAGTCGGGGTCCTGAAAACATCGCTACAGTTCAGGCTTGCCAGATTGAAATGGGTGAAATGGGGGTTCCTGCCCTGACAGCCTGTACATTTCAATTAAAGGAACGTATATGAAAGCGAATGTCGGGCCGGACACCGAGTCGAAGAACGGCAGCGCGCTTTCCAGTCTGCCTGGTTGCAACGAATGGCAGATGCTTGGTGTCCTGCTGCTGGTTACGTTTGTCTACCGGTTCTACTGCATCAGATTTTTTGATGTGATGTCGGCCGATGGTACCGGCTATGCACTCAATGGGAAAGAATTCTTCGCGACAGGGGACTTCAAGTCTTTCGGCACCTTGCAGCCGCCTCTATACCCCTTTTTTGTCGGCCTCTTCGACCTCGTGTTTCATGACCTGGAGAAAGCGGCGCGGACAGTATCGGTCGTATTCAGCGCGTTGACCATCGTGCCGATTTACCTGATGGCCAGGGAATTCTACGGGAAGACGGCGGCATTCTGCGCGACCCTCCTCTTCATGACGCTTCCTTTTATCCATGGCATGTCAGGGGTCGATATCACGGAGCCAACCTATACCTTCTTTGCTTTTGCCGGCTCCCTGGTCTTCTGGAAGGCCTTTACAGGCAAAAACCCGGTATTCTTCATCCTTGCCGGCATGTTGCTGGGGCTGGCGTATCTTGCCAGACCTGAAGGCTTTATCGTCTCCCTTGTGATGGGCGTCTTTTTCATCGGCATGGGGTTTTACGTTTTCGGCGCGATGAAGGGGTTGCGGAAATCGACCCTCTTCACGGGGCTGTTCTGGTGCGGCTTTTTGGTAATGACACTCCCCTACATGGCTTACCTGCACGGGACAACTGGCAAATGGCAACTCAGCGGCAAGACCGGCCTCAACTCGAATATCATCAGGGAGTACCGGGGGCAGGTCCAGGGAGACCAGCACCTGAGACTCGATGCTCAGGGTAACTTGGTCGGTGGAGGAGATGCGACCCTCCTGGATATCGCAAGGAAAGAGCCGGATCTCTTCTGGGGCAATATCCGCGAGAATCTCAGGACGTTACCCCGGGAGTTCGGCGCGACCTTCCCCGCGTACCTCTGGCCGTTCGTGCTTATCGGCCTGTTTGCGTATCCCTGGCGGAGCGAACATGTCGGGATACGGCTCCTGTTGTTCAGCATGTGTGCTCCGCTTGCTCTCTATGTGCTGTACTTCATCCAGGCGCGGGGGTTCTTTGCGTATGTGCCGGTTCTGCTTGTAGTTGCGGGAGGGGGGAGCGGAAAAGTCGCGGACTGGCTGCAGCACATCTCCCCTCGCCCCGTTGGCAGGCCGGCCGTGCTCCTGGTTGTCGGGCTGCTTGCCGCGTACTTTGTGTATAACGAGTGGCCGAGGCCGAAACCCCCGTATGACTACACCCAGGACGGCGGCAGATACGATGACAAGCAGATAGGGATGAGGCTGCGAACGCTCCTCCCCGAAAAAGCGGTGATCATGACCCGGTCCGGCCGGATTGGCTTTTATTCCCAGCGAAAATTCGACCTGCCACCCCAGGGGAGTCTCGAGGAGATAATCGCGTATGGCAGGAAACATGGTATCAGCTACCTGATCGCCACCATCCAGCTGTTGAACATGCGGCCCCAGCTCGAAAGCCTGTATGGGCCGCTGATCAACCCCGGCGGGCAATTTACGCCCCCACCGGGATTGGAGCTTGTCCATCTAGGGCAAGAGCCGGGAGGGCTTCCCTACCTGGTCTACCGTTTCCACTAGAGAACAGACCGACCTCTCTTTTTTGAGTAACGACAATAAACCTTCCGGATGTCAGAGAATGCAAAAGCAAGTCCCACGCTTTTCAGTGATCATACCCGCTTTCAACGAGGCCCGGCGCTTGCCCGTGTACCTGGAAAAGGTACTGGCCTACTTCGACAGCCTTTCAGTTGCGTATGAAGTGATCGTCGTCGATGATGGCAGTACCGATGGCACTTCGGCAATAGTTCAGCATTTCCGGGAGCAAAACGCCAACGTCCGGCTCATCCGGCTTCAGCAAAACCACGGTAAGGGCCATGCGGTCAAAACCGGCATGCTTGAAGCTTCAGGGCAACTACGGCTTTTCGCTGACGCAGACGGAGCCACTCCCATTGCCGAGCTGCAGCGACTGGTGCACGAGATCGAAGGAGGAGCGGACGTGGCTGTCGCATCGAGGGCACTTCGCACCGATACATGCACCGTTCAGACACGGCTTTCCAGGAAAATGATTGGTTCCGTGTACAATTTCATCGTCAGGATGCTGGCGGTGGGAGGGATCAGCGATACCCAGTGCGGCTTCAAGCTGTTTTCGGCAGAGCCGGCAACCGCCGTCTTCCCGCTTCAATGTATCGACGGGTTCGGCTTCGACGTGGAACTTCTCTTCATATGTCGCAAGAAAGGGTATCGCATTGCCGAGGTGCCGGTCAACTGGGCGGATGTCCAGGGGACCAAAGTGAAGGTTCTGAGGGACTCAGTCCGGATGTTCGGCGATGTGCTGAAAATAAGGTTCAACGACCTGCGGGGGATGTATCGGGGGTGATTGCGGCAAGTTCAAGGATTCAGCGATGCTTGTCGGAGATGCTGGATGACGCATGCTTTGCCAGCAGGCGCGCAAAGACCTCACGTAATTCCGGATCTCTTACCGACTCGGTTTGTTCCGCGATGCGGCGGTTTTCATCCTCAGTCAGCTGCCGCGTGGATTTTTTCTCCGGTTCGGGCCGGGGAAAAGAGGCTTTCACCCTGCCGGCCTTGAGATAGATTTCGCTGACCAGTTCCTCGCCGAGACGTCCGTTTACCTTCTCCATGAGCTGCTTTTTCAGGAAGGAAAGCTGCTGCATCCAAGAGGCATTAATGACGGCTACGGTCAGAGTCCCGTCACGAAAGCTCACCGGCCGGGCCTTGGACGCAATCTGCTTGCCGACGGCGGCGTCCCAGACGAGCCAGATTTTCCCCTCGCCCAGGCGTCTTTCCGCCGGGGTGCCGCTGAGGACGGCAGCCAGCAGGTCGCCAACGGCCAGGGGGCGGGGCATTTTTTTTCGCTTGTCACTCATTCTTGTTTCGGCGTCGGTTGATGGCTCCACCGATGAATTGGCCTGCAAAAGCCCCCAGTAGTGTCAGGGGGATGAATCTCCAGCTGAAACCGCCCTTTATCCGCAGGTAGACGATGACCGGTATGGAAATGTGGACGTAGAAATACCACGCCAGGGAGAATTTCCTGCAATTCTGCCGCAGATAGCCCAATGGTACGTTGATGGCAACCGCCAGAAGAATGAGCCCGATGAGAGACAGGATATAGCGGAGCATTTCCATTCGCGCATAGTATGTAATTTGGCATCCCTTTGTCAATCCGCTTCTTACCGTTCGATGAAAAGCTCGCGAGGCTCCAGGCGCCCCTTGCAAAGATGTCGCGGACGGGTAAAATTATGCAGCGTGCAGCAGGAGTCGAGGATTTTACCATGGTAAACGATGGCGATTTTGTAGCCATATTCAATTCCATCCATCGAGTAATGAAGGCGGAAAAGGTTTTAAAGGGGCGGCAACTGGGCATCCTCCTCATCCCGGCCCCGCGGGCGCTGGCGGCGGATTGTGGCCTGGCCATCCGCTATGCGGCCGCCGACCGTGAGACGGTGGAAGGTGCCCTGCGCGAAGAGAACCTGCTGCCGGAAGAGATCTATCTGAAGCGTGGCGAGGAATATGTAAAATGCTGAGGGAAAAGACCGTGAATGGTGAATCGTGAATAGTGAATGGTAAAATCCGGGAAATGGCAGACCGTTTTTGGTTTCCTTTGTTCCCGGTCCCCAGTCCCGGATTTTAAGGAGATTTTATGAAGACCATAGATTGCCGGAATATGGCCTGTCCGTTGCCGGTTGTTACGGTGAAGCGGGCGCTGGAGGATGCTGGCGGAGAGGCCGTGCGGGTGCTCCTCGACGATGGAGCACCCCGGGAGAATGTCACCCGGTTTGCCACGAAACGCGGCTTCGTCGTGGAGGAGGCACCGACCGAGGGGGGAGTTGCCCTTACCATCTCTGGAGCGTCCACCGAACCTCGCGTGGCATCGGGGGGTAAACCCGGGGGAGCCGTCATCCTCGTGACTTCGGACCATCTCGGTGATGGACCTGAAGAGTTGGGGCGACTGCTGATGAAGAATTTTATCATTACCCTGCTTGACGTGGCGGAGCCTCCTGACCGGGTATTTTTCGTCAATGCCGGCGTTCTGCTCACTACTGAAGGGTCCGAGGTTATCGAGGCACTGGAAAAGCTGGGAAATCAGGGTACGGAAATTCTTTCCTGCGGTGTCTGCCTCGACTTCTTCGATTGCCGCGACAAACTCCGGGCTGGGACCGTGACAACCATGTTCACCATCGCCGAGACGCTTCTCACGGCGAGTTCGGTGGTGCGCCCGTAGGGTGAGCGGTACCGCCCCGCAGATATTTTTGGCTTGACAAGAAGCGAAGCGCTCATCTATAGTTAACCTCTTCGGATGTGGATACGTGCGCGTTTTCCCCGCGGGAAGGCGCTAGGCAGTTAACTGATTGAAATTACATCAGAGTTGTGATGTTCGATAGTCTTTCAGACAAACTCGACCTCCTCTTCAAGAAGCTTCGTGGCCAGGGGGTCATGACCGAGGATAACATCAAGGATGCCCTCCGCGAAGTTCGGATGGTCCTCCTTGAGGCCGACGTCAACTTCAAGGTTGTCAAGGATTTTGTGGAGCGGGTGCGGGAACGGGCGATCGGTTCCCAGGTTCTGCAAAGCCTGTCGCCGGGGCAGCAGGTCATCAAGATCGTTCATGAGGAGCTGGTTGCGCTCATGGGCGGGGGTGAGGACAACAGCCTCGACCTGGCGGCCAAGCCGCCGGTCGCCATCATGATGGTGGGGCTCCAGGGGGCCGGCAAAACCACCACGTGCGGCAAGCTGGCAAAGTTTCTGAAGGGACAGCGGCGCAGGCCTCTGCTCGTTCCCGCCGACGTCTACCGGCCGGCGGCCATCGAGCAGTTGAAAACCCTCGGCCGGCAGCTCTCCCTCGAGGTGTTTGACGCCCGGGCCGACCAGGACCCGGTGGATATCTGCCGGGAGGCGCTCCGTTATGCCGGGCTCTCCGGCTTCGATACAGTCATTTTCGACACCGCCGGCAGGCACCAGATCGACGACTTCCTGATGAACGAGCTGGCGCGGATCAAGGAAGTGGTTGAGCCCCGCGAGATTCTCTTCGTGGCGGATGCCATGACCGGCCAGGAGGCGGTCAACGTCGCCGCCGGCTTCAACGAGCGCCTCGACATCACCGGCGTGGTGCTCACCAAGCTGGACGGCGATGCCAAGGGAGGGGCTGCCCTTTCAATCAGGGCGGTTACCGGCCGGCCGGTCAAGTTCGTGGGGCTTGGCGAGAAGCTCGACGCCCTCGAAGTGTTCTATGCTGACCGTCTTGTGTCGCGCATCCTCGGCATGGGGGATGTGCTGACCCTGGTGGAAAAGGCCCAGTCGGTATTCGACGAGAAGGAGGCCGTCCGGCTCCAGCAGAAGCTGAAGAAGAGCCAGTTCGACCTGGAGGATTTCCGCAGTCAGCTCCAGCAGATCAAGAAAATGGGGTCCCTCGAGTCGCTCATGGGCATGATCCCCGGCATGGGGAAAGCGATGAAGCAGCTGCAGGGGGCACAACCCTCCGAAAAGGAGCTGAAACGGATCGAGGCGATCATTGATTCCATGACCCGCGATGAGCGGGCTGACCATTCCATCATCAACGGGAGCCGGAGGCTGCGCATCGCCAAGGGGAGCGGTACCACGGTTCAGGAAGTGAACCAGCTCCTGAAGCGCTTCAGCGAAGCACAGAGGGTGATGAAGCAGTTGCAGAAGCTGGGCCCCAAGGGGCTCATGAAAGGGATGGGGAGAAAGATGCTGCCCTTCTGACCTGCCGAGCGATCCCTGTGATTGCCCGGCTGAGGGAATCAAACGGTAAGGAACGAAGTTATTTCACATAGGCGGTCGGCACAGGCCGCAAGCACACCAGGAGGAAAATATGGCTGTAAAAATCAGACTGGCCCGCGCCGGTGCGAAAAAGAAGCCCTTTTACCAGATCGTCGTCACCGACGAGCGGAGCAAAAGGGATGGTCGTTTCATCGCTAATGTCGGGACGTATGACCCGAACCAGGATCCCGCTGCCGTGAAGTTCGAGGAAGGAAAGGCTCTCGAGTGGCTGGGCCGTGGTGCTCAACCCACCGATACCGTCAAGCAGATGCTGAAGAAGGCCGGTATCTGGGAAAAGTTTGTTTCGAAGGCTGCGTAATTTCCGGTTTTTTCCCGGTCCGCCGGACATTCCACACTACAGAGGATACCGACATGAGACAGCTCGTAGAAACCATTGCCAAAGCACTTGTTGACGACCCCAGCCAGGTAAAGGCCACCGAGGAAATGGAGGAGGACACCACCGTAATCAAGCTGACCGTGGCAAAAGAGGATATGGGAAGAATCATCGGCAAGGAAGGGCGGACCGCCAAGGCCATCCGGACTCTGCTTAACGCTGTTTCCACGAAAGACAACAAGAAGGCTATCCTGAAAATCGTTGAGTGATGTCACTGGATAACAAGCCGGTTCTGCTGGGAAAGATCATTGCGACGCACGGTATCCGGGGGCAACTCCGGGTTGTCCCTTTTTCCGGGGAGATGTCGGTCATTGTCTCGCTCCGCAGTGTGCTGTTGCAGGGACCGGGGAGCGGGATGGAGCCCTTTGAGGTGACACATGCCGCTGCCCACGGGAAAAGGGTGCTCATCACCCTCAAGGGATTCGACAACATCAACCAGGTGCTTCACCTGGTGGGACGGGAAGTGTATGCACAGCGGGAGCAGCTGCCCGAGCTGCCTCCGGATGAGTATTACTGGTGTGATCTCCTCGGGCTGCGGGTGATAACCGTCGGCGGCGAAGCACTCGGCACGCTGGCCGAGATTATCGCTACGGGGAGCAACGATGTCTACGTGGTCCGGGAAGGGACGCACGAATACCTGATCCCCGCCCTGGAAGATGTCGTCACGGACATAGACCTTGATGCCGGGGTCATGACCGTCAGCCCGCCGGAAGGGCTGCTCGATCTATGAAATTCCACATACTGACGCTGTTCCCTGCCATGTTCGATGGGCCTCTGACGGAAAGTATCCTCAGACGCGCTGTCGAAAGTGGGCTGGTTGAGTTTAGCCTGCACAACATCCGCGATCATGCCGTCGACCGGCACCATACTACGGATGATGCGCCCTATGGCGGCGGGGCCGGCATGGTCATGAAGGTTGAGCCGCTGGTGGCCTGTATCGAGGCGGTTCGTGAGAAAAGTTCCGTCGTCCGGGTCATCCTGACCACCCCCCGTGGAAAGCCTCTCGACCAGCAACTGGCCCGGGAACTGGCCCGGGAGGAGGAACTCGTCATCATCTGCGGCCGCTACGAGGGAGTAGATGAGCGGGTCCGAGAGTTGACCGGTGCCGAGGAGGTTTCCCTGGGCGATTTCGTCCTGACCGGCGGTGAGATTGCGGCGATGGCGATCGTCGATGCCGTCTCACGTCTTGTCCCAGGCGTGCTGGGGAGCGAGGAGTCTGCAGAAGCGGATTCCTTTTCCGACGGTCTCCTGGAGTATCCGCAGTACACGCGGCCAGCCGAATTCAGGGGGCTGCAGGTGCCGGAGGTCCTTCTGTCGGGAAATCACCTGGAAATCGCCCGCTGGCGACGTCGCAGGGCCGTCGAGAAAACCTTCCGGGAGCGGCCGGACCTTCTGGCCACCGCCCACTTGAGCGCGGAGGACCGGAAGTACCTCGAAGAACTGGCAGAGGCGATACAGCGGTGACCGGGACGCGGTTGAGCATTGCGCTCCTTCACTATCCGGTCTACGACAAGAACCGGCAGACCGTGGCCACAGCGGTTACCAACCTGGACCTGCACGACATCGCGCGGGCCGCCAGGACCTATGGGCTGTTCCGTTATTTCGTGGTGACGCCGGTGCCCGACCAGCAGGCTTTGGCGGAACGGATTGGCAGCCATTGGCGCGAAGGGTGGGGGTCGACGTACAATCCGCATCGGAAAGAGGCACTGGAGCTGATGCGGGTAGTGGCAACCCTCGACGAGGCCAAGGCAGAGTTGGCGGAAAGTTACGGTAGGCCGGTCAAGACCGTAGTAACCGGCGCCCGGAACAGACCGGGGAGCATTTCCTGTCCGACGTTGGCCAGGCGCCTGCAGGACGATGACCAGCCGTACCTGCTCATGTTCGGCACCGGTTGGGGCATTACGGACGAGATTTTTGCCGCGGCCGACCTGGTTCTCGAACCGATCAATGGGCCGGGCGCATATAATCATCTCTCGGTACGGTCGGCGGTGTCCATCATTCTCGACCGGCTTCTGGGAGAACGATAAAACAAAGTTCAACGTTCAATGTTCAAGGTTCGACGTTATAAATCCTTGAATCTTAAATCTTGAACATTGAACCTCGAACGTTGAACGGTTTTTACAAATAAGGCTTCGGCTGCATAGATAAGGGAGGAAGAAAGCAATGAACAAGATTGATACTATTGAACTGGAGCAGATGAAGAAGAACATCCCCCCCTTCAGGGCTGGCGACACGGTCAAGGTCCAAGTGAAAATCGTGGAAGGTGACAAGATGCGTATCCAGGCCTTCCAGGGGGTGGTGATCGGCCGCCAGAACGGCGGGATCCGCGAGTCGTTCACGGTCCGCAAGATCTCCAACGGCGTTGGGGTCGAGAGGGTTTTCCCGCTCCATTCCCCGTCGATTGACGCGATCGAAGTGATCACCCGCGGCCATGTACGCCGGGCCAAGCTCTACTACCTGCGGAAACTGCGGGGCAAGGCATCGCGAATCAAGGAACGAAAGTACGTCGCCATGTAACATCGGATAAAAAGGCCTCGGGAAACCGGGGCCTTTTGTTTTGCTCACAACGCCATATTTGAGCGCTGCCTGGTGGGCTTCCTCGACATACCGTATGGTACGCCTCCTGAGCCTCCTCCTTGCTGTCTTGGTATCATCTCAAATCTGGCGTTGTAATCGGGGTCGTTTCCTGTTATTCAGATGAGGGGAGGGATGAGCTTGGATCTTTTCGGGGCAGACTGCCGTCCGACGCTCCTGGAGTTCGAGGAGCTGGCTACCCGCCGCGGATATCGACGGATTGCCGGCGTCGATGAAGCAGGGCGCGGGCCGCTGGCCGGACCGGTGGTGGCGGCGGCGGTCATCCTGCGGCCCGGCATTCCCATTGCCGGGGTGATGGATTCCAAGAAGCTTACCGAGGCCAGGCGCGAGGCCTTGTTCGATCCCATCATGGCGCAGGCGCTGGCGGTCGGCGTGGGGATTGCGGACCATGACCTCATCGACCGGATCAACATCCTCCAGGCAACCCTCCAGGCGATGCGGCAGGCCGTGACGAACCTGGCGCTTTTTCCCGACTATCTCCTCATCGACGGCATATCGCAGATCCCGATGAACATTCCCCAGAAGACCATCAAGAAGGGGGACAGCGCCAGCCTCTCCATCGCTGCTGCCTCGATTGTTGCCAAGGTGACCCGGGACCGGCTCATGGTTGAGTATGACCGGCAGTTTCCCGGTTACGGCTTCGCCGCCCACAAGGGATACGGGTGTGCGAGTCACCTGGAGGCCATCGCGCAGTTCGGCCCCTGCGCGATTCACCGGAAAACCTTTCGTGGCGTGAAAGAACATGTTGAACCGGAGAATGGCGATATATGGTGAATAGTGAATGGTGAACGGAGAAAAACCACATAACGACAACCTGAACCTCGGCGCGCGTGGGGAGGAGATTGCCGTCGCCTACCTCAAGGGGCAGAAGATCATCGTCGTCGAGCGAAACTTCCGCTGTAAGGCTGGCGAGGTGGATATCGTCGCCCGGGACGGCACCACCGTTGTCTTTATCGAGGTCAAGACCCGCAGGAGCATGTCGTTCGGCCCACCGCAGGCGGCAGTCACTCCCTTCAAACAGCGCCAGATCTCCAAGGCAGCCCTCGTCTGGCTGGCCAAACGTCGGCTCCAGGAGGCGAGCGCCCGTTTCGACGTCATCGCCATCCTGCTTCGCGACCACGCGGTCCCCGAGATTGAGCACATCAGGAATGCATTCGAGCTGGCGTATTAATGCCGGAAACAGGGACCGGGGATCGGTAAACCCTTTTTGCAGCTAGCTACTCGCCCTTAGCGTCTTGAGCCTTTACCGGTCCCTGATCCCAGGTTCCCAGTCCCGAGATTATTTGCATTGCCGCTGTCGCTGTGGTAATAATCTAGGCAAAAAGCGTGGAGTGATGCATGGACTTTACTGTCGCCCTGGCGCAGATCAAGCCGAAGCTCGGCTGCCTTGCCGATAACCTTGCCGTGATGGAGGCGGCCGTGGCGAGGGGGATCGAGGAAAAGGCCGGACTGGTCCTCTTTCCGGAGCTGGCTCTGACCGGCTATTTCCTCAAGGACCTCGTTCCCGAGGTGGCACTTTCCCTCGATTCCCCGGAAATTGCGCGACTGAAGGAGCTTTCCCGCCACATCGCGATCGCTGTCGGGTTTGTCGAAGTATCCCCCGACTACCGTTTCTTCAACGCCGCCCTTTACCTGGAAGGGGGCGACATCAGGCACCTCCACCGCAAGGTCTATCTCCCCACCTACGGCCTCTTCGACGAGCAGCGCTACCTGGCCCAGGGAGAGCGGTTCCGTGCCTTCGACACCCGCTTCGGCCGAATGGGGCTCCTGGTCTGCGAGGACATATGGCACCTCTCGGCCCCCTACATCCTCGCGATGGACGGGGCCACCACCCTGCTCTGTCTCTCGAGCAGTCCCGGCCGGGGGCTGTCCGCCGAAGAGAGTCTCGGCTCCACTGCCGCCTGGCAGAAGCTTACCGCTACGACAGCCATGTTCCTCAACTGCCGGGTTCTCTACTGCAACCGGGTCGGCTACGAGGACGGGGTCAATTTCTGGGGGGGGTCAGAGGTGGTCGATCCTTCCGGGGCAGTGATCGCCCGCGGCAGAACCTTCGAGGAGGACTTCGTCCTTGCCGTCATCGATGAAGGGGCGCTCCGTCGCGAACGGATATTCTCCCCGATGATGCGCGACGAGAACCTCTTCATCACCATGAAGGAACTCAGGCGTATCGAACGGGAAAGGGATTGTTGATGGACTCCAGAGTGAACACGAAGCTCCTGCGGAAGGTCCTCGTCGGGTTCATCCGCGAAGAGGTGGAGAAGGTCGGGCTCAGGAAAGGGGTGCTGGGGCTCTCCGGCGGTATCGATTCGGCCCTCGTGGCGTTTCTCGCCGCTGAGGCGCTCGGCCCGGAAAACGTTTATGCCTGCATCATGCCCTACCGGACGAGCAACCCGGAAAGCGAGGCCCACGCCCTCCTGGTCGCGGAGCAGCTCGGGCTCAACTACCGGGTGATAGAGATCACCTCCATGGTGGACGCCTACTTCGAGCTCTTTCCCGAGGCGGACCAGATGCGACGCGGGAACAAAATGGCGCGGGAGAGGATGACCGTACTCTACGACCATTCGGCGGCGTTTTCCGCGCTGGTGCTCGGTACGAGCAACAAGACCGAGCTGCTGCTTGGCTACGGCACCCTTTACGGCGACATGGCGAGCGCCCTCAACCCCATCGGCGATATATACAAAAGCCATGTCTGGCAGCTCTCCCAGGAGATGGGGGTGCCCGAGGTGGTCATCAGGAAGAAACCCTCTGCCGACCTCTGGGCGGGGCAGACCGACGAGCAGGAGTTGGGCTTCACCTACCGGGAGGTGGACGAACTCCTCTATCACATGGTGGATCTCCGTTTCAGCCGGGCCGAGCTTGTGGCCAAGGGATTTGCCCCGGCATTCATCGACCTGATCTACGGCAAGGTGCAGAACTCCCATTTCAAACGCCGCCTTCCGGTCATTGCCAAGGTTTCCAACCGGACCATAGACAGGGACTTCAGATATTCCAGGGACTGGGGGAAATAATCAGTTCGATGTCCGACGTTCGAAGTTCGACGTTGCAGGCTTTCGAACCTCGAACCTCGAACCTCGAACGTCGAACATTATGAATAGTGGAACCCTTTACATCGTCGCCACGCCCATCGGCAACCTGGAGGACATCACCTTCCGTGCCGTCCGCATCCTGAAGGAGGTGGACCTGATCGCCGCGGAGGATACCCGCCATTCCCGCAAGCTCCTCTCCCACTATGGCATTGCCAGGCCGCTCACCTCCTATTTCGACCACAACAAGAATATCAAGGGGAGCTACCTCCTCGAACGTCTTGCCGAAGGGACCTCGGTTGCCCTCATTTCCGATGCCGGCACCCCCTGTATCTCCGACCCCGGCTACCAACTGGTGCGCGACGCCGTGGCGGCGGGGATTGCCGTAGTCCCCATACCCGGTCCATCGGCGGCGGTGACCGCCCTGTCCGCCGCGGGACTTCCCACCGATTCCTTTACCTTCCTGGGCTTTCTGCCAAATCGGCAGGGAAAGCGGCGTGAGCGGCTCGCCGGCCTGGCGGGGGAAGGGCGGGTGCTGATCTTTTACGAATCGCCGCGACGGCTCCTTGCAACGCTTGCTGACCTGCGGGATACCTGCGGCGACCGTGAGGTGGTGGTTGCCCGGGAGTTGACCAAGGTCTACGAAGAATTCGTCAGGGGGTGTCTGACCGAGGTGATCGAGCTTTTGCAGAATCGGGAGATCCGGGGAGAAGTGGTGATCCTCGTCGCTCCGGCAACGGAGGAGAACACGGCCGATATCGCCTCATCAGCAGCTCTGCTGCGCCGGTATCTGCTGGCTGGCAGCCTTTCCCTGAAAGATGCTGTTGCACGGGTGGTCAGGGAGACCGGGCTGCCGCGCGGCGAAGTCTATGCAGAGGCGTTGCGGCTCAAAGAGAGTCAGCACGACCAGTAGCGGGGAAAATCCGATGTAACGAGGTGGGGAATCGGTGACAGCCGGATGGACCCCGCAGATGGGACTGCTATGGAAAACCTCAGTGTGCAGGGACTGGCAAGAATGATCGGGACGGGCGCCAATCTGCTCTATGTCGTGACCGATAATGAGCGGCGCACCGAAGCGGTGGTTGTCCAGACCACCCAGCGCCTGAAGGGAATGGGGAGTCCCTACGTCTGGACCTGCACGGGGGGATTCAGCCGTGACGGCGAAGCCGTGCCCGACACGGCCGATCCCTTGCGTGCCCTCGACTTTGCCGCAGTCCAGCCGGGACCGCTCCTCTTCCTGTTCAAAGACCTCTCGTTCTTCTGGAGCGATAGCCCTTATATCATCAGGAAGCTCAAGGATTTTGCCCTCTGTGCCCGACAGAAGGCGATTGTCGTCCTTGGACAGGAGGAAACAGTCCCCGAGCCGCTCCGTGAGGATCTGACCATCTTTCACCAGGGACTCCCCACCATCGCTGAACTCACCTCCTTCATCGAACAACTTCGGAAACGGGAACCGCTGTTGGCCAAGGCCTGCGCTGCGGAGCCCGAGCTTTCCGGCAAGCTTGCGGTTGCGGCCCAGGGGCTCGACCTGAGCGACATCGATCGGGCGGTCCGTGTGCTCCGCCTCCGCAATGAAGCTAGGGGGGAGGATATCGTCAGGACGCTCTTCGAGACCAAGCAGTTGATCATCCGGAAGAGCGGCATCATGGAGTTTGTGGTCAACGACACGAAGCCGGACCAACTGGGGGGTATGGAAAACCTCAAGTACTGGATGGAGCGGCGCGAACGGGCCTTCGGCCTGGAAACCATCTCGTGCGGCTCGAAACTGCCGAAGGGGATCCTCATCATGGGGATCGCCGGCTGCGGTAAGTCTCTGTTCGTCAAGGCAATCGCCGCCAAGTGGCTGCTCCCCCTGATCCGCCTCGACATGGCGGCGGTGTACGAGGGGAGCTATGGCACCCCGGAGGCAAGTCTGCGTAAGGCTTTCAAGACCGCCGAGGCGATCGCGCCCTGTGTTCTCTGGATCGACGAGATTGAGGCGGGTATCTCTTCCCAAGGATTCAAGGCGGAAGGGGGGGCGGCCTCCCGGATTCTTGGGTCGTTTCTCACCTGGATGCAGGAGAAGCGTGCGCCGGTGTTCGTGGCGGCCACCGCCAACGCCATCGAGATGCTCCCCGCCGAAGTGCTGCGCAAGGGGCGATTCGACGAAATTTTCTATGTCGGGCTCCCTGACATAAAGGGGCGGGAGGAAATCTTCCGCATCCACCTGGAGCGGCAGCAAGCCGTTGCCGGCGAGTTCGATCTGCCGCTTCTGGCCGGGTCAACCAAGGGGTTCTCCGGTGCCGAGATCGAACAGGCAATTCTCACCTCCGCTTTCGACGCCCTCGCGGAGCAACGCCCGCTGGTCCAGCAGGACCTGATGGTCGCGGTAAGCCATACCGTTCCCCTTTCGGTGACCATGGCGGAGCAGATCAAGAAGATCGAAGCCTGGGCCTTTAAACGGGCCGTGCCGGCGTCGGGTAAATATAACCCCTAGTTCGATGTTCGATGTTTTGTGGCGTGTAACGTCGAACCCCGAACGTCGAACGGTTTTTCGGAGGTTTCCTTGCTCCGCGGTATTTCCGGCAATGTGCTGATTTTCGGGCTGGTCAGTTTCTTTACTGATGTCTCCAGCGAGATGATTTATCCTCTCCTCCCCCTCTTCCTGACCTCGGTGCTCGGGGGCGGTCCGGCCTTCCTCGGAGTGATCGAGGGGGTGGCGGAATCGACCGCGTCCCTTCTCAAGCTTTTCTCGGGGATCATTTCCGACCGGGTGGCCAGCCGCAAGCGTCTCGTTCTTGCCGGCTACGGTCTTTCCTCTCTGGCCCGTCCCCTGGTGGCGGCAGCCACAACCCCCGTGGCCGTCCTCTTTGTCCGCCTTGCCGACCGGGTGGGGAAGGGGGTCCGGACCTCTCCCCGGGATGCCCTCATAGCCGACACGACCGACCCTGCCATGCGCGGCAAGGCGTTCGGTTTCCACCGCGCCATGGACCATGCCGGGGCAATCGTCGGACCCCTCACCGCCACCTTCCTCCTTGCCTGGGTGGTGAGGGATCTGCGGACTGTCTTCTGGCTTGCTGCCATTCCCGGGTTCATTGCCGTGCTGCTGATCTCGGCCAAGGTACGCGAGGTAGAGCGAAAACAGCTCTCGGGGGCTGGTTTTTTTCAGGTGATTCCCCGCGGCAGCCTGCGCAGCTACCTCGCGATTGTCTTTGTCTTCACTCTCGGCAATTCCTCCGACGCGTTTCTCCTGTTGCGGGCCGGCCATCTCGGAGTGAGCCCTGCCAGGATACCGCTGCTCTGGACCTTTTTCCACGTGGTGAAGATGTCAGCCTCGACCCCCTTCGGGGCACTTTCCGACCGGATCGGCAGACGGCCGATCGTCATCGCCGGATGGGGAGTCTACGCCCTTGCCTACGCCGGGTTCGCCCATGCGACGACGGAACTGCATATCTGGCTGCTGTTCGCCTTCTATGGGCTGTTCTACGGACTCACCGAAGGGGTGGAGAAGGCATTCGTTGCCGACCTGGCTGCACCCCGGGAGCGGGGGGCGGCGTTTGGCTGGTACAATTGCGCGATCGGCGTCGGAGCTCTTCCGGCAAGCCTCCTTTTCGGGTTCGTCTGGCAGCGATTCGGCGCCGTTGCCGCCTTTTACTGCGGTGCCTTTTTTGCCGCTCTTGCTGCCCTAGCTCTCCTGGCGCTGGTGAAGCCGGCGGCAGTCCCTCCTGCCGAAGAACATCCCTGAAATCCCGTGAATGGCGGTGTCATCCCACCGTGTCGCAAGCTGCCGTCGAGTCCGACTCCAACCCAGTCTTATATTTTAATAATAATTTTTAATTACCGGATTCCCTGCCTGTAGCATGTCCGAAAATATATGGTAGAGTTCTATGCATGATCGTCGTCGAAACCTTCAAGGGGAAAGCCGTTGCCGACCACCCGGTGGAGATCGTGGAACGGAAAGGCACCGGGCATCCGGACTTTATCTGCGATGCGGTCATGGAAGCGATCTCCGTGGCGCTTTCCCGAGCCTACCTGGATCAATGGGGAACCATCCTCCATCACAATATCGACAAGGGGCTCCTGGTTGCCGGAAAGGCCGCCAAGCGTTTCGGCGGCGGAAGGGTTCTGTCCCCCATGGAGCTCATCATCGGCGACAGGGCCACGTTCACGGCCCAGGGGAAAACGGTCCCCGTTGGTGATATCGCCATCGATGCAGCCAAGAAGTGGCTGCGGGAGAACCTTCGTGCCGTTGACCCCGGCAAGCATTTGCGCTACCGGGTTGTTCTTGCTCCCGGCTCGGCAGAACTGACGGACATCTTTGCACGTCCCGGCGAGGTCCGGTCGGCCAACGATACCTCCGCCGCCGTCGGCTACTATCCCTTGAGTCCCACGGAGCGGATGGTTCTGGAGCTGGAGCGCCATCTCAACTCCCGTCCGTTCAAGGAACGCTTCCCGTGCACTGGCGAGGATGTGAAAGTCATGGGGCTGCGCACTCGGGACCGGCTCGATGTAACGGTGGCCATGCCACTGATGGCCAATATGATCGGGTCCGAGGAGGAGTATTTTGCTCAGAAGGCCGTCCTCGAAAGGGAGATGTGCGAATTCCTGGGCCGTTTTTCGGAGTTCAAACGCCTGGAGCTCCATTATAACACCCTGGATATGCGCGACAGAGGCCTTGGCGGGGTTTACCTGTCGCTCCTCGGGACCTCGGCCGAGGATGCCGATTCAGGGCAGGTGGGGCGCGGCAACCGGGTGAACGGGCTGATCTCCATGAACCGGCCGATGGGGACCGAAGCGGCCGCCGGCAAGAACCCGATGAGCCACGTGGGCAAAATTTACAACGTTCTGGCCCACCGGATTGCCCGGGAGATTTACGAAGAAATTGAGGGGATACGGGAAGTCTATGTGCTGCTCCTCAGCAGGATCGGCACCCCCATCGATCGTCCCCGGATGGCCACTGCCCAGCTTCTCCTCGATCGGGGAAGGCGAATCGGTGACGTCGCGGGCCGGGCTCGGCAGATTTTCGAACGTGAGTTTGCAGGAATTGGGCAATTCTGTTTCGACCTCGGAAATGGGAGGTTCCCGATATGTTGAATGAGGGGAGGTTTTCGATGGATCAACTGGGTCACAGGCTGCTGCGCGAAGGGCTCATCACGGAGCAGGAACTCACCGCAGCGCTTGAGAGACAACGGCTTCAAGGCGGACGCCTTGGTCACAACCTCGTTGCCCTTGGCATCATCAAGCAGGATGAACTCGATAAGTTTTTCAGACGCCATCCGTCCGCCCCGAAGAGTGTCGAGGAGACAGGGCTTGAGCTCACGTTCATTGCCGATCTCATCCTGAAACACCTCCTCTTCATGGGGGAATTCAGGATGGCTGATGTTGCGGAGCGGGTCAAGCTCTGCATGGCGGTCATCGACCGGGCGATGGAGATGCTGCGACGCGACAAACTCGTCGAGGTCAAGGGGGGAACCGGTTATGCGACGATGACCTACACCTTCAAGCTTACCGACCAGGGGAAGAACCGGGCGACCGAGCTTTTGGACCTCTGCCGCTACGTGGGGCCGGCGCCGGTCACCCTCAACGATTATCGCGGAGTGGTGGAAGTCCAGACCGTCAAGAGTGCCCTGGTCAGCGAAGAGAGCACCAAGCGGGCATTTTCCCACCTTATTCTCAACGAAGACATACTGAAACGCCTTGGCCCCGCCATGAGTTCGGGTAAGGCGATTTTTCTCTACGGCCCGCCGGGCAACGGCAAGACAGCCATAGCCGAGACCGTTGGCAGACTCCTGCCGGACACTGCCTACATTCCTTACGCCATAACCGTCGGCGGACAGATCATAAGCATTTTCGATCCGGTAAATCACGTCCCGGCAGAAGACAGCACCAGGGTGGACTCTGTGGATCAGCGCTGGGTCCTGATTCGGCGGCCGGTGGTCATGACCGGCGGAGAGCTGTCTCTGCGGATGCTCGATCTGGATTTCAATCCCATCTCAAAGTTTTACGAGGCATCTCTCCAGATGAAGGCGAACAATGGCGTTTTCATCGTCGATGATTTCGGACGGCAGCAGATCGATCCGCAGAACCTTCTCAACCGCTGGATTGTTCCCCTCGACCGGGGGATCGATTTCATGACCCTTCATACTGGGATGAAGTTCTCCATTCCCTTCGATATGCTCATCATTTTCTCCACCAATCTCGAACCGAAGCAACTCGTCGACGAGGCGTTTCTCAGGCGAATCCAGTACAAGATCAAGGTCGATCACCCGAGCGAACAGGAGTTCCTGGCCATTTTCCGGATGGTGTGCCACACCAACGGTGTGCCTTTCAGTGAGGAGGCCATCGATTATCTCATCCGCAACTACTACCGTAAGTACGATGTCAATTTCAATGCCTGCCATCCCCGTGACATCATCGAGCACATCCTTGTCAATTCCCGTTATTACCAGCGCCCGGCCAGACTCACGAAGGAAAGTATCGATGCTGCATGGCGCAATTATTTCGTGGAGGTATGATTTGCCGCTATTCTCAGGTCTTCTTTCATAAAGTATACTGATACGGGGCCCAACCCGTATCTGGATATCTCTTCCGAAATTTTTGCGGGCCCCCTCGGGTCTTCCCGAGGGGGCTTGCTCATTTCCTCAGATGATTCAGCTCCAAAACCCGTTTTAATTGGTGGTCCTAAAAAATAATGGGTGACGCCACTGGACATCGCGACTAATGATGATATTTAAATAAGAGTGAATTTCCGGTTTGTAATGTCGAACATCCATGCCGTGGAGCGTCAGTCAGTCGTTCTGTTCTCTGAACATGCTCATCCATGAGAGGATGTAATCGATATAGCGAACTGCGGTGTGCATCGAATCAACTCTAGCAAGAGGAAAGGAGGGGATACTACACGAACGGATATGAACTGAATGTGGCTCGTAAAAAAACGTAAAGGAGGAAAATTGATGAAGAGTCAGCCAATATCATCCAGAATATCCAGGGTTATCTCCTCTGTTTCGCTGATCGCAATGTTTTTGCTGATCTTCGGCTGCTCGGGAGATACCGGGCTGCCCGGGCTCCCCGGCGCCAGCTCCGGGACCGTCGCCGGCACCATCACGGACGACTTCTCTCCGCCCAACAATGTTGCCGGGGCTACGGTTACCCCTTCACCGCAGCCGCAAGGGGTTACCCCCGTCACGGCCGATGCGAGCGGGAAGTATTCCATAACGCTGCCAAACGGCAACTATACGCTCACCTTCAGTCGCAACGGTTACAACAGCCAAACTCAACCGGTAACGGTCATCTCTGGCCAGACCACTACCCTCAACGTGACGCTCATCCATAACGCGGCGGCGGTGGTGAACGTGGCGAACGCGAAGTTTGTCAACGGCAAGGCCACCCTGACGGCCAACGTTGCGGTGTTCGACCCCGCGTTGAAAGGCCAGCCGATTACCTTCACGTGGCTTGATTCGGCCGGGAATACTGTCGGTACCACTTCCAGCGTTACCGTGAACCAGCCGAGCACCGCTGCCTTGAAAGCCAATCTAGCCAACCTGGTTGCGCCCCGCCAGGGCCTTGATCCGCCAGGCACCCCCGGTAACGAGGAGGCTGATGCAAACGAGGTCGACGTGGCGAACTTCCAGACTCTCGACCGGATGATGGTAGTCGGCATTCCGCAGAAGGCCTTCGAGGACGGCGCCAATCCCCCATACACGGTGACGGCCACCATCGCCGGGCAGAAATTTACGGCGATCCCCACCGTCAGTATGCCGGCCAACACTGTTCCCTTCGTGCCGAACCCCGGCCTGAGAAACGTTCCGATCGGCCAGCCGGTCATGCTGCAGGGCCACGGCGCACCTCCGGTTCCGGGGATTACTCCGCCACCGGCTACGCAGACCACCTGGAACTGGACCATTGTCGCGCCGTCGGGCTCGAACGTCACTGCCCTCGTCGACCCGACCACCCGCTTCCCCAGTTTCATTCCCGATGCGGTCGGTACGTATACCATCACGGAATCGGTGTCCGGCCAGTCGCTGACCATCTACGCCGGCAAGTATGTCGGGATCCTCGTTCCCGCCTTACCGAACAACGATCCGGTCGGCGCTCTCGACACGGCCTGTTCGCAGGCCGGCTGCCATGCCAGCACCTCGGTCTTTGGCTCTACCACGATCATCAACGCTAACTTCACCGCGTGGAAACAGAGCGGTCACAGCGTGATAATGGTCAAGGGGATGCAGGAAGGTTCCCACTACGACATCAACTCCTGCGGCAAGTGTCACTCGGTCGGCTACGCCCAATACTCCAGCGCCATCAAGGCGGGCGGTTTCAAGGATGTCATCAATGCCACGGGTTTCACGAACGCCACCTTCCTGGCCAATGCCCCGACGTTCTTCAAGGGGTTTGACCAGGTGCTGCGCGTTTCGGAAGTCCAGTGCGAAACCTGTCACGGTCCTAACTCCAGCGGTGCGCACGCCACCTTCACCACTAATCCCCAGGCCGATCAGATCAACGCGCGCATCAGCTATTCCGCGGACGTCTGCGGCGTCTGCCACGGTGAGCCGAAACGGCATGGCCGCTACCAGGAATGGCGCGAGAGCGGTCACGGCGACTTCGAAACCGCCATAGGCGAAGCGATCACCGGTAAAACGACGGCACTTCCCGACGGGACTGGCCCCAGCGCCCGTTGCGTCGGATGCCATTCCGGCCAAGGGTACATCCAGTTCATCCAGCAGCTCGAGAGCGGCTTTGCGAGCCGAACGCTTTCGGATATACCCGCTGGCACGTTCTTCACCAACGTGAACTACCTGCGCTCGAGCAACGTTCAGCCCATAGTCTGCGTCGCCTGTCATACCCCGCACAACCCGGGGCAGCAACCGGGCATCGTGGGGAACATCGTCATCCTGCGCGGCGGCTTCCAGGCCGGCGGTGCCTTTGCCGGCATAACCCCGCTCCTGCCCGCCGGCTTCCAGGCCAACGGCGTCGGCCGCGGCGCCCTCTGCATCACCTGTCACAACAGCCGCAACGGCGAGGCCGTCGCCGGTTCCGGCGTCGTTGCCCTGCACGAGGACAACAGTACCACCTTCGGTACCCAAGTCTCGGGCACGGCAAACTCCTATGCGGCACCGCACGATGCCGCCCAGGGCGACGTACTGATGGGGCGCAACGCCTATTTCGTCACCGGTCAGCGCTCGAAGCATTCTTTCCTGGCGGATGCCTGCGTCACCTGCCACCTGCAGAAGGCACCGACCGACCCGTCGCTCGGCTACCCGCCGAACATCGAAGGCGCCGGCACCAACCATACCTTTGCCATCGTCAACGACCCGACCCGGCCGGCGGCCGACCAGATCAACGCCCTCTGCCACCAGTGCCACAGCTTTACCGGCACCGACATCCAGAACTCTTTCACCACGTCGTACAACCAGATGCTCGTTGACATCGCCAACGCGATTTACCGGATCAAGACCGGCGGCCATACGCCGCAGCAGGATGGCGTGCAGATTGTCTTCAACACGGGCAGCACTCCGTCGGTAACGGTCACGGCAAGCGGCGTCATCACTACGACGAATGTGAGCACCTATCTTGCCAACGCTCCCGGTACCCCCGCCACGGGGCCCATCGGAGCCAGCGGCTACGTGCCCACCATTGCCAAGGCGAACTGGAATGCTTCCCTCGTGAACAACGATTCCAGTCTGGCGGTGCACAATCCGGGCTTTGCCTTTGACGTGGTTACGTCAACAAGCCTTACGGTAAGGGGGCTATAAACAGCTCCCTGCATTCAGCCGGCGGGCCTTCCGGGGCCCGCCGGCAATTTCATGAAATGATCACTTCAAAAGGAAGGACGGGTGCATGAGTACGTATAAACATTCCCTCGTTGTCATTCTCACCATAATTGCAATGATGTATATCGGCGGCTGCGCGGAAAGAAACGGACAGGCCGCGAACGACCCCACCCAGAAGGTGCTTGCAAGAGTAAACGGTACCCCCATTACAACAGAAGACCTCGCCTTCCGTCTCCAGGCCGGACATGGTACTCCCGCGAGCGAACGGCAGAAAGCGCTCGACGACGTCATTGCCGAAGTGTTGATGTATGAGCAGGGTGTCAAGCTGGGTTTCGACAAGGATCCCTCGTACCGTCAGGAGATCGCCAAGTACGAGCGCCAACTGTCGAACGCCAAACGGCTGGAGATGGTGAGACGCGTCCTCAATAATCAGATCGCGGCAAAAGTCAATGTGACGCCGCAGGACGCCAAGGAGTACTACGACAAAAACACGGACAAGATCGCAACCGAGCTCCATCTCGAATACATAAAGTTCGACACCAGGCAGGAAGCCGAAGATGCCCTGAAAAAGGTTCGCGGAGGTACGCCCTCCTTTGAATCGCTCGCCCGCTCGACCATGGGCGGGACCCAGGTGGGGGGGCGCGAGCCGTGGGATCTGGGATTCCTCAAGTGGCAGCAGATCCCGGTCGATTTTGCCGATTCCCTATACAAACTGAAGCCCGGCGAGGTGAGCGACATATTGGGCTCGCAGCAGGCGGGCTTCCAGATATTCAGGAATGTACAAAGCCGCAAGGGGCCAGCTGTTGAGTTCGGGGCAGTCTCCGGGGCAGTCACGAACCGGCTCCGTGACCTGAAAATGCTGGAGGCTTATTATCGGTACGTGGACGATCTGAAGAAGGATGCAAAAATTGTGAAATTCTAGAAAGGAGGGGTTGCTTTGAAAAGCTATCGCCAGTGGAACACACGCTGCGCATTACCCGGTATCCTGAAAACGTCCGGGTGGATCGCCGCCGTTATCTCGCTTATGTTCGTAGTACCGGCCAAGGCGGAAGCTGCCTCCGTTTCCCTGCAATCGGACACGATTTTCCGGATGGGGCAGTCGACGTCGGATAAGAGGAATCTCTACCCGGCTTACGAGTACCTGCGGCTCTCCGTGCCGGAAATCGACAAGGACGGTACCATTTCATTCTATTTCGGCGGGTGGGGACGTTATGACCTTGCCGACAAGACCACTGACAGGTATACGAACGGCGACCTTCAGTACGGGTATCTCAGCTACCGAAGTAAAAAAAATAACCTGCAGATCAATCTGGGGCGTCAATTCGTTTCCGAAGGGGTGGCTGCGGAAAGGTTCGACGGCGCGTATCTCCGGTGTGATCTCGCCGCCGGTTTCGGGGCGGCGCTCTTTGGCGGAGCGACAGTTGCCACCGACCCGAACTTCCAGGGTGGAGATGTCGTTTACGGCGGCAGGATCTCTCACACCATGCCGAAATATTACAGCATCGGCATCAGCGCCTTGAAGACCGACGACGACCAAAGCCGCTTCAGGGAAGAGGAAGGCATCGATATCTGGCTTCATCCGTTCAAGCAAGTCGAGGCGGTGGGGAGGTCATCCTATAACTCGATTACGTCGGGATGGATGGAACACGCCTATACCATCTCGTATATTCCTCTGGATAATCTCCGGATCAACTTCGACCTCTCCCAGGTCAACTACAGGGATTACTTCTTCCACATGACGACGAGCGCCCTCAGCGTCGTTCCCGGCGGGGTACTCGATCCCAACGAAGAGGTCTTGACTCTCGGCGGAAGTATTGCCTATACGCCGATCAAGAATCTCACAATTGTTGCCGATTACAAGAACTTCGACTATCATGTTGCAGGTAATGCCCACAAATACGGCGGGAAGGCGACGTTCTCGCTCCCGGCCTCCTTTGCGGCCGGTATTGCCCTCCACCGGATGGACGGCCAAGTCGACAGGTTGCGGTACTATGAGTATCGTGCGTTTGCATCCAAAAAAATTGCCAAGCTCGACCTGACGGCCGACTTCTTCGGGGTGAACTACGACAGCAACATCAACGGACTCAAGAACGCTTTTACTGTTGCTGGGGCCGCATCGTATGAAATCACGGAGCGATTAAAGGTTGCCGGCGACATCAATTATTCGAGAACCCCTGATTTTGACAATCAACTGACGGGGCTTGTCAAGATTACGTATGCGTTCGATACTGCGCGCAGTGCCGAAGGGAGGGCGAAGGGTGAAAAATATTAGAATGCTTATGATCATGGCGATGCCGTTGTTAGCGTGCTTCCTGTACGCCTGCGCCAACACCAACAGCATGTACAGGGCTCATCCCGCCGAAGTGACGGGAATTCCCGACTGTTCAGAGTGCCACACCGACAACTGGGCTTCCCTTAATCACCAGGCGGCTGATTTTTACGAGAAACACAGGTACTACGCCGAGCAGCAGAAATTTGCCTGCGGAGTGTGCCACGAAGAATCGTTCTGTGCCGATTGCCATGCCCACAAAGAGGAGATCAAGCCGAGCGACAAGTACAAGCTTTCTCCGGAACGGGAACTGCCTCACCGTGGTGACTATCTCAACCAGCACAGGATCGACGGCAGGATTGATCCGGTATCATGTGTGAAGTGTCACGGAAGATCAAACAACGAGAGGTGCAAAGAATGTCACAGATAAATAAAACTTCTCTTGCGCTTGGAATGCTGCTCGTGTTGGTCGCACTTACGGTTTCCGGATGCGGGGATAAGAATTCCCAGTCCAATTTCGACGCGCAGAGCGGCGCTCACCCCGTTGGCTGGGTGCCAACCGGTCACCCGCTGGCGGCACAGGCCAACATTCTCTCATGCACCGGTTGTCACGGCAATGATTTCACCGGCGGCATTTCGAAAGTTGCCTGCACCTTGTGCCATCTGGGCAATCAGTTTGCCGTTCATCCCCTGCAGTGGGGACAGTATGCCTACGCGCTTCACGGGAGCTTTGTCGTCCAGAACGGCACGGCCTCATGTGCCAATGTGTCCTGCCACGGGGGCAACCTTGAAGGTGCGACCGGTCCCTCGTGCACGAGTTGCCACATGGGTGGCCCCACTTCATTCCATCCACTGCCGTGGAACGCCGATATCACCCTCCATGGAGGGTTCGTCGGACAGAACGGCACCGCTGCCTGCCGGAACGTGGTCTGTCATGGGGCAAACCTGGAGGGAGTTTTCTTGAGCGGTCCCAGTTGCAACGCCTGCCATAATTTCCCATGATTTGAGGTATCATTGAACAAAAAAGCCCCGGGGCAATCCGGGGCTTTTTTGTGGAGGTTGATAGGCCGGTAACGAAGCGGCTCAGTTTGCCTTTTCGCCGACGAAGACCGTGGCGATACCGCCGGTGAGGTCGAAGTGGACTGTGTTCCGGAAGCCGGCTGCTACCATGAGACTCTTGAATTCATCCCGCGAAGGAAATTCTAGGACCGAATCGGGGAGGTACTTGTAGGCGCTGTACTGGGAAAAGAGTCCGCCGATGGCCGGCAGGACCTTGAGGAAATAGAAATAGTAGAGGGACTTGAAGATGGGTGAACGGGGAGTGGAGAATTCGAGGATAACCGCCCGCCCGCCGGGTTTTAGCACCCGTTGCATCTCCTTGAGCCCCTGAAGCCGGTCCACCACGTTCCTGATACCGAAGGCGATGGTGACCGAATCGAAGGTGCCGTGCGGAAAGGGGAGTGCTTCGCATGGCGCGACCTCGAGGGTGATCCGGTCGGCGTAGGGAGACTTTCTCACCTTGTCCCGCCCCAGGTCTACCATTTCCTTGCAGAAATCGACCCCGACGATCGTGATCGCGTCCGGGGTGCGAGCGGCAATCTCCAGTGCTACGTCTCCTGTGCCGGTAGCAACATCGAGGATGGTCCCTTCCGCTTCATAGCGCACCTGACCAACGGCAAAGCGCCGCCAGCGCCGATCGATTCCGAGACTCAATAGCCGGTTGAGGAAGTCGTAACGGGGGGCGATGGTGCCGAACATCTCCTGGATGCGTTCACCCTTTTCCGAAAGCTTGTACATTTGTCCTACCCTTTTGACAGCAATGATGCTATAAAAAATGGGCCTGAACTGGCAGGCCGTGTGACTGTTTGTAACACAAATCCGGGACGGCTTGCCAGCAAAATCTAGTGATGACGGGTGTCCGTACCAAAACTCCCCACTGCTTTACCAATCGCTGAACCGGACCGAAGAGGCAGGATAAAACTCGCTCCCATGGCTGGCTGTTTTGCCAGCTTACGGGGCATCGGACGACGAGCATCTTTTTGTTGAGGGGATGAGAGTGTTTCCCTATATCCGTCCGCAGGACATAGCTGATATCGTCATAATGAGTTTTCTTGTCTACCAGCTTTACCGCTGGTTCAAGAACACCAAGGCGTTACAGGTTGTCATCGGCTTGGGCTTCCTGGGGATTCTCTACGTCATCACCAAGAATCTCGGGTTGCTCATGACCAGTTGGATTCTCCAGGAACTGGGGACGGTCCTCTTCGTCCTTATCATCGTGATTTTCCAGACCGAGATCAGGCAGGCCCTCTACAAGATCAGTCTGTTGCGCAACCTGTTCGGCCGTCAGGGGAACGGTTCCCGGCTCGACCTCATGGAACTGGCTACGACTGTATTTGCGCTGGCGGCAGAGAGGACTGGCGCGATCATTGTTTTCCAGCGAAAGGAACCGCTGGACGAATACCTCCTCCACGGCGTCCCGATCGACGGGCTTTTCAGTGCGCAGCTCCTGGCAAGCATTTTCAAGGACGGCACGCCGCTCCACGATGGAGCGGTGGTTGTCAGGGACGGCCGGATCGTCCAGGCGTCCTGTCACCTTCCCCTTTCCATCAATCCCGATCTGCCCCAATATTATGGTACCAGACACCGTGCCGGCGTGGGGCTCACCGAACGTTCCGATGCCGTGGTGGCGATCGTTTCGGAGGAACGGGGGGAAGTGTCACTTGCCCTGTCCGGTCGCCTGCTGAAAGTCGGCACCCCTGAGCAGTTGAGCGAACAACTCCATGAACTTCTGGCGCCGCCGCCGCAGGAAGAAGTCAAGATTTCGCTCCGACGGAGGCTTTTCAGCAATATTTGGCCCAAGTTGACCATAATCCTGCTGGTCATCGCCAGTTGGCTGATCATTACGGCAAAACAGGGGGGAATCATTACCGTTTCTGTCCCGCTTAAGTTTCACAATCTCCCCGATGACGTGACGCTTGTGAAAACGTCTCCCGAGGAAGTGGAAGTCCAGCTCAAGGTGATTTCCAGCCTGATCCCCTCGCCGAAAAAGCTTGATATCACCGCTGACGTCGATTTGGGGAAGGTCAGAGAAGGGGGCAACCTTCTGGCTATTAAGGGAGATGATTTCCGTTTGCCGCCCGGGGTGACCGTAACCGGAGTTACCCCCTCCGTGGTAAAGGTGACCGCAGAGAAAAAGATGCGCAAGGTTATGCGGGTGAAGGTTAAAACCGTCGGCAGGCTCCCTGAAAATCAGCGCTTGAGGAGGCTGAAAGTTGATCCCCACGTGGTCACAGCCGAAGGTCCCGAGCATCTTTTAGCCCAATTTGATTCGGTAGATACCGAGGCGGTCGATCTCTCGACCGTTCGACCGAATGAGAAAGTGGAAAAACGCATCCTCTCTCCGGCACCCCAGATCAAAGTGCTGGGGGAAGCAACGGCCAGGATTCGTGTGGTGGTCTCGGTGCAATAGTTGCTTAGAACTTTTGCGTCTATTGGGATTGACATACGTCGCCGATTGTTATATAAACTTCGTCAATTTTGTTGTTGTGTAAAACAAGGAAGGAGGGGCCATGTATCGCGGCATAAGATACCTCGTGGTTTGCGTTATCATACTGACCTTCCCTTCGCTGGCACTGGCTGCCAAGACACATCGGGTCAAAAAGAGTGAGACCCTTTACTCTCTTGCCAAGAAATATCACGTTTCCGTAGCAGATCTGAAGGCGGCAAATAATCTCGTCAGTAACCGGATACGAGGGGGGACACTGCTAATAATCCCGCCCCGTATGGTCGCTGCCGAGGAACAGGGGAAGGGGGGGGGGAAATCTGCCTCCTATAAGGTCAGGAAAGGGGATACCCTTAAGAAGGTAGCGAAGAAAACCGGCGTTTCCGTTGCCGAGCTGAAGCGCCTCAACTCCTTGGGCAAAGCCCGCCTCAAGCCGGGGCAGGTGCTGGCGCTCCGGGAGACTGTACCGGCCGATTCTACTCCCCCTAAAGTGGCCAAAAGGCTCTTTCTTCGTAACAACGACCTCTTCAATGAGAAGGATTACGAGCAAAGCCTGGCTGAGCTTACGGAGACAAACCCGGAGAAACCTGTTGATCTGACAAAAAATGTCGATCTTAATGTTGACAATATTCGACAGTTGAAAAAAACGGCCTACGGTTTCCTCGGCATACGCTATCGGTTCGGCGGAAGCAGCAGCAGGGGGATCGATTGCTCAAGTTTTGTGCAACAGGTTTTCCGTCAGCTGGACGTTACGCTTCCGAGAACTGCTCGTGAGCAGTTTGAAATAGGTGTCGATGTGGCACCCGGTGACCTGCAGAAAGGCGATTTGGTGTTTTTCAGGACTTACGCCCCCTATGCATCCCACGTGGGGATTTATCTGGGGGACAAGAAGATGATACATGCATCTTCCCGCGACCGGCGTGTGGTTATCTCTACCATGAATACTGCGTACTATCGTTCCCGTTTCCTCGGCGCCAGGCGTATTGCCAAGATCAATCCCGAGGTGTTCCGGTTTGACGACCTTATCGCCGGAGTAGAAGAGGAATCGGCGGATGATGCTCTTATGAATGACACTCTTGGCGTCAGCCTCAACAACTGATGGAGCCTAGCCCCAGCTGAAAAAAATCCGGTCATCGACCGGATTTTTTATTTTGACCCACATGCACCCTTTACTCGTAACCGCGGCAATCATCATCCATCAAGGGAAGGTCCTCCTGGCGAGACGCCGGGTGAATGCACCCTATCCCCTCCTCTGGGAGTTTCCCGGAGGCAAGGTCGAGCCGATGGAAAGCCCCTCAGACTGCATCGTGCGGGAAATTCGCGAGGAGCTTGCCATTGAGGTCGCCGTGGAGGGTATCTATGACGTTATCTACCACCTCTATCCGGAGCGGCCGGTTCTGGTTCTTGCTTACCGCTGTACTTGGACAGCCGGGGAGATAACAGACTTGGATGTCGCTGAGCATCGCTGGGTGTTGCCGGAAAATCTCCTTGATTACGAGCTTCTCCCTGCCGATATACCGCTGGCGGAAAAAATCCGAAAGGATTTTTGTCAATGAAGGTCCTGCTGGCTTATAAGTCTCATGCTGCAGGGGCGAAAGATCCCTATACGTCCCTGCTGCCCATCGGGCTTGGCTACATCAATGCACTCCTGAGAGCAAACCACATACCGTCGCGCCTTGCCAATCTCTCTGCATATACCTGGCAGGAGACCGAAGCGCTTCTCCGCGTCGAACTCCCCGACATTGTCGGCATATCCCAGTTTACTCATAACCGGATGGATTCACTCCGGCTCGCTGTGGCAGTTAAAAAGGTGAATCCTGCATGTTTCGTGGTATTAGGAGGGCCACACGCCACCCATCGGTCACAGGAGATTCTGGCGGGGAATTCTCAAGTGGACGCGGTGGTGCTGGGAGAGGGAGAGGCGACAGTTCTTGAACTGGTCAATTGTCTGGCAACCATGGGACGTGAAAATCTGAAGCGGATCAGAGGAATAACCTTTCGCAGTGGGGACACTGTGGTATCGACAGCCCCCCGCCCCCCGATTCAGGACCTTGACAGTCTTCCGACCCCCGCTTCTTGTTACCAGGATGCCCTCGGCGTCGACCTCCGGCGGCAGATGGAATTCATTATCACCTCCCGTGGCTGCCCGGCTGTCTGTCGTTTCTGTTCCTCGCCCAGATTCTGGGGGAAAACACTTCGTTTCCGCTCTCCTCGCTCGATGGTTGACGAGATCAGGTACATCCGTGATCAGTATGGCCTTCTCTATTTCTCCATCCGTGACGATACGTTTACAGCTGACCGGGACCGGGTCCTGGCCTTTTGCCGGCTCCTCGTCGAGGAGAAGGTTTACATCCTCTGGAACTGTCAGTCCCGTGTCACCGCCGTGGACGAAGAGATGCTGGCCTGGATGAAGCGAGCCGGGTGCGAATGTGTTCAATTCGGAGTGGAATCGGGATCTCGCGGGGTTCTCAGAAAACTCGGGAAGAATATTACTCCGGAACAGGTGCAGAAGGCTTCTCGTGCCGTCAGGGAAGCGGGAATCCATCTTTCTGTGTACCTGATCAGCGGGGTACATGGAGAAACGGACGAAGATGTTCAAGCCTCAATCAGGCTTGTGAATGCTATCTGGCCCCATGACGGGCAGGTGTCGCCGCTCGTCTATTACCCGGGGACGGCCTTGTTTGCGGAAGGAGTTCGATCAGGAGAGATCAGCGAGGATCTGTTTGAAAGGGACGAAAGAGTGGCTTTTCCTGTCAGGAACGATGCATTTTCGGAACGTTCGGCCGAGGAGTTGCTGAAAGCGCTCGATCGTGTCGCCGGTAAGAGTGGTTTTGCGACGGCGCAATTTCACGCACAGAAAAAATTGCTTGGTTACTGTCATGCTACCAACGTAATAGCCGGCGATACCTATGTGGCAGGGGGGAACTGGTTGAAAGCGGAAAGGGAATACCGGGAGATAGTTGGTCGGGAACCGGAAAATCCATGGGGCTGGCTCTGCCTCGGTGATTTATTGGGCAGGGCGGGAGATCTGGATGGGGCAAAGGAGGCGTTCGGCAAGGTCATGGCGCTCACACCGCGTCATGCGCCTGCCTATTCGGCCATGGGGGATCTTTTCCGGGTTGCAGGTGATCGGCGGAATGCGATGGATTACTATGAGAAAGCACTGCGCCTGCATCCTTTCGATGAAACGGCACGAATAGGAGTGAGGAAATTAAGCAAGCGGCGGTCATGACAAGATAGAGCACATCAACGTTAAAAAACAAAAGGCGGGACTTGTGTCCCGCCTTTTGTTCAGCCATTGGCGCTTCGTCGTTACTTGACGATCCGCAGTCCCGGTGCGAAGATGATTTTATCGAAGGTCCGCTTCAGGGTTTTGCTCTGGAAATTGAGCATAGGAGGGGAATCGGGGAATTCAACGACATCCCCCTTGTTAACCTTTGTTTCCATGACTGCAACCCACACCTTCTGGCCGTTCTCATCAATTTGTACATAAGTATAGCCACCGGAATTCATGGTTTCCACGACTTTTCCCTTGTGACCGACTCCTGCCGGAATTTCCTGAGGCTTCAGACCAGCATGGGGATTGCCGCCGGGCGCGCCGCCGGGTGCGCCGCCGGGTACGCCGCCGGGCACATTCGCGGGCATCTGCTGTCCCGGTGCCGCCGGAGCCTGAGTTGCCTGTTCCTTTTTCTGACAGCCAGCAGCTGCAAATGCCGCGACTGCCAACATGAGCACGATTGTCTTCTTCACCTTTATCCTCCTATTGGATAATTTTGACCAATTCGTACCCTAGCATATTTTGTAAATCCTTTTCAATAAAAATATTATCCTTATTCTCGCTCTGTAACAGGAAAATTGTGCATCTATGATGTCATCCGGCAGACCATTCTGTTACTTTCCAAGAATAACCTCGCCTGTATCGGTGAAGAGTTTTGCGGGGAGTTGAAAAACTCTTTTGAAAATATCGAAAACCCCTTTGCCAAGAGACTTGACCGGAATGGGGCTGACAGATGGGTTGTCGATTTTCCCCTTGGCTTCGAAGTAGGTCGTGATGAATGATTTTTCCTTGCCGGTCAGGATCCACCCGACGATCGGGATGTGGCTGACTACCTTGTCTACAGTCTGGAGCGGCTGAACTCCGACGGTGGCATTCAACTCTTCCTTGACGAGGTCCAGTGACCCAACCGCGGATATGTTCATGGCGTCACTGTCGATGTACAAGTCATTGCTCGAGACTACGCCGTCACGGACAGAAAGGGTAGCGGTGATTTCATTGTAGGGCATGCCTCCGGATACCATGTCGGGAAGCTGCAATTTCAGGAGTTGTGAAACATTCAGTATTGAGAATATCTTTGAGAGTACCGAAAATTTTCGCAGAGTCCCTTCTTCAAACCTGAGTTTGATGGAACCGAGTGCGGTTTGCTTCAGTTCCGTTCCGCTCTTTCCCTTTGCAGTGATATCTCCCGTCATCGACAAGGTGCCGGTAACTTCCTGTTTCTTGATGCCGATGGCCTGCATAAAACGCTCAGCGGAACAATTCTCCAGGGTGCAGGCAACCTGGTAACGGGGCGCACCGGGGGTGCCGAAATCGATGCGTGACGTGCCGGAGCAGTGGCCACCGAGGATCTGGGCTGCAAGCGGCTGGAGATAGAGTTTCTTTTCCTCATATAACGCCACTGTCGTGAGTCGGGCAAACTGGATATCCCCGAACCTGCCCGATTCGGCACTGACTTTCGCTTTGAGGGCGACGATCCCTCCGGTGCCGGTCGGTTTCGTGACCGGCTCAAGACTGGCCACCAGGATGACATCTTCCACTTCCAGATGGGGTGAAGCAACCACGATATCGATTTTCGGATTATGCAAATTCTGGACAGAACCCTTAAGAGTCACGACGGATTTGTTGATCTGGGCGAATACTGATTTTATCTGGAGATTGCCGTTTGACAGGGTGATATCCCCTTGCACCTTGCCTGTCTTGACTTCTTTCTGGGGAGAGTGGAGCCCGAAATCGGCCATGTCCAGGGACGGTGACGAAAAGACCAGGTTCAGTGAGGGGGTTTCGAAGCCAACCATACTCCCCCTGCCGTTGATAAGGGAATTCCCTATCCGGGCCGTCAGTTGGGAGGTTTCCAGGGCGTTGCCGTTGAAATGGATGGTACCGGTCATGTTGCTGACAGTCCTGATTTGTGCGGAAGGTTTGCAGGAGAAACCTGCAAAGGTGATGTCTCCGCTCCAGCGGAAATCGGACAGATTGGTGCTCGGGCTTTCGCCGTGGACTGCTGCCTGAACCTTCCCGGCGAGTTGGTATTTTGGGATGGAAGGGACCACGGTTGCTACTTCGCCCACCTGAAACTGGTTGGTCGTGATATCCATGACCAGCCTCTTCTTTCCGGCAAAGCGGTAACCAGCGCTGAGCGCAAGTGACAGTGGGCTAAGGGTGTAGCGTAGCTCCCCGAGGCTTGCTTCCTGCTTGTTGATGCTCCCCTTGAACGAGAGCAGATTCAGGCGCCCTGGTGCTTTATTGACGATATTGGGGTAGCTGTAGGAGGCGGGGGTGAGGTTCCAATCTCCCGAGAGGTTGTAGCCGCTGGTGAAGCCTTCCCCAGTCAGGTGCAGTTGTGAATCCCCAGTAAATGTGAGCCGATTGGCCTTCTCTTCTCCCATCAGCCAGGCTACTTCTGCCTGCCGGGGGATCATGTTCATGGAGAACGGATATCCCGAAGGGCTATCGAGGGGGTAATCGGCAATTTTCCCGTTGAGGGTGAATGGTGAGCCACCGAACTTGCCGGACATGCCGATAAGGTTGAAGTCCTTACCGCGCATTTCAAGGGTACCCTTTATCGAGTTGAAGGTGGGGACCTTGGACCCGAAGGAGAGGAGCCCCTGCTCGACCCGGCCGTTGATGAAGAGCACATTGTAATTGTCGCCGCGCTCCATGTGGAGGATCTGGCTTACCCTGCCGTCGAGTCTGCCGTCGTCGAGTTTGTAGATTCCGCCTTTTATATGTTGTTCGATGAATTCCGCTGGGTCTTTAACGATGATGCCATAGGGGATGTACTGGGCGAAATGTGTCAGATCGAAACGAGTTGTGACGGCATGGGCGGTGATACGGGGGTCGTCCGTATGGATGTCGCTGATGGTGCAACCGCCCTTGACGTTAAGCCCGTCCACCGTCAAGTCCAGGGACTTGACGGCGACCGCTTGCGGGCTAAGATCCATATCGTAGCTGAAATGGAGGTCCTGGGGGGTAAGGATGCCGTGAAAGACCTGCGGGTAATCGAAGCGAAGACTGCTTACCCTCATATGTCCATTCGATGAGAATTGGGAGAGCTTTCCTTTGAAGCTGCTGTCGATATCGAGGTATCCCGTAATCTTGCGGAACGGGACGTAGCGGCTGTAGTAAGGCCAGTAATGCCCGGCGTTCAGGTTTTTTGCAAGCACGGTGAGGTTGAGCCGGCTGTCGATGAGCGGTTTGTCCTGTTCGGCGAGTTGGACCGAGCCGGTGAGGGTAATGACCGCCCGCTTTCCCTCATCGGCAATAAAGGCGGAGAGCCTGATCTCTGAGGTTTTCCCACGGGTAAATCTGTTTATGCTCAGGTCTGCTTCCTCGACGGAGGTGGCAAGCCCGGCTGCGGAAACCGTGTGGTCTAGATACCGCAGGTTTCCTTTCCTGACCTTGATCCCCTTGATTTGAAGTGGGATTGCCTCAGGCTTTTCCTCCAGAAGATCGCTGATGTTGAAAAGTCCAGAGGGGGCGCGGATGATTCGGATGTCGGGGCGGTCAAGGATTATTTCCCTGAGCACCAGTTTCTTTTCCAGAAGAGGAAGGAGCGCAACCTTTACGGTGACGCGGTCGGCTGTGACAAAGTCGGCGGAGCCGTCCTTTTCCTTGACGATAACCTTTGTGAACACGAACGAAGGGCCAAATCGAAGCGAAAAGTCCCCCTTTTCATAGAGCACCTGCCGCTGCAGCGCTTTCTGGAGTTCTGCAAGGATCTCATTTTTGTAAGTATCCAGGTGGAACAGTTTATTGAGAAGGAGGGTCACTCCGCCACCAGCGAAAGCGATCAAGATGAGAACGAGGGTGACGATCAGGATTTTTTTCCGTGATTTGTTCATGTGGTAAGTATAAGGGGTTTATTCTCGTTAGTAAAATGTGAGGTCAAGTGCCAGGGATGCCAGGTGCTGAAAGGCCGATTGCGAAAGTCCGCGCGAAACCACGATAACTCATAAGACTCGTATACGGTGCTACGACCGCGAATCTCTCCTTGTGCAGTATACTCTCCGTGCGTACCGGATGCAACCATGAGCTTTTCTCCGCGCTGTGCACAACTGCTGGCACTGGCGGGCAATGCGGCCACATCTTTGCCTTTACAAGAAAAGTTTCTCTCTGCTACTATACTCCGGCCTATGAAGATTAAACGTCTCGACATCATCGGTTTCAAATCATTCGTGGACAAGGTTTCTCTCGATTTCCAGCAGGGGATAACGGCTGTAGTCGGACCGAACGGTTGTGGCAAGTCGAACGTCGTCGATGCCATCCGCTGGGTAATGGGCGAACAATCGGCCAAGAATCTCCGCGGGAAACAAATGGAAGATATCATCTTCGCCGGGAGTGAGTTTCGCAAGTCCCTCGGTATGGCAGAAGTGTCTCTGGTCTTTTCCGCCGAGGATGGTCGGGTGCCGGCGAAGTATCTCAATTACAGCGAAATCCAGGTGACCCGCCGTTTGTACCGGGATGGCGAAAGTGAGTATTACCTCAACAAGACCCCCTGCCGGCTCATGGACATCGCCGAGCTCTTCATGGATACCGGCGTCGGCGCCAAGGCGTACTCGATCATCGAGCAGGGAAAGATTGGCATGATCCTCCTCTCTAAGCCGGAGGAGCGCCGCTTTCTCATTGAAGAGGCGGCCGGCGTTACCAAGTTCAAGTCGCGCAAGCAGGTGGCGTTAAGGAAAATCGAGTTGACGCGTCAGAATCTCCTTCGTCTCGGCGACATCGTGGCGGAGATCAGGCGACAGCTGAATTCCCTTCAGCGGCAAGCGAAAAAAGCGGAAAGGTTCCGGGCTTGCCGGGAGGAGTTGAAAGAGATTGAACTCCATTTTGCCGCACGGGAGTACCTTGCCGTTGATACCGTCAGGATACAAGCTGAGGAGGAATTGGCTGGGCTGAACCGGCAGGTGGAGGTGCTGACCGCCGAGCTTGAACGTGCAGAACTTGTCCTGGAGGAGCGTCGCATTGCATTTTTGGAGGAAGAAAAGTGTCTGGCTTCCGCCCAGGAGGAGGTGTTTCGGGTCAAGGGTGAGATGCAGACCGACACGAACCGGCTCGAATTCCAGCGCAAGGAACTAATCAATCTTGAGCGTCTGATAGTCCGCTTTACTGATGAACTCGGCGCTCTTGAACGCCAACGCACCGAAGCTGAAACAGAGCTTAAGGGCCTCACGGAACGAAGAGAACTTTTTGTTCTGGAGCTGGCGGGGGAGGAAGAGACTCTCCGCACCAGAGAGCAGGAGTTGGCGGAGGTCGTTGCTGCAGAGGGTGAGTTCGTCGCGGGGTTGGAGCGAATGCGCCGAGACCTGTTTTCCCTGCTCTCCGAGGTCGCTCAGCTGAGCAACCGGCATGCGGCTGCCGCCAAACAGCTTGAATCCCTGGCTGAGAGAGCCGAGCGGAACCAGCGTGAAGAACTGATGCTGCGGGAAAGACTGGTTGAGTCCGGCATGCGGGCTAGCGAGCTTGAGACGGCACGGCGAGGGGTGGCGGAGGACAAGGAGCGGCTGGTAGAGGCTCTGAATGGCCTGAGACATCGCGAAGAGGAATTAAAGGGTCGGTTTGTGGAGCTGGAAAACGATGTACAGGCTCATCGAGACGAATTGAGCAGGAAGGGCTCTCGTCTTCACTCCCTCCAGGAATTGGAAGCGCAGTTCGAGGGCTACGGGCGGGGAGTTCGGACACTCTTTCTCGCGGACGGATTCAAGGGACGTTTTCAGGGGGTTGTGGCGGACCTGGTTGAAACCGGAGCTGAGTACGAGACGGCGCTTGAGGTGGCTTTGGGAGAGCGGCTCCAGTATGTGGTCGGTGACTGCAGGGATGCCCTCGCGGGGGTTGCACATCTCACTGCGACCTCGGGTGGACGGTGCAGTTTCGTTGTCGGTGCACCGGTACAGGCGGCTGATGTTGTCTTTCCGGAAGGAGCGCTGCGGCTTCTCGACAGAGTTGTCATCAGAGACGAGTACCGGGAGCTAGTTGAGCCTTTACTGGCAGAGACCTGCATCGCGTCCGATCTCGAATCGGCCCTCGACCACGCACGTCAGTTCCCGCACATCACCTATGTAACTCCCGATGGGAAGCTGGTTCAGGCTGGGACGATCATCAGTGGCGGCTCGCTGGAAGGCGTCCAGCAGGGATTCATCCACAAAAGACGGGAGATCAAGGATCTCTCTGGAGAGGTGGAGCAGCTTGAAGCTCGAGTCCGAAAACTGGAAGAGGAAAGAGGCCAGCTCAAAGGAGAGATTGCCACAGTCGAGGAGCGGTTCCGGGAGACACGGCAGGATATCCACGAGGGAGAGATTCAACTTGTCAATCTGGAGAAAGATCTGCAGCGGGCCCGGGAGGATTGCCAGAGGCTCGATGAGCGCCTTGCCGTCAAGGGGATGGAAGACGATCAGGTTCGCGAGGAACGGGAGGCTCTGGAGCGGGAAATAGCGGCCTCAAGCAGCAATCGACAGTCAGCGGAAGGCAAAAAAGCAAACCTGGAACGGGAGGTTGAGGCGCTCCAGGAAACCCTCGCGACAAAGAAGCGGGATATCGAGCTGGCCCGGGAGGTTGTAACCACTCTCAAGGTGCGCGTTGCGGCCCTCAAGGAGAAGAGGGATGCAAGCGTGCGGGCGATCACTCAGGCCGAAAACCTTGCTGTCGACTTGCAAAAGCGGATATCGGATCATCGTGTTGAGTTGGAGAGGTCGACGCTGGAACGAGAGCGGTTGGTTGCTGCTGTCGCGCAGGGTGAAGAAGGTCTGAAGAAAGTCGTGCAGAGGCAAGCGGCGACGGAGGGTGCCGTTAATGCCGTCCGCGAGCGCTACGAGGCTGGTGCCGCTGAGGTCCGGGAGCTGGAGACTCGGCTCAAGGGACAACGCGCCGTCGTCGAAGAGGTGCGCCAGGCCGTTGCGGAGAGAACCCTCAGGCTTTCCGAGGCGACCATGAAGCTCCGTCACCTTGAGAGCACGCTTCTGGATAAGTATCGTACAGAGATTGCTGCGCTGTTGCCGAAATACGAATCACTGGATTGTGACGAGCCGGCCATGCGGGAGCGGCAATCCGAATTGCAGAGGCTCGTGGATGACATGGGGGAGGTAAACCTGACGGCGATCGAAGAGTATCAGGATCTGGAAGGGCGCTACACCTTCCTTACCGAGCAACAGCGGGACCTTGAAGAATCGCTCCAGTCTTTGCAAAAAGCCATCCAGCGCATTAATCGTACAACGCGCAAGAGGTTTCTTGAAACCTTCCATTTGGTCAACGCAAAATTCCAGGAGGTCTTCCCGCGGCTCTTCTGTGGCGGGCGGGCGGAACTCAGGCTGACCAATGAAGAGGACCTGCTGGAGACCGGTATTGATATCATCGTCCAGCCGCCGGGGAAAAAGTTGCAGAATGTCACCCTTTTGTCGGGCGGAGAAAAGGCATTGACTGCGGTGGCACTGATCTTCGCCATCTTTCTCATCAAGCCGTCGCCGTTCTGCCTCCTGGATGAGGTGGATGCCCCCCTCGATGAAGCTAACATCGGCAGGTTCAATGATATGATCAGAGAAATGAGCGGTTTTTCACAGTTTATCGTGATTACTCACAATAGGGCGACGATGACGGTTGCGGATGTCCTTTACGGTATTACCATGGAAGAGCCGGGCGTATCGAAGCTCGTATCAGTGAAACTTAACTAGAAAGCGGCTTATGCGGACCGTGCTGCCCAATGTAGTGTCCCTTTGTTTTTAACTCGTTGCGGTAGCCGTTATAGCAAGTCACTGAACTTTTCAAGGAGTGTGAGGTGCCATTCAAAGCGATTCTCAAAGCGCTCGTCGAATCTGTGCCGGCTGCCAGTGGTGCGATCCTAGCCGACTGGGAAGGCGAGTCGGTGGAACAGTTTTGTCTGTACGACGACTATGAGATCAAAGTGATTGGCGCCCATCAGGGAATCATCCTGAATCATTTGAAGGATGTTTATGCCGGTTTTCCTGCAGGAGGGATAGAGGAGGCGGTCATTGTCACCGGCCAGCAGCAGGTTGTTGCAGGTGTGGTAGGTGCGGATTATTCACTCGTCATGACCCTTGCCCGCGAAGCCGTGCTGGGGGTGGCGCTCTATCGGTTTCGTGAGGCGGTGAGGGTTCTGGAGAAGGAGATTTATTAGATGTCGGTTGAGAAAAAGGGATTTTTCAAGGGATTGATGGATAAGCTGAGCGGCGCGGAGGCACCGACAGCAAGTGGAGAAAGCCAACCCGCCCCGCCGCCGGGCGAAACCAAGCCCGGTTTCTTTGAGAGGCTCAAGCAAGGGCTTAGCAAGACCCATGAAAGTCTCATTGGACGAATCGATACCCTTGTGCTCGGGAAAAAGGAGATTGATGCCGATACACTTGAGGAGCTAGAGGAAATTCTGATTACGGCCGATATCGGCGTTCAGACCACGGTCGAATTGATCCGTACCCTCGAACAGCGAATGAAGAGAAAGGAACTTCAGGACGGAGACGCTTTGAAAGCGGCTCTCAAGGAAGAAATCCTCGCCCGCCTTTCCCGGCATGCAGCCCCACTCGACACGGATACAGCTTCTCCCTACGTGATAATGGTCATCGGCGTCAACGGGGTTGGCAAGACCACTACTATAGGCAAGCTGGCAAGCCGGTTCACTACGGCAGGTAAAAAAGTACTTCTTGTGGCAGGTGATACTTTCCGGGCAGCTGCTGCCGAGCAGCTGGAGATCTGGGGTAAAAGGGCTGACGCAGACGTTGTTCGTCATCAGGAAGGGGCCGACCCGTCCGCGGTTGTCTTCGATGGGTGTCGGGCAGCCGTTGCACGAAAGAGTGATATTTTGATTATCGATACCGCCGGCCGGCTTCACACGAAGGTCAACCTCATGGAAGAAATGAAGAAGGTGCGACGCGTCCTCGGACGCGAAATTCCCGGGGCTCCCCACGAAACCCTGCTTGTCCTTGACGCAGCCACAGGCCAGAATGCCATTTCGCAAACCAGGCTCTTCAAGGAGGCTGCTGAGGTGTCCGGCCTTGTGCTCACCAAGCTTGATGGGACAGCCAAAGGAGGTATTATTGTGGCGGTCAGCAACGAATTTGACCTTCCTGTCCGCTACATCGGAGTGGGGGAAGGGGTTGATGACCTCCGCGAATTCGAACCGACTCAGTTTGTGGAGGCGCTGTTTCAATAAGAGCGATTTTCTCGTGGGTAACAGCCGAACGGTAAAGAAACTAATATGCCTTGACTTTTGCGGGGTTATCTACTATGCTTTAACCTAAAAAGGTGGATTTTCTATGACGTCAGACCTGTTCAGTGCGCTTGATGAACGCATTGGAAAACTGCTTGAACAGTATGTCTTTCTAAAAAGCGAAAACGATCAGCTTCGAGAGGAAAACAACAGGCTGCTCGATGAGCGTGACGGATTCAGGGCCAGGGTCGATGCAATCCTAGAGAAGTTGGAGGGAATCTAAACGCCTTTGAACTCTGCACACCGTATTAGGGTAATGGGGCGAGAGCTGCAGGTCAAAAGTGCGGCTTCTGCCGAGTCGGTCAGAAAGATCGAGGCTTTTGTCAACGAGAGGCTTACCGAGGTAGCCACATCGGTGAAGGGATTCGATTCGCAATTGATAGCCATTCTGACTTTGATGAATTTGAGCGAGGCGTATCTGAATCTGGTCAGGGAGAATGAGTCGATCAGGCAGCAGGCCGATGAAAGGGTTACTCGTTTGTTGCAACGGCTGGATGAAAATCTGGCCTAAAGGTTCGAGGTCTCTTGAGGGAGACTTCCATTTATATAAAATAAATCGGATGGTTCAGGGTTGAAAAGTTTTGCCAGTCCTAGCGGGGGAGTCTTTAGCGTGAAGGCCAACCTCGTTTCGCTGATAGATAGCCTGCCACTATGTCACGTATGTCCGAGGGGTTTACAAAGCAGTTGAGCGCCTGAGTTCATGACCAGCATAAGGTGAGCTACTCTAGCTAAGCAATCCTGTCAAGCTTCATCCCCACCCCCGATCTCCCTTTAGAGAACCTTACGAGAGCGGACTGCCCGCACCCTGCCCCTTACGTGTGTATTGGCTGTAAGTGGATAGATTGAGGCCACATGCCCAAACGCAATCTCAGGAATCAGATGCTTGCGTGCCGCAAGTCGCTCTCTGCTACTGAAGTTGAGGCTATGAGCGGGATTATTCAGCGGACGTTCATGGCGTGTCGTGAATTTGAAGAAGCGGAAATCGTGGCACTTTACGTGCCGGTGCATAATGAGGTGGACACATCCAGGGTGCTGAAGGAGTCCCTTATCCGCGGGAACTCGGTCCTTCTCCCGGCTGTTCGCGGCGATGGTCTTGATTTTAGACAAATCTCCGACCTTGCGTCGTTTCAGCGGGGGGAATTCGGGATTATGGAGCCGGACTGCAACTGCCCGGTTTGGTCGCCTCGGGAAGCCGATGTTATCGTTGTCCCGGGAGTTGCCTTTGATCTTTCGGGAAGGCGTGTCGGTTATGGCAAGGGGTACTATGATCGGGTGCTCCACACGTTGGAGGGGACGGGGAAACTGGTTGGATTCAGTTATGAATTGCAGCTGGTGGCTGACATTTCGACAGAACCCCATGATGTCAGAATGGACATGATCGTTACTGAAAAAAGAGTTGTTCGCCCGCGGGGTTCGCGGGGTTAACCATATAAAGGAGGTACCCGGCAGTGAGAATTGAAATTGCAATGCTCTTGAGTGTTGTTGCCGCGGTTGTCGGATTTGCCATCGGCAATCTGGTCCGCAAAAAATTGGCTGAATCAAAGATTTCCTCTGCAGAGGAACAGGCGGTCAAGTCGCTGGAGGATGCCAGACGCCAGGCCGAGACCATTGCCAAAGAGGCCGAGCTCCAGGCCAAGGATGTGGTCTATCAGGCCAAGGCAGAATTCGAGCGGGAAACCAAAGATAAGCGCCGCGACCTTCAGACACTCGAAAAACGCCTCCAGCAGAAAGAAGAGAATCTCGACAAGAAAGTGAACCTTTTTGACCAGAAGGAGATCGAATTCGCCAAAAGGGAACAGGGGTTTGTTGCCAAGGAACAGGGGTTTGCTCAGAAGGAGGAAAAGCTCGGACAATTGATAGAGGAGCAGCGGTTAAAGTTGGAGAATATATCGGGTATGACCGCTGTTGAAGCGAAAAGGGTCCTGATGGAGGCCATGGAGAACGAAGCCAAGCTTGATGCAGCCAAACGGATCAAGGCGATCGAAGAGGAGGCGCGGGAGACCGCCGACAAGAAGTCCAAGGAGATCATGGCGTTGGCCATTCAGCGCTATGCGGGCGAGTATGTTGCCGAACGGACTGTATCGGTGGTGGCACTTCCCTCCGATGAAATGAAGGGGCGCATCATCGGGCGTGAAGGGCGCAATATCCGGGCGCTCGAAGCGGCGACCGGCATTGATCTTATCATCGACGACACCCCAGAGGCGGTGATTCTCTCTGGTTTCAATCCGATTCGTCGTGAAGTGGCCAAAATTTCCCTGGAAAAATTGATTGCTGACGGCCGTATCCATCCCGGCCGGATCGAGGAGGTCGTGGCCAAGGCCGAAGAAGAGGTGGAACAGACGATCAAGGAAGCCGGTGATCAGGCCGCTTTCGACTTGGGAGTGCATGGCATTCACCCGGAGGTCCTGAAGCTCATCGGTCGACTCAAGTTCCGTACCTCTTACAGCCAGAACGTCTACCAGCATTCCCTAGAAGTAGCCTTCTTGTGCGGCATTATGGCTGCCGAACTGGGAATCAATGTCAAGCAGGCGAAACGGGCCGGCCTTCTCCATGACTTGGGGAAGGCTGTTGACCACGAGGTTGAAGGGTCCCATGCGGTCATTGGTGCCGAGTTGGCGCGCAAATACGGAGAATCGCCAAAGATCGTTCATGCCATCATGGCTCACCACGAAGATGAAAAGCCGAATTCGGTCCTCGCCGTGCTTGTTCAGGCGGCAGATGCCCTGTCGGGTGCCCGGCCCGGTGCCCGGCGCGAGATGATGGAGACATACGTCAAGCGTCTTGACGATCTGGAGCGGATAGCCAGTTCGTTTTCCGGAGTTATCAATTCTTTTGCCATACAGGCCGGTCGAGAAATCCGCGTCATGGTTTCCAGTGAGGAAGTCAGCGACGAACGGGCCGTTGTTCTAGCCAAGGATGTTGCCAAGAAAATTGAGGCGGAAATGACATATCCAGGTCAGATCAAGGTGAACGTTATCAGGGAGACCAGGGCTATCGAATATGCCCGTTAAGATTCTCTTTATTGGCGATATTATCGGGAAGCCTGGACGGCAGGTAGTTAGCCGCGAACTCCACCGGCTTGTGGACCGGTACCTTGTCGACGTCGTGATAGCTAACGGAGAAAACGCTGCTGGCGGTTTTGGTCTCACCGAAGAGACCGCGAAAGACCTGTTTGCTTGTGGCGTCAACCTGTTGACGTCCGGTAATCACATCTGGGATAAGAAGGACGCCTTTGAGTTTATCGGCCGCGAGAAACGGCTACTCCGCCCTGCTAATTATCCGGATGGGACGCCCGGGAATGGCAGCACCGTGTTTAAGACTGCCGGCGGTATAAAGGTTGGGGTTCTCAACTTGGAAGGGCGAGTTTTTATGAACAATCTCGAATGTCCGTTCCGGGTTGCTGACCGGGAACTAGCGTGGTTACGGGAGGAGACCCCTATTATTTTTGTCGATTTTCATGCCGAGGCCACGTCGGAGAAAATGGCTCTTGGGTGGTATCTGAACGGGAGGGTGAGCGCGGTTGTTGGCACCCATACCCATGTCCAGACGGCCGATGAAAGAATCCTCCCGGGAGGGACAGCGTACATGACTGATGCCGGAATGACTGGAGGATTTGACTCTGTCATTGGGATACGAAAGGAAGAGGCAATTGAAAAGTTTCTTTCCCAACTCCCCATTCGGTTTGAAGTCGCGAAAAATGATATCGGATTGAACGGGGCTGTTATCGAAGTGGAAGAGAAAGGTGGCAGGGCGGTGCGCATTGAGCGGATCTCTGTAGTATGCACCTGACCGATGTGGAAGCAGAATTGATGACGGAATCCCGGAGATTCAGAGTTTGTTGTTGAAGAGGGGGCGCAATGACCGTTGCAAAACAAATGGATATAATCAGGCGTGGGGCTGTCGAGATCCTATTGGAGAAGGAACTGGAGGAAAAGCTGGCCAAATCGCTGAGCGCCGGCATTCCTTTGAGGATCAAGGCCGGTTTCGATCCCACCGCTCCGGACCTCCACTTGGGGCATACGGTGCTGATCCACAAGATGCGTCAGTTTCAACAGTTGGGGCATGAAATTCATTTCCTCATTGGCGATTTTACCGGCATGATTGGTGACCCGACGGGCAAGTCTGAGACCCGTAAGGCCCTGACCCGTGAGGATGTCCTGAAAAACGCTGAAACCTACAAAGAGCAGGTATTCAAGATCCTCGACCCGGAAAAGACGAAGGTTGTCTTCAATTCGGAGTGGCTTGGTAAGCTTACCGCGACTGACATGATCAGTTTGGCCGCAAAGTACACGGTGGCCCGGATGCTTGAGCGGGAGGACTTCGGCAAACGATTTGCCAACCAGCTCCCTATCAGTATTCACGAGTTTCTCTATCCGCTCATCCAGGGGTATGATTCTGTTGCGCTCAAAGCTGATGTGGAGCTGGGAGGGACCGACCAGAAATTTAACCTCCTTGTAGGCCGCGAACTGCAGAGGGAATGGGGACAGCCGCCGCAGGCAGTGATCACTATGCCCCTTCTCGAGGGGCTTGATGGTGTCAACAAGATGTCCAAGTCGCTTGGCAATTACATCGGTATTAATGAGCCACCCGACGAGATCTTTGGCAAGATCATGTCCGTGTCCGACGACCTGATGCTTCGTTACTACGAGCTGTTAAGCGACCTGCCGCTGGTAGAAGTCGATAAGCTGAAGACTGGCGTAAAGGACGGCTCTGTGCATCCGATGGAAGCAAAAAAACAATTGGGACGGGAAATGGTTGGCCGCTATCATGGGGCCTCGGCGGCGTCGGCAGCGGAAGAGAATTTCGTCAGGCGATTCAGAGATAATCAGATGCCAGACAATATTCCAGAAGTAGTGCTGTCTGCAAGCGAGGAGAAGGTTCTTCTGTGTAAACTGCTTACCAACGCTGCTTTGACAGAGTCGAACAGCGAGGGGCGGCGGGCCATCAAGCAGGGGGGGGTCAAGGTTAATGGTGAAAAAGTGGCCGACGAAAACCTTGAAATATCGTGTACAGGTGAATATATCCTGCAGGTTGGCAAGCGTCGCTTTGCGCGGGTCATATTTACTAAGTAATAACTAACGATTTTCCTGTTGACGGCATTTCTGCTCTTTGGTATAAATCATCTTCTTCTTGCGGCGGTGAGATTTTCGAGTAGAATAAAAGTTGAAAAAAACTGTTGACAAGAAGAAGCGGATGAAGTAGATTGCAAAGTCTGCGGTACGAAACTTGGTCTTTGAAAACTAAATAGTAGACGTAAAGATTGTGGGC
>JAMXLF010000099.1 GCA_024281055.1 Geobacteraceae bacterium
CCTGTATTTTGCAGGAAAAACCAAATGGTACAGCAACACCGTTACGTTGTGGCTTTTATGGATGTACTCGCTCATCCAAACATTTTACGCCGCAAGCGGCGGGGAATTCAACCCGAAGAGATTAAAAGACGGACGTGTGAAACCATCATGCGTGCGCGCCGCTCTTGGTGGCTTCAAAGGCTTCCCGGGCCTTTTGTATGTTTTCAATGCCCTTGAGTTGTTCTCCGAGCCAGACATGGAACATGCGGGCGTTGTCATAATTCATGACGATCCCGGTATCAATGAATCGAACCATGCTGTTTGCCAGATCTTCCGGCTCCACAGCAGTCTCAGGACCGATCCCTCCCTGGAGAGTAACTTCATGGGTCAGAGAGGAGGGGAGTGCGGGGCGCTCCAGGTAGAAATGGACTACCACTTCGCCGCGCGGGGAAATGCCGCCGTGGGCGCCGTTTACATAGGTAGGGTTATAGTTGTAATTGAAGACATACTTGAAGGTGATTTCTGGTTTCTGCTGACTCATGTTCCGGTTTCCTTTCGTGATGTAATCGATTGACAGATGCTTCATATACCATGAAATCAGTCTGATGTTCAAGGAGTACAAGAATTAGTCTTCTCGGAGCAGAGCAGCAGACACACAAATATCAGTCCGCATCTGTAAACTTGACCAGCGTCCCCTTTTTCCCCCCATATCTGAAGACAGTAATACCCTTTACCCCTTTCTCGTACGCCAGCAGATAGGCCCTTGCCACATCCTCCCTGGTCGCCCGCGTCGGCAGATTGATGGTTTTTGAAACCGCATTATCGGTGTATTCCTGGAAGGCAGCCTGCATTTCGATATGGTCCTCGGCAGGGATTTCCAGGGCTGTCTTGAACAGCCGTCTAACATCGGCGGTCACCCCTTGAATTCCCTTGAGGTTCCCTTTCTGCTTTACTTTCTCGATGAGCCAGTTGGAAACAAAGCCGCGATCACTGGCTATTTTGACGAATAGTTTGTTGATCTCGATCAGTTCGGTATCGAGCACGAAGCGCTTGTAGGCGATGGCGAAGAGCGGTTCGATGCCGCTGGAGCAATCCGCGATGGTGGAGAGGGTACCGGTCGGAGCGATAGTGGTTGTGGTGGCGTTTCGCACCCTCGGCATGCCCGGCGCATCATAGATGGAGCCGGCGAAATTGGGAAAGACACCGCGCAGTTCGGCCAGTTCCGCCGATGCTGTCCGCGATGTATCACGAACAAATTTCATCAGTTTCCGTGCCAGCTCGAAAGCCTTTCGGTGGTTATACGGAATCCCGAGCAGAATCAACAGGTCTGCCCAGCCCATTATGCCGAGACCGATTTTCCGGTTTCCCTTATGCATTCTTTCGATGGCTGGAAGCGGGTAGACATTGGCATCTATGGTATCATCCAGAAAACGCACGGCTGTCTGGATATCTTCCCTGAGAGATGCATAATCGACCCCACCGTTATGTGCATATCTGGCCACGTTCAGGGAGCCGAGAACGCATGCTTCGTAGGGGAGCAGAGGTTGCTCGCCGCAGGGGTTGGTGCTTTCGAACGCGCCGATCAGCGGAGTTGGGTTGGCTCGGTTGATCCGGTCGATGAAAATAATGCCCGGGTCACCACTCTGCCAGGCGCTTGCCACGATTTCATCAAAGACCAGTTTCGCCTTCAGACTGCCAACAACCTTGCCCGAACGGGGATTGACCAGTTGGTACTCTCCGTCAGAGGCGAGCGCCTCCATGAACGCATCGGTGATCGCTACGGAGATGTTGAAATTGGCAAGCTCCTCAGCATCCCTTTTCACCCTGATAAATTCCAGAATGTCGGGATGGTCGACGCGGAGAATCCCCATGTTTGCTCCACGTCGTGCGCCGCCCTGTTTGATTACGTCGGTCGCGGTATTGTAGATTTTCATGAATGACACAGGTCCACTGGCAATGCCGCCGGTCGAACGGACGATGTCGGCCTTTGGCCGCAACTGCGAGAATGAAAAACCGGTTCCGCCGCCACTCTGAAGGATTAACGCCGCATTCTTCAGCATGTCGAAGATGCTCTTCATGGAATCTTCGACCGGCAGTACGAAACAGGCGGCAAGCTGCCCCTGCGTCTTTCCAGCGTTCATAATGGTGGGAGAATTTGGGAGGAAGCGCAGAGAGGAGGTGATTTCGAAAAACCTCTCCTCCCAGTAAGCAGCGCTGTCATGGTAGGTATTTTCAACCTCGGCAATGGACTTAGCTATGCGCCCGAACATTTCGCGCGGGGACTCAATGACCCTGCCGGTTTCGTCCTTGAGCAGATAGCGGGCTTGCAAAACCTTGAGAGCGTTTTCCGTGAGTTCCATGAATGTAGTATACTTCACCCGTCGTCAATTGCATGGAGTTATTGCCTCTTTTGCTGGTTTCCGCAATTTATTCATGGTAGTATTGATATACAATTTCTTTTCGAAACGGACACCCCCATGTACAGACTGAAAATTCATTCTTCTTTTGCTGCCGCCCATTGTCTCATTCATTACCAGGGTGAATGTGAAAACCTTCATGGCCATAATTGGAAGGTCGAAGTCGCGGTTACTGCCAGAGAACTTGACAAGGCGGGCCTTGGCATCGATTTCAAGGTCCTCAAGACAGAGACCAACAAGCTCCTCAAGACGCTTGACCACAAATATCTCAATGAACTCCCACCGTTCGCGAGCCTATCACCTTCTTCGGAGAATATTGCCAAGTATCTCTATAACGAACTCGCCGCAATTCTCAACAATGGAAATATCACGGTCGACATGGTGACAGTTTGGGAATCGGACTTCGCCAGTGCGAGCTATTATGAGTGACAGATCTGCCGATTTGATCGAACTCTTTTCCTCGATCCAGGGGGAAGGGCTTTTGGTCGGACTCAGACAGGTTTTTATCCGTTTTCACGGATGCAATCTTTCGTGCGCATATTGTGATACGGAAAGCACTACTCCACCCCAGTACTGCCAGTTAGAAGGAACCCCCGGAAGGCGTGACTTCACCCGTTCAGCAAACCCGATAGCCTTGGAACGCGTGCTCAAGCTTCTTGAGGGATGGCAGAAGGGTTGGCCGGGAATCAATCACTCCATCAGCATCACCGGTGGAGAGCCATTGCTGAATCACGAGATTCTGGTTGACTGGCTTCCAAGACTGCGTGAATTCTTGCCGATCTGCCTGGAAACCAACGGCATTCTGCCCAAGGCACTTGCACAGGTTATTTCCTGTGTCGAATACGTCAGTATGGACATAAAACTGCCATCCTCCTGTGGCAGTGAAACCAAGTGGGAGCAGCACCGGGATTTTCTTGGCATCGCCTCTAGGAAAAACGTTTTCGTCAAGACTGTAATCGACAATACAACGGAAGAGTGGGAGATCGTGCGCACTTGCGAAATTATTGCAGAAGTTGCCAAAGAAATTCCCCTCATTCTTCAACCGGTTACTCGCATGGATGGAACCGTAGGAATTACTGCCCTGAAAATGCTCGAACTCCAGGAAACAGCTAGTGGCCTCCTTGTAGAAGTACGCGTCATCCCGCAAACGCACAAGTTTATCGGACAACTCTGATGATAATTGAAGAGATGACCATGGCCGAATTTTTCGAGGGGCTGAAACTCACCCGCACCGTCTATATTCCGTTCGGCTCTATTGAGGAACACGGCTCTCATCTTCCGCTATCAACGGATACCATACAAGCTTACGAGGTAGGGAAAAAAGCTGCCCGGCGCATTCCTCTCTTCGTCGCGCCACCAATTCATTACGGTAATTGTCGTTCCACTTCCTGTCACCCCGGGACCATTTCCATCTCGACAGCCACCCTCAAGGGGTTGCTAAAGGACTTGATCCGTTCTTTCCGCGCTCAAGGGCTGAAAAATTTCATCGTGCTCTCCGGCCATGCCGGCGGTGCTCACTGCATGGCCCTCCAGGATGCCGGCGAGGAGCTAATTGTCGAGTTTGCCGACATAACGGTAGCAGTGGTCACTGAATTCAATCTGGCTAAAGACGCGGGTAGAGAGATTATCGTTACCTCTGGGGATGCCCATGCCGGGGAAATTGAAACATCCCGAATAATGCATACTCACCCACACTTGGTAAAGGGAAAGGGGGAAAGGGAATTTCCCCAGTTTCCCCGCGGAATCCTGGTGAGAAACAAGCGAAATTTCTGGCCGAATGGTGTCTGGGGTGACCCTACGCAAGCAACTCCGGAAAAAGGGCGCCTACTGGAAGAACATATAGTCGACGAAATTGTCAATCTGGCCTTGGGACTGACGAACTTTCAAGAGGAACAAATTGAATAGGATGGCATCAGTGTGTTACCCAAATCAGTGTACTTACATAATATATCTTGTGTTTTTTTATGAGACATTAGCCAACTCCGGATTAATGGAACAGACCTTATGTCGTGAAGCGTGAGCGACACGCGAACGAGTATTCAAAAAACGGGCAGAGTGTATAATTTGCTCAGCAAGCTTGATAACATCGTCGCTGATATCAGCAGGAATAACCGCCACCACACGCACACGACCATCGGAAAGGGCTTCAATCTTCTCTATATGGTCATACATGAAAGGACGCATCATTATCCCCCTATAATATGCGCCAGATAATATGCGCAGCCGCATAATGTTGTCAACACTTTTTTGCAAGGAGGCTAAAAAATGATTGAAGCTTTTATGCGAGAACTACGGCAACAAGGATTTACACAAGACAGAATTGCAGAAATGACGGGAATAAATCAGGCAAACATCAGCAGACTGTTCAGGGGAAGCGAACCGAACGCGAGTACTCTTATAAAATTGGCCGAGGCTTTCAACGTGACAACAGACCACATATTAGGAAGAGATAAAGCGGAAAAAAAGAAAGCAGCGTAGCATAATGTAATCATTTGTGATTTAAAACAGGGGAGGGGAAATGCAGCCAGAACATGCCTTTGCAGCAGTAGCGGGAATGGGAATACTCTTTTTTCTATTCATGGCAGCACTCGTTATAATGTGGATTGCATCATTGATCGACGTGATAACAAGCGATTTTCAAAACCCGAACAATAAAACGATGTGGATACTGCTACTACTTTTCCTGGCACCGCTTGCTACCGTGCTTTACTTGATAATAGGAACAGGACAAAAAGTACCAAAGAAAGCACCAGAAAGAAGACCGGTAGAAAAACGCCCACAGCAAAAAAAAGAAGAGGTTATTTCACGAAATGGAGAATGGAAGTTCTAACCCACCACGCTTCCGCGCAAAACTTTCCTGACCTATCCCCAATGAGCTTGCCGGGACTCCCTTGCCTGTTGTGTGGGCGACTCGCCCCGGCAAAACGCACCTCATTGGGGATAGCTCGCAACAGTTAATACGTGTACTCCCGCACTTTCAGGGCAGAATACGGAATCTTCCATTTCATATTGGTCATATGTGTCTGACCCTTGCGATCTGTCCAGGTCCAGAACTGAGCAGGCCCTGACGGTTTTTGCGACATACCCAGCATTACCGATGACACATTGCGGAACGAGGGAAGAGGGGAAGGGGCAGGCGGGACAGGAGGCGGAGGAAGGGGAACACGAACGGATGCAGACGAATGAACCCCTTGCACCTGGGCATGAGGTTTCACAGCAATTCCATTCATCATAGGTTGTTGCTTGACGGCCTTGCTTGCCCCGAAAACGTCACCCTTCGCAAATGTAGACTTCTTGAAGAACAAAAACGCCGTCAGCACCAGCAGCACAGGAATGATGAAAAAGACCGGATGACGAAGAATGTTGACATGAGACTGGAAATCGACTTCCCCGCCTGCTTCCTTGGTGTAACTCTTGTAGCAATGGTAATAGCGATCATCCATAACCATGGTTTTGGAGGCTAGTGGCTTGCCATCGTGACTGTCACCGGTGTAGGTATACCGCAGGAACTGCTTTTTGATGAGGGAGCCAAAAAAGTTATTCTTCCGATAAAAATAGGTCCACTCGATCAGACTCCGCACATGTGAATCCACCTTGCCAATATCTTGAGTTATGAGCAGAATATTATAACCGTGAAGACGGTGCGTACTGGCATTGCTGGCAAAATCCTTGTTTTCCGGCTTGTCCCAATTGCGATTGTTAATGAGCTTATGAACCTCGTCGATGATGATAAACGACCCATCAGGGCAATTCTCCCAATATCTGAGCAGCTTTTCATCCTCAACATGATGAAACAGATCATCGAATGCATCAATTTCAAGGCCCGAGAGAGAACGTATTGCCTCCTTGCACTCATCATCACCCATGCCGTTGATGTTGGTATAGACCCGCCGTCCCATGCGCAGGTTTGCCACAACACGCTTGACAGCCTCAAGTGTTTTGCAGCTCCCAGGTGTACCGGCATAACAGACAATCATGATCTATACCCTCGTGAACTCAGCAGGAATGAGATTGATTAACATGCGGATACTCATTGCACCGGCCAGCATGACAACACATTGAGGAATACCAATGGCGTCGATGAAATAGATCAACTGCGGGGGAAGATCAGACCATTTCGCCGCATAGCTAACCGCAAAAGAGCCGACGTCTATAGCTGTAAAAATAGTTTGTATGGCAGTAAGAAGGCCATCGAAAGCATAATATAGCGCAGACTTGAGAACAAACAGAACGCCGTCTAAGCACCATTTGAGAATAGCAACAAAGAAGGCGACCATTGCATTGAAAAAAGCTGTCATCCAGACCCCCCTTTGAGGACAATAATCTTGACACAATACACAGACACAACACAAAGCAACACAGATTTTATGATAGCAAGAGCAGCTGCATACTTAGAGAGATCAAAAGATTGAGTACCGTAACTCCCCATGTTGATTGAATATACACTTGTATCAGAAGAGGGCAAAACCCCCATAATTTGTTGAGGAAGGCCGAAAAGGGAACTTTGCTTCATTGCGTTAATAAACTTTGTCACACGGTCGCCAAAATCAAGCTTGGAGCCGTCACCATAAGGACCAGGAATATTACCGCCATACGTCCCGGTATCCTTTGTATTGCCGGATGAGTAATTACCGAAGCCAGTCCCACCGCTGCCACCAGAACCACCGGTTCCGCCAGTCCCACCAGTGCCACCAGTCCCACCACCAGTATTACCACCCGTACCACCAGTACCGCCACCAGACGCAATGAAATCACCCACCTGTGAGTTTGTAGCAACAGACGAAGATGGGCCATAGGAAGAACCACCATCAACACTTAAAGGGTCATTAGAATCATAAAAATGCACAATGTTTGGATAACCATGAATCAAATCATCAACCTCGCCCGTGTAACTAGGAAACAAATCACGCGTCAAAGGGTCAGTTGTCTTTGGAATAAACTTGTCAGGGTCAGCAGGAGTAACAGGCGGTTGAGTAGTACCACCATCAACAGGATATTCTGTCATATCCCACCAAGGCGAGCCACGATCTTGCGAAACAGTATAAATACCAATATGTGCACCATTACGAAGGCCAATAATAGCAGCAGGCGTGGAACTGATATAATTTCTTGCAATATAAGAAGGCACACCAGTTATATGATAAAACATACCCGCGTCAGTTTTCACGATCGTACCAGACCCGAAGCCTTGTGCATTACCAGAGTTAACATCATTTTTATCAATATAACCCTTATCCTGCATTGCTGATGCTAAACCAGGGAAACGAGCACGTGAAGCAGAATCAGCAAGGACAGCGGCCTGTGCGTCCCTATAACCGACACCCGCAGTAATATCTTTTGACTTAACTGTATAATCAGGTAAGTCAACCCAAGTAACATTAGCTTTCCTACCTAAATCACCGGTAGTTGCAACTTTTGTATCACCGTTATTAAATGTTTTAAGACCTAAACCCAGAGCCATGTTTGCAGCTATTCCCATTTGAGAGTTAGGCGTTAACATCATCGCCAGACCTACCAAGGCACCGAAATCAACAACGCCGTTATTAAAATACTGACCGGCAATTTTGTCGAATGTGATGATATCGCCAACACTGAAAGCATATGAATTTATAGGCAGACAAAAAAGACTGAGAATTAATAATATTGTGATAACAATGCGTCTCATATGTGAAATATTCTCCTAATGGCACCAATAAAGAAAAAGAATATAAATAAGAATAACGCCAGATACTTACCGCGCAAACGCCACACAGGAAGATAAAACTTCTCTTTCTTTTCCTGAATCATCGTCCTGACCTCTTTGCACCTTTTGTCACAAGGGTATATCCCAAACCAAGGACAGCAATGGGAGCGACATAGACAGCAAATAACACTAGATCATTGAAAAATTGCATGTAATCGAAACCAGGCGGGACTTGAATCATCACGAATACCTCATCTTTGAGACAATGACGAACATGGACGCGCACACAATGCCAATGACAAAGGATATAGGCCCAGAGGAATTTTTATCATTGAGGTTAAGTTTGACGCCGGAAGAATAATTATTAAGAACACTGGTATTTTTATTCACTGCTACTGTGTTACTGGACATTGCTTTTTGTAATGTATTAGAGCCAACAGTTGTACCAACACCCAAAGGGACAAACCAAACGGTAACAGGAGGTAAAGGTGTACCAGTTGCAAAAACGACATATATACGAGAATTAAACGACATTTTAACGGTGCATGGATAGCTAGTGGGAACATCAGAATATAACACATTAAAATAAATTGAATTAACACCATCAAAATGTAAATACTGCAAGTCGTTATTCAATTCTGACAGCGAATTATAAACATGGTTAACTGGGTCAGTTAAATAAAGATAACCTTGTGTTGACTTATACTCTTTTGAATCATCAGCTATGACACAACTATTTTGTGCGAATGTATAACCTATATAAAAAGCATCGGCATCAATGCTAATAATCAAAGTTGACAGAAGGAATAAAATGATAAGAGATGTTTTTTTCATGCACCACGACCGATTTTTGATAGAGCGGAGAAGAAGAAACTCACCAGAGTACCGGCCAGCCATGCGACCATTACCAGACCGGCACCGTAACCGAATTGTGCAATATCGAGTGTCATCGATTACCCCCCAATACCAGATTTTGCACGGGCAGAACGTTCTTTATCCTCGTCATATGCACTGTTACGTGGTTTATGATAATCACCATATCCGCTCGAAAGCTCCATACTGTCGTTACGATCATCCAGCCACGGGCCTTTCTTTGCAGAACGAGCAAAACCGGCCTCTTCATCAGCCCCGCGCATCATGGCATATGTGACCAAACCGCCACCGGAGACAAGCAGGAGCACGGCAAAAATGCCGGTATACGTGGTAAAAAGGTCACCGAGCCAGCCGGAAACACCGCCAAGCGCCTGTTGAAATAAAGCGTTTATCATATCGTCCGGTTTCATTTTTCACCGTGAAAAGGGGAGGGGTTACCCCCTCCCAGTTGATGTTAATTAGGCAGCGCCAGCAGAGCGCTTTGCGCCCTTCTTGACGAGACGGAAGCCGATACCCAGAAGCATCAGGCCGATGCCGGCAAGGTACAGAGTACCCATGTTGCCGGTGAAGCTAGAAATGTCCACGGCAGCGAACAAATCGGAAACGGTAGTAGGCGTCATGATTGAAGTCCTCCTTTCTTAGATTTTTGCTTCACTTCTAACCGCGCCGCATGGCAGCAATTATCAGACCCGCCCCGAGGATTATCACCACTATTGTGATGACCGAGGTTACCGCCGTTGAAACGTCGCCCTGCATACCGGAGAACGTGCTGGCAGTGACAAGCGGCGTCCAGTCTGCCCAGGAGGATTGCACCCAGGCAAACAACGCGAGAAGAAAAACCGGAGCCCTGATTTTCATATTTACCCCCTTTCTACAGCCGCATGTACCGGTTCCACTCCTCGGAGTACATAGAAGGGTAGGACGGCCTGTTGAGATTCCGCGCTACCGTTGACCCTTGTGCGCACGCGGATAAGACGCACAGGAGAACGCCAAGAAAGGCCATCCGAATGAGGTAAGCACTCCATCCCATCGACAGAAAGACGATGAAGAAAGGGCAGAGGACAGAGAGCAGCAAAGAGAACAATATCAGCATGATAGAACCCCCGAAGGATTACGCCGCTTTTTTCTCCCCAGGAGCTGCAGCGGCCACCGCATCGACATGAGAGAAGACGAGCTTGGACAGACGGACACCGACGACGAGGGGAACGATTTTCCCGACGAGGGGCCGAGCAATGTCAAGCTTATCCTTTGCCACCTTGAGCCGGATGACCTCTTTCTGCTCAGCATCCTGATCGATGCACTCAAGCTGATAATACGGTTGTTTGTTGCCACTTTCGTCCTCAAACTCCCCCTGGAAAAGACCCACGACCATCGCTTTCAACTTCATGTTGCCTACCTCCTATTGTTGTATTAGAACGGCAGACGAGCGGAAGCCGCTACCGTATCGAAAATGTCAAACGTCTTATGTTTGTCCACGGCATCTAACATCATGAGATGACCCGCTTTATCCTTCCAGAACTTCCTTTCACGGGCAGGAGGAATATAGACGCCATAATCAAAGACGATACCGCCGTTTTTCTTGACCTCATCGCTAATAGAATCGATAACCTCTTTATATTTGCGATTCTGGTTCACATCATCCTGCACGACTTCCTCGAGCACAGGTCGCATGGCGTCCCTCAATCCTTTTGAAATGAAGTAACGGTTACCCTGAATCTCATACCCATCGCTTTCAGGCTTGCGCATGTATTTGGACATGTAGCAGGCGGCGTGAAAGGCGTCCTTGAGACTCTTTATGTCAACGCTGTTAACAGCTTGACGCCATATCCGCGTGAGATATTTCACATCAACAAACTGATTCCAGAGAATATGAAAATGAATGTTGCCGGTTTGTGGCTGAACCTCTGCCACCCACAGATATTGAAGGTCTTTGTCCTTGCGAGAAACGTGATGAGAGATAGTATTAAGGAACCGCTTTAACTCTTCTTTGGCCCACACATGATCGACAGTTCGAAAGACTTCCCCAGTTTCCTCATTGACATACTGACAGGTCAGCTTGCCAAGACGATCACAGACGCGAGGGGCAAAGGTCAGAGTGCAGAAATAGCGTAGCTCTGTATCCGTGTTTTGCACCGCACGACGGATTTTTGTTTTTGCCGATTTGGTCAAATGGGAAGTGACCAGAGCACCAGCCCGAGCCGCGAGACTCATCCGAGCATCCAGGCCCTTATGATACCGTCCGACTGTCAGCTCTCCGGAACGATACATTTTGAGGGACAAACAGGCTTTTTTCTGGGACTCGTTAAGTTTGTTGATGCGCTTAACGACAGGAACCAAAGCGGATTTAGTCTCACGGCGGGAAACTTCCTGACCATACTGCTTAACAATCAGATCACGTTGAGCTTCCAGGCTGCGTTTTCTTCCCGTGCGACGAAACCCGGATTGACGACGAAAACCAGGAAACGCCTGAAAAGGAAACTCCTTGACAGTGACAAAGGGAGGTCTCAACATACCGAGCCTTCCTTTGTCCGAGATTGCGAACTGATTATAAACCCAAGAGGCGAAGCGCCCCCGGCCTCCGGCTTCGCCGGAGGGACGGGAACGCTTTTTCTCTGAGGGTGAATTGTTTTTACTGCAAAAGGGAACATACCTTGCTCAGAACGAGAAGGATACACATAGGAGGGTGAAGCAATCGCCCCGGCCGCAGCCTTTTGAGAAGTAGACGAATGAAGGGGCTTGTACGACATGCCATTACCGGGCGTGCCTTCATAACTATAAATCACTGAGCACCTCCGCATGGACACGTGGGGAGATGCTCCAATGCAACAAACTTTACTTTGCGATGTTTTGTAAAATAACCACTGACATGACGTTGAGCATTTGAAAGGGCCGCATCCTCATCAACACCAGAGACAGCAATATGCCGAATACTGGAACCGTATTCAAACCAGTACCAATAATGATGCTCAACTTGACATAATATATCTTATGGGACGTTGCGCAGGAGTTTATGAAGGCACAGGCAGAAAAAGGGTCACAGTCTAAACTGTAACCCTTTCTATTAGTGGCGTCCCCGAGACGATTCGAACGTCCGGCCCCTTCCTTAGGAGGGAAGTGCTCTATCCTGCTGAGCTACGGGGACACAAACAGATGTTATTTATACATTACGTTGCTCGATCCTGCAAGCCTTTTCCCGTGGCCACTCTAGCCTCCGGACAAAGGCTTGTTGCAAGAAAACCTTAAAACTTGAGCAGAGAATAGACCTTTCCAATCGGTAATTTCTTCCTCCCATCAAGAAATTCCAGTTCGGCCATGAAGCAACACTCAACAAGCTCGCCCCCCATAGTGTTAACCATGTCGACGACGGCAGCCATAGTGCCGCCGGTTGCCAGCAGGTCGTCGGCGATCAACACTCGCTCTCCCTTTTTGATGGAATCGGTATGAACTTCTAGGGTGTCTGTACCATACTCCAAGTCATAACTTTTTTTGAAGGTCTTTGCAGGAAGTTTTCCCGGTTTTCTGACAAGGACAATACCGGCGCCCAGCTTATACGCCAAGGCGGCTCCTATGATAAATCCCCGGGCCTCGACGCCAACCACCTTATCAATCTTTTCTCCTACGTAGCGGTGCGATAACAGGTCTACCATCCGCTGGTATGACTTGGCATCAGCCAACAGCGTAGTTATGTCTTTGAAAATAATGCCCTTTTTAGGAAAATCAGGGATATCCCGGATGATACTTTTCAATTCTTCCATCAATACTCCTCCTAAGATACAAAAAAGTTCACTTTCGAACCGGCACTTGTGAATCGACTATTTTCTTTAGTTTTTCCAAAGACTTTGCCTCTATTTGCCGGATACGCTCACGCGTCACGCCAAAACTGCGACCGATAGTGTCCAGAGTCTGCGGCTCTTCGTCGTTAAGTCCGAAACGAAGAGTCAGAATCTTTTTCTCACTGTCCGAAAGCGTTTCAAACCATGCGGACACCAACTCGTATCTATTGATTTCCTCAAGTAATTCCGCAGGTGAAACAGTCGATGTGTCTTCTATCGTGTCAAGGAGGAAATAATCATTGTTTTCTCCCATTGGCCTTTCGATGGAAAACGTTTTCTTCAGAAGGATCATGAGCTTGCGAACATAAGAGGGATTAACGTTCATTTCAGACGCCACTTCTTTTACCGATGGCTCACGGTTCAGCTTCTGTACCAGTTCCCGAGTTATTCGCAACATTTTGTTTATGTCGTCCGAAACATGTACTGGAAGACGTATGGTCCTAGACTGATTTACCAAAGCACGTTCTATGGATTGGCGTATCCACCATGTTGCATATGTTGAAAATCGACACTCTTTGGAGAGTTTAAAGCGTTCAACCGCTTTAATGAGCCCCATATTCCCCTCTTCAATGAGATCAAGGAACGGTAGGCCTCGATTGATGTAGCGTTTGGCAATCTTGACCACCAGCCTTAGGTTTGATTCGATCATTTTGTCCCGTGCCGACTTCTCACCCGCGGCAATCCGGTTCGCCAAATCTTTCTCCTCGTCAGCAGTCAGAAGCTTGGTTCTCTGAATTTCGCGCAGGTAGAGCTTTATAGCATCATCATAATGCTCCGAATCTGGAACTATTATTTCTTCCTCTACCTCTTCTTCCTCCACCTCCTCAAGCTGGAGAGCATCAGGTTCAGACTCCAGAAATCCGTCGATTGAACCGCTTTGCTCGTCTTGGGAGAACTCATCGATAGTGTTATCGCTAAACATGTAAAACTCCTTGACAACTAACCTTGCTCTAAGATCAAGTCACTGCAGGACGTCATTTAACTCAGGTCAGATTTCGTCGCTCCAGCCACAGCTACCCAGAAGCTTTACAAACCGGCATTCAATCGATTTTTCACGGGTAATCGAACCGTCCGCTCCCTTAACTATCTTGACCATTATCTGATTGTGCTGCGTCCCAATCGGTATGACCAACTTTCCGCCAGGTCTCAACTGCCCGATCAGGGGTTCAGGGACTTCTGGAGCACCTGCTGTTACCAAGATGGCATCAAACGGGGCTTCGGATTCCCAGCCTTCAGAACCGTCCCCAATTTTCATATTTACATTCAAGAGACCGAGGCTATCCAGTGCCTTGCGTGCGCGCATGGCCAGGGGACGGATTCGTTCAACGGTGTAAACTCTATTGGCGAGGATGGCAAGTATTGCTGCCTGATAACCAGACCCAGTACCGATTTCCAGCACTTTTTCAACGCCGGTAAGTTGCAACAATTCACTCATCAGGGCAACAATATATGGTTGGGAAATTGTCTGCCTGTCGCCAATGGGAAGGGAGGAATCGCTGTATGCCTGAGCTGACATCGCCTCCTCGACAAAAATGTGTCGAGGTACTTTTTGCATCGCCTCAATAACTCGGCGGTCGGTTACCCCCCTCCCGACAATTTGGGAATCGATCATCCGCCTTCTTGCGATATCAAAATTCATCTAGGCCTCATCATCCTTCCATGAAGGTATATAGCAAAAGCGACTCTGAAAGTCCAGTATTAGGTCAAATTCCAGCTGTTGAGCTGGGCAAAGGAATTATAGTTGGTGAGGTCGGTATGAAGAGGAGTCACCGAGATGTGCCCTCGGGATACGGCGGCAAAATCGCTTCCCTCAATAGCGAGAAAATTCAGATCAGCTGTACCAATCCAGTAGTAATCACGTCCACGCGGGTCTACCTTATTTACGATCGTTCCCTCGTAAACCCTCTTACCCTGCCTGGTAATAAGAGCTGAGCGAAGAGAACCCTCTGGCAAGTCAGGAACGTTCACATTCAGAAAAGTATCAACGGGAAGGCCTTGTGTGACGATCATGCTGGCAAGTTTTACTGCAAAAGAGGCGGCTGCCGGATAATTGGCCCCTTCACCCCCGGTCACAAGAGAGACGGCAAATGCAGGGATCCCCATCAGTGTAGCTTCCATGGCGGCGGAAACCGTCCCGGAATAGGTAATATCATCTCCCAGATTCCCTCCCCTGTTAATTCCGGAAATAACGATGTCTGGTTTAAAGGGGAGAAGGCAGTGGATGCCAAGGTTAACACAATCCGTTGGAGTACCATCAACGGCGAATACGTTCAGAGCAACGTTTGCCGCCCGAAGTGGATGATGAAGAGTAAGAGCGTGTCCAACGGCACTTCGCTCCCTATCGGGCGCGACAACAAAAGTTTCACCAAGTTCACTGAGAGCCTCTGCAAGAAATTTTATTCCCGGAGCGTGTATCCCGTCGTCATTGGTAACCAGAATTTTCATTTTGAATCCTTCCAACAGTATCTACCGTTAAGTAATCATGACATATATGTTGTCCGGCAAGGACAACTGCCAACAAAAAAGGCTTCACGAGTGTCCGTGAAGCCTTATAAATTGGTCGGGGCGACTGGATTCGAACCAGCGACCACTAGACCCCCAGTCTAGTGCGCTACCAGGCTGCGCTACGCCCCGAATGTATCATGTCTTAGTATTTCGAATATTGAAGATAATTTCTTAAGCTTCTCAAGTCCTCCTGAACCTCACGGAGTATACTGGTTACCTTATCATCAGGCTCACCATGCCCAACTCTGTCGAGCCCCCTTCCCTTCCCTTTTGCATCAATCCTTTTTCTAGCTCCTTCAATAGTAAGCTTCTCAGTATAGAGCAGCCTCTTTATTTCCAGAATCATCTCCAGATGTTGTCTTGAATAAAGACGTTGGCCTGAGCGGCTTTTGTTCGGCTTCAGGAAACTGAATTCTGTTTCCCAATACCTGAGTACTGATGGCCTCAAAACGGTCAAAGCAGCAACTTCGCCGATTTTATAAAAAAGCTTTTCGGGAATCCCGGCTTCCATTCGCCCCTCCGGGGAAGCCGCTAGTGATTGTTGATGGAGGCTTTAAGTACCTGACTCGGTTTGAAGGTGAGTATTTTCCTAGCTGTAATGACTATTTCTTCGCCGGTCTGCGGATTTCTTCCTCGCCGATCGGCCTTTTCCTTGACCACAAAATTCCCAAAACCAGCTATTTTAATCTTATCACCTGTTTCCAGTGTATTTTTCATAATATCAAAAACAAGTTCCACGAGTTCAGCCGATTCTTTCTTGGAAAATCCAATCTTTTCATAGATTTTTTCAACAATATCAGCTTTGGTCATAATTCCCTCAATACAATTAAAAATCAGTTATCCTGAAGGCTTAGTTAACGTCAGGGTTTATATCACAGCACTGAAATATAATCAACCTCTTTTTACCTGATTACTGCGTTTAACTTGCTGACGAGATGGTCAATAACACGTTGGTGAGCAGCATTTACCTCGTCGTCAGTAAGGGTTCTGTCCGGAGCGCGATAACGTACCCTGACGGCTATACTCTTCAGTCCGGCTGGAATATTTGCTCCTTTGTAAAGATCGAAGATTCCGACGTCCTCAATTTCCTTGATCGCCAGCGTTCTGACAGCAGAAATGACCGTGGCTGCGTTCGTCTCGTCGGTGATCAACATCGCAATATCCCTGAACGTATCCGGGAAGCGCGAAGGCGGCAAAATCGGGGTTGTTACCCCACTGTGGGCGACTATTTTTTCAAAATTCAGTTCAAAGTAATACAATGGCTGGTTAATGCCAAAGTTATCGAGGACATCCGGGTGAAGCTCGCCGATTGAGCCTATTTCCTCCTGTCCATGGTAAATAGTGCACGCCTTGCCAGGATGGTAGAACTTCTCGACATTATCAGCTGCATAAAGCGGGTTAGGCAATTTCAGCTCTCGGAGGATGTTCTCTACGACCCCCTTGGCATCGTAGAAGTCTACAGGATCTTTGCTGTGGTTCCAACCTTCCGGATCGCGTTTCCCGGTCACAACTGCCGCGAGATACATAGGCTCATGGGGGAGTTCCTGGTCGTGTTTCGGCAAGTAAACGCGGCGTAATTCAAACATACGCTGACTGACAATCCGGTAACTGATATTCCGAGCCGCTATCTCAATAAGTGCAGGTAAGAGAGTTGTCCGCATAACGGACTGCTCTTCGATCAAAGGGTTAAGAAGCTTGACCGCTTTACGGCGGGGGTCATCCTGAGTCAGCATGAGCTTATCCCACGAGTCAGGAGAAATAAAACTGAAATTAACGACCTCGTTGAATCCGTGGGCTACCAGCAGATTTCGTAACTGCTTTTCCATCCTCTGGGAACGGGACGGAAGATCGGAAAAGACACGGGCCTTCGGCATAGTCACAGGAATTTTTTCGTAACCATTCAAACGGGCGACCTCTTCGATGAGGTCAATCTCACGCTCAATATCCACCCGAAACAGAGGAACCTGGACCTGAAAAACGCCATGCTCAACTATCTCCACACCGAATCCAAGATTGTTGAATATCTCCCTAACGGCATCAGCAGAGAGATTGAGGCCTAGGATATGATTGATTCTGTCGAGGCGGGCAATTATTTGTTTCGGTTCGGCTTTATGGGGGTAGATGTCGATAACGCCCTTGGCCACGGTACCACCGGCAAGATCGGCGATAAGAGAAGCGGCACGATCAAGAGCCCTGGTCAGCACTTGAATGTCAGCACCGCGTTCGAACCGGTGCGAAGATTCGGTGTGGACGCCTAGTCTCTTACTCGTAAGCCGGATTGCAGAGGGGTTGAAATAGGCGCTCTCCAGCAAAACGTCTGTCGTCTCGTCAGAAATTTCGGAATTCTCTCCGCCCATGATGCCGGCCAATGCTACCGTATGTTCACCATCACGAATGGTCAGGTCCGACGACTTCAAAACGCGCTCCTGACCATCCAGGGTTGTGAAGCGTTCCCCCTCCCCCGCCCGGCGCACGACAATTTTCCCGCCTGCCAGCCTGGCAAAATCAAAGGCATGAAGGGGGTGGCCATATTCGAGTAGGACATAGTTGGTAACATCAACTACATTGTTGATGGAGCGCATCCCGACAGCGTTGAGCCTGTTTACAAGCCATTGCGGAGACGACGCTATCTGGCAGCCGGAAATGTATCTGGCGGCATAACGGGGGCAGAGGTGAGGATCTTCAATGGTGACAGAAGCTACCGTGCTAACAGGGATGGCACCTTCAGCAACCTCAAGGTGTGGATACTTTATCGCCAGCCCGAGCTTCGCGGCAATCTCCCTGGCGATTCCGATCACACTCAGGCAATCAGCACGGTTAGGCGTGAGGCCAATCTCGAAAATGGTATCTTTCAGGCCCATGGCGACAAAAAGAGGAACACCCAAGAGAAGGTCATCGGGAAGAATCATGATCCCCGCCGATTCCTCTGCCATGCCAAGTTCCTTTTCAGAACAGAGCATGCCGCATGATTCCTCGCCTCTGATCTTTGACCGTTTAATTCTGAAATCGCCAGGAAGGATTGCACCCACCTGGGCTAGAGCCACTTTATCGCCGGCTTTGAAGTTCTGGGCACCGCAGACGATATTGAGGATTTCCCGGCCATTATTCACCTTGCACAGTGAAAGCTTGTCGGCGTTGGGGTGTTTGGCCTTTTGTTCAACTTTGGCCACCACAACCTCGTCCATCCCAGCAAAGCGACTCTCTATTGCTTCCACTTCGAGCCCCAGCATGGTCAGAAGATCAGCAAGTTTCTGAGGCGGAAGTTCGATTTCCACAAATTCTCTTAGCCAGTTATAACTGATGATCATTTTTGCGCACTTTTAATGGGTTAAGATAGAAAAAATCAAGTTGAAAATTCAATATCAAAATTGACTGAGAAATCGAAGGTCGTTGTCGAAAAGCAGACGCATATCGCTGATGCCGTATCGCAACATGGCTATCCTCTCGATCCCCATGCCGAAAGCAAATCCGGAAATTGTTTCAGGGTCGTAATGGACATGACGATACACCTCGGGATCGACCATGCCGGCGCCGAGAATTTCGAGCCACCCGGAGTTCTTACAGACCCGGCATCCTTTCCCGTTGCAGATAACACAAGCAATATCGACCTCTGCACTCGGCTCGGTGAACGGGAAAAAGCTCGGCCGCAACCTTACGCCGATGTTTTTGCCGAAGTATTGGTTTACAAACACGGTCAGAATTCCCTTCAGATCGCCGAAGGTAATTCCTTTATCGACCATCAGCCCCTCAATCTGATGGAACATGGGGGAATGGGTGGCATCGGAATCGCATCGATAGACGGTGCCAGGGGCGATAATTCTAACCGGCGGAGCATGCTTCAGCATGGTACGGATCTGTACAGGCGAGGTGTGAGTTCTGAGAAGCATATTATCGTCGACAAAAAAAGTGTCCTGCATGTCGCGGGCGGGGTGATCCTTGGGAAAATTGAGCGCTTCGAAGTTATAGTAATCGAGCTCGATTTCGGGGCCTTCCGCCACCTGAAACCCCAAGCCTGCAAATATTTCGCAGATATCTTCGATAACGAGTGTTATGGGGTGCTTTGTACCAAGCGGCTTACAGCGCCCGGGAAGGGTTACGTCAAGTCGTTCCCTACGCAGCCTCTCAGCTTTCGCAGCGGCACGGATAGACCCAAGTGTGGCGTCGATCAATTCTTCCAGTTGATCCTTGACAGAATTTACCACTTGGCCGAACGCGGGCCGTTCCTCTGGTGGAACTGCTCCTATGCCTTTCATGAGTGTGGTCAGTGCCCCTTTCTTGCCAAGGTACTTGACCCGGAGTTCCTGGAGCGCTTCTTCACTCGAAGCTATGGTGATTTCGGCTGTTGCCTGCTGTAAGAGGGTTTCGAGTTCCTGCTTCATGTTATGACCCTTGACAAAAAAAGAAATGGGATTCTCCATCCCATTTCTTTACGCAGCATTGAAAACTATTAGAAGTTTGCCTTAGCAAGACCGGCGATCTCAGCGAAACCGCGGGGGTCCGACACTGCCAGATCAGCCAGTACCTTCCGGTCGATCTCGACATTAGCTTTTTTGAGCCCGTGAATCAGTTTGCTGTACGATAAGCCGTTCAGCCTGGAGGCCGCATTTATGCGGGTAATCCAGAGTGCCCTGAAATCCCTTTTCTTAACGCGTCTGTCTCTGAATGCATAATTCAGAGCGCGATCGACGGCCTCGGTAGCACTTCTGAAAAGTTTACTCCTGGCGCCACGGTAACCCTTGGCAAGTTTCAGCACCTTGTTTCTTCGCTGTCTCGCTTTGAATCCTCTTTTTACTCTCGGCATTTGCTACTCCTTTGTGTACGTATTTTGCCGGATCCGTAAGGGGAGACATTCCTCGCGGTTCACGGTCTTAAAACAAATCCAAACTTCAGGCAGCTACATATACGGGATCAGTTTGGCGATATTCTTCTGGTCCACCGCAGCGACTGTAGTCCCATGCCTAAGATTGCGCTTTCTCTTCCTCGTTTTAGAGGTGAGGATATGGCTTGTAAATGCGTGGCTTCTTTTAATCTTTCCGGAGCCGGTTTTTTTGAATCGTTTCGCGGCTCCCCTATTGGTCTTAATCTTTGGCATATTCTTCTCCTCTTTAGTCAAATTACTTAACTTTGGATTTGGGAGCTACGATCATGTACATACTTCGCCCTTCCATCTTCGGCCTAACTTCGATAATCGCAATATCCTCCAATTCCGTGGCAACCCTTTCCAAGACATTCTGTCCCAGTTCCATATGAGTTATCTCACGGCCACGGAAAACCAAGGTTATCTTGGCTTTGTTGCCTTCTTCCAGGAAGCGGCGAACATGCTTTATTTTAAACTGTAAATCATGTTCGTCGGTCTTGGGACGGAGCTTCACCTCTTTGAGCTGAACCTGCACCTGTTTTTTTCGGGCTTCCTGTTGTTTCTTGCTTTGCTGATATTTGAATTTGCCGAAATCCATGATCCGGCAAACCGGAGGTACCGCAGTGGGTGATACCTCTACAAGATCCAGTTGCTGGCTCTCAGCCAGCGAAAGGGCCTCATGGAGCGACAAGATTCCGAGCTGCTCGCTGTTGGCCCCGATTACCCTGACCTCCCTGGCCCTGATAGCCTGGTTAATGTTAACAGTAGGCTTAGCTATGGTACCACCTCCTAATGGAAATTCTCAACCTGCTTGGCAATATATGCAATAAAGTCAGTTATAGACATCGCCTCGAGATTATTACCATCCCGGAGTCGGGGTGTTACCGTAACAGACTCGACTTCTTTATCTCCGATGACGAGCATGCAGGGTAGCTTCTGTAATTGCGCTTCGCGTATTTTGAAGCCGAGTTTCTCGTTTCTGAAATCCGCCTGCACCCTGATGCCAGCGCCCCGAAGGGTTTCCACTACCTGACGGGCATAGGGAAGCTGATTGTCCGTTACAGTCAGCACCACAACTTGGACCGGCGATAGCCAGAACGGAAAGCTTCCGGCGTAGTGTTCAATCAGAACGCCGATAAAGCGCTCGATTGAGCCGAGAATAACCCGGTGCACCATGACTGGCCGCTTTTTTTCTCCGCCAGCATCCACATAGGTAAGATCAAAGCGCTCTGGCAGGGTGAAATCGCACTGGATTGTAGCACACTGCCATCTCCTGTCAAGACAATCGCGCAGTTTTATGTCGATCTTCGGCCCGTAAAATGCGCCATCACCTTCATTTATATCAAAGGGACGCCCTGTATCTTTGAGCGCACCGAGCAGGGCGTTGGTGGCCCGATCCCAGTCCTCGTCCGACCCGATCGACTTCTCCGGTCGTGTGGAGAGTTCCATTTCGTATTCGAAGCCAAAAATCTTCATCACATCGCTGACAAAAGCGATGACACCTTTGATCTCGCTGTCCAGTTGCTCCGGCGTGCAGAGGATGTGAGCGTCATCCTGGGTAAAGCAGCGTACCCGCAGAAGCCCGTGGAGCACGCCGGCACGCTCATGACGATGCACCGTTCCCAGTTCGAAGTAACGGAAGGGAAGATCGCGGTAACTCCTCAGCTGAGACTTGTAGATCATCATGTGGGAGAGGCAGTTCATCGGTTTTACGCCAAAACTCTGCTCATCAACCTCGGTGAAATACATGTTCTCCCGATAATTGTCATAGTGGCCGGAACGCTGCCAGAGGTCAGTCTTGAGAATCTGCGGGCCGACCACGATGTCGTAGCCGCGTTTCAGGTGCTCTTTGCGCTCGAAATCCTCGATGACAGTCCTGAGCATCGCTCCTTTGGGGTGCCAGATGGCGAAGCCTGCTCCAACCTCGTCAGAAAAGGAGAAAAGATCCAACTCTCGACCGAGCTTGCGATGGTCACGCCGTTTTGCCTCTTCCAGCCTTTCCAGGTAGGCATCCAGCTCCTTTTTATCGGCAAAGGCAGTTCCATAAATCCGCTGAAGCATCTTACGCTTCTCATCCCCCCGCCAGTAGGCTCCGGCAATGGAGGTCAGCTTGAATGCCTTGCACCAGGCGGTAGACGGGAGGTGTGGGCCCCGACAAAGGTCGACAAAATCCCCCTGGCGGTAAACCGAAACGGTCTCAGCATCAAGGTCCTCGATGATCTCTACCTTGTAGCTCTCTCCCATATCCTTGAAGAGCCTTATGGCATCGGCTTTGGAGAGTTCCTGCCGTTCAATTTTAAGACCGGCCTTGGCCAGCTCCGACATTTTGGCCTCGATCTTCGCCAGATCTTCGGGGCTGAACGGCGCGTCAACATCAAAATCGTAGTAGAAACCGTTCTCGATGGCGGGGCCGATAGTGACCTTCGCATTGGGAAAAAGGGCTTTTACCGCCTGGGCCATGAGATGGGAAGTTGAGTGCCTGATGATCTCCAGGGCTTCGGGGCTTTTTTCGGTTACGATCTCAACCCGCGCGCCTTCGCGAAGTGGAGACGCAAGATCCACCATGGTGCCATCTAGCTTGCCGGCGATGGCCGCCTTAGCAAGCCCCACCCCGATGGACGCGGCAAGATCATAGACAGTAGCCCCCTCTTGGAGCACCTTTACCGAAGAGTCAGGAAGAGTAACTCTGATTTCGCCCATGTATCTCCCCTTAACAGAAAAGGCATCGAACATCGATGCCCCGTCAATTCAACAGCCAGAAGCATGTTTTTATGGTAGGCGCGGGCGGTTTCGAACCGCCGACCCCTAGCGTGTCGAGCTAGTGCTCTACCCCTGAGCTACGCGCCTCCATGAAAAACAGAACTGTATTTCTAGCAATTTGAGCCGGGATTGTCAAGGAAATTGTTCGTGAAAAATTGTGTTTATTACCTATTACCATATCTTTTGAACAACTCAACTACTGCAGCGACCACCTCTTCAACGGAAATCTCGGACATGCATCGCGCATTGATCGGACATTTCGGTGTGTAGCCAAACTTTGTGCAAGGAGAACAGGGAAGATTCTTGTTGATGACGATGTGCTTTTCTCCGCGGGGAGCCCATTTCTTCGCAATGCCGGGACCGAACAGGGAGACCGTCGGTTTGCCGAGCCCTACACCGATGTGAAGAATACCCGAATCGCCGCTGACCAGCACTGCCGCTTTTGCAATTATTGCTGCAGTCTCTGCCAGCGAAGTCTTACCGGCAAGGTTCAGGCCGCGTTTGTCCGTGATAATCTTCTCTCCGTCACCGGCATCTTCTTTCCCCCCGACAATGACAACCGGAATTCCGCGGCTGTTTAGCCTAAGGACTACTTCACCGAACTTTTCCCATCCCCAGCGACGTTCAGGTATGCTCGCGCCGGAAAAAATCGTAACAAAAGGAACTGTGGCGAACTCACCCAAAAAACCAGCAGCTCCTGTCGTTGCCGCTGCAGGAGGCAGCAGGTACGGCACATGCGCTTGCCCCAGTTTATCGCCTCCCAGTGGCGTGAGGAGATGAAAAAAACTCTCGACTTCATAATCGTCGTTGGAATAAGGAACGACATCCGTAAACAGCTTTCCGCGTTTATTGGTTGCGTAACCGACACACCGCGCACCTCCCATAAGCCTTGCCACGACTGCAGAAAGGTAATGCCACTGTTCGGAGTCAATAACCACGTCATACCCCGTCCCTGTTGTATACAACAAATCGAAAAAACTGTCATAACGAAAGACATGGGAGACGTCGGGGGTCATCGCGAAAACAGCTGCATTTCTCTTTTCTGCCAGCATGTCGATTGCCGCTTCTGGAACGGCCTTGTGGAGGCAATTGATGGCGGGGATAAGATGAACTGCATCACCGATGCCGCCTGGACGGATGATCAGAATTTTCTTCAGGGAGGAGAATGGCCGAAGTCGCGGCGCCTTAAGGAGTCGGGCCAGCAAAGCGCCGACGGTTTTGTCCATATACTTGAGAAGTTGTATCTTCACTAGGTCATACCTTGCCGCAAACCGTTCTTTCTTCCTTGCCCGATAACAGCCGCTCCACTACCTCGACACCCTGCATAAAAGAATGATCCATGTTACCCACTTCATACTTCCATGCACCGAACCGGCCTCGCGAGTAGACTCCCCGCTCCTCGAGCCAGGGGTTAATGGCAGCCAGCGCGCGGTCGCGACCGAGGGTCGGCACCGGGTAGGAGTATGGGATATCGATCAGGTAGCGGTTGACAATCCGCTCGGCCTCCTGTTCCGACAGCATGCCACTGTTGATGAGACCGCGCACAGTTGTCTCCACGATCATCGCCTTCTCCTCCGGCTTCGTAGGGGAGTAGGTGGTCTCGCACATGAGCGAGCAGTAGCGCCCGGTATTGCAGCCGGGCACATTGGCGGCTGCGTAATTGTGGAAGTTGGTGACCCGGTAAAATGGGGAGTTTCCCTCCGGGAAGTACATCCAGCACTTGGAATCGATGCGGGGGGACTCGATCCCCACCCCGACGATAAGGCCGCCGTTATGGACGAGGTCCTCCGCGGCGCGGCGCAGCCCTTCCGGTGCGTCGAGGCAGGCGGCCACCAGCAGATCGAGCGGCGAAGTGTTGATCAGAATGTCATAGCGCTCGCACCGGCCATTGGCGAAGGTGATCTCGCGCGCCTCACTGTCGATCGAGACCATCCGATGGCCAAACTCAATTCGATCCGCGAATCGGGAGGCGATGCCGCGGAAGATAGCGCCGGTTCCGCCCTGCTTCGGGAACTTGAAGGTGCTGTTCGGTCCCCAGCTCAGGTCGTCCAGCCCCTGCGCGATGTTACGCTCGATCCGTTCGAGATCCACAACGCTCACCCGCTCGGAGATCCACTCCTTGCTCATCAGTTCGAGCGGGATGCCCCAGACCTTCTTGTTGTATGGCTCCATGAAGTACTTCACGATGCCGGCGCCGAAGACCGCGTCCATCCATTCCCGGAAGTGGCAGGCCTGCTGCGGCGAGCCCTCCAACGAGCGGAGTCCCTCCACGCACTCCTTGAGCGCCGCGTCTGGAAGATAGCGGACGTTGTTCTGGAAGGGGTACGGGACCCAAGTTTCCAGGATGCGCACCCAGCTTTCCCGCTGTAGTTCGTTGTAGCCGTCGGCGAGCGCCTCGGCCACCGCGACGTCGAAGTAGTCGTAGTGAGAGAAGAGGACATGACCGCCGACATCCCAGGTAAAGCCGGCATCATCCACGAATGAAGCCGAGAGGCCACCCACCTCCTGGTTTCCCTCGAAGAGTTGCCAGTTGCGGTATCCGAGTTTGTCGAGATGGTACGCCGCGCCCAGTCCGCAGGGGCCGGCGCCGACGATGATGATTTTGGGAAGGTGGGTGTTGGTTCTTGTCATAGGGGGCACTTGCTGCAGATCTCCTCGCACGGCTTGGCGTGCAGGTACTCGTCGGTCATCCGGATGCAGCACGGGTGCGGCGCGCCGGACGAGCCAGATCTTCTCATCCCTCTCTTCGTCGTGAAAGCAGACGAAGGCCCCATCTATATACTCCTTCTGCAAACTTATGAATCCGAGGATACGCTTTCAGAAAGTCCGAAACAGCCATGGCAAGTTCAAAACGTCGATCCGGAAATTCACCTATTGCGACGAGCTGGGGAAACAGAGGGATTTTCCCCAAGGAATCCAAAATTTCGGTATCAGACTGATCTTCACCGCAAGGTTCATACGATAGAACCTCGAAAAGAACGTGAGTAAACCTGCCGGGGCATTTCACGGAAGAGAATGCCAATTTTTGCCCCACCATGCTCGTGACAGAATTCCCCGTGAAAATGTGGAGGCTTTTGCCGGTGATTTCCTTACACAAAACCGGACGATACTGTAAAACTCCGGCAGGATACGGAAGATCTATGTCGACCGTCATGCCGGACTTTATGTAAACGCCTTTTACGCAATCATCAAACGAGAGAAAGAATTTTCTCAGATAGGCATCCGGGTTTTTCGGTTGAGCCGCTGCAAAGGATTTATATACCGTTTCGTTTTCGGAAGGAACGAAGCGATTAAGAGTTATCGATTCAGCCCGTTGCCTGACCGTAATGTAAAGAGGACCTAGGTCGCAGAAAAAATCGATAGGAGGATTCTCCGCCCTCGCACGTCTCGGCAGATCGTGGATTATTTCCCAGGCTTCGAGCAGCTGGGTATCCGGAAGATCGACAATTCTCTTCAGGCAATTGGTTTTAGCCGCAACCGAATCTTCGATGATAGCCATATTACTCATGTACAAGGATATGTTCCTCGCAACGGCAAATCTGGCTAAACCAGTCAAACCACTGAGAATTGCATCGCTTTCGGTAACAATAAAGACCAGCTTCGGATGTACAGATCCGGGTTTGAATCTGGCCCTCAGATTGTCTATGTTTTCCATCAGCACGGACAGACGGCCCCCTCGCCTCAACCAAGAATACTTCTCGGGATCGAGGGTGTCGCAACTGATCCTTATCTGGAAAAACCGGGTAAGAACGTCAAGATCCGCATCGGTGAACTTTCTGCCGAAGTTCGAGACCATACTCAATCTGACTTTCGGAAATTTATCGAACAGTTCGAGGCAAAGCTCTTTCCACTGCGGGTAGATGGTCGGCTCGCCGGTCCAGCAGAAGTTCAGGAATTCGAGTCCGTTTGCCGCCAGAAATGAAACAATATCAAGAAACCGCTCCCGCTCTACCTCGATATAATCCGGCGGCACGTCTCCGGATCTGTCGTTCGAATGGACGAAACAGTAGATGCAGGCAAAATTGCATTTGTCCGTAACATCGGTAAAGCAATCGGTAAAGCAGTATTCTTGCGATAGATCGGTTGACTCGGATACATTCCTGCCACCGTAGCGCAAGTGATCCACGACCTTCCTGCGCAGCACATCGGTCGGAACGTCAGCTCCGACAACCCTGCATCCTTTGCATGCCTGCGAAGGGGTTCCTTCCAGCAACTGCCTTCTAAGATTTTTGTAGGCCTCGTTTGCAAAAACTGCCTTTGCACTGTCGTCATCGGAACTATGGAAATCAATATCATAGATGTTTCCGAAATCCCCTTCGGGAGGAGGTGCCCCACAGCAGGGGAGTATTTTCCCATCCGGACGAAAAAAAAGAGATTTCCAGGGTTCTATGCAATCTCTTGTCAGTGAAGGTTTATTATCCATATCGACCTTTTCGTAAAGTCAGGATCACGCAGATGTGATGCTACCATCACATGCAGCATGGATTCACGACCTTCGATATTCATTTATTTGAAACCTTCTCTGCTGATCGTAGTGACGGGAGGAAGTTTGCTTGCATCCTTCTGGCCCATGAATCTGTAGGCGATTTCCCTTGCCCGGACGAGCCAGGAAAGAGGGAGAGGGATGATCATAACCGGCAGAAGAAGAAGAAATTTCAGTTTCTGGAGCGGACCTAACCGGAACCAGATAACCAATAGGGTCGTAAGGAAATCATCCTTCCGCTTCGTTTTTTCGAGGGCAATCCAAAAGAAGAGAGTTCTTAAAAAACCTTTTTCCGTATAATCCTCGATCACATTTGCCTTGATTTTCTTATCTTGAAGGAGCTTTGTGTTTACTACCCATTCACGAAATTGCTCAAGAGAGGAAACCTCCATAGGATTACTCTCAGACCGAACAACTATTCCATCCGTTGGAACGTAAATTCTGAAGTTGAAATTAACACTCCTGTTGATAAACTTCATCGATGGAAACATATACGGCGCAGCATGAAAACATTCATTCACATACCATTCTGTCCTAAAGATCAATGAAGGCCAAAAGGCGCAGGCACGGTGGTACCTGGCACCATTTCGGATCAATTCCTGAACGGTTGTATCTCCAAACCCTTCCCAACCAAGATGGCCGGTAGAACGTGAAGTTGTATAGATAAGATCAAATATACCAGTCTCAATCTTTTCAATTAGTTCACCTGCAGTAGAAAAATCATAATTATCATCATCACACAGAATCCACGTATAATAGAAAGTTGACAGTTCAATTGCACGGAGGAAATTATAGTCGCCCCCGATATTCTTATTATGGCGGATTACTTTGATATTTGGAAACGCGCTCTTGTAGGAGTCTATAACCTGAGGTGTATTATCAGATGAAAAATTGTCAAGAACGGTAAATTGGCAGTTTTTAAAAGGACTGGTGCTTAGCTGTCTCAACGTCTGGTCCAGACTAAGGCTCCTGTTGTATGTGATCAGGAAGATCTCCAGTAGTTCTTCCAGATTTCTGTGGTCGCTCACTGACCTTCTCCTTCTTTGTTAACGCATCTCCGCTTATGACTATACCCGTAATTCTCTCGGGGGCTTTCCCATGAGCCATGCAGGATGCCATGCCAGACAATGGAGTTCGTCATACAACAGCCAGCATGTCGGTGTCGCACAGGTGATAAGTGTTATGCCGGAGATAAATCCGATAGTCGGGGCATAGTTCATGAACCAAAAGAGGAATTTCGAACATCGATGTCACCGAGTGGTACGCTCCCAAAGCTAGCTTCGGCCGGCACCGGGTAATGAGATTAGCAGCGCCCCTGACGGCTTCGGGGATGACGTTCCCGCCGGGGTCCATTTTTATGAACGTGATGTCCGCGTCGCCGAAGAATTCATCAAGGCTGACTACACGGACGGATATGTCTCCAGATGCGTCGAGGACTCCTGCCTGGTCATGCATTGCCTTCTCCGAGGACGTAAAACGAAGGGTATCGGATTTCGACCAGACGCCAAAGGGTTCGCATTCGACGCGGTCATAATCGGAGGTATTCCTCACAAGCGAAGAGTAACAGGCGGGATCGGGCTCGAAGGCGTAGATGGATTTCCACCTGACGTTGTTCTTCCTGCAGGCTTCTGTAAAGGATGTTACGGTGTCGCCATCATAGGCGCCGACATCCACATACGTTTCGTCATCCGAAAGTAGGATCACGTCGTTGTTGAAGTAGTAATAATCTTCCGGGGTTCCTTCATAGCTGCCCGTGCCGAAATCCAGAACGGGCTGGCTGAACGCAGAGATAAACTGCCTGAATAAATGGAAGCTCCTGTCAGAAGAAGCGAGTGTGAGTTTCGAGAGGTACAACTGCCGCGAATGCTCGTCAGCGAGAAGTTCGTAGGCCTTCAGAATCTCATCTTCATGCTGCAAAAGAACGTCGAATACGGATTGTGGAGCACAGACAGCAGCATACTTGGAAAATATTGCTTGGGCTCCGATCATGGAATACATAAAGACGAATGGGGTATCCGGATCGATACTGTTGCACAATATCTTTTCCTGTGGGAATGCATTCTCCAGAAGCTGTGACGTTAGCGCTTGGTAATACTTGTGGGAAGCAATGAGAACCAGTGAATCGCCATACTCGGCCTTCAGTTGCGAAAAACTGATGACGGGTATGCCGCAACACGTCCCTCCCGCTTTGGCTACATTGTTGTCACAGAAACAGGCGGGCTGGATTCCGAAACTGCGGAGCGTCGAGCACATCTCCTCACCGAGCCCTCCTGCACCGAAGAGGACGACGGATCTTCCGCCAACCACTTCATCCTTCCACCGGTGAAAAACGACATCAAGGAACCCGCGCTCATGCCGCGCCAGTTCAACCCGATCCGCTACCTCTCTCATGATCCAGTTCATTAATACCCCCAATCAATATATCTAGAAAAGTATGATCGTCCTTGAAATCAGTCGGCATGCCGGGTTCAAATATCAGCTAAAAAAACCCGGCCTGCCGTACCTGGTGACCCGACGGAGGAAGCCACAAATCCAGCAAAGGAGATTACCTCCGCAGGGAATCCTCAGAACTTCGATACAGCATACAGTACCGTCTCACTGACGAACGATGTGTAGTTTCTCAGGTAGAACCGGTATCCGAGTTCAAGCCGATGCAGATAGAGCGGAATCTCCCACAGGTGTGCAGGCGAATGATAAACACAGATGGCGAGATCAGGTCGATTTTCGCGGATGGTATTTCCCGCACCTTGCAGGGCTTCAAGCTCGGCCCCCTCGATATCCATGGTAATGATTGTCGGTTTGAAGCCATAGAGGATACTGTCAATAGTAACTGCCTGTATACTGGCCTCCCCTGACGATAGAATCCTTGAACCAAAGCTGGTATGGGAATAGGTAAAGGGCTCTACCCCTTCCCGGCTGAACAATGCACATGGAATTGCTGTTATCCGGTGTGCAATCTGATCATGATGTGCAGACAAATATTCCACGATCAATTTATACTGATTGGGATCTGGTTCAAAGCAGACCAATTCTTCTACCTTTCCTATCCGGCTGAACACGGTTGCCATGTCACCAACACTGACGCCACAATAGACGAAACGGGAAAAGCCCCGGCTGAGCGGAACATCTTCAGGGGTATACTGCTCATGCCTCGGAGACATCGGAATCGGCACAGGTTTTCTTTGAAGATGAGTCTGCAGGCAACGGATGTAGATTTCTCTGCTCTGATCATCGGCAAAAAGATTCAGACAAAACTCGATATGATCCCTGCATCGAAGGTAATACCGGAAACCCGACTCCTCCAATTCGTGAGGAAGGCAGAACGGGTTGTGGATTTCGTATATGTCGTTCAACGAGATAATATGGATAAATCCCATTTGCTTCAGAGTCCGGGCAACATCATCAAAGTAGCTTTGATTGCCGAGACAGATCACTACGACCGCATGCTGCTTCTCATGCTCCGAAGGAGTATACTGATCGGGCGGGAACGCCGGAATCCCCTCAAAGCTTTCTCCTGGGCCAAATCTGCGGTCAAGAATAACGGAAGGAATATAGCTATATATAGCCATCACTATCTCTTTGAAATAGTGAAACGATTCCCCCGCACCATATACGATGATTTTTCTTTCTTGGAAAATCCTGTGAACGAAGAAAGCATCTTCTGGAAACGAGTAGCGATCTAAAAGATTGGCTAAAGTTTTCATCTTGTCCATGTGTCAAACTATGGCGAACAAATCGGTATCGCACGGGTGGTAGGAATTGTGCCGCAGATACAATCTGTAGTCAGGGCAAATGCTCTTTACCAGAAGAGGTATCTCATAGATGGATTCTACGGAATGATAAGCACCTATCGCAAGTTTGGGCTTGTATTTTGCGATAGCGCCAGCGGCTCCTTTTATAGCAGCAGGGATAACGTTTACTCCCGGATCCATTTTTATGAAGGTGACCTCTCTGCCTTGCAAAAAATCATCCAGCGACACGACCTGAATTTCCATATCCCCAGTTTGGCTGATCGCAGCCGCCTGGTCATGGGCTGATTTACCTGAAGACCTAAACTGCAGTGTTCTCGATTCAGACCATAGACCCAATTGCCAGCAGGAGACGTTTCGATACGCACGTGTGTTTCTCAGGAGGGCTTCGTAGTTTATTGGATCAGGCTCAAAAGCAAAAACCGAGGCATATTCGAGGCCGCTCTTCTCACAAGTCTCAATAAAAGTATGAACTGTATCACCATCGAAGGCACCAACGTCGACATACACTTCGTTTTGAGCAAGTTTAATAAAATCATTATTGAAGTAATAATAATCCTCTGTTTGAGCATTGTGGTTATCGTATCCAAATTGAGCGAACGGCTCACTGAACAATTCAATAAATTTTGAGAATAGATAAAAATTCCAACCCGACGCTATGAAAGCAAGTTTTGCCAATAACAGCTCTCTAGACTTTTGATCATGAAATAAGTTATAAGCATCAACAATCTTTTGCTGGTCGCGTCTGAGTATTTCCAATGCACTTTCATTATTTGAACTGCTTTTTAATTCGCTAACATACAACTGCGTGATAGAAATGGAATACAGAAATGCCATTTTAGTTTTTTCATCAGGATCAGTGCAAAGCAATCTCTCTTCCAAAAACCCCTTATCTACGAGGAATGAGCTGATTGACCCTGAATGTGCCTTTGAAGCAATTACGATTAGAGCATCAGAATGACTCTTTCGAATCTCCTCGACACCTCTGATCGGGATTCCACACAAAGAGCTGCCATGCTTGGACTCATTGCTGTCGCAAAAGCACACCGGGTATATTCCGCAGTTGTTTAACGCGACACACAATTCTTGTCCCAGACTTCCAGCCCCATACAATATGACCGACCTGCCGTTCAAGGCCTCTTCTTTATGACTCCCAAAAACAACATCGACGAAATCCGGCTCCCCGGCTGCGGCATTGATTTTATCGATTATGTGATCAATAATGGCATTCATGGCATTTGATCCTTATCGTTAACTAGCTGTCGAAAATCTATTTTAAACCTCAAACTAGCTATTTAAGAATTTGGGACGTCCTGCAACATTAGAACAGCTCACGGGGCACAAAAAAACCACACTCGTTATGAAACCGCACCTGCAAAAGGATCTCACAATCTGTCAACTCGTTTCAGGTGATGCACTTGCGGCAAGTTCTGCAACCGGAATCTTCCCATCCCAGTTCAGGAAGACGGTCTCGACAATATCTTTCCGGTGTTTCTCCGGAGCTGCAATGAAAATGTAATCAGGTCTTAGTTCACGTATTCTTTCATAGCTGTAAATGGTCCTACCCTCGATGGATTTACCCTGCTGGACGGGATTCCGATCCAAGAATCCCACCCAAGCAGCATCCTTCAACTCCGGTATCGCCAACAATGCTTGTGTTAAAGGACAAGCCGGGACCAGGAGCACACGTTTTTCCACCAGCGACAACCGCTCTTCCGTCCCATCGTGTATTATTCTTAACGGATCCGTGAAAAAAACAAGCGGTTCGGAACTAATCGACGGCTCACTTTTTCTGAAATCACGATAGACCAGATCAGAATCATCCAGCATGGTTGCGGCAGACCGTTGGCCAATAGCTGCCAGAACGCGATTCATTATCTCCTTGCCATGCTGTGAAACAGAGGCGACAGCTTCTTTGAAATAGTGAAAGGGCTCGATGCCGTGCTTTTTCAACAGGAGATAGAGCTGTGCATACGCATCGATTTGGGGGGAAAAGTCGTAGTCGTTCTGACGCAGGTACAGCGGTGTGAAGTCGAAGGTAAGCCAGACCTTCTGGGGACGCAGCGCCAACATGGCATAGGCGAACCCGGCGATGTCGTCTTCGCCGCAGTTCGACTCACAGAAAATGTACTTCACCGAGAGCATTCCCTTGCCCTTGCTCCCGGCGACCGCGTAGCGGCTCAGATTTTCCAGCACCTGAAGATAATGGTCCCCCCCCCGCAGGTGCCGATAGGTCGAGGGTGTCCCGGCATCCACGGAAACGGTTACCCAGTACAGGGAGCCATCGGCAAGGCCGTCGTAGATGGCTTTATGGAAACGTACCCCGTTGGTGTGCATCAGGACCCGGATCCGCCTCGAACGAAAGAACTCCAGGTACTCCTCCAGGTTCTCAAGCAGGGTCGGTTCCCCGCCTGCGAAATCGACATGGGCGTTCCACTCGATATCTTCCGGTGAGAACAGTCGAAGTACCTTAAGAGCGTCATACTGCGGCAGGAACTGTGATTTGTTTCGGGCATAGCTGCAATACGAACATCGGAGATTGCAGATAGTATAGTGCTGCAGGTCCAGGTGTCCGAGACGGCTGAAGTCGATATCGCCGTACCGCTTCCTCTCAGCCCGGAGGCATTGCTTGCAGTCAATTTCGCTCAGATCGTCGTTGAGTATAGCTACACACCGCTTCCGCCTTTCAACGATCATCTCTTTAGTCACCCATCCGCCCAGAATTTCCTCTTTCGTACAAAAGAGCGGCGGAAGGAGCGCACCCCTGGCACACGATCTCAATCCGTCAGCACCCAGGAACATGCCACTTTCCAGTTTCGGACACGACTTTACGATATCATCAGGTTTGAATGGTTCTCGGGGCAAGTAAGAATCCTCGTTACAGCGAGTGGTAAAACCTGGCCTTGGCCATCGCTTCGTTGAGACTCAAGCCGGAATAGTCCTGGGCAAGAAACCACCGTCCGTTCACGTCGGCATCCAATACCGCACCGAGAAGGACTCCGGGTGCAACACTCTCAATACCGCACGGTGCATCCGGTCCGCCCATATCAGTTCGAACGAAACCTGGGCAGGTAAGGGAGATGGCTACACCGGTTCCTTTCAGGGAAGGAGCAAGATCATGAACAAACTTGTTCAGAGCGGCCTTGCTGCAAGCATAGGCCATTGCCAGCGGTTGTTTCTGGATTGTGCTTGAAATATTGACGATGCGCCCGAAACCACGCTGTTTCATGCCCGGGATCAAACGATATGCGATGCGGATCGGAGCAATAGTGTTAACGGCATAGTGACACGAAAAATCCATTGAAGAAATATTGAATGGGTCGGGCCCACAATCGAGAGAGAGCGCCGCATTATTAAAAAGAAAATCAACCGGAGGGAAGCCTTTCAGCAGCACTTCGAGCATCCTCTCCACCTCATGGTCATCACCAAGTTCGGCGGCAATGATTTTCACCTGAACACCGGCATCCGCACATGTAGCGGCAACCGCAGCAGCGTTCTCCTCGCGGCGGCAATGGAGTATCACGTTCGAACCCAACCCGGCCATCTCGAGAGCGATTTTACGGCCGATTCCGCGAGAAGCTCCTGTGACGAGAGTCCATCTCCCCCTGGTCTGTATAGCCGGTTTATCCGAGGGAAGCGCGGAGCGTTCAATCGCAAGCGGCTTGACCGCTGAAACAATGTCGTAGGCTCGATCGAAACAGGCAACAAAGATCTTGTTGACCCCCATCTCCTTCAGTTGCAACCAAATTGGCTCGTACCTTCTGACGGTGATTACCACAGAAGTGTTCTTGGCAAGAGGAGCCAGTTCCTCGGGAGAGATGCATCCGATTCCATGAAAGGATGCTCCCCACTTCCCGGAAGCATTGTCGCACAAAAAGTCAGGCTCTCGACCAAGAATCGAGACAAGTTCGGAATAGCAGTCCGTTAAGGAGACACCGACGCCAAAGAAGCAGATATGGGGTGAGGATGCAAATTTTGCAGAAGTCATGACCACACCGCTTCCAGCGGAATACTGCCGGGGGGAGGATCGTACGAAACGGAGCGGGTAGCCAGATTGTCTTCCTTGGCAAGTGCATCCAGAATCCTTCTCCGATCATCCGCATCGCCACGCCAGTAATTCTCAAGGACACTATGCACCGGATTCTCAACCACCTGCGGCGATAGTGCGAGAGAAAGGTAAAAGTACCTTTTGGCTGCAGTTTCATTCTTCGTGCAAAGAGATCTCACACTGTAGCGCAGACACAGACTCCCAAGCTTATCTATGGCCTGCGACAATCTTCCGGCTGCTTTTTCAAGATTATAAATGGAGGCAGTTTCTGACAATTGATGCTGCAATATGTAAGGAGCAATAACCTCTATTAAATTTTCGCTCGCCATGGAGGAATCATTGTTGGCGTGGAGTCTATGCAGCAAAAGCGGTTCTTTCAAGTAAATCATATCGTATTCGCAACATAAATTGAAGTCAAGAATCCGAGTGCCATACCATCGGGCAGAGAGAGAGCCTGGGCTGGATTTGCCATAGGTGCAATTTGTCCGGTACAACACCTGAGAAATGCAAGGGTTCACCGCAGCCAGCATGTAAACTGCCGCCTGTTCGGGACCGGGGATCAGGCAAGACGTGTTGTAGAACGGCGGTTCCTCGGTCACGTTACTGTATTCATCAATAATAGCGCGATGAACCATGGCATAGCCTGCGGTCGGGTGAGCCTCAAGTGTCTCGACACATTTCGCCACGAAATCCGGCGCAAGCACATCATCGGAACACAACAACATAAAATACTTACCGCTGAAATTCATCAAGTTGTTGAGCACATTGGCATCAGCCCCGAAATTCTTTCGGTTACGCACGATAAACATCTTGCCTGGATTTCGGTCATAAAACTCCAAGGCAATTTCCCAGGAATTGTCAGTAGAACCATTATCGGAAAAACAGACTTCGATGTTTTCGTACGTTTGGGCAAAGACACTATCCAGACATTGCCGTAAGAAGCGCCCATAGTTAAAATTATGAATGGTTATGCTGACTAGAGGTTTGCCGTGGATTTGCCTGAGGTTGTTTTGCAAGACAGGTTTAACATTAAACGGTGGTTGAAGGACAATACTAGTTCTTCTTTTTTTCACCTTATCGAATCCTAGAAGAGGATCCGACTCCATCGCAACGATGCATTTGCTAAAATATTCAGGAAGAAAGGCGTCTTCCTGTGTCAATGTGATATAGTATTTCCCCTTCATAAGATGAAGGTAATTATCAATTGCGCCATTACTGATTTTGTTACGCAACACGGTAATCAAGTTGGGATAATCTTGCAGATATTTGAGTACTATCTCCCAGGCACCATCGGTAGAAACGTCATCAACATATAATATTTCGATGTTGCTAATAATATTTTGGTCTAATATTGTATCAAGACATTGTTTTAGATATTTACCATTATATTTAAAAATAAATATACTGACCAGGGGATTTTGCGGATCATTGACAACCGGATCATTTAACATACTAACTCCTACGATGTCTTAAGTTGGTAGACACCATCTCACCGGCTTCAGAAACAATAGTGTCCAAGGATGAAAACGCAGGCGAGTAGCCTATCTCAGTCGCAGCATTGTTTGTTGAATAATAATAATTTTTATTTCCAGTCGCACTCACAAACGAAATGGAATCGTCAATCACATATTTCAATCCAAATTTGGAAGACAACGCCTTTAGTATTTCCCATTTTGTGACCGGGCCACCACTTACCACATCGAATGCAGTGTTTACCCCCCCCTTATACCAACACTTTATTATCATCTCAAATAAATCTTCAGGATGGACATAATCACGAACAAAGTCTTGATTATTTGTGATGAATTCTCGCTTTTGAAGAAACGAGCGAACAACCTCCGTCATAAAATATCCATCAGAAAGATCTATAAACCTGCTAAAAAAAGAGAACACTCTAAGATCAGCTATCTTTAACGCCTCAAGAGAACGATGTTTAGCCTCGGAGTAGAGACGCGTGATCAAGTAGTAGTCTTCTCTCTTCACATTATTAACAGGAATACAGTTACAGCTATCTTTATTGGCAGGTCCAGAATGCTTACTTCCATAGATTGATCCGCTACTAAAGCATATATACAGAGCCGACGAACATCTCTTAAGGAGATAATTAATGACAAGATTATCAAACTCTTCACTTACGGTGAAATACAGGTTGAAGTCTGATCCTATCTTATTAAGTGTCCCGACTCCGACGCAATTTATGACGATATCGTAGCTATGGTCCCCAAAGTCTGAATAACCATCGTAAATCTGGATCGCATCCTCGCCATCCTTCCAAGCTTCAGCAATGAAGGAGGCAACCTGATCGCGGGATCGGGTAAATAGATGAAGATCCAACATCCCACGGCGCAGAAAAGACAAGATCAAGTTTTTGGCAATATGCGAACCTGCTCCGAGGATAGCGACTTTAGGACTCATCATCACTCACTCGTAACAGCCTTTGAGGCGTTCGGCGGCATCGTTTAGCATGTCTTCCGGGAAAAGCCGGTGCTTGATAATGTTGCATATCTTGCAGGCAGCGGAGGCTCCATCTGCGCCGTCGAGCATCTTCCGCCGGAACCGGTTAAAGGAGTCGCCGTTCCAGATCGCCGTCACCGACTCATGGTTGCAATCGCCGACGATGCAGGGATAGTCGATAGAATAGCAGGGAACGACCTTGCCGTCCGGATTGATCTGGAGAGTGAAGAACGGCTGCGGGCAGATATGAAGGTCGGCGACCGGCAGACCGAACTGGGTTACTTCCTTTTCCTTCCCCTCCAACACCCGATCATAATCGACCCAAGGGTAGATCGGGCCGGCATATTCCATTCCGATACTGTCGCAGATGTCGCCGAATATGGAGTAGAACTCCTCTTCCTGCTCAGGTCTCTCCAGTGCGTAATCGATCATCTTGATGTGAAGCTGGCAAGTCCCTTTGTTTTCGTAAAAATACCGGATGTTGTCGACGAACCGGTCGAAGTCAACATCTGCATGACAGACCTCTTTGTATTTCCGACTGGAGAGCCCCTGCATCGAGACGATAAGCCGCGAGAGCCCTGCCTTCAAAAGGGAATCGGTCATTTCCCTATTGAGGAGCGATGCATTGGTGAGAATCTCGACCCGCTCGGCAATTCCCCTGGTCACGGCATAGTCGACCATGTCCGCAATCTGTTTGTGCAGGAGCGGCTCACCCATCCCGACAAAACGAAGCACCTTCAACTTTGCCGGGAATTGTGTCATGTCGTCAACACATTTCCGGAACAGACCGAAGCCCATGATCACTTCGTCGGAAACGAAGCCACGATCGGCAGGATTGGTCGAGAAGACGCAGTAGTTGCATCGGAAATTGCAGGCATAGATGGGAAAGATTTGAACAACGAGAGGTGCCGCCAGTGGCAATACATCCGCGAGGATCGTCCGTTGCCCCCCCGGAGCCTGTCCTTTGACCAGTCGAGCTTTCATTGCTTCTCCATTATTCTCAGGCGCTTTATGCATTCATCGGCACAACTGTCGAGATTGTCGACTTCGCAGTAGTCGTTCATGCTGCAGTCCCTGCACGGCTCAAGACATTCCTTCCGCCCTGAAAGATGTTCGATCTGCAGCCGCCTCAGGAGGCTTCCGCGCCAGATATCGACGATCGACTCCGATGTGAGATTGCCGATGACATTGACCCTGCTCCAGTCGACGCAGCATGGGACCACTTCACCGTCAGCCTGCACTTGGACCCCCTTGAATATCTGGGCGCAGACCCTTCTCTTGATCACGGGATCGTCGCCCCAACGAAACTGGTCGGAGGAAAACGACGTCGTGAGCTGGGGCCACATCGGCACCAGCTTTTCGATGAAGATCTCATCGCACAAGCTTCTGAAGAGATCGAAGAAGCGATTTTCCTCAGCCGTTGTCCTGACCGCTTCGTGATGGATCTTAATATGGAGGGTGCAGGAGCCACGATGGTCGTAAAGGTTACCGATGTTGCGAACTAGTTGGTCGAAATCGATCCGTGTTTTGCAGATCCGTTCGTAATCCGTCGACGACAGTCCTTCGACCGATACAACCAGTCGTGTCAGGTAGTGCGGCAGTGCCTCGATCAACTCCGGCGTCAGCAGGACACCATTGGTAATCATCTCTATTTTTTCAGCGACTCCGCTCCGGAAGGCGTATTTCAGCATCTCAGGGAGATGCGGGTTCGCCAGTGGCTCACCGTTTCCACAGATCCTGAGAAGCTTGATCCGGTCAGGAAAGGAGCCGATGTCGTCGACCATCTTCCCGAATAGTTCCGGCAACATCATTGCTTTCTTAAGACCGTCGGCTGGGGTACCGTGAGGACAAAACGAGCATTTCAGGTTGCAGTAGCCGGACGGTTCGACATAGACGACCAGAGGGGTTGCCAGCGGAACGCTTTCATGCAGCAGCAACCTGTTCTGCCCGACCTGCGACGTCAGCTTGATTTCAGCAGCCTCTTCCACCCAGATCCTCGTTGAACGGTTTGACGGTCTTGTCCTCATCGGTAAAAACTTCGGAGCATGGCACCGGCAGCTGCTTCCCGTAGATCCTCCCGGCCACGTATTTCTCGATGAACTCTCGATCCTCGGCGATAAAGCAGGTATCCACCCGCTCGCCGAAGTACTTGATTGCCATCCCTCTGTCGATAATATCCTTCAGCGGCTCCTCGAAGATGTTGCCGATGGTGGTGTGGGTATAGGGGCACGGCAAGACATCGCCGTACTGGGTAACCGAGATCATCCCCTTGACGGCGATGCACCCCACATCCAGTCCGTACGCCGGAGTAAGGTGGGTGTAGACCTGGAACTGCTTTTCCAGCTCCCGCATATAGTCCATGTCCTCCTTGGTCACGAGGACGTCGAAATTCCCTTCCCAGGCTCCCACCGGTTTTGCATACGTGACGAAGACGCCGACCCCCTTCCCGTTGAAATACCTGACAAAGTCGAGAAACTCCTCCGAATGGAGCCGCTGTTTGGTCACAACCGTCTGGATAAAGATGGCGAGTCCTGCATTCAGGGCGATATCGACCGCCTTCATAGCCCTTTCGTGGGATCCTTTCGCCTTCCTGAAATGATCATGCTCCTCGGGGTCGAGACTGTCGATGCTCAACTGGATGCGGTCTATGCCGATTTTCTTGAGATGAGCCGCCTTTTCTTCGTCCAGAAACCACCCGTTGGTATCGACGTTGATATAGAATTTCTGCGGGTCGATCGCTTCGACCACGGCGTCGAAATCCTTGAAGATAAGAGGCTCGCCGCCCGTAATGACGAAACGGGCCAGCCCGAGTTCGTCCGCCTGCCTGGCAAGACTCCGCACGTCCTCCAGCGTGAATTGCCTCCCCTCCGTTTTCCCCTGAAAACGTTTGACGGAACAATGATCGCAGAGGAAGTTACAGGCATAGTTGTACTGGAACTGGATGATCGCGATACTTTCTCCCCGCCTCATCTTCTCATCGAACTTCATGATCTTCTCATACACGTACGGCTTCGTTTCTTTGAGAAGATTCCTCTTGATTACCTCTTCCTTCGAATTGACAGTTTGCATAAAATTCCCTTGCCTTTATCTGGATAAACGAATCTATCTGCCGGTTCTTCCGGCCGTGTGCTGTGCGATGCACCTTTGCAGGCAAGTCGTTCGGCAACCGCCATGAAATTGGTGACGCTGAATTTTTCATGAATATCGTTGTACGACTCAATGGGATAGATGTAGCCCGTAGGAGTGATCCTGAAGATATTCATGCCGGCTTCCCTGAAGAAATACCAGAAGTCCTGAAAGAACGTTCTTGTATCGATATCACAGCCGCCGAATTCGAAGGTCGCCAGATCAACCGCCCCGGCGTCGAACATTTCCCGTGCGCCGGAAAGAACGTCCAGTTCATGCCCCTCGACATCCATCTTCAGAACGTGGATGTGATCTATCCCCTTTGTGGAGCAATAGTCATCAAGCCTGACGACCCGGACCGTCTCAGACTCGTCGAACTTTATGCCGAGGTGCCGCATGTCCCGGCGGGTTAAAGAGGCACAGCCGGAACCTGCGGCGTCATAATAGAGCAGCCCTTTGCCGTTATCCCTCCCCAGTGCGAAATTATTGAGACTGACTCTCCCGTCGTGGGAATACGATGCTTCAAGGGAGTTGAAAGCCCGGGCAGAAGGTTCGAAACAGTGAACTGTCAGCTCATCAGCCTCCATACTTTCAAGCGTAAGCTGTAGGAACTGGCCTACGTTCGAACCGACGTCGAAAATAACGTACGGTCCCCGCGCCCTTTTTTTCAGTTCTCGGAAAATCGCCTTTTCGCCGCTAGTGTTAACTTCACTCGCGCCGATGCTACCGGCCCCAACCCCTTGGAGGACATGGGATATCTGTGCTATCTCCTCCAGCATGTCCTGGCCAAACCTGTTGGCAGTAACAGTCATCAGGATATTCTTTATGAACTGCCTGAGAGGCGTCATTTTATGCTTGTTCAGAAACTGAAGTCCATCCAGCATCGCTCTATTTCCTACCGTTGATGGGATCCATCAATGTATTTACGGTAAATTTCATGCACGCGGATCAGGTCCTCCGGGCATCGGCCGTGCCAGTCGAGGTAACCGGCTTTCCCAGGAGAGATCCCGCGGACAGATGGATCGAATTCTCGCGAGAGAAAGCACCGGTACAAGAAGGAGATGAAGTGCCCCCGGATGCCGCGTTCCCTGTGGATCAACTCGTTGACAGCAATCGGCTCGGAGCCGAAACGGATAGCTGCGCCGATCTCCGTCTCAGCCACCTTCAGCACCCTTGCCTCCCGTGCCTCCTTGAACCGGACGATCCCCCCCGGGACGTGCCACCCGGTACCGGCATAGGGGTCGTCGCGCCATGCCAGCAAGGTACGCCCGTGCTCGTCCTTGATCAGAAGATCGACGTTGACCAGCGGAGTAGTCCGACTGACGTATTCGAACACGGCATCCGGCAGGCCGCTCGATGGATCCGGAACTGCGGCATCCAGAATCGAAACAGCTTCTTCGAGAGTCACGGGACCATCCCGAGCCGACCGGCCGGCCCGAAGGCTTGCTCCCGGAGCAGGGGAAGGAGCTCCACGGGAGAATGAAGTAGCCAATCCACCGGGAGAAATCCGTCGTCGTCCCACTCCCCGTACCCCCAACCCGCGGCGAAAAACGGCATCCGGTTCTCCCGCGCCGCCTCCAGATCTTCCGGCTTGTCACCGACGTACGGAGTGGCGCAGGCATCGGCCTGTAGACGGGCGATCAGCCAGCCGATCATCGCTGCTTTCCCGGAGGCGGAGATCTCAGGGCTGTCTGAAGTCAGGACCATGCCGAAATACTCTTCCCATCCCAGGTGCTTAAGTATCCTGACTGCGGGAACGCGACGCTTATTCGTTGCAACCGCCATCGAGAAGCCCTCGGAGTGAAGAGTTTTCAGCAGCTCGTCGACACCTTCGTAAACCACACTCGCCCGAAACCCCTCGTTATCGTAGACCCGCTTGAAAGCTTCGGCCAACCGTTCGACTTCGGACTCGTTCTTGAAACCCGTAATCATTGCCAGGGTTTCCTTCAGAGGAGGACCGATCAACCGCTCGTCCAGCGGTACCACGGGGGCGATATGACCCTCTTCAAGAATCTGCCGGAACGTCGAAAGAATGCTAGGAGCGGAGTCGATCAGCGTTCCGTCGAGATCGAAGAAGATGTGTCGGACACTTGGAGAACGAGTCATGAACCTATCTCTTGCACAGCCGCGAGGCTTGGGTGACGGGAACCATCATCTCTCGCTCCAGCACTTCCAGCGGCAGAAGCGGGCTCATATCCTCCATCGGCATGGAGATGATTGATCCGTCAGGCTGTGGCAAGGCAGCAACCTTCGGCGAGAGAGTCTCGTTCGGCACCAGTCGCACGTCGACAACGACCGGCCGCGGCTTGGAGAGCGCTTCCCGAAGGCCAGAAGCGAGCTCGCGCGCGTCGCTGATCCGCATGAACGGAAGATGGTACGTCCGGGCGAGCTCTTCAAGCTCAGGCAGCCAGAGCCCCGCTTCGGGACCGGTGCCGACATAGCGGCCGGAGAAGTAGTTGCGCTGCGTGTTTCGTATGGAGGCGTAGCCGGCGTTGTTCATAATGATGAGACAGATCGGTAAGTTGAACGCCTTCAACGTCGCCAGTTCCTGGAGATTGAGCTGGAGGCTTCCGTCACTCTCCACCGCCACCATCGGCTTGCATCCGTTAGCGAAGCAGGCGCCGATTGCCGCGGGGAGTCCATATCCCATGGCGCCGAGACCCGACGTCAAGAAAACGCGCTGACCGGATTTGTTCCTGAAGACGGTATAGAAGGCTTCCAAGGCGAGCCCGGAGCTGCCGGTGGCAACGACGCTATCGGTCGGAACCGCATCCGAAATAACATCCGCAAAGTGGAAGTGGCTGGCCGGGCCTGTTTCGGGGAAAGTCATTTCGCTCCGGATTCCGTAGCGCTTCTTCCAGTCGGCACAGCGCTCCCGCCACGACGTGAAATCGATGGTGGGCAACTCGGAGAGAGAGCGGCGGAATAGCTCCAGGAACGTCTTTGCATCCGCAGTCACTCTGAGCTCGATCTCCATTGCATTCAGTTCAAGCTCGTTTCTGTCGACATCGACGACAACTTTTTTTGCGGACCGGGCAAATCCCCGCGGATTATAGGCGGTGATGATGTTGTCGAGCCGGCTCCCTATGGAGATTAGAAGATCGCAGTTCTGCACGGCAAAGTTCGGTGCGCGCAGCGCGACGACCCCCGGACGCCCCACCAGCAGCGGATGATCGTATGGGAGGAGATCCATGGCATTCCAGGTCGTCACCACCGGGATCCCCAACGCTTCGACGAGCCCCCTGAACTCAGCGGCGGCTCCAGAGAGCCGGATACCATGCCCGGCGAGGATCAGGGGGCGCTTGGCGCTCGAGACGAGATTCAGCAGCGTCTTCAGGTCTTTGCTCGTGGGAGAAGGCTTCGGTCCCGTCGATTCATCGTCCCCTGCAAGCTTCTCCGGATCGATCGGCGCCCCCTGGACATCCAGCGGCACGTCGATCCATACCGGCCCTCCGCGGCCACTTTGTGCGAGACGAACCGCTTTCTCGAGTTCCCGTCGGATATCCTCCGGCCTGGCGATCGTCACCGCATACTTGGTGATCGGCTTCACCATGCTGACAATATCGACTTCCTGAACTCCCTTCTGACGGATTGGAGCCCCGTTCAGCATGTCCTGTCTCTTCACCTGTCCCGAAATCACCAGGAGCGGAACCGACTCGATCCAGGCTCCGGCAACGCCCGTGATGGCATTCGTCGCCCCCGGACCGGTGGTTACCATTGCGACGCCGAGGCGCTCGTTGATCCGGGCATACGCCTCAGCGGAGATGGAGCATGCTTGCTCGTGCAGGCAGGGAACCGCCTGCAAACGAGGGTGTTTTCCCACTGCATCGACAAGGTGCATAGCACCGCCACCAGGGAGAAGAAAAATATGGCCGATCCCAAGACCGGCGATGAAATCGGCAATATAATCGGAAACTCTATAGGTCTCCATGTTACTCCATCCAATAGCTTAAGAGGGTCTTCCGGCTCCGGTTCTCCATGATCGCCGGATCGGTGTAAAACGAATCGTTGACGAAGTGAGTGCTCGAAATCTCTTCCAGCACGGCACCATTGACGGAAGAAAACGCATGTCGGACCCCCGGCGATACGGTAACTACGTCGCCCGGCCTGCAGGTGACAGGCTGTCCGTCCAACTCCAGAAGGATTTCACCGTAGAGGATGTGGAATGTCTCTTCCTTCTCCTTGTGATACTGCTCCGGATGCTTCTGCCCCGGCAGGACGATCAGGAGCTTCTTGCAATACGTCCTGTTCACCACTGTCAGCATCGTGAGGCCGGTATCGGAAAAATTATCAATACCGTAGTGGTGCGAGATCTCCAGCTCCGTCCGGCCGGGAAAGGTTATTCCGCTCTCCGACAGCAGTTTCTTGACGTTCAGAACGATCTCCAGGACCTTTTCCCGCCGGTCATGGACGATTGCGTTACCGGGTGAAACCGCTTCATCGGGTGACATATCGGCGCTCGCCGTGAACACCGCATATTTGGACCAGTCATTGGCGGTAAACTGATTGTCGTCGGGTGGGAACGCAAAATAGACGTCCTTTGCCGAAAGCGTTTCACCGGCACTCACGGCGCGGTTGACGAAGACCCCCCGCCGAAGAGAGCGAAGACTCGCCGCTTCCGCCGGATTAGTCACAAGCTTCCGGTCATCGCTGCCGCAAAGGACATAGGTCTTCTGTGCCGCGTCCAGCCAGTTCTCGACCTGTTCCGGAGATGCGGAATACGCGTTCAGCGGATACTTCTCGGTCGGCACCCCCACGTGTTTTTCAAATACGGCGGCACCCTTGGCAACAGCGATCTTCACGATATCGCAGTTATCGGGGTCTTCATGGGTAGAGAAGCCGATCCGCACGCCGGGATACCGTGTTCGCAGAAAGTCAAGCTGGGAGAGATTCATGTGACTGTCAGGAGTCGGATATTCACCGACGCAGTGAAGGATGGCAAACTCCTTGCTCCTGTGCACGAAGAAACTGACTACCCGGTCGATATCCTCAAGGGCCGCTCCCGCAGTCGAAGCGATGATCGGAAGATTCGTTGCCGCGACCCTCTCGAGAAGCGGCCAGTCGGTAAACGAGCAGCTTGCGATCTTGATGACGTCGAGCCCCTGCGTTTCGATGAGATCGACGGACCGCTCGTCGAAGGGGGTCGACATCGCGAGAAAGCCGTTGTCCCGCATCTCCCGTATGAGCCTGTCGAATTGTTCCTCAGTCAACCTCGTCTCGGAAAAACGCTTGACGTACTTGATGTCGTCGCGCCTTTTTTTCGAGGGATGGATGAAGGTGTCGAGGTCACGGTACTGAAGCTTGAAAGCGAACCGGAACGGGAACTTGCGCGTCACCTCCCCCATCGTGCGAATGATCCGCACGCCGTGGTCGATATCTCCCATGTGATTGTTCGCCATCTCCAGCACGAAAAGCGGCTCAGGAATTGTCTTGGTCATCTGTCGCATCCTTCAAAAGATGTGGTTAGCCTACGTGAGTCCTTCTTCAGCGTCAAAGCCTTCTTTGCTCGCAAAAGGTTCGGATCGTGTCGACCAGGTAGGCCACCATCGACTCGGTCATCCCCGGATAAACACCTATCCAAAAGGTGTCCCGCATGATCCTGTCGGTGACGGCAAGGTCTCCGACGACCCGAAACCCGGAACCGGCAGCGCGCATCTCGTCAAAGCAGGGATGCTTGATGAGATTGCCGGCGAAAAGCATCCGGGTCTGAATCCCTTTCGCCTCCAGCTGACGTATGATCTCGTCCCTGCCGAATCCGACATTTTCACGCACGGTGAGAAGGAATCCAAACCATGACGGATCGGAATCAGGCGACGGTTCCGGAAGGATGAATAACTCTTCCAGGCCGGAGAAGCCCTCTCTCAAGAGTTTCCAGTTGTGCTTCCGGCTTTGGATGAAGCCGGGGAGCTTGTCAAGCTGCGCGCATCCTATGGCCGCCTGCATTTCCGTCGCCTTCAGATTGTATCCGAAGTGGGAGTAGACGTACTTGTGATCATATCCACGGGGGAGCTCCCCGAACTGGCGGTCAAACCGGCAGCCACAGGTATTGTCACGCCCGGATGGGCACCAGCAGTCTCTTCCCCAGTCACGGAAGGATTCCACCAGACGCTGCAGCACAGGATCTGCGGTGTAGACGGCTCCACCCTCCCCCATCGTCATATGGTGTGGTGGGTAAAAGCTCGACGTGCCGAAATGACCGATCGTTCCGGTATAGCGCCATTCGCCGTCCCAGAAATAACGGGATCCGAGAGCGTCGCAGTTGTCCTCGATGAGCCAGAGGCCGTTTCGGTCGCAGAACTCCTTTACCGCTGCCAGGTCGAACGGGTTTCCCAGTGTATGCGCAAGAATAACCGCTTTGGTCAGTGGGGAGATCGCAGACTCCAGTTGTTCAGCGGCAATGTTGTAAGAAGGAAGCGAAACATCAACGAATACCGGGACCGCACCGTACTGCACGAGTGGGGCGACTGTCGTCGGAAATCCGGCCGCGACGGTAATGACTTCATCCCCTCTCCGGATTCTCCGGTCGCCGAGAAGAGGAGATGTCAGCGCCATGAACGCCAGAAGATTCGCCGACGATCCTGAGTTGACCACCGAGCAGAGGGCGACACCAAGAAATTCCGCCAGTTCCTTTTCAAAACGAGCTACATACCGTCCGGACGTCAGCCAGAAATCGAGGGATGCATCAATAAGTGCCACAATTTCGTTTTCGTCGAAAACGCGTCCGGCATACGGAATCCGGTCTCCAGGTTCGAACCCTTTCCGGTCCTCGTGCCTAAACCTGTAGTATTCCGTCGCAGCCCTGCTGACCGCTTCTCGCAGTTTCATGTCGACCGCTTCGCATCTCTCCATCAACTGTCCCCGTAGGCTTCGATCTGCCTGCGACAGAAATCGAGCATGCATTTTCCGAACCGGAATTCCTTCGACCATTCTACCGTCTCAACAATGGAGCGACGGAGGTCCCAACGTGGACGCCAGCCCAGAAGCGCCCTCGCCTTCGCTGAATCCAGCCGCAAATTAGAAGCCTCGTGCAGGGAATTATCGGTCTCGACCCTGTAGGAAGCCTCTTCTCCCCAAGCGGAACAGATCTGCTGCACGACCGATTCTACAGGAAAACCATCTTCCGCCGGTGCGAAGTTCCAAGCACCGCAGTATTCGGCGCCCCCTTCGAAAAGCCATCGGGAGAGGAGGAGGTACCCAGAAAGGGAATCCAGAACGTGCTGCCACGGTCTGACCGACAAAGGATTTCTGATTACGATCTCCTTATTATGAAGCAACGCGGAGATGCAGTCGGGGACAAGCCTCGATGTTGACCAGTCTCCACCGCCGATGACATTTCCCGCCCGGGCCGAAGCGATCGCCACTCTGTGATCGCCATAGGCTTCCGGATTAAAGTAAGAGAGCCGATAAGCTGCTGTCACAAGCTCCGAACACGCCTTGCTCGCCGAATAGGGGTCGTGCCCACCCAATGCTTCGGTTTCCCGATACCCCCATACCGACTCTCGGTTCTCATAGCATTTGTCTGTAGTGACATTGACCACGGCACGAATGCCGTCGCTGCGCCGGACCGCCTCCAGGAGGTGAACAGTCCCCATCACGTTCGTCTCAAAGGTCTCCACCGGAATCCGGTACGATTCCCGCACAAGCGGCTGTGCAGCCATGTGAATTACGATTTCAGGATCGGAAGCTGCCGCCGCTTCAGCGAGACGTTCAGCATTGCGGATATCAGCAATATGAGAATCGATCAATCGGTCAATGCCGCACAGTTCGAACAGGTTCGGATCAGTTGCGGGAGGGAGAGCGTACCCGGTTACCTTTGCCCCAAGAAGATGCAGCCAGATGCAGAGCCACGATCCTTTGAAGCCGGTGTGGCCGGTGACGAAGACTCGTTTGCCGTTCCAGAAGGAGGAGTCTTCCCTCCGCGCAGGAATGCCGATTATTCCCATACCTTCCATCTCGCCTGCCCCGAATGCCACTGCTCTTCAAGCTCTGTCTTGTCGCGCATCGTATCCATCGGCTTCCAGAATCCCTGATGACGGAAAGCAGCAAGGTTTCCCTCTGTCGTCAGGCGTGTAAGGGCTCCCCCCTCCCAAGCTTCTCCGTCGCCCATAATATAGTCGAGCGCCCGGGGCTCGACGACAAAGAAGCCGCCGTTGATCCATGCTCGATCTCCCAACGGCTTTTCGTCAAAGGAAAGGACCTGCTCTGAACCGTCGAGGCAGAGGGCTCCAAATCTTCCCGGCGGCTGTACAGCCGTAACCGTGACCAGCTTTCCATGACGCTTGTGAAACGTCAGCAGGTCCGATATCGCAATGTCCCCCACGCCGTCACCGTACGTCAGCATGAAGGTTTCGTTTCCTATGTACTTGCGGATTCTGCTGACCCTCCCCCCCGTGGCGGTAGTGAGCCCCGTATCGACCAAAGTCACCTTCCACGACTCCGCTTTCGAATCGTGAATCTCGACGGAATTTTTCTTGAGGTCAATGGTGACGTCAGAGTTGTGGAGGAAGTAGTTCGCGAAATACTCTTTGATCAGGTATCCCTTATAACCGAGACAGACGATGAAGTCATTGAACCCGTAATGCGAGTAGATCTTCATGATGTGCCAGATGATCGGATGCTCCCCGATTTCGATCATCGGCTTCGGCTTGAGATGGGACTCCTCGCTGATCCTCGTACCCAAACCGCCGGCAAGAATGACAACTTTCATAATCCCTCACTCGACTTGATAGCTCCGTGCTCCAGCTTGAGGATGCCGTCGCAGATACGGCTAAGCACCATCCTATCATGACTAACCACAAGAATGGTGCCGTTGTCAGCACTGATCGTGGCTATGCGCTCAAGACATTTTGATTGGAAACTCTCATCACCAACGGTCAGCACTTCATCAAACAGGAAAATATCTGCCGGACTGTGAACCGCAATTGAAAAAGCCAGCCGAAGATACATGCCCGAAGAATATTTTTTCACCGGTACATCAATGAATTCATCTAGTTCTGAAAAAGCCACTATTTCAGGTATGCGGCGTTTCAACTCACGGATGGACAATCCTAAGATGGTCCCGTTCATGTAAATGTTTTCAAGACCTGTGAGGTCAGGATGCATACCTGCGCCAAGCTCGATAAGGGGTGCAACCCTCCCCTTGATACTAATAATCCCTTTGGTCGGATATGTGACATTCGATATCAATTTGAGAATAGTGCTCTTTCCCGAACCGTTATGTCCTGATAACCCAATGCATTGTCCCTTCATCACGGAAATATTTACATCGCTGAGAGCCCAGAATTCCCCATCCGCGAGTTCCTCACGGCACTTCTTTCCGGTAATCACTGACACAAGCTCTTCGCGCAGGGAGTTGTTTAGGACCTGCTGCTTTGAGTATTTTTTCCAGACATTGCGAAAGGAAATAACCTGCTCAGATGACATCAGCAAAGGCTCGCTCTATTCTGGTGAATATCTGGTAGATCACAAGGTATAGCACAATCACTCCCAGCATCTCAGCTGCAATCTGCCAGAGGATGATCCCTCTGCCTTCGATGGTTACCCGACGCATGTTTTCGACGATAAAGGTGAGCGGATTCAAAAATAGCAGCATCTTCCATCGGTTGTCAACCGCATCGATCGAGTATATTACCGGCGTTGCAAAGAAAAGGAACTGCAACAGAAAAGTAGATGCGAGCTTAACATCACGGTAATAGACATTCAAGGCGGCCAGCAGCAGGGAAACGGAAGTGGCGTATAGAACCAACATGATCAGAAGCGGAAGCAACCAGAAAAAGTTCCAGGTCAGCGGCACGCGATAGACGAGCAGCAGGAGAAAATAGACCGCGAGACCGATGAGATAATCAAGGAAGTTGATGGCGACTCCGGAAAGGGGGATGATTTCACGCGGAAAATAGATTTTGGTAACCAGGTTGAAATTCCCCGAAAGACTTGTCACGGCGAAATTCGTCGCTCCCGAAAAGAATGTCCACGGGAGTACTCCGGCGTAGAAGAAGAGGACGTAGGGATAGTTCTTCTGTGTTGTCTGCAATACGGCCCCAAAGATAAACGTAAAGAGAAGCATCAGGCTGACCGGCTGGAGCACGGCCCAGATAACACCAATGGCGGTCTGCTTGTAGCGGATTAGAAACTCCCGCCAGATGAAGACCAGCAGGAGATCCTTGTAGCAGTAGAGACGATGGATCATCCGTACACCTGTTCCTTGCTTCCCAGGATACCGTCAATGACTCCGTGCAGAAACCCGATACCGAAACGCCCCTGTTCCCTGAACCTTCGAACCGGTACCAACCAAAGCGGCGCATGGCGGGCACAGTTTGCGAGCAACAGCAGCCAGATCGGAAAAGGATAGCGTCCCATCAACCCGAAAAAGGAAAACCCCACCGCGCGAGGTTTTCGTGTATCAGGCACCAGAAGCGGAGGGTGATAGTAGTGGAGCGCATCGGTAGTAACTGCTTTCTTATCGGCGATGGTAAAACGAGTGACGAACTCCACATCCTCCTGTCCCACGAAATGGCTCATGAACCCTCCGAGTTTCTGGAGCACGGTCCTGCGGTAGGCGGTGCAGCGGCTCGTCATGAAGTATGGGTCATGAAAGGCATACCGATCCTGCCGGCAGGAAAAGCTGGCATGACCGTGGGGGACCAATGCATCGGCGTGAGGATTTTTCCTGAATAGCAACTCAAGGGTGGAAAGAAAGTCCTGCTGCAGGATCACCGTATCGTCATCGAGGAAGAGAATAAATTCGCCCCTTGAACGGAAAAGACCGAAGTTTCGGGAATATCCCATACAGCCGTACTGCTTATCGAGAGGCGCGTACACAAGGGGAAGCCGTGATGAAAACGAATCCGCAAGCGCCCGTCCCTCAGCACTCCCCCCCCGGTCTTCCACAAGGATAACCTCAAAGGACTCACGAGGGAAATCCTGCTGCGCCAGTGACCAGAGTATGCCTTCAAGGGTACTCAGCCTGCCGTAGAAATTAATGACACACGAAACCTTGATATCGTCCCGAACCGGCGGGACGCTGCAGTCTCCCCGCAGTTCAAAGGGAAAGATTCTGTAGAGCTTCCTGAGCACCTTATCTCTCATCTAACTACCACCTACCGTAAATGCCCCATCCTACCATAACTGTCCACAAAAAGCCCACCACGAAAAGCGGCCCGTCCTTTAGGAGCGAGTCTGTCGGATCACCGCCGTAACCTGACTTGACCCGGAAAATATAGCGCAGGAGCCCGAAAACGCATATCGGCACAGTGTATAGGAGAACATGATGATCGATCACGTAAATAGTGTACGTAACCAGAACCGCGCCCCCCGTCATATACATGACCCCGTCAAGAAATCCATCGGGGTAGCGCACAAGGCTCTTGCGGTGGTTGCCCGCCTCGCTGCCAAGGGTCTGTTTTTCATTGAGTCTTTTCCCCGTGCTGAGAAATATGGCAAGGAGAAACACTGTCAGAAAGAGCCATTCAGAGACAGGGACCCCGAACGCCTCTCCCCCCGCCTGGAGCCGAAGCAGAAACCCAGCTGCGATGCAGAAGATGTCGATTATCGGGTACTCCTTGAGCTTCACCGAATAGAGGACGGAAATACCGAGGTAGACCAGCACAAACGCGAAGAAATGCGCCCCCCCTCTCAGAGACAGTAAAATGCCGGCGGCCGCGAGCACGATACAGAGGGCCGCGGCCTTGGACCTGGAAACTGCACCGGAAGGAATGGGACGCCGTTTTTTCGTCTCATGGCTCGCATCATTCCGGGCATCGCAGATGTCATTCAGGATATAGGTGGCGCTTGAGGCTGCACAGAAGGAAACAAACGGGACGATGCCTTTCCGGATAAGGCTTGGCTGAAAGATACCCCCAAGAAATGGGGGGAAGAGGAGCATGAGGTTTTTCAGCCACTGAGAGACCCGCAATAGCTGTATGTACGCGATAAACTTCACACAAACTCCGTTCAACCTGGCATTACCGAGGGAGGTACTGGGCCGGTGCGCACACCGGAAGGCACAACAGACCAAACGCAAATTTCGAGCAAGACCGTTTCCTATCGCAAGCCTTCGCCTACTTGCTTAGGCGTGCGGCGAGTTTTCGCGCCGGATCCTTGTAAAACGCCTTCGCCGGTGACCTGTCTGCTGCCAACTGAAAGTAAACAGCGGCGTTGGCCTTGTCGTCAACAATGAGGTACAACTGGCCTATGTTATAGTAGGTGTAAGGGTCTCCAGTATACGCCTGCAGCTTTTTCATCAGCTCTATGTTTTCCATCTGCAGCCGGTGTTCTTCATCCCTATTGCCGATCTTTTCGGCGAGCTTCGCATTAAGACTGATCAGAGTCCTCAGGTACTGATCATACATCGGTTGGGAACTGTCATAGTTCCGCTTCTTGAGAAGGGTAATCCCTCCCTCAATGTCGCCGTCGGAAGCCATGGACGTTGCCCGGTTGATGTCGCTCACGATCCCGAACTTGTCCTTTTCCGGTACCACATTGGACAGATAGATCTTTTTCGCCTCTTCATACCGCCCGCGGTTTTGCAGGGCGCTAGCCAGCTCGTTACGGGCGGGAATACAATCGGGTGATTTCCGGACACAGTCTTGGAACAAGGCAAGATTGCTCTGCCAAACCAGGTTCCTCCGGTAACTCACGTATCCGCTTCCAATCCCTAGCGACAGAACAGTGACAAGCACGATGCTCCCCGGTATGCGCAGCCGTTTGATCAGTTCAGCCGCCAGCACTACCGACACGACCAAAAAGGCCGCCTCCGGCATGTAGAGATAACGCTCAGCCACCGGAGTCCAGGCCATTCTTCCCAGAGGGACGAGCAAAGCGGGTGAAATGATGCATATAGACATAAACAGCAGAGCAGAGAGAAGGCTCCTGCGATACAGGAGAAACAGACTGAACAGGATACCCGCCACTCCTGCAATGACGTACCAGTTGGACACGTTCATAATCGCAAAATTAAGCGGCAGCGGCAAGATCATTTTCTTGAGATAAAAGCCAAAGACCTTCAACGTGATCCTGATCTTGTCATAGAGTCCGAGATCTCCGGCCACCACCCCCTTGGCAGCCAGGCTGACCCCCCCATCCCCGGACTTGAACGCGTAATGACGAAGGGTAAAGTAGGCCACCGGCACTGCCGACAGCACAATATAGTATGCGGCTCTGGAACGAAGGGTTGCCGTCAGTTCCGCCAGGAAACCCTCGTCCGCCCGCTTGCGGGCATGAGAATAGACGAGAAGAAGTGCGGCCGGAAACCAGAAGATGGCCGTGTCCTTCGCAAGGGTGGCGGCAAGAAACGAGCAGGCAGAAAAGAGGAGGGATGCGTACGAGCATTCCTGTAGCGATCTGAGCAGCAGTAAAAGGGCAAGAAAAAGAAAGGTCCCCGCAAGGAGGTCGGTCCTTCCGGATATCCAGTTGACTGATTCGGTGTTCAAGGGGTGAAGGGCAAAAAGCAGCGAGGCAACGAGCGGGACAGCGGGTGAGCTATGCCCGTAATGCGCCGCCACACGGCAGGCAACGTAGAAGACCAGGATGCTGTTGATCAGATGGAGAAGGATGTTCTCCAGGTGCATAAAGCTTTCCTGGAGCCCCCAGATGTATTTGTCCGCGATAAAGGTGAGATAGAGCAGCGGCCGGTAGTAATAGCCGCCCCCGCCCGGCAGGAACAGACCTTTCAAGGAAAAATCATCCATGTTGAGCAGATTGTTGAGCATCTTGCTGTCGTCAATGGAAAGGGCCCCGGCAAAGAGCGCAGAATAGTAGACCGACAGCACGACAAGGGCGACCAAGAGCAACAGATAGAGACGATTTACCTTCAGCATCAACTATTTCACGATCTCGAGGAAGAATTCCTCAAGGTCCTTTCTCCTGGTCTCGATCAGCTCGACCTTTCCGCCGGCTGCTGAAATCAACTCGATGAAACGGTTGAAGGAGTCCTTGGGCACGTAGTACTCACGCCCATCGCCTTTCAAGGGCCGAAAATCATAGCCGCATCCTTCTTCCGGGGCGCCACCGCTGACCTGAACGGTGTATCCTTCGATGCCGCTGCGCATTAGGTGCTCCACGGAATCGAGCGCCTCCAGCTTCCCCCTTACTATCACCCCTACCCTGTCACAAACCGCCTCCACATCCGCCGTGATATGGGTACTGAAAAAGACCGTCCTGCCGCGTTGCTTCAGGCTTCTGATGATATCCTTCACCAGTGCCCTGCCGATAGGATCGAGCCCGCTCATCGGCTCATCGAGGACATAGAGGTCGGGATCGTGCAGCAGCGCCTGGGCAAGCCCCAGCCTCTGCACCATCCCTTTGCTGTAAGAGCGAATCGGACGGTTCGCGGCATCGCGCAACTCAAGGAGCCCCAGCACCTCATCGGAACGGGCCTCGATGTCAGCCGCGGCCATCAGGAACGATTTGCCCACAAAACCGAGGTATTCCCGGCCGGTCAGAAAATCATACAGGGCCGGATTTTCCGGGAGATATCCCACGGACAAGCGGGCTTGTGCCGTTGATATCTCTTTGCCAAACAGACATGCGCTCCCCGCCGTGGCGGTTATGAGTCCCATTAGGATCTTTATAGTCGTACTCTTGCCCGCGCCGTTCGGGCCAAGAAAGCCGAACACCTCTCCAGGCTCGATGCTGAGACTCAAATCCCGGAGCGCATCGACACGGATTCCTTTCTTGCCGCGGAACGTCTTGGAAAGATTACTGATCTCAATGGGTTTGGCCATGACTCTCCCTTGATTGGTTTTGCGCATTCGCAGCCCTGGCACCGGCAAAGGAGAATTTGCTGGTACTCCTCACCATACCGTTTGGGTCGAGATAATAGGTGCCGCCATAAGGGTCCTGCGGCAGCTTTTCCAGGAAACCGGCGGACACGAGCAGATAAAGATCCGCCGGATAGCGCCCGTACCGCCCTACATAGGCTTTGACGGCTTCCTGGATCGTCTTGGCCCCCACCAGGGCCTTTCTGCGAACGTCATAGAGCTTCTTCTCATTTTCGTCTCTGGCGCTCTTCTTCATCATGTCGATGAAGAGGATGGCAAAATCGTTCTCTCCCGCCTCATAGAAGAAGCGTGCCGCCAGCGTTGCGAACTCCTGTTCGTGCGCGATTTCCGCCGCCCGCTTCATGTATTCCGCCCCCTTCTTATAGTCCTTCAGGAAATATGCAGCGTTAAACCCGGCGAAAAATGGGAGCTGATAGTCCCATGTACGATACTTCATGCCGTATTCCAGCATGTTGTTCACTTCCCGATAACGTCCGGTCTCCCAGGTAAATGCCGCCTGCGCGAAATAGTAAGCGTCCGCATTGTAAGGCTCCAGACGCAGCGCTGTCTGCAGGATCCTGAACATGCCAGGATAATCGGGATTAGAGGCGTATAGATTCACCCCTTGGGCCTTTTCCACAAGGCTGCCGAAATAGAACAACACCTTCAGTACGGTCCAGTCCGCCACAAGATAGCGCTGATCAGCGGTGACATACCGCAAGACCTTGGCCTCCGGCACGTATCCGACCCTGATCTGGACGGGACGGTTTTTCAGATAGGTGGTAAAGGGGGACAGGATAAGGAGGTAGCCCACCAGGGCAAGAAAAAATGCTGCCCTGCAGGCTATCACGTAAGCTCTCTCCTGGAAAAACACCATATCGCAAGCGAGAGCGCCATGGTCGTGTAGATGATGAAATATGCGATGGCATACACGATCTGCAGAGGGTCGAGGGGTATGGGATAGATTGCCTGGAGCTTGAAGTTGAAGGCACCGAAGTTGGGAACGATGTAATACACGACCCTGGCGGCGACGCGGGCGGCGGTGTTAAGTTTCATCCCCGAGGAGGAGGTGACGAACTCGTAGACGTCCTGTGAGGCTGAGCCGCTCAGAAAGATGAAGACGGCAGAAAAAAACGGCATAAAGAACGAGGTGGAGAAGGTGGACACAAGGATGCCCAGGGCAGCCAGGAGCGCATACTTGAGGCTGTCCATGAAGATGGAAACCGCGATGCGTCCCCACTGCAGCGGAAGCGTGGACGGGTCCCTAACCGCGCTGACCTTGATGGCCAGAGCGGCACAGAGGCCGATAAACAGCGCGCCGGCGAAGATGAAAAAGGCCACGGCGAGAAACTTGGCCAAGATGTACGTGCCGCGGTCAAAGGGGAGGGAAAGGACGGAATAGGTGTAGCGCCGCTCGATATCGCGCCAGAGCATGGTGCTGCCGAGGACGAGGGTAAACACCAGGAGGACGAAAGAGATGAACGAAAGCGAGAGGGTAACGGCAAGCTCCTGGGACTGGCGCATGGAGAACGAGCTGAGCACCGGCACGAGCATGATGAGCACGAGGGACGCGGTCAAGAGCGCCTGCAGTATGCGGTCGCGGACGATCCATTTCAGGTTGAGGGAGAAAAGGGTGTACATAAAGAACGACCTGGAATGCAAGAGGGTGTGCGGAACGCACACCCTCTTCCGGGATGAAGAAAGAGACTACATGCTGGTATAGTTGGCAGGACAGGCCGAGTCTGTGGGGGTATTGGGCGCGGAAGGCGCGGTGACGGTAGCGCCGGGGGTAACACTAACATATCCTAAGCCGCCGAAGGCGCTGGTGGTGGCGTAGTCCTTGTCTCCGGCGCTGTGGCCCGAAGCGGCCGCCCAGCAGTTCATCGTACCGGCTGTGGTGGAGGTACAGCCATTTTGGTAATCAGTGGTCACGTTCTTCGTCTTATTGAACCCTTTCAGCGTTTCGGGGGGGGCGGTAGCGAATGCAGAGGTGGCCGAAGCCGCAATCAGCAATAATGCGAGCGTGGTCTTGTTAATGTTCATGATATAAATTCTCCTTTTCTTTAAAATTAGATAACTTTACGCATTAGCCCACCATTTCGTTAGGGATATGTCTGGTTGTCCGCATAGTAAGCTTCCATGGCCGTCTTGAAGTTCTTCAGGTCGGCCTGGGCCCCGGCGTTGTAGCCCCTCATGCGGTAGGCGGCGAACTGCGGGATGGCGATGGCCGCCAGGATGCCGATGATCGCCACGACAATCAGCAGCTCGATCAGGGTAAAGCCTTTTCTGTTCCTCAGTTTGTCTAGCATAATAATTTCTCCTTTCCATGTTTATTGCCCGTAAGAGCAATATGGTATTCAAAACCAGTCGATCAAGCAAAAGCAAGCATCATGCCGAGAGCAAAACCATTCGAAGACTATCGATTACACTGTTTTTTCCAAACCATTCCCAAACGACAAGAGCTATTAGGGTAAAAATTCGTCACATTGGTAACAATAATTGTCGATCAGGGGTAAGTGCCGTGATCCGCGAAATATGCCTCCATTGCCGACTTGAAGTTCTTCAGGTCAGACGCTGCTGCCGAGTTAAAACCGTAGATCCGGTAGTTGGAATACTGCGGGATGCCGATGGCGGCAAGAATGCCAATGATTGCGACCACGATGAGGAGCTCGATAAGTGTAAAGCCCCGGGTGTTCAGCCTGGCAAACATGTTCCCCCTCCGGTGAAGACAGGATCATAATGAGAACCATACTCAATCATTGAGCAACATTTGGGCCACTCTCAACACGGCACCTCACCTCCTCGCCCCGTGTTGGACTGTCACCACCCAGACAGATTTAGCTTAATGAACAGGTTACGCCCTAATTCCTGGTCAGTCTTGCCAGTTCATCGGCAACCTGCCTGATCACGCTTTCCCAATCACCACTCTCCTTCTGCCTGAAGATCTTCATGGTCGGGTACCAGGGAGAGTCCCCGCGATCCAGCATCCAGCGCCATTCGCTCTCAAAACGGTTCAGAAGCCATACCGGTTTTCCCAGCGCCCCGGCCAGATGGGCCACTGATGTATCGACGCTGATCACCAGGTCCAGTTCATCCACCAATGCCGCCGTATCGAGGTAATCACCGCACAAATCCATCCAGTCCAAGACCTTCCAGCCGGTCTCTTTCAACTGAGCGGCATATTCACCTTTCTGCAGGCTGACCAGTTGCACACCCTCGATCTCCGTCAAGGGATGGAATGTGGACAATGGGATGCTGCGGTACCTGTCTTTGCCGTGCCCCTTGTTTCCCCCCCATGACAGGCCCACCTTCAGACCACGTACGTTTTTCAGACGGCTACACCATTTCCTTTTCATTTTATCGGGAACAGTAATATAGGGGACGTCGTGGGGGATGGATTCCAGCCGTGTCCCGAAGAGATGGGGAAGGCTCATCAACGGGCAATAGTATGCAAACGAGCGGTGCGTGATCTGCTCCGTTATGACGTCTACTTCATCAACGGCAGTCATCGCTTGGAACATCCGTTCCAGAACCGGGTCGCAACAAACGGTAAAGTTGCCGACGCCACGCTGCTTGAGCAGGGGGAGATACCTCATCATCATCAGGTTGTCACCCGCTCCCTGTTCCGTTATGACCAACAGCGACCCGCCTTCGAGCGGTTCCCCCTCCCAACATACACCACCCTGCATCTGTACGAAATGAGCCATTTGATTGTAGTTACGGAGGCATTTATGGCCGAATCTTTCTTCATGCAGTGCAAACCCCTCCTCTAAGCGACCTTGGAGCAAATATAGCAGTGAGAGAAAATATCTCGCCGCCGGATGGACCGAGGCGGAATAAGCCTGTTCCGCTTCATCCAGGCGCAACAAATCCATCAGCGCATTGCCAAGACCGATATACGCCTCGTCCTGATCGTGTTTGAGCTCCAGCGCCTGCCGACAGGCTTGTTCAGCCTCTTCTGCACGCCCGGAAGAGTGCAGAGCCTCCCCGAGCTCGGCATACGCCTCGGCATAATCGGGCTTGAGGGCTATGGCCTGGCGATATGCCTGTTCCGCCTCATAAGGGAACCCTCCTCGTAACCGGACATTTCCAAGACCGTAATAAGCCTCTGCTGAGTCCGGCTTGAGGCCGATTGCCTTTTGATAACTCTTCTCCGCTACCTCGAGCCGTCCCAAGGCACGAAGCGCGTGGCCGCGGTTGGCATACGCCATGGCATAGTCAGGCGCGAGCACAGCGGCTTTTCGGTAGAACTGTTCAGCCTCCTCTGTGCGTCCAGCGTCCATGAGAACGTTGCCGAAGTTGTTGTGCACCTCGGCGCTTTCGGGCAGAAGCGCCAACGCCGCGCGGAAGGACTGTTCCGCCTCCACCAGTCGCCCTCCTAGACGCAGGACATTGCCGAGATTGTTGTGCGCCGCTGCGAAGTCGGGCTTGAGTTCCAGTGCACGGCGATAGGCCTGTTCCGCTTCATCCAATCGCCCGAGGCTGAGCAGGGTATTGCCATGGTTCTTGCACTCTTCGGCAGAGTCTGATTCAACTGCCAGCATTTCCTGCCCCTCTTTGTGGTGCTGCAGCGAAATTCTTGATGGGATAAGGCGCTCTATCCACGGTGGTACGGTTTTCCAGAATGCGTGAAACGTCGTAGCCAAACTCCTAAAACGGAAGCTTTCCTTGGCGCCCAGCAAAGCAAGGCTTTTGCTTGAAAAAAGGCTGATATGGCCATTTCTGGGGGATGCGTACCACCAGTTCAATCGCTGGTGAGAAGCAAGGTTGCCATCTGTCAGGAGAGTACTGAAAAGTACAACCCCATCCTGGGCCAGCAGCGATGAAAGAGTCGTAATCAGCTGCGTCACATCAGGAACATGTTCAAAGACCTCGAACGCCGTTATCAGATCGAACTTCCCCAAATCTTTGGGGCTAATATCCCGGTCAACGAAAGGGTCATAGGAGGTTGACCGCCACCCTGACTCTCGCAGCAGGCTGCTGAGCAAACCGTTTCCTCCCCCATAGTCCAAGTGCCGGATCACAGTCCCATCAGAGCTGAAGATATCAAGAAGGAATTTTGCATTTGCCCGTGGACGTACATCCAGGTAATCAGGATCAACCTCCCCGTACTCCATGTTGTATATTCTGTTTTCAAAATCTTCCAGCGTCCAGTGGGAAAATTCGGGGGCGAAACAGAAACCGCAATGCTCGCAGCGATAGTAGTATATCGGGATTCCGGTTAGCGGAAGATACTTGCCACGAACTTCTTCGCAAGACTTGCTGAAATCAACTACGTCGAGTGCAAAGCATCTGTCATCACAAATTGGACAAACTATATGCATAAAACATGAGCTCCAAATTGGAATTTGCCCGTCAACTGACGGACGGCGGGAGTCCGGATCTCGTAACTCTTGCCAGTTCTTCGGCGACCCGACTGATCACGCTCGCCCAATTGCCCCTCTCCCTCTGCCTGAAGATCTTCATGGTCGGGTACCAAGGGGAGTCCTCACGATCCAGCATCCAGCGCCATTCGCTTTCATAGCGGTTCAGGAGCCACACAGGTTTTCCCAGCGCCCCAGCAAGGTGGGCCACCGAGGTATCGACGCTGATGACCAGGTCCAACTCAGCCACCAGTGCGGCGGTATCCATATAATCATCGCACATCTTCATCCAGTCCTGGATATCCCAGCCGGTTTCCCGCAGCTGCTCCGCCGCTTCCTCTTTCTGCAGGCTGACGAGCTGCACCCCCGCGATATCCGTCAATGGGGAAAACGTGTGTAATGGGATGCTGCGGTCCTTGTCTTTGACGTTCCGATTGTTCCCGGCCCATACCAGACCGACTTTCAGACCTGCTGCCTTCTTCAGACGGGTACGCCATTTCCTCTTCATGTTGTAGGGGGCAGAAAGGTAGGGAACGTTACCGGGGATGGATTCCAGCCGCGTCCCGAAGAGATGGGGAAGACTCATCATGGGGCAATAGTAATCGAAAGGGTCCACGGGTAACGGCTCGGTCGTGGGTATCGCCCCATCCACCGCACCTATTGATTGGAAAACCCTTTGCAAAACAGGGTAACAATGAACAACAAGCCTGGTCACGCCTCGCTGCTTGAGCAGAGGGAGGTACCTCATCATCATCAGGCTATCGCCGGCCCCTTGTTCCATTACGATCAACATCGACCGCCCTTCGAGCGGCTCTTCTGTCCAGCGCTTAACCTCAGTAAGCTGCTTGAACATATTCTTGGTCGATTCCAGGGAATCGAAATCCTTCATGTCGCTGAACCTTGCTTCATACAGTCTGAAACCTTCTTCAAGGCGTCCCAGCGTCAGGGCCAAGAAAGACAGGTTCCATTTTGCTTCCGCGAAGTCCGGCTTTTGATCAAGCGCTCTGCAGTATGCGTCCTCCGCATCTGCAAAGCGAAGCATGTTCGTCAGTAAAATGCCGAGTCCGATATATGCCTCGACACATGCCGGTTTGATGGAGATGGCCCAACGATATGCCTGTTCAGCTTCATCCAGGCACTCTTGTCCTGCCCGCGCGTTCCCAAGTCCATTATACGCCTCGGCATAGTCCGGCTTTATAGCGATGGCCTGACGATAGGCATTCTCCGCCTCCATAAACCGATCCTGTTTTGCAAGCACATTTCCCAGATTGTTGAGAGCCTCCGGATGTTCGGGCCGGATGCCGAGGGCCTGGCGATAGGCTTCTTCCGATTCCGCCAGTCGGCGCAGGACTCGCAATGCCTGTCCCAAGCCGATGTATGCCTCGACGTAATCCGGCTTGAGGCCGATGGCCTTCCGATAGCTCTTCTCCGCCACCTCCGGCCGGTTAATGGCCAGCAGAGCATTTCCGCGATTGACATACGCCGCAGCGTAGTCCGGCTTGAGTACTATGGCCTTGCGGTAGAGGTGTTCAGCTTCCTCTATACGGCCGGCATCAGCGAGAACGTTGCCGAAGTTGTTGTGCACCTCGGCACTGTCGGGCAGAAGCTCCAGCGCCCGGCGAAACGTTTGTTCCGCGTCCTCCAACCGTCCACCGAGCCGCAGAACATTCCCGAGATTGTTGTATGCGGAGCCGTAGTCCGCCATGAGGGCCAGTGCCTGTCGATAGGACTGCTCAGCCTCTTCAAGCCGCCCGAGGGACATGAGCGTATTGCCCAGGTCCTTATGAATCTCGGCCGAATCTGGTTTCGCTGCCAGTGCTTGTCGGTACGTCGCTTCCGCATCGGCAAAGCGGCCGGCGTTGTGGTATCGGAGCGCGATCTTCTCGAGTGACAGACCTGACGGTTGAAGGGGGTGATAGGTCGAATCATCGATTTCCTGCAAGCCTTCAACATTTGTCACTGATTCTCCAGGGAAGCAGAGCATGTTGAAGGAAGCAACGTTTCCGTAGATGTTTTCTTTTTCGCCGAAGAAGTTATCCGGGTTGAACAGAGGAGGAATATGCCAATAGAGGCGGTAGTCGAGCCCTAACAAAAGCCTGATCAAACCCTCGCTTTTTTCGAGACGGTCGTTTTCAATATAGAGGGTCGGCCGACTCGTCAGAATGGTGTTCTTGGCACCATGAAGGACATCGGCTTCCATCCCCTCCACGTCGATCTTTATAAAATCTACTTTTCTATTACCGACGAGATCGTCGAGACGGCAAATCGGGACCGCTTCGCCGCGGCCGCTCTTTTGGAGGGAAACCCCTCCGAAGTTTTGCTGCACTGCGCAGGAGTAATCCATTTCTGGAACTACGAGAGTGCCGGCATCGCTGCCGCACCCACACTGATGGGTCTCAACATTCATCAGGCCATTGAGCGCCAGGTTTGCACACAGGTACTGGAAGATTACCCGTTGCGGTTCAACAGCGATTACCCGTCCGTGAGTTCCGACAGCTCTGGCTATCGACACAGTGTGAGTACCGATATTGGCACCCACTTCGACAACGGTTGCTCCAGGCTGAAGAAACTGTGCCAGAAAGCTCCATTCCGCTTCACTAAATTCACCGTAACGAATCAGTGCATTCCCTAAATAAAAATCGTGCCTATTGGCGACAAAAAGGCCATTTCGTGCCTGCACCAAGCAATTGAAATCATTCAGATTCGACACCTTTTTCATCGGCTACTTCACCTCTTAGATTCTTTGGATGACCCGAGTGACAAATACCGACTAAACTGTCTTATTTGCATGTGTTATGGATTTAAGGGCGATTTCCATATGAGTTTTGTGGAGCGAAGTAGCTATCTCAGTGGTTCCATGAAACATAGTTAACTATAAGCCCATGCAGCAGATATCTGCCTATTCTTCGTCCATTCCGAACTTTGCCAGGCGATAGCGAAACGACCGGAAGGTCAGGCCCAGTATTTCCGCCGCTCTCTTCTTTACTCCGCCCCCCTTCTCCAACGCCTGAAGAAGCAGGCGCTTTTCGATGCCGTCAAGATACGCCTCAAGATTCAGCCCCCCGACGGGAATTTCTAGATCGTCACTACCAGGCAAGGAGTGCTGGTATTTGATGACCTGGGGGGGAAGACAATCCTCGGTGATAGTCTTGCTGCCAAGTACCGTACATCTCTCAACCAGATTCTCCAGTTCCCGCACATTTCCCGGGAATGGATACGACATCAGAAGCTTTAGGGCTTCACTGGAGATTATCTCCCCACCCTCGGGACACCGGGCAAATTTCCGGTAAAAATGTTCAACCAGTAACGGGATATCCTCGACTCTTTCCCGCAAAGGCGGCATTCTGATTTGCACCACATTGATGCGATAAAATAAGTCTTCGCGGAACGTGCCTTCGTTTACCTGCTCTTCAAGATCCCTGTTAGAGGCGGCGACAATCCGAACATCGGTGCTGCGATCCTCTGTTCCCCCAACCCGCCTGAATTGACGCTCCTGTAGAACCCGTAACAGTTTCGTTTGGAGTTGTAATGGTACTTCGCCTATTTCGTCGAGGAAAAGGGTCCCCCCCTCGGCCTGTTCGAATAGTCCGGCCCGGTCGGCGATCGCACCGGTGAATGATCCTTTCTGGTGCCCGAAGAGTTCCGATTCCATGAGGGTTGCAGGGATTGCCCCGCAGTTTATCGCCACAAAGGGCTTGGAACGCCGTGCACTGTTATAGTGAATGGCTTGGGCCGCCAGTTCTTTGCCAGTGCCGCTCTCGCCGAGAACCAGCACACTGGCGCTACTGTGAGCCACCTTTTCAATGATGCCGTACAATTCTTGCATGTTTTTACTTTTACCGATAAATCCGCTGTAACTGTTGCGATCTCTGACCTCCTCGCGCAAGCGCCGATTTTCTTTTTTCAGCTCCTGCTTCTCAAGGGCATTCCCGACCAGCACCTTTATTTCCTCTACCTTGAACGGTTTAGCAATATAGTCGTAGGCACCGCACCTCATCGCCTCAACAGCTTGTTCAGCAGTCGAGAATGCTGTGATCACGAGAACCGCGGTATCAGGAGAGAGATCCTTGACTTTTTTCAACAGGGCGAGTCCATCGAGTCCCGGCATATTCACATCTGACAGAATCAGGTCATAACTGCTCGATTCCATCAATCTTATGGCCGCTTCAGCACTTTCTGCCAAGTCGGTCTGGTACCCTTCACGATTGAGAAGAATTCCCAGGAATTCCCTCATACTCAATTCATCGTCGACAATAAGGATTTTTGACGGCATGTTTCCTCGCTTAGATTGCCATTGTCGTTACTGGGCAACAAAATAGTAAAGATAGTCCCTCTGCCGACACTGCTGTCGACAAAGATCGTTCCGTTGTGTGACTCTATAATTCTGTAAACGGTAGCGAGCCCCAACCCCGTACCGCCAGATTTGGTAGTAAAAAAAGGTTCAAAAACCTTGTGCATTTCATCGTTGGTCATCCCCCTGCCTGTGTCACTTATTTTCATCCTTACGACACGGCCCAAGTCCATCCCCGCATCGGCGCTGCTGATCAGGTCAACCTTGATATGGATATCTCCGCCTCCCGGCATTGCATCGGCCGCGTTTACCAGGAGATTCCAGAAGACCTGTTGTAACTGGTTTTGGTCCACACTGACAAACAATTGCCGGGGGCAGTCGGCACTTATGAAAACTCCCGTAAAACGCGGATCGCTTCCCATCAGAGCAATTAATTCGGAAAGTAACTGGTGGAGACGCACGTGTATTTTTACCGGTTGACTGGGACGTGCATAGGCGAGAAAATCCCTGATGAGACCGTTCAGACGATCGGTCTCCCGTACCACAATCTCCAGCAATTTTCTCTCTTGTGCAGTTCCTCCTCCCCCCTGCGCAATAAGTTCAACCGAACCGCTGATTGAAGCGAGAGGATTCCTGATCTCGTGCGCTATACGGGCTGAAAGTTCGCCGATCGCCGCCAGTCGATCCGCCCTTTTCAGAGCTTCTTCCATGCGTTTGATACGGGTCAGATCCTGGAAGTTGATGATCATGCCGACTATCGCGTCATTTACGTCGGTAAAGGGAACGGAGTTGTAACCGATAATCAATATATTCCCACCCGGGGAGCGGTACTCTGTTTCGCCCCTCTCAAAACCCAAATTGATGCTGGTGAAAATTTCATTCAGAGGTCTATCATAAGCCTCGGACTGGGTAAGGCCGGTCACCTGCTCCGCGTAATGGTTGAACACGCGAATTCGACCTTCACCGTTTACCGTTAGCAGACCACTGTTGAGATTTTTCACAATTGTGCTGTGCTGCCGTTCCAACTCCTCGTAGTCGATGACTTTGCGGTAGAGAGCAGTTTCGCTCTTTCTGGCCCTTTCCGCAAGGTAGCCGGTGAGAAACGCAGTCAGGTAAAAGGCCACGATATTGACAAATATCGTGTAAAAAATGTAATTGGCCCCGAATCGCAGCGCGGGAAGCGGGCTCAGTCCGAGTGCGGACAGTTTGCCATAGAACTGCAGATCAAGAATAGCGCCATAGAGAATGCCGCACAGCGATGCGGTATACACGGCATCCCGGCGGGCGAGCAACACGCTGGCGTTTATTATCGACAGAATATAGAGGAAGGAAAAGGGAGAGGTAATACCGCCGGTCAGCAGCAGCAGCAGGGTAACGAAGCAAAGATCCCATATCAGCTGCAGATATGTGATTGATTTGGTATAGCGGCCCGTCAGCCTTAATACCAGGAGAGTAAATACCGAAAAGACGTATGTTGCACCGATAAGCCTGGTCAGACTGGTGAGTAGCAGTTCGCCGTTGAACCCAGGATCCCTGGTGTCAAGGATGATGGTGGATACAAGAATGAGCGAAACCACCACCAGCCTGACGCAGATAAACCAGACTAGTCTTTTTTTCTCATCCATTGCCTATCCGCCGACAGCACCGGCAAGCTTGAATATCGGCAAATACATGGCAACGACAAGTCCGCCGACCGTTGTCCCGAGAAACACCATCAACAGAGGCTCCATCATCGCAGTGAGTGCCCCAACGGCGTCATCCACCTCGTCATCGTAAAAGTCCGCTATCTTGTTAAGCATGGCGTCCATGGCGCCGGTTGCTTCACCGACAGAGATCATCTGCACTACCATCGGCGGGAAAACACCGCTCTCCCCCAGGGGCTCGGCCATGGTTTTCCCTTCTGAGATGGCCTGCCGCACCCGATAAATGGCCTCCTCGACGATCTTGTTCCCGGCGGTCTTGGCCACGATTTCGAGACCATCCATGATCGGCACGCCGCTGCTGATCATCGTTCCGAGAGTTCTTGTAAACTTGGCTACCGCCACCTTTCTGATCAGGGGCCCGAAAATGGGTGCCTTGAGCGCCAGCCGATCGATGAGTTTTTGCCCTTTTGGAGTGGCATAGTATTTCTTGAAGGCGGCGGAGAGCATGAAGAAACCGATCACCATCAGGATGATATATTTCTTGAAGAAATTACTTAACGAAATAACGAATTTTGTGGGGGCGGGGAGTTCCCCGCCAAAATCGGCGAACATCTTGGCAAAGGTAGGAATGACAAACACAAGGATAACGCCGACAACGATGACTGCGATGGCAATAATGGTCGTCGGATAGACCAGCGCCCCCTTCACCTGCTTCTTGAGCTTTTGAGCCTTCTCGATATAGGCTGCCAGACGGTTGAGGATGGTGTCGAGAATACCGCCCACTTCGCCGGCGGCAACCAGGTTGACGTACAATTGATCGAACGCCTTGGGATGCTTGCCAAGGGCGTCAGCAAAGGTGGAACCGCTCTCCACGTCCTCCTTCACCTTAAAAAGGATATCCTTGAAGGTCTTGTTCTCCTGCTGGCCGGCAAGTATCTCCAGGCACTGTACCAGGGGGAGGCCGGAATCGATCATCGTGGCAAATTGCCGGGTAAAGACGACCAGGTCCTTGGTATCAACCTTGCCACCGCCGAAACCGGGTATTTTGATAGTAACCGACTTGGCCTCTTCTTTAATTGAAATACTGCTGAAGCCGAATCTTTTCAGTTGCGCTTCAACGAGGGATGCGTTTGCCGCTTCCATCACCCCTTTCTGGACCGCTCCGGCTTTCGTTCTGGCTTCCCAATTGAATTTTGGCATTATTCCTCCCTACCCTGCTCTTTCTAGCGGAGTGGCCTGCGCGGCTGATTCAGCATACCGCCGCCGGCCGCCAGCATCTGCTTCAATTCTTCTGGCTCAGTAGACCTGCCAAGGGCTTCTTCAAGGGATATGATCCGTTTCGTAAAGAGCGAAAACAGACACTGATTCAAGGTCTGCATGCCGAATTTATCCTGACCGACCTGCATCTGGGAGTAGATTTGATGAATCTTGTCTTCCCTGACCAGATTGCGGATTGCCGGGTTGGGGACCATGACTTCGAGGGCAAGCGCCCTGCCGCTGCCGGATGCCTTGGGTATAAGGGTCTGGGAGAGAACCCCTTCGAGGACAAAGGAGAGCTGCGTCCGGACCTGGGTCTGCTGATAAGGCGGGAACACATCGATAATCCTGTTAATGGTCTGGGCGCAGGAATTGGTATGGAGGGTGGCGAAACAGAGGTGTCCGGTCTCAGCCAGCGTCAGAGCCGCTTCGATCGTCTCAAGGTCGCGCAACTCACCGACGAGGACAACGTCCGGATCCTGACGCAATACATATTTCAGGGCGTTCTTGAAACTGTTGGTGTCGGCGCCGACTTCGCGCTGATTCACCAGGCATCCCTTGTGGGGGTGGAGGTATTCAATGGGGTCTTCGATGGTAACGATGTGATCGTGACGATTGGTATTGATGTAATCGATGATGGAGGCAAGGGTCGTCGATTTGCCGCTGCCGGTGGGACCGGTCACCAGAATGAGTCCCCTCGGTTTGCAGGCCAATTCCTTGACCACCGGCGGCAGGCCGAGTTCATCGAACGTGAGGATTTTATAGGGGATAACCCGGAAAACCGCAGCCACCGCTCCTCGTTGGACAAATATGTTTCCGCGAAAACGTGATAAGCCCTTCACCCCGAACGAGAGGTCGAGTTCGTTTTCCTCTTCGAATTTGTGTTTCTGGGCATCGGTAAGGACGCTGTAACACAGTTGCTTGGTATCGACTCCCGTCAGGGGGGGCATGTTCATCGGCGTGAGCTTGCCGTCCAGACGTATCTGGGGCGGAGTGTTGGTCGTGATGTGGAGGTCTGAGCCCCCCCGGTCGACGAGTTCTTTCAAAAGTTGGTGCAGGTTGGCCATATGTGGTTATCTCCTAGTCATCGGCCACGGTTACCCGCAGCACTTCTTCCAAGGAGGTAACACCCTCCTTCAGTTTTGTCAGCCCCGACTGGCGCATGGTCTTGATTCCCAGCCGCATGGATTCCCGTTTGATCTCCGCTGTGTTTGCGCCGTTGAGGATGAGTTCCCTGATCTCTTCGAGCATCGGCATGACCTGATAAAATCCCACACGCCCCTTGTAACCTGTCCCGTTACATTTCGGACATCCGGTCCCCTTGTAGCACACGAATTCCGGGGCTTCGTCCGGAGGGACACCCGCATCGACGAGTGCCTGCACAGGGATCTCCTCGGCCGCCTTGCACTCGCCACAGACCCTCCGTGCAAGTCTCTGAGCGGTAATGAGATTCACCGCCGAGGCAACCAGGAACGGTTCGATCCCCATGTTGAGCAGCCGGTTGATGGTGGACGGCGCATCGTTGGTGTGAAGCGTGGAGAGGACGAGATGACCGGTCAAGGCTGCCTTGACACCTATCTCGGCGGTTTCGAAATCGCGGATCTCTCCGATCATGATGATATCGGGGTCCTGCCGCAGGAAGGAACGGAGGGCCGCGGCAAAGTTCAGGCCGATATCCTCGTGCATCTGCACCTGGTTGATACCGGCAAAGTTGAACTCGACCGGGTCTTCGGCCGTGGATATATTTTCGGTGGTTTTATTCAGCTCCGACAGGGCCGAATAGAGGGAAACGGTCTTGCCGCTGCCCGTAGGGCCGGTAACCAGGACCATGCCGAATGGCTTGTGGATCTCGTGCTTGAAGGCTTCCAAAGCCTCAGGCTCGTAGCCGAGCTTGGTCATGTCCAATTGGAGGTTGGACTTGTCGAGGAGTCGGAGAACGACCTTTTCCCCGAACAGGGTCGGCAGAACCGACACCCGGTAATCCATATCCTTGCCGCCCCCCAGTTTGATCTTGATACGCCCGTCCTGGGGAAGGCGCCGTTCTGCTATGTCAAGCTCGGACATGATCTTGAGCCGGGAGGTGATGGCGTTCTTGAGCTTCATGGGAGGTTTCATGACCTCATACAGCACGCCGTCGATACGGTAGCGAACCCGGAACGTTCTTTCGTAGGGCTCTATATGGATGTCACTCGCCTTCTTCTTGATGGCGTCGGTCAGGATCAGATTGACCAGCTTGACGACCGGTGCGTCTTCGGTCGCCCGTTCGAGGGAGGAAACATCGACATCCTCTTCGTCGCTCAGAACCTCGACATCCTCCATCCCTTCCAGATCATTCATGACGTCGGCCAGAGACGCGGACTGGTCGTAATACTTGTCGATGGAAGCCCTAATGGCAGTTTCGGAGGCTACAACAACCTCCACATTGTAGCCGGTCATGAACTTGATATCATCAATGGCAAAGATATTAGAGGGATCGCTCATGGCGATAATCAGGGTAGAACCCGCCCGATTGACAGGAATAATCTGATATTTCTGAGCAATTTCAACAGCGATTATCTTGATGACAGCAGTGTCGACTTCAAATTCGGCGAGGTTGATCGAGGGGACGCCATACTGCTTGGAGAGAAATGAAGTGAGATCCTGTTCTTCGATAAGTCCATTCTTGATGAGAATGGAGCCGAGCCGCAGTTGCCCCCCCGACTCCTTCTGCTCTTCGAGGGCCTTTGTCAGCTGATCCTTAGTGATCAGGTTGTTCCGGACCAGGAGTTCTCCCAGTCTGCTTGCCTGCATACAGACCTCGACCTTGGTGAAGTGGCAAAAACCGGTGCTAGTCTATTTTGGATGGCGTGCAATGTCAAGTGCTACTTGGAAACGGACCATAAGGAACCCACATTCGCAAAGAAATATCCTTATGAGAACACGGGTTAAGCGATAGACCTACCGTCTGTACGGCTAAAGGTACTTTCCCAGCGCCTGTGAGGAGAGATATCGTTGCTGTAATCCGAGATACACTATACGGGAACTGACAGGCTCCCTTTATTTTATCCCGTACCCGGCCAGAATGGAGGCCACCTGATTACCAAACTCCGGGGAGGTTTTCACCGCTGCCTTCATCTCCAGTACGCCCTCTTCAATCTTCGCGGAACGCAAGAGTAATTCTCCCGCTTCCATATGCGAGTTAGCATAGATGAGGATAGCTTTGCTCGTGTCGAGGTCTCGGAAAAACATTTCGCCGCCGATCCCCCTGAGCGTATAGTAGCTCCATGTCTGCAGGAGAGGAAGGCGGAAGGGAGTGCCCGACCATTTTCCCACGCGGTAGCATATCCCGCACTGCTGCAGGGTATAGTCGTTGAAATCGAGGGAGTAGCGCGTCGAAAAATCGATGAAGACCGGTCGTTGCGGCAACTGCTCATCGATCACCATCCGCAGAGCATTTTCAGGGTTAAGCTTTTCGAGGGGGACGGACCGGAGAACGCTATGGGAAAAGACCTGCGGAAAACCGTCGAGGTACCATCTGAAAACCAGGTGAGGGGTATGGAGGAGGTCAACATCCTCCCGCATACGCTCCACTCCCTGGAGATACCAGAGGGGGAATGCTCCGCTGTCTCCCCAGGTAAAGAGGACAGCCCTCTGGGGAAGAGAGCGCAGCGAATTGGTCGCATAATCGTATGCTATATAGTTGTCATGCTGATCGTTTTCGACATAGTGGAGTGCACAGACGACAACCGGCAGGGTCAGGATGAAAATAACAGCTACGAGGTGCACCGGCAATGACCGAAGCAGCTTCTTCGGCAAGGACGAGAACCCTTTGCGCAGAAGGAAAAACAAGCCAAGTCCGATGAATACGGCGGACAGCATATAGATGGGGGTAAAAAATTCCTCAGTTAGAAAGATCGTCTCGAATGGGGTGTTGAGATACCCCACGATCACGAGGAGGAAAAAAATGACGCCGATCAGATACGCCAGGACCTCATCACGTTTTTTTCTGGCAAAGGCAACCGCGCCGACCAGCAGAAGCAGAACACCTGCCACCGTAAATTCCCGGGAAACGTTGAAGGCATTCATCTGTGCCCATATCAGCGACAGGTCCCGCTCCGGCTTCTCTACCGGATAGCCGTGCCTGAGGAAGTGCCAGAGGAATTGCGACACTGTCTTGGCATCTCCCCAATTCAGGAGCGGGTTCCGGGTTGCCCGCACCGGCAGATGCAGATGCACGGAGAAGCCGAAGAGAGCAAAAGCGATGGCAAGGATTGCTTCCTTGACGCGCATGAAGAGGCGCCAGTCCAGTGACAGGATGAGAAAGGCATAGGTGGGAAGCAGGAGAATGACCGTCTGATGCGCGCCGAAGGCCAGACCACACAGGAAGGCGCCCAGATAAACGTAGGCGGGGTGTTCCTCGCCCCGGCGGTAGCTGTCGCGCCAGAGAAGCAGCAGATAAAAGATCATGGCGGCGAGGAAGGATATCAGGGGGTATGGTTTGTCATGGTTGGACTGGAGCCAGAGCCGGGCAGAAAAGGCAAAGACGAGGGAGGCACAAAGAGGAATTGCCTTGCGATAAACGGAAAGTACACGATCCTCTGGCAGTTCCTCCCCGGCCAGGAGATGGGATGCAAGGAGATACACCCCATAACAGGCGACGGCCGCGGACACCGCAGTCCCTATGTTAATCCGGAAAGCGATACTGCCGAACGGAAGATACGTAAACAGCTTGGCATAAATCAAAAACAGCGGATAACCGGGAGAGTGGGCCGAGCCCAGCGAATAGGTGGCGGTCAGAAACTCACCACTGTCGAAGAAGGTCACTGAAGGCGCCAGAGTGAGCAGATAGACGAAGAAAGGAATGATGAACGAGAGCATCGCCCAGAAGTCGATTCTAGTGCTTAACCTGCCGGTGACCATTAGCTCTCCTGCTGCGAGGACGCAAGGCGCAATTTTTTCAGCGATAGATTATCCCGCCAAAGGTAATAGAACCCGGCAAGAATCACCGGAAAGAAATTGATTGCATGAATGACGAGGGCGATACTCAGCGCCTTTTCGTCACGGATGCCGAAGGCCCCGAGCCCCGTAACGCAGGCATAGTGGTAGGTTCCGATATAGCCGGGAGAGGCGGGAACCATGACTGCAAATACGAGAAAAACCATAATGAACATGGAAGCAGTTATCGGCAGTGTGATGCCGAATGAACGCAGGACCATGTCCACCGGTAGAACAGCAAAGAACCATATGACAAGGGAGGACAGAAACAAGGCCATCAAATCCGTAATCCTGGAAGAGAGCCGCAGCCCCTCAATGAACGATCCTAGGACAGGAATCACCCGTTCCGCAATTACGTCGGGAAACGGTCGCAGCAGCTTGCGGATGAACTGCAAAGTCAGGAAGGTAAACCTTTTCAACACCACGAGGAAGACGATGACTGCAACGTATAGTGCCAGGGTGACGTATCCCCCCATGACGAGGCCGCGCTGAACCTTTTCCATCCCGGACGGCAGGGTCACGGTGAAAAAAGCGATGAGGAGGATAAGGAGCACGGTGAAGCCGTCAAAGAGTCGATCGAGGACGAGCGTCGCAAAAACGGCACTCTTATCAATCCTTTCCTTTTCTCCCAGGGTATAGGCGCGAACGAACTCTCCCAGCCGTGCGGGCAGCAGATTGTTTGCCATGTAACCAATGATGGTGGCGGCAAAAAGATTGTCCATCAAAGTTTTTTTGATCGGCAGGAGAAGGAAGCGCCACCTAACGGCCCGGCAATAATAACTGATGAAGGTAAAAGCAACTGCCGGAAAGAGATAGCGGCAGTCCATCGCCCGAAAAGCTTCCAGGAGCTTGCTAAAATCGATTTTGAGCAGCAGGAGGACGATACAGACGATACTTATCCCGATCCCGAGCCAGAGCTTCCTGTCAACCTTTGCGCTCAACTTATATCCATCCCTTTCAGGTACTCCCGGTACTCGATGATCGATACGCCGGCCAGGATCTCGCGACAGCGGGCGACATCTTTGGCAATGGCCTTTTGCAGGGCATCGGCATCTGCGAACCTTTCCTCGCCCCTGAGCCGCTCCACGAAATAGAGCCGTACTTCCTGTCCGTAGAGATCCCCGTCATAATCGAAGATGAACACCTCGATGGACGTTCCGCCGTCCTGGAATGTCGGATTGTCACCGATGTTACACGCCCCGTCGTAGACCGCATCGCCGATCCTGACTTTGACCGCATAGACACCGAATCCGGGAATCAGCTCCTTGTCGGTTTTCAGGTTGGCCGTGGGAAAGCCCAGTCCCTTGCCGCGGTGGAAGCCATGGACAACCACGCCGCCAAGGGAGAAGTGTCGCCCCAGGAGGGAGACGACATCCCTTACATTACCGCTTTCTATCATTTTCCGAACGTTACTACTGCTGTAGACAGTTGTGCCGTCGCCGATCGGCTCCAGGACCTGGACTTCGAACCCCAGCTCTTGTCCCATACTCCGCAGGAACTCCGCATTCCCTTCACGGTTGCGGCCGAAAGCATAATCGTAGCCGATAATCACTTTGACCGCGCCTATTCTTTCGACGAGGACCTCTCTGACGAACGTGTCGGCGGAAATGGCTGCAAATTCCTGCGTGAAGGGAATCGACACGAAGTAGTCGATTCCCGATGCCTCAATAAGGGTTTCCTTTTCCGCATAGGTATTGATGAGGCGAAGGTCTTTCCCGACCGGAAGGACCTTGAGGGGGTGCGGCTCGAAGGTGATGACGACCGACACACCGCCAAGGGCGGCGGCATCCAGTTTCAGCCGGCGGAAGATTTCCCGGTGCCCGAGATGAACGCCGTCGAAGTTGCCGATGGTGACAACAGCGCGAGGCAGCTTTTCCTGAATCTCGTTTATGTCTCTGAATATTTTCATAGCAGCCGTAACACCATGGTCGGAGCAGACACCTTTCCAGGCGGTCGATGGTCAGGCCGGCATCGGGGAACCGACAGGCTTTTTCTTCCCGAAAATGAGTGCCACCCAGATGCTGACCTCGTACATGAGGTACAGGGGGACCATGATCACGAACATGGTGATCAGGTCGGCGTGGAAAGCGGCGATGATCGAGCTGGCCAAAAGAGCATATTTGCGGTTCCTGGCGAGGAGTCTGTAACTGACGAGACCGAACCGTGCCAGCAGAAGGCTGAGGACCGGCAGCTCGAAAATGACGCCGAAGATCAGAATGAGCCGGAGACAGAAATTGATGTATGCGCTGAGATTGAACCAGCTTCTGAGTCCCTCCGCCTCGTAGGAAAGGGAGAAGTTGATGATGACCGGCCAGATGAAGATGAGGAAAAAGAGGGCGCCGGCACAGAAGCTGATGGTACTGACGGTAACGAAGGGGAGAACCAGCCTCTTTTCCCGTGATGTCAGGCCCGGGGCGATAAAAAGCCAGAGCTGGTAAAAGACCACCGGCAGCGCGAGGATAAAACCAGCGATGATAGATATCTTGCACTGGATGAAAAACGGTTCGAGGGGGGCGCTGTAATTGAGCTGCCGCTCCTTTGGCGGGGCGTTCACTTCCTTGTCGAGCTTGTAACGGCTGTAGACGGCCGGATACCGCTGCTTTACCTCTTCGTAGAAATGTTTTTTCAGGTCTGTGAGATAGGTGTGTCCGGTCAGCGGCCTTTCCACGAAGTTCAGCAGGTCGCCGGAGAAGTTCCACGAAATCCCCATGCCGATTACGACGGCGACGAGGGCAATTATGAGCCGTTTCCGCAGTTCGACCAGGTGTTCAATGAACGGCAGGACCTTTTCGTCACCCATCCAACATCATCCTTCTGCGCATAATGCTAAACTTTGCTAACCTAGCACAGGATGATGCCGGTACGCAACTGCTTTAACAGCTGGATAAGCCATCGGTCAATTCTTCACTCCGCCGAATTTTTCCGCCAGGATAGCCTCGACGGCGCTGTACGGGTCCTGCTTCCGGTTCACCAGCCCGTCCACGATCTCGCGGAACTTTCCGTTCACATGGATGTGGCCATACACCTCGGCAAACAAGCGCTCCTTGAGGAGTTCGAGGAAAAGCCGGGTGTTCTTCTCCTCGAGCAGACGACGGATAGCACCGGAGTGGTGGAGGTAGCTCCGGTGTGCCTCGATTTCGTTGACGAGCTCCTCGATGCCGCGATTGCGGCTGGCTTCGGTCTTCAGCACCTTCGGTTGCCATTCCCGGTCCTTGTCCGGATTCATCTCAAGCATTGCCGCCAGTTCACGAGCGGTCCTGTCGGCGTCGTCCCGGTCAGCCTTATTGACGACGAAGACATCGCCGATCTCCAGGATTCCCGCCTTGATCGCCTGGATGTCGTCCCCGAGCCCGGGCACCATCACCACCGCCGTGGTATGGGCCATGCGCACGATGTCGATCTCGTCCTGTCCTACTCCCACGGTCTCGATAATGACCACGTCCATCCCCATGGCGTCCATGACGTTCACCACGTCGCCGGTGGAACGGGAGAGCCCCCCAAGATGCCCGCGGGTGGCAAGGCTCCTGATAAACACTCCGTCATCCTCGGCATGGCGGTTCATCCTGATGCGATCGCCCAGGATCGCGCCACCGGTAAAGGGGCTCGTGGGATCGATGGCCACGATTCCCACCCGCTTGCTTCGTCGCCGGTACGCAGCGGTGATCTGGTCGACGAGAGTCGACTTACCCGCACCGGGCGGACCGGTGATGCCGATGATGAACGCATTGCCGGTATGGGGATAGAGGACCTTCAGCTCTTCAACCGCACTCTTGAAGCCATCGTCGATGTCACGCATCAGCCGCGCCGCGGCGCGCACATCACCTGCCAGAATTCGCTCTGCAAGAGCCATTATCTCTTCTTTCCTGCCAGAAATCGTTGCCTTCCACCCTCCCGGCACTGTCGAGGCGGAAAGGAACGGAGACTGCATCGAGTTCAATGACACGCCGCTCTTCTCTTCAGCGGCGCTGAATGATTGATCCTCAGGCGCGGGGAATGACGTTCACCCGCACCCAGGCGACGATATCCTCCGTGGAGGTGCCGGGGGTGAAGACTTCCTTAACGCCGGCGGTCTTGAGCCCGGGGATGTCGTCGTCGGGGATGACGCCGCCGCCGAAGACAATGATGTCTTCGGCCTGTTTCTCCCGGAACAGCTCACAGACGCGGGGCAGCAGGGTATTATGCGCTCCCGACAGAATGGAAAGACCGACGCAGTCAACATCCTCCTGGATGGCTGCAGCGACGATCTGCTCCGGGGTCTGATGGAGGCCCGTGTAAATCACTTCGAACCCCGCATCCCTGAAGGCGCGGGCAATGATCTTCGCACCCCGGTCATGACCGTCCAGTCCGGGCTTTCCCACAAGCACTCGCAATTTCCTCTCTGACATGGCTTCTCCTCGGAATGATAAAGTGACTACTTTTCGATTCCCACTCGGGAAGGGATTCCCTTCCGGTAATAATGCTTGATTTCCCGCATCTCGGTAACCAGGTCGGCGGCGGCAATGATCCGCTCATCGGCATTCCTGCCGGTCAGCACCAGTTCTACATTCGCCGGCTTCCGCTCCATGAGGGCCAGTACCTCGTCGACGGTCACCAGACCAAAAGCCACGGCGCCGTTTACCTCATCAAGGATTACCAGGTCGTATTCGCCACCGCCCAAGGCCTTCCCGGCCAGCTCCAACGCTCCACGGGCCAGCCGTTTGTCCTCGGGATCGGGGTTGTCCCGGTTCACCCACCCTTCCCTGCCGGTCTGGATGATGGTCAGGAACGGTGCGAGCCGCGGAGCAGCCAGATGCTCACCATACGGACCGCCACCTTTCATGAACTGGATCATACAAACTTTGAGCTCCCGCCCGACAGCGCGCAGGGCAAGCCCGAGCGCGGCAGTGGTCTTCCCCTTGCCGTTGCCGGTATAAATCTGTATAAGCCCCTGTTCGAGTTTCATCATCAAGCTCGTCGCGGTGAATGTTCCGGTTATCCGGAAATACACCCTTGTTTTAGCATGGGTAAAATTTGTCAGGGGGTGAATATAGCAACTCCGCTAAAGAGCTGTCAAGGTGAATTCGCCCACAAGAACAATCTTTTATCTTGAGTAAAAACTGTCCGTGCCGGCCGCTTTTTTACTGCTTGACAGGTGCGTCGCCATTTGCTATTTACTAGGAATCAAACGGGCGATTAGCTCAGCGGGAGAGCACTGCCTTCACACGGCAGGGGTCGCTGGTTCGAACCCAGCATCGCCCACCATAAAATCAAGGGTTTAGCAACTAAATGCTAAACCCTTTATTTTTGAATAAGCACACTTTAAGCACAAAAGCCGATCCTTGACGGGACCGGCTTTTTTCATTTCAGAGAGAACCAGCTCCCTGGAACGGGAAAGCCCACATCATTACCCTTCTAACGGCCGGGTAAAGGGATCGTGACTCCGGGAACCATTGGCGATGGCCCTGTGCCCTGGACTGGCGCACCCACGTTGCCCTGGGCGGGTATGCCCGCGTTGCCCTCTGCCGGTGTGCCCACATTGCCCTCTGCCGGTGTGCCCACGACCCTAATGGAACTCAAACACACTCCGCCGCTCGCAGCAGCATCGCCCCTACAAAGCTCCATATCGTAGTACCAGCACTGCGTAGCATAAGGGTTGACGACGCAGAATGGCGCAACGTTAGATGGCTGGCGTATTGCTGCTGAACTGACGGCACAATATCCTTCAGTCCCGGAAACTGCACGGAAGCATTCTTGATAGGTGTAATACCAGCAATGTCTGCCATACGAGAATACCGCGCAGAACGGAGCTGCTGGGGCTGCTAGTGTGGAGTGAGCAAATGATAAGGCATAAGAAGCGAGAATCAGCCCAAATAGCATTTTCTTGGCTTTCACGTCGAGCTCCCTTCGCTGTCTAGATTATAAAACCCACAATAATTTCATTACGTCAAGATAGCAGAAAGTCAAGGCGTCATATTGAGCCGATCTTTCGGACCGGCTTTTTTTCTCGGCTTGGAATCCAGCCGCCACACCACACCACCCTCAGTGAGTGATCCGCCAATCCGCTTTCTGCGTCCCCTCCCCTCTCCAGAGAAGCCAGTCGAGTCCCTGAGTTGCCAGATTTGTTGCCCCCATTGTTTTGTCGTCTATACTGAGTATAAAGACATGCACATTCCGACGAGACAGGGCGAGGGACAGGAGAAACTATGCTGTTCGTCATACTGGTGGCGACAATATGGCTGCTGGCCTTTTTCCGGGCGAAACTGGCAGCCTGGACCGGGGCGTTCGCGCTCCTGCTGGGGCTCTGGACCTTCTTCAGCGGTCAATACACTGGCATCTGGTGGCTCCCCTGGATCGTCTTCGCGGCACTGGCAGTCGTCGTCAACATCCCTTCCCTGCGCCGCTGTCTCATCATGAAGCCGCTCCGGTCCCGGCTCAGAGAGATGCTCCCTCCCCTCTCCCGCACGGAACGGGAGGCGCTGGAAGCGGGAACGGTCTGGTGGGACGGCGAACTTTTCAGCGGGAACCCGGCATGGGAGAAACTCATTGCCCTGCCGCCGCCACTGTTGACACCCGAAGAAGAGGCCTTCCTCACCGGCCCGGTGGAGGAACTCTGCCGGATGCTCGACGACTTGCGGATCGTCACCGAACTCCGCGACCTCCCGCCCGAGGTATGGCGGTTCCTCAAGGAGAAGGGCTTTTTTGGCATGATCATACCTCGGGAGAACGGCGGGCTCGGCTTCTCCGCCCTCGCCCATTCCCGGGTGATCATGAAGATCGCCAGCCGCAGCGTCACGGCAGCGGTGACGGTTATGGTCCCCAATTCCCTCGGACCGGCCGAGCTGCTGCTCCGCTACGGAACGGAGGCGCAGAAGGAGTACTACCTGCCCCGCCTGGCCCGGGGAGAGGAAGTACCCTGCTTTGCCCTGACCGGCCCCGAAGCGGGGAGCGACGCCGCTTCCATCCCCGACACCGGTATCGTCTGCAGGGGATCATTACGCGGGAAAGAGGTCGTCGGGATCAGACTTGCCTGGGAAAAGCGCTACATTACTCTCGGCCCGGTGGCCACGGTCATTGGCCTCGCGTTCAGGCTTCTCGACCCGGAACATCTTCTGGGCAACGATGACGCACCCGGCATCACCCTGGCGCTCGTTCCCGTGGACACCCCCGGGATCACCATCGGCACCCGCCACGACCCCCTCGGCATACCGTTCCAGAACGGCCCCAACAAGGGAGCTGACGTCTTCATCCCCCTCGACTGGGTCATCGGCAGCAAGGCCGGGGTTGGCCAAGGGTGGCAGATGCTCATGGAGAGCCTTGCTGCTGGCCGCTCCATTTCCCTCCCGGCCCTGAGTACCGGAGGCGCAAAGTTCGTTGCACGGGTAGCCGGCGCCCATGCACGGGTCCGCCGCCAGTTCCGTCTCCCCATCGGCCGCTTCGAAGGAGTCGCGGAGGCGCTGGCGCGGATCGCCGGAAATACCTACCTCATGGACGCCGCGCGCGAGATGACCTGCGCAGCCGTCGACCGGGGGGAGCGGCCAGCTGTCCTCTCTGCCATCGTAAAGTACCATTCCACCGAACGGCTGCGCCGGGCGGTGAACGACGGCATGGACGTTTTCGGGGGAAGCGGCATCTGTCTCGGCCCGCACAACCTGCTCGGCCGGCTCTACAAGGCGGCGCCAATTGGCATCACCGTCGAGGGCGCCAATATCCTCACCCGCTCCATGATCATCTTCGGGCAGGGGGTGATACGCTGCCATCCCTACGTACTCCAGGAAATGAGCGCCGCTGTCAATCCCGACACCGACCGCGGTCTGGTGGACTTCGACCGTCTCATCGGCGACCATATCGCGTTTACTTTGAACAATGCGGCCAGGACTTTCTTCTTCGCCATGACTGGGGGGCGCCTGGCAAAGGCCCCTCCGGGGCCGATGCAACGCTATTTTCAGACAGTGACGCGCCTCAGCGCGGCCTTTGCCGTAACCGCCGACATCGCACTCCTAACCCTCGGAGGCACGCTGAAACGGCGAGAAAGCCTTTCGGGGCGTCTGGCGGACATCCTGAGCCATCTTTATCTTGCTTCCGCGCTCCTCAAGAGGTTCGAAGAGCGTGAGTGGCCGGCGGACGAAGAACCGCTCGTACGGTGGGGTTGCGAGGACTGCTTTCATCGGATCCAGGAGAGCTTTACCGGCCTTTTCAGGAATCTGCCTTTCCGCCCGGCAGCCTGGCTGCTGAGGCTGATCGTGTTTCCCCGCGGCCGTCCCTTTGCCGGGCCGCTGGACCGCCTCAGTCAACAGGTCGCCGGCGTTCTCCTGGAGCCTTCCCCGGTTCGCGACCGGCTGACCGACGGGCTCTTTCTGCCGGCCGCACCTGACGAGCCCCTAGCCAGGCTCGAAAATGCCCTGGCCAGGGTGATCGCCGCCGAGCCGGTAGAACAGAAACTGCGCGACGCGGTGAAGGAGGGGAAACTGAAACGACTCCCCGATGACCAGCTGCTGTCGGCTGGCGTTCAAGAGGGGGTGATCACCCCGGCGGAGGAAGAGACCGTGCGGCTCGCCCTGGCGGCTCGCCGGGAGGCGACCCGGGTGGATGATTTTCCACACCTTTGAAAGGGAAATTCCAAATCACAAATCCCAAAATCCAAAAAAATTCGCATGTTCCTGGCATTTGGAGTTTGTTTGAGATTTGGTGCTTGGAATTTGGTATTTTGCAAACTTGAGGGGATCCAATGTCGCGTACTGAAGCTTACAAATCGGGCAGGCCGGTCTACATCGTCGACGGCAATCGCACCCCCTTCCTCAAGGCACGCGGGGTGCCAGGGCCATTCAGCGCGGCTGACCTGGCCGTGGCAGCCGGCAGGGCGCTTCTGCTGCGCCAGCCGTTCGAGGCCAACGAACTGGACGAGGTCATCCTCGGCTGCATCATTCCCGGTCCTGACGAGGCGAACATCGCCCGTGTCGTTTCCCTGCGCCTCGGCTGCGGCAAGAGTGTTCCCGCATGGACCGTGCAACGCAACTGTGGTTCCGGCATGCAGGCGATCGATGCGGCCGCCATGGACATCGCCCATGGCCGTTCTGACCTGGTTCTTGCCGGGGGTACCGAGGCGATGAGCCACGCGCCGGTCCTCCTGAACAACGCCATGGTGAACCTTCTCGGTGAATGGAGCCACGCAGGGACCACCTGGAAGCGGCTGCGCCTCATCAGCCGGCTGCGCCCCCCCCATTTCCGGCCGGTTATCGGCCTGATCCATGGTCTGACCGATCCGATCGTTGGACTTTCCATGGGGCAAACCGCGGAAGAACTTGCGCACCGTTTCCGGATCAGCCGCGAACGGATGGATGCCTTTGCCCTGGAGAGCCACCGGCGCCTGGCGGGGGCACAGGATGGGGGAAAGCTCACCGAGATCTCCCCCATCTATGATACCGACGGCACGTTCTTCGACCATGACGAGGGAGTTCGCCGGGACACCGACATGGCTGGCCTCGCCAGGCTCAAGCCGGCCTTCGACCGTCCCTTCGGCATGGTTACGGCGGGAAACAGTGCCCAGATAACCGACGGCGCAGCCTGGCTGCTCCTGGCAAGTGCTTCGGCAGTGGAACGTCACAAGCTGCCGGTCCTGGGAAGGATCGTCGACTGTCAGTGGGTCGGCGTGGAACCGGGCCAGATGGGACTCGGGCCGGTGCACGCCATGGCGCCGATCATGAATCGGCAAGGGCTTGCCACTGGAGAGATTGACTTCTTGGAGATTAACGAAGCCTTCGCCGCCCAGGTCCTCGCCTGCCTGGAGGCGTGGCAGAGCCCCGAGTACTGCCGCGACGAGCTGGGGCTCGACGCCCCCTTCGCGCCCATCGACCCGGAGCGGCTCAACGTGGACGGCGGCGCAGTTGCCATCGGCCACCCGGTGGGAACGAGCGGCGCCCGGATCGTCCTCCACCTCCTCCATGTCCTGCAACGGCACGATGGCCGGAGGGGGATGGCGAGCCTCTGCATCGGCGGCGGCCAGGGGGGTGCCATGCTGATCGAGCGGGTCGAGGGGGTTCACCATGGCACCTGACGCCAAATCATGCCGCCATTGGCGGCTCGAACAGGACAGCGACGGCATAGCCTGGCTTACCTTCGACCGGGCTGGGAGGAGTGCCAACAGCATGTCCCGGGAGACACTTGAAGAGCTGGCCGACCTCCTCGTGGAGGTCAGCCGGCGGCAGTCGGCTGGCCTCGTGATCCGTTCCGGCAAGGAAAGCGGCTTCATCGCCGGGGCGGACGTTAACGAGTTCACGGGCCTGACCGGCACCGACCAGGCCCTGACCCTCATCGAACGGGGCCAGACTATCCTCGGACAGATCGAAGCGCTCACCATACCTACCCTCGCTCTCATCCACGGGTTCTGCCTGGGGGGCGGCCTGGAACTGGCCCTCGCCTGCCGCTACCGGATAGCCACCGACGCGCCGGCAACCCGGCTCGGTTTCCCCGAGGTGAAACTGGGGATTCATCCAGGCTTCGGGGGAACCGTCCACCTCACCCGGCTCGTCGGGCCCCTGGCAGCCCTCGACATGATACTGACCGGCCGGAGCATCGATGCACGAAGGGCCCGGGCAATCGGTCTGGCGGATTACACCGTGCCCGAGCGCCACCTGGAAAATGCCGCCCGGGCGATGATCCGCCATTCTCCTTCACCCGCGACGCCCGGCTTCGTGCGTTCGCTCCCCGGAATGTGGTTTATGCGGCTTCTCTTCGCCGCCTACCTGCGGCGCAAGATCGCCAAGAGGGCCGATGAGAACCACTACCCCGCCCCCTTTGCGGTCATCGACCTCTGGGAACGTTTCGGCGGCGACCCGACAGGCATGCTCGCGGAAGAGGCCCGATCCGTCGCAAGACTCATCACAGGCTCCTCCGCCCGTAATCTCATCCGGGTCTTTCTCCTTCAGGAAAGGCTGAAATCCATCGGCCGCCAAGGTTCTTCCGTCCCCCGTCACGTACACGTGGTCGGCGGCGGGACGATGGGTGGAGACATCGCTGCCTGGTGCGCCATGCAGGGGCTGCGGGTGACCGTACAGGACATCGATCACCAACGCCTGGCAGGCGTGGTCGCTCGGGGAGCAAGGCTTTTCCGGCATAACCTTCGGGACCCGCGTCGAGTCGAGGCGGCTCTCGACCGCCTCATTCCCGACCTGCGGGGAGACGGCCTACCCCGGGCGGACGTCGTCATCGAGGCTATTGTCGAGGATGTCGCAGCCAAACAGGAGCTCTTCCGCCAGATTGAGCCACGCCTGAAGCCGGATGCCTTTATCGCCACCAACACGTCGAGCATCCCCATCGAGGAACTGGCAGGAACACTGGCGCGCCCCGACCGACTGGTGGGACTCCATTTCTTCAACCCCGTGCCCAAAATGGAACTGGTGGAGGTGGTACGGGGAACTGCCAGCGCCCCGGAGACGGTTGCCCGGGCGACCGCCTTTGCCGGCGCCATCGGACGCCTGCCGTTGCCGGTCTCGAGCTCACCCGGTTTTCTCGTCAATCGCATCCTTATGCCCTACCTTCTGGAAGCCGTCATCATGGAGGCGGAAGGGATTCCAGCCGCGGCAATCGACCGGGCGGCCGTTGAGTTCGGAATGCCCATGGGCCCCCTTCTTCTCGCCGATACCGTCGGACTCGACATCTGTCTGGCGGTGGCAGGAATTCTCGCCGCCCGCTTCGGCACCGAGGTGCCTCAAAGACTGGCGGCGCTGGTTTCCGTCGGCCATCTCGGGAAAAAAAGCGGCCGCGGCTTTTACACCTATGCGGGGGACAAACCGGTCGTTAGCGAAAAGAACGAGAAAGGACCAGCGAGAAACGAGCTGGAAGAGCGGCTCGTGTTGCGACTTCTCAACGAAGCGTTGGCGTGCCTTCGGGAAAAGGTGGTGACCGATGGTGACCTCCTGGATGCAGGGGTGGTTTTCGGCACCGGATTTGCCCCATTTCGAGGCGGGCCGCTGCACCATATCCGCAACGAAGGGATCGGGCGCCTGCATGAGCGACTGAAGAGACTGGAGGAGCGCTATGGCGAGCGCTTTGCGCCGGACGCGGGCTGGCAGGAACTGCTGTTGGAAGAAAAAGAGTCGCCATGAGGCAGGTAACCGACATCATCGAACCGGCAACCGCGGGATCCATCCCCGCGCTGTTCAGGGAACGGGTCCGGCGTTCCCCCTTTGTGTGCGCCTACCGATGCTTTCCCGAAGGGGAGCGGTGCTGCACGGAAACATCCTGGGGAGAAATGGCGACCATGGCCGGGCGCTGGCAACTGGCATTCCGCCAGGAGAACCTGCGCCCCGGAGATCGCGTTGCGGTGATGCTGAAAAACTGCCGGGAATGGGTACTGTTCGACCTGGCCGCTTTGGGGCTCGGCCTGGTGACCGTGCCGCTCTTCGTCAACGACCGGTCGGCGAACTTCGCCCATATCCTGACGGAAACAGATGCCCGACTACTCCTTATCGAAGGTCTCGAAAGATGGCAGCGGATCGAGGAGGTGAGCAACCGGCTGGGCAATGTTGAAAGGATCGTGACCATGCAGCCGGTTTGCGAGGAGGGATGCGATCACCGGTTGATCGAACTGGAGAAGTGGCTCCCGGAAACGAGCGGCAGGTATGTCGTTCGCGAATGTGCTCCAACGGAACTCGCCACCATCGTCTACACCTCGGGAACGACCGGTCCGCCTAAAGGGGTGATGCTCTCCCACGCCAATATCCTGGCCAATGCCCGGGCGGGGCTGGAACGCGTTCCCATTCATACCGACGACCTTTTTCTCTCCATTCTCCCCCTCTCCCACACCCTGGAACGGACGGTGGGATACTACGTTCCGATGATGGCCGGCGCCTGCGTTGCCCATGTCCGCTCAATCGACAAGCTCGCCGAGGACCTCGTGGCGGTCCGGCCGACGGTACTTATCGCAGTGCCGCGCATTTTCGAACGGATGCACGGGCGAATCATGGCCGGACTCGACGGAAAGCCTTCCCTCGTCCGGGGACTCTTCTACCTGGCGATCAGGGCCGGTTGGCAACGCTTTCTGCACCGGCAGGGGCGCGGAGCGTGGCGCCCTCTTTCCCTGTTGTGGCCGCTCTTGAAACTGATCGTGGCAGACCGCATTCTGGCTCGTCTGGGCGGCCGGGTCCGCCTGGCGATCAGCGGCGGTGCGCCCCTTGCCCCTCCCCTCGCCCGGGTCTTCATCGGCCTGGGATTGAACCTTCTGCAGGGATACGGCCTGACCGAGACGAGCCCGGTGGTTTCGGTCAACACCCGGGAGGACAACCTGCCGGCAACTGTCGGCCGGCCGCTCCCCGGCGTGGAGGTGAAGGTTGCAGCCAATGACGAGCTCCTCGTACGGGGACCGAACGTAACGTCCGGCTACTGGCGAAACCAAACCGCGACGGCGGCTGCCATCGACCGGGACGGCTGGTTCCATACCGGCGATCTGGCCCGGATTGACGCGGCAGGTCATATCACCATTACCGGCCGGAACAAGGAGATCATCGTCCTCTCCACCGGCGAAAAAATCCCGCCGGAAGAGTTGGAGATAGCCATTATCGTCAATCCCCTCTTCGACCAGGTGATGGTGGTCGGCGAAGGACGACCGTACCTGGCCGCACTGGCTGTGCTGAACACCCGGCGGTGGAGGAAGCTGGCTGGCCGCCTCGGCATCCCCGCAGACCGTGACGACGTCCTCACCGGCACAGAAGTGGAGAACGTTCTCCTGACCGAAATCGCCCGACGGATCGCCCGCTTCCCCGGCTACGCGCACATCCGGCGCGTCCGCGCCATGCTCTCCCCCTGGACGGTCGATGCCGACTTGATTACTGCCACCCTGAAGCTGCGACGAAAAGAACTTCTGACTCGTTTTTCCCGGGAAGTGGAGGAGCTCTATGCCGGGCATTGAAATCATCGCCCACCGGGGCGCATCCCGCGAAGCCCCGGAAAACACCCTTGCCGCCTTTCGCCTGGCCTGGGAGGAAGGAGCCGACGGCATCGAGGGAGACTTCCGTCTCACCCGGGATGGGGAAATCGTCTGTCTGCACGATGCCACAACCGGCCGAACTGCCGGCATTGACCTCGTCGTTGCCGATACGGCGCTGGCACGGCTCCGCGAGTTGGACGCGGGTAGATGGAAGGGGCAGGCATGGGCAGGAGAACGGATTCCCACGCTTGAGGAGGTCATAACCACGGTTCCGCCGGAGAAAAGGCTCTTCATCGAACTGAAGAGCGGCCCGGAAATCGTCATCCCCCTGAAAGAAAGGCTGGCTGCTACGGGGCTTCCCCCCGAACGGTTCACCATCCTCTCGTTCCGGGAGGAGGTCGTTGCCGCGGCCCGGAAACAGCTCCCCCGGGTTGCTGTTCTCTGGCTCACCGATTTCCGCAAAGACCGTGTGAGCGGTGAATGGTCCCCAAACATCGACGCGATTCTTCGCATCCTGGAACGCACGGACGCCCACGGCGTCGCCGCCAAGGCCTGCAGTGCCATCGACACCGCCTTCGTTCGCTCGCTCCATGCTGCAGCAAGGAAATGTCATGTCTGGACCGTCAACGATCCGCGCATTGCGCGCCGGCTTGCAATCCTCGGTATCGACTCCATTTTCACCGACCGTCCGGGGTGGCTGAGGCGCATGCTGGAAACGCACGGCTGATCACATCAATCCAGTTTGATTACTTGCCAGCTGGGGATACCGTGCCATCCTGCGCAGATTGGCGTTGCCGGTCATCGCGCTTGTTCAGCTCATCGTCGGACGGAAGGTCCTTTGCCGTCCAGCCGCCGCCCAGGGCCTTGATGAGAAGGACGCTGGCGGTCATCCGGTTGCCGAGGATAGTGATCGCGGTTCTTTCATTGGCCAGCTCGGATGTTTGCGTGACGATCACATCGAGGTAGCTGACGGTTCCCGCCTTGTACTGGTTGGTCGTCACCGCCACCGATTGCTGCGCAGCCTTGACCGCCTCATCCTGGGTCTTCGCCTCTGTTTCCAGGATCCGGAGCGCAGCAAGATTGTCTTCCACCTCCTGAAAACCGGTGAGCACCGTCTGGCGATAGGAGGCAACACTTGCCTCATAGGCCGCCCGTACCTGAGCGGTCTGCGCCCTTCGCAATCCCCCGTCATACAAGACCTCGGAAACCCCCGGACCGAACGACCAGAAGCGGTTCGGCCACGAAAACCAGTGGGACAGGTCCGAACTTTCGAAACCGACCGAGGCGCCCAGGGTCAAGGTGGGGTAATAAGCGGCCTCCGCCACGCCGATCTGGGCGTTTGCCGCAGCTACACTCCGTTCTGCGGCGGCGATGTCGGGCCTTCGTTCGAGGAGTTCGGACGGCAGACCGACGGGAATGGCTGGCGGCAGCGCGACAAGGGGCGAGAACGGAATGGAGAAGGTCGAGGCCGGTTTTCCCACGAGGAGCGCAATGGCGTGCTCCAGTTGTGCGCGCTGGACGCCGATATCGATTGCCTGTGCCTCGGTGGTCTTGAGCTGGGTTTGCGCCTGGAGCACGTCCGCCCGTGAGGCAACGCCACTGACATAGCGGTTCTTCGTCAACTCCAGTGTCTTGCTGAAATTGCTCACCGTTGTATCCAGCAGCTGTTTCTGGGCATCGAGGGAGCGCAGCTGGAAATAGTCCTGAGCCAGTTCGGCCTGAACCGTCAGGCGAATCGCTTCAAGGCCCGCCGCGCTTGCCTGCGCACCCGCCCGGCTGGCCTCCACGCTGCGGCGTACCTTTCCCCATATGTCCGCTTCCCAGGAGACGTCAAGGGGGAGAAGAAAGTCCGACGTCGGACTCGCCTTGGTAACGGGATTGTTGACATTGACATTTCCTATAGTGCCGATGTTCGATGATCGGAGTGAGCGCGTGAAGGAGGCGCCGGCAGTAACCGTCGGGAAGTAGGCCGACCGTGCAGCCTGGATCAGCGCCCGTGCCTGCCGAAACTGCGCTTCTGCGACAGCCACGGTCTGATTGGAGATATCCACCTGCTTTTCCAGGGCATTCAACTGAGGATCGTCGAACATCTCCCACCAGGCGCCGCGGACAAGATGATCCTTCGGCTGCGCCACTTTCCAGCCGCTCATCTCCTTGAAAACCGGTGGGACCTCTGCTGTCGGTCGCACGTAATCAGGGCCGACCGAGCAGGCGGAAAGAAGCGCCACAACTGCAGCAAGGATCAAATGTGTTCTTATGTTCATGCAGTACCCTCCTGCAATTCTTGAATGCGGAATACGGAGTGCGGAATGCGGAGTTAAAGGCTTTTTATTCCGCATTCCGCACTCCGCGTTCCGCCTTTCTTTTCCCCCGCACCCGTTCGCTCCAGAGCCGGAAGCGGTCCATGTACAGGTAGATGACCGGAGTCGTATAGAGCGTCATCATCTGGCTGAAGATGAGCCCCCCGACTATGGTGATGCCCAGTGGCCTGCGCAGTTCCGAGCCCACCCCACCTCCGACCGCGAGCGGCAGGGCGCCGAGAAGGGCCGCCATGGTGGTCATCATGATCGGCCGGAAGCGGAGCAGGCAGGACTCGTAGATCGCCTCGTCTGGGCTCTTGCCTTCCTTCCGCTCCGCCTCCAGGGCGAAGTCGACCATCATGATCCCGTTTTTCTTGACGATGCCGATCAGCAGAATGATGCCGATCACGGCAATCAGGCTGAGGTCGGTACGGGTGAGCATCAGAGCGAGGACCGCCCCCACCCCGGCGGACGGGAGGGTGGAAAGAATGGTGATCGGGTGGATGTAGCTCTCGTACAGTATGCCGAGAACGATGTACACAGCCACGAGCGCCGCCAGGATGAGGAGCGGTTCGTTGGCGAGGGACGCCTGAAAGGCCTGGGCCGCGCCGGAAAAACTCCCCCGGATACTCCCCGGCATCATCATCTGCCGGGTGGCGGCCTCGATCGCCTTTACCGCGTCCCCGAGCGCCACCCCGGGCGCCGTGTTGAAGGAAACGGTCACTGACGGGAACTGCCCCTGGTGATTCACCGCCAGTGCCGACGCCCTCGGCTCGAAATGGGTGAAGGCGGAGAGCGGCACCTGGCTCCCGTTGGACGAAGGGACGTAGATGTCCTTCAGGGTATCGGGATGCTGCCAGAAGCGGGGATCGACCTCCATCACCACGTGGTACTGGTTGAGGAGCGTGTAGGAGATCGAGACCTGGCGCTGGCCGAAGGCATCGTAGAGGGTGTTGTCGATCACCTGCGGAGTAATCCCGAGTCGGCTTGCGGTCGGCCGGTCGATCACGAGGTTGGCTTCGAGCCCCTTGGTCTGCTGGTCGCTGCTCACGTCGGTCAACTGGGGCAGCGAGCGCAGTTTGCCCAACACTCGCGGCCCCCAGGTGTTCAGCTCAGCAAGAGTTTCCCCCTGCAGAGTGTACTGATAGAGGGCATTGGTGATCCGGCCGCCGATGCGCAAATCCTGCACCGGCTGGAGGAAGGTGGGGGCGCCCGGTACCCCTGCCAGCTTCTTGCGCAGCCGCCCGATCACCTGCTGCGCGGTGCTCTTCCGCTTCTCGAACGCTTTCAGAGTAATGAACATCCGGGCGGTATTGGTGGTAGAGCCTCCACCGCCGCCTCCGCCGGTGAAGCCGGTCACGTAATCGACATCGGGGTCCTGCTTGATGATGTCCACCACCTGCAGAAGCTTCTCCTGCATCGACTGAAACGAGGTCGCCTGATCGGCCTGGATACCTCCGGCGAGACGGCCGGTATCCTGTTCCGGGAAAAACCCCTTCGGTACGTAGATGAAAAGGACTACGTTGACGATCACCGTGATGATGGTCACCAGGAGCATGATGCGGGCGTGGCGGAGTGCCCAGCGCAGGGTCGTCTCGTAGAAGAGGTGGATAGCGTTGAAGAACCGCTCGCTCGCCCGGTAGAAGGGGCCGTGCTCCCGCTTTTCGGGCCTGAGAATGGTGGCGCACATCATGGGGGTGGTGGTGAGCGACACCACGAGAGAGACCAGGATTGCCGCCGAGAGAACCACGGCGAACTCGCGGAAGAGCCGCCCAACCATCCCTCCCATGAGAAGGATGGGAATGAAAACGGCCACCAGGGACACGCTCATGGAGAGGACCGTGAACGCGATCTCTTTGGTCCCGGAAAAGGCCGCCTGGAGCGGGGTTTCCCCTTTTTCCCGGTAGCGGGTGACGTTCTCGATCACGACGATGGCATCGTCCACCACGAAGCCGGTGGCGATGGTGAGGGCCATGAGGGAAAGGTTGTCCAGCGAGTAGCCGCACAGGTACATGACCGCGAAGGTGCCGATGATGGAGACCCCGATCGCCACGGCTGGTATCACCGTGGCGCGTACGTTGCGCAGAAAAAAGAACACAACGAGAATGACGAGCATGGCCGAGGCGAGGAGCGTCCACTCCACGTGCTGGAGCGAGCCACGGATCGGCGGAGTGCGGTCGACGACCACCGAGAGCTTGACCGAACCGGGCAGGGCCGTCTCCAGATGGGGGAGAAGGCTGCGGATGTTGTCCACCGTCTCGATGATGTTCGCCCCCGGCTGACGGAAGATGATCACCATGACGGCCGGTTTGCCATTGACGAAGCCCGACGCCCGCAGGTCCTCCACCGAATTCTGCACACCCGCCACGTCCCCCAGGCGCACCGCCGCGCCGGAGCGGTAGGTGACGACGAGGGGAAGGTATTGGTCGGCTGTGCGGAGCTGGTCGTTGGTGCGTACTTCCCAGGTCTTGTCCCCCCTGGTCAGCTGACCCTTGGGACGGTTGACGTTGGTCGCGGCAAGCACCCCGCGTACGTCCTCCAGGCTGATGCCGTACTTGCTGATCGCCATGGGAAGAAGCTCTACGCGGACCGCCGGCAACGAGCTCCCTCCCACGAAGACCTGTCCGACCCCCTTCACCTGGGAGAGTTTCTGCTGAAGAATGGAGGAAGCGGTGTCGTACATCTGCGGCTTCCCAACGGTATCCGAGGTAAGCGCCAGGATGAGGATGGGGGCGTCGGACGGGTTCACCTTCCGGTAGGTGGGGTTGCTCGGCAGGTCGGCAGGCAGGTATCCCCGGGCCGCGTTGATCGCCGCCTGGACGTCGCGGGCGGCGCCGTCGATGTTCCGGTCCAGGTCGAACTGGAGGGTGATGCTCGTCGAGCCCCGGTTGTTCACCGAGGTCATCTCCGTCACCCCGGCGATGTGCCCCAGCTGGCGCTCCAGGGGAGCGGCCACCGAGGTCGCCATGGTCTCGGGATCGGCGCCGGGAAGCCCGGCCGATACCGAAATGGTCGGAAAGTCCACCTGGGGCAGCGGCGACACCGGCAGCAGGCGGGCCGCAATCACCCCGGCGAGAACAAGACCGGCCGTGAGGAGCGTGGTGGCGACCGGTCGTTTTATGAAGGGGGCGGAGATGTTCATGCAGGTGCGTTACGTTTCCCCCTCCGCCGCGCCAGGCGGTCGAAGGCGAGGTAGATGACCGGCGTCGTGTAAAGGGTAAGGATCTGACTGAAGATCAGCCCGCCGATGATGGATATCCCCAGTGGCCGGCGGAGCTCCGCCCCCATCCCGTGGCCAAGAGCCAGTGGCAAGGCACCCAGGAGCGCCGCCATGGTAGTCATCATGATGGGGCGGAAGCGGAGCAGACACGCCTGGTAGATCGCCTCCTCAGGGCTTTTCCCCTCATTGCGTTCGGCGTCCAGGGCGAAGTCGACCATCATGATGCCGTTCTTCTTGACGATGCCGATGAGGAGGATGATGCCGATGATGGCGATGACGTCGAGCTCCGTGTGGCAGAACATGAGCGACAGCACCGCCCCGACCCCGGCAGATGGGAGCGTGGACAGGATGGTGACCGGATGGATGAAGCTCTCGTACAGGACCCCGAGAACGATGTAAACCGTGATGAGCGCCGCCAGGATGAGGAGCGGTTCGTTGGTGAGCGACGCCTTGAACGCCTGCGCCGTTCCCTGAAAGCTCCCCTGGATACTGGCGGGAAGCCCCAGTTGTTGCGCTGCCTTTTCCACCACTTCCACCGCCTTGCCCAGAGACACCCCGGGGGCAAGGTTAAAGGAGGTCGTCACCGCAGGGAATTGTCCCTGACGGTTAATGACGAGCGGACCCGTCGTCTCGGACACCTTGGTGATCGTGTTGAGCGGCACCGGACCGCCGGTCGTGCCGCGCAGATAAATCGACTGCAACCCGCCCGGCCCCTGGGTAAACTCGGGCTTGGCGGCAAGGACGACCCGGTACTGGTTCAGCTCCGTGAAGATGGTCGATACCTGGCGCTGACCGAAGGCATCATAGAGAGCATCATCGATGTTCTGCGGGGTGATGCCGAAGCGGGCGGCTGTCACCCGGTCGATGTCGAGATTGACCCGTAGCCCCTTGTCCTGTTGGTCGCTGCTCACGTCACGCAACTCGGGACACGCCCGCAAGCTCTCCACGAGCCGCGGCGACAAGGTATTCAACTCGTTGAAGTCGGGGTCCTCGAGGGTGTACTGGAACTGGGTGCGGCTCACCCGGGCATCGACGGTGAGGTCTTGCACCGGCTGCATGTAAAGGGCGATGCCTTCCACCTTAGCCAGTTCCGGCGCAAGGCGCCGAATCACCTCGGAGGCGCTCACCCCCCGTTCGTCCAGGGGCTTCAGGTTGATGAGGATCCGTCCGCTGTTCAGGGTCGTGTTGGTGCCGTCTACGCCGATGAACGTGGAAAGGCTCGCCACAGCAGGATCCTTGAGAATGACCCGCGCAAGCGCCTGTTGCCGTTCGGCCATGGCAGCGAAGGAGATCGACTGGGGCGCCTCCGATATCCCCTGGATGGCGCCGGTGTCCTGAACCGGAAAGAACCCCTTGGGAACGACAACATACAGGAGCACGGTCAGGACCAGGGTCGCCACCGCCACCACGAGCGTCGCCGTCTGGTGCTTAAGCACCCATTGCAGCGTTCTGCCGTAAGCGGCGATGATCCGGTCGAACAGTTGGCCGGAGGCGTGGTAGAAGCGCCCCTGCTTCTCTTCCGGGACGTGCTTGAGTATCCGTGCACACATCATCGGCGTAAGGGTGAGCGACACCACGGCCGAAATGAGGATGGTGACGCCGAGGGTGATGGCGAACTCCCGGAAGAGACGCCCCACCACGTCACCCATGAAGAGGAGCGGGATGAGGACGGCGATGAGGGATACGGTGAGCGACAGGATGGTGAAGCCGATCTGCTGCGCTCCCTTGAGTGCCGCCTGGAGCGGCGGCTCACCCGCCTCGACGTAGCGGGCGATGTTCTCGATCATGACGATGGCGTCGTCCACCACGAAACCGGTCGAAATGGTGAGGGCCATAAGCGACAGGTTGTTGAGACTGAACCCCAGGAGGTACATCGCCCCGAAGCTTCCCACGAGGGACAGGGGAACCGCGACGCTCGGGATGGTGGTCGCCGGGAGGTTGCGGAGAAAGAGGAAGATGACGAGCACCACCAGCGCTACGGCGAGCAGCAGCTCGAACTGCACATCCTTGACCGACTCGCGGATGGTGGTCGTGCGGTCGGTCACCACGGAAACCTTGATGGCTGGGGGAAGCGAGCTCTGCAGCTGCGGCAGGAGCTTTTTCACGCGGTTCACGACCTCGATGACATTCGCCCCCGGCTGGCGCTGGATGTTGACGATAACCGCCGGGGAGGTGTTCACCCAAGCCGCCTGGTTCACGTTCTCGGTGTCGTCGATCGACTCGGCGACATCCGAGAGGTAAACCGGCGCGCCGTTCCGGTAGGCAATGACGAGCGTGCGGTAATCCTTGCTCGTGAAGAGCTGGTCGTTGGCGTTGATGATGTAGGACTGGCGCGGTCCGTCGAAGCCACCCTTCGCCTGGTTGACGTTGGCAGTGTTCAGGGCCGTGCGCAGGTCTTCGAGGGTAAGGCCGTACGCGGCCAGCGCCGTCGGGTTGGCATGGATCCGCACGGCCGGCCGCTGGCCGCCGCTGATGCTGACAAGACCCACCCCCGACAGCTGGGAAATCTTCTGGGCGAAGCGGGTATCGGCCAGGTCCTCGATCTTCGGCAGGGGGAGGGTGTCGGAGGTGAGCGCCAGGGTGAGGATCGGCGTATCGGCCGGGTTCACCTTGCTGTAGACCGGCGGGATCGGCAGATCGCGCGGCAGGAAGGTGAAGGCGGCATTGATGGCCGCCTGGACCTCCTGCTCGGCCACGTCGAGGGAAAGGTCGAGACTGAACTGCAGGGTGATGACCGAGCTGCCGCCGGAGCTGGCCGAGGTCATCTGCGTCAAGCCCGGCATCTGGCCGAATTGGCGCTCCAGGGGGGCCGTCACCGATGTTGCCATGACGTCGGGGCTCGCCCCCGGGTAAAAGGTACGGACCTGGATAGTCGGGTAATCCACCTGGGGAAGGGCCGAAACCGGCAACTGCTTGTAGGCCACGGCGCCGGCCAGGATAATGGCGATCATGAGAAGCGTGGTCGCCACCGGCCGCATGATAAAGAGGCGGGAGATATTCATACGTTGTCAGAACCTTGTTGTCAGGGACGGTTGAATCCGTCCGTTGTCAGGGCATCGGCGCGGGAAGCGGCAACCGACGTTACGGCTTCGGACCTTTCCCGTCCCGTTGCGGCCCGGGTCCGCCCGCTCCTTTTGGCCCGCCCTGCCCTCCACGACCGTTCGCTTCGTTTACATCCACCGCGCTCCCGTCCCGCAGCCGTTCCGCACCATCGGCCACGACGATCTCACCGGCCTCCAGCCCCGCGCCAACGGATGTGTTTCCTCCCTCGGTGACGCCGAGCGTTACCGGGCGAACCGCGGCAGTCTTGTCGGGCTTCACTACGTAGACGAAGGTCCCCTGGGGGCCACGCTGGACAGCGGAAGCAGGAACTATGACCGCGTCGTGTTTCATCTCCACCAAGAGGCGGGCGTTGACGAACTGGTTGGGAAACAGCTCATTTCCATTGTTGGGGAAGACGCCCTTGAATTTGACGGTGCCAGTGGTCGTATCGACCTGGTTGTCCACCGTCAGGAGGTAGCCGGTGGCAAGCTTCTGCTTCATCTCGCGGTCGTAGGCCTCGACCGGCAACCGTGCCCCACCCTTCAGCTTGGCAAGGACCAGGGGAAGGCTATCCTCGGGAATCGGGAAGATGACGGAGATCGGCTGCAACTGGGTAATTACAATGAGTCCGTTGGTATCGGTCGCATGGATGATGTTTCCCGGGTCTACCTGACGGAGACCGACACGTCCGCTGAGCGGTGAGGTTATACGGCAGTAGACAAGCTGCAGTTTGGCGTTGTCGATCTGCCCCTGATCAACCTTGACCGCCCCTTCGTACTGTCGCACAAGTGCTTCCTGGGTATCGAGCTGCTGCCGGGGAATCGAATCCTGGCTTGACAGCGTTTGATAACGCTGCAGGTCGAGGCGGGCGTTCTTGAGGAGTGCAAGATCGCGCGCCAGTTGCCCTTCGGCCTGGGTAAGCTGCACCTGGAACGGCCTCGGGTCGATTTCCGCCAGGAGCTCGTTGTTCTTGACGATCTGCCCTTCGCGGAAGAGCACCCGCATCAGCTGGCCATCGACACGGCTCTTCACGGTGACGGTATTGAGGGGAGTAACCGTGCCAAGCCCGCTCAGATAGACGCCAATCTCTCCTTTTTTTGCCGGCACGGCTACCACCGGCACGGGTCGGGCGGGTACGGCAGGCCCTTTCGGTGAAGCCTGTTTCGCCGTTTTCCCTCCCCTGAAAAACATGACGTACGTCCCGCCGGCGATAAGACACAAAACGAGCACCGCGATCCACCAGCGCCTGGACGATGTCGCCGTACGAGACGGCTCCGTCTTCTCGCCGGTATTTGTTTCCTGTGGAATGGTCATGGTCATTGCCTCTTTCAAGTTTCCGTATGGTGCCCAAGGGGAACGTTTCCCGATATCCCCGATCGAGCAAGAGTATGGTAAAAAAGAACGTTCACATATTTTTTCACGGGTGTCAACTCGCTAGTGGAGAATGACCCGAGGAAAGCTTATTCGTTGAGCGGGCCTTCGCCAGCCTGCTTCTAAAGTACCTTAAATCAATACTGACGAAATAGGGAGGAAATATGGAAGAAATGGGGAAATGCGGCTTCGGCACGAGTGCGCCACCGGGAGTATACCTTGAAACAGAGGAAATGTAAAAAAGTTGCCCGGAAGATAATCAGCCCTTGTACGTGCACACTACACGTACAAGGGCTGATTATTATCTGTTCCGCCGTTGTCACCGAAATCGACACCGGCACACTGTCTGTCATCAGTTAAGCATGATTTCTACTGCAGGCTCTTCAGATTCAGACGGTATTCGCACAGTTTCCAGTAGCCTGCCAAAAGCACGAGGAGCGTCGCGAGAACGCAACCAGCAATCCCCAGGCCGAATTTTATGCAGAAGAAAGACGGCATATTCCCTCCCTGAAATAAGAGCTAAAGCCTGTCTGCCATATCCAACGACAGAGCGCGACCGTTACTGTGCTTCAACACGCTTTTTCTCCACTCCCCTGAGCATGCCGACCAGCGTTATGATGGCAGGAATGAGCTGGGCTATGACGACCAGCGCGCAGAAACCGAGGAAGACCAGAACCAGTATGCCGCTTGAGTAAACTTTGTTGGTCGAGGCGGCATGGGCTGCGGTGCTTGTGAAGAGGCTCAGGACTGGTGCGGTTGCAAGTGCGGTCAATGCTCGTTTCAGGTTCATGACGAACTCCTTTCCATTACATATAGAATCAGGAAATGTTGCGAATCAGCCATTGAAACGGAGAGATGCTATCCGCCGAATCTTCAGGGGTTCTCGTCCGTGTTTTCGGCACCGGCCTCGGCGGTGGCTTTTTCAGCCGGCGTGACGATCCCCCTGATCATCCCCCCCAGGAGAATGACGGCCGGAACGAGCTGGAAAACGATGATCAAGGCACCAAACCCCATGAATAGCATCGTCAGGAGACTCAGTTCCCCACCATCCCCTCCGCCCCCGGAAGCCAGTGCCTGCGTGACCGTTATCAACAGTGACAGGACCATTGCGAACAGGACTTTCATAGCACTCTCCTTTCCTCCAGCAAATGTGCTTCTTCAGCTTCAATCCGAACCGGTTTGTACCGGTCACTCATGCTAATGCACCGGAAATGCCATAAACACAGGCCAACGTCCAATTAGTTACAACCAATTGAATTGTTTAAATAAATTTTTTGGTGCGTTATGAGGCACCAGCCGTTGAAGGAGGAAGGAACATGGAAATTGTATAAGAGTTTTATACAACCGTTTGGGCGGGAGAATATCTATCGTGCTGGCTAACATCACTGTATTATTGGATATTGCCTGGCTGAGGCCTCAAGCGGGAGGAATTTTGCGGGGATGTACGCATAGAGCGAAAATTTATACACCCAACCTGCAAACAAATCGGCACCCGGAATTGAAAAGCGCGGCGAGGCATGTCACATACCTCGCCGCGCCCTTCGGAGAGCCGGACACTACTTTACCCAGACTGTCTGGATGTTGACGAACTCTTTGATCCCGTAGTGGGATAGCTCCCGGCCGTATCCTGACTCCTTAACGCCGCCAAACGGGAGGCGGGGATCGCTCTTCACCAAGCCGTTGACGAATACCGCACCCGCCTCCAGCCGAGCGGCAATCTCCTCCCCTTTTCGCGAGTCCCTGGTCCAGACCGAGGCACCAAGGCCGAAGGGGGTATCGTTGGCCACGGCAATTGCCTGGTCCTGGTCCTCCACCCTGATGACTGAAGCCACCGGACCGAACAACTCCTCATCGTAGGCCCGCATTCCCGCCTTCACCCCGGCCAGGATGGTCGGGGGGTAAAAATACCCTGTCCGGTCCAAGGGACTGCCGCCGAGGACCAGTTCTGCCCCCCGGGAAATGGAGGCGTGCACCTGGGCATCAAGCTCCCGCATCAGGTCTTCTCTGGCCTGGGGACCGACCTGCGTCGCTTCATCCAGCGGGTCGCCGACCACCAGACTCGCCATGGCCTTTCTGAACCGCTCCATGAAGGACACGAAAATGGTGTCCTCGACGATGAAGCGCTTGGCGGCGATGCAGCTCTGCCCCGAGTTGATGCACCTGGCCCGGGCGGCCGTCCGCGCCGCCTCTTCCAGGTCTGCGTCATCAAGGACGATAAAGGGGTCGCTTCCTCCCAGCTCAAGGACGGTTTTTTTCAGTTTCCGTCCCGCGGCCGCCGCCACCTGCCGGCCGGCGTGGTCACTGCCGGTGAGAGTGACCGCCCTGACCAGGTCGTTATCGATGACCGTCTCCACCTGCCGGGACCCAATCATTAAGGTACGGAACACGTTCTCCGGGAAACCAGCCTTTGCGAACACCCCTTCGATTGCCAGTGCGCAGCGCGGCACGTTGGAGGAGTGCTTCAGGATCCCGGTGTTCCCGGCCATGAGAGCCGGCGCGGCAAAGCGGAACACCTGCCAGAAGGGAAAGTTCCACGGCATGACCGCCAGAACCGTCCCCAGGGGGCGGAAGGCCACACAGGCACGGGAACCGTCGCTCTCCGCAGGCTCGATCGCAAGGAAACGGGCCGCGTTCTCTGCGTAGTAGTCGCAGACCCAGGCGCACTTCTCCACCTCGGCCCGCCCCTCATTGATCGGCTTCCCCATCTCCAGGGCCATGATCCTGGCATACTCTTCCTTGTTCAGCCTGAGCGTTGCAGCCGCCCCCTTCATCAGCTCCTCCCGCCTGGAGAATGGCGTATGGCGCCACTTCTGCCATGCTCCATGAACGTCCGCAATGACCGCCTGAGTCTTATCCGCAGGCCACTCCTCGAACACCTCGAGCACTTCGCCGGTTGCAGGATTGATTGATTCGAATGCCATGATGTTTCCCCCTTGGATAGACGGTGATTTCAAACATCGAAGAAAGCCGACAGTACCGATTAACTGCAAAAGTATACCAGAGAATCCCGGCAGTCGCACAGAGGTCCTCCCGGAGAGGCGGAATCCGATGACTCGGCTGGCATTGCACAGTTGCCGGACTGGGTTATACTTTGCCTCTAGAAGGTCACCGGAGGCCGGCGCGGCCCGTGCTCCAGATGGTCACGACGACTTGCCCCTTAATCCTTAATAAATTCCTGCCCGAGGAGCCAGCATGACCGACAACGCCGACAAGAGCTGTACGGAACTGGAAGAGGCACTCGCCGAGTGTCGACGCGCCGACGAGCTGGTGCGCCGGCAGATTGCCCTCCTCCAGGCGATCATCAGGGTTTTCCGTGAGAGCATGGCCTGCGGGAGCGAGAAAGAGGTGGCGCGTCTCTGCCTGCGAGTGGCCGAGGAACTCACCGGGAGCGCTTACAGTTTTATCGGGGAACTCAACCCGACCGGCCGGCGGAGACGCTCTTCTTCGTCAGGGATAACGGCGTCGGTTTCGACATGAAGTACGTGGAGAAGCTGTTCGGCCTGTTCCAGCGCCTCCACGACCCGCAGGAGTTCGAGGGGACGGGGGTCGGACTGGCCAGCGTCCAGCGCATCATTCACCGGCACGGCGGCAGGGTCTGGGCGGAAGGGACCGCGGATGGCGGTGCCACATTCTGGTTCTCCCTGCCGAAAACCGAGGAGCGATAACAAATGATGACATTGAAAAGGATTCTCCTGGTGGAGGACAGTCCCAACGATGCGGAGCTCACCCTGACGGCGCTCGCCAAGCACAACCTCGCCAACGACGTTACGTGGGTCCACGACGGGGAAGAAGCCCTCGACTTTCTGTACTGCCGCGGGAAATTCGCGGGAGAGAGAGCGATCTGCAACAACCTGGCGGTGGTGCTTCTCGACCTCAAGCTCCCCAAGGTGGACGGGCTCGAAGTGCTTCGCACCATCAAGTCCGATGACCGGCTGAAGTCCATCCCGGTCGTGGTCCTCACCTCCTCCCGGGAAGAGCGGGACCTGGTGGAGAGTTATCGGCTGGGAGTCAATGCCTACGTGGTTAAGCCGGTCGATTTTGGCGAGTTCATGAACGCGGTGAAGGAACTGGGGGTATTCTGGGCGCTCGTCAACGAGCCTCCGCCGGCCGGCAGATCGGGGACGCGGAAATGACGGATCGCCTGCGGATACTGCACCTGGAAGACGACCCGGCCGACGCCGAGCTCGTCCGGGCGGCCCTCGATGCCGGCGGGATCGACAGCGACGTTCACCTGCTCGCTACGCGGGACGAGTTCGTTGCCGCACTGGACCAGGGAGGAATCGACCTCGTTCTCGCCGATTTCGCCCTCCCAACCTTCGACGGGATGAGCGCCCTGGCGATCGTCCGGGAGAGGGACCCCGACCTCCCGTTTGTCTTCGTCTCCGGAAGGCTCGGGGAGGATGCGGCCATCGAATCGCTCAAGAGCGGCGCCACGGATTATGTCCTCAAAAACCGGCTCTCGCGTCTCGTGCCTGCGGTCAACCGGGCCATGGACGAGGCCGCGGAGCGGGCCGAGCGCCGGAAGGCTGAAGCGGAACTGGAAAATGCCAACCGAGAGATACGGGAACGGGCCGAGAGCTACCACAACCTCTTCAACAGCATTCGCGACGTCAACGTCGTGAGCAACCACGAGCGTACCATTCTCCACGTAAACCAGCCCGCCCTGCGCGAGATCTTCGGCTACGAACTGGAAGAGGTGACGGGAAAGAGCATCAGGGCCCTCTATGCCGACGAGGAAGGCTACCGGCTGACGGGGAAAGAGATTTTCGACCGCAGCGAACCGGTCAAGGGGAAAATTCTGGAACTCGACTTCCGGCGGAAAAACGGCGAGGTCTTCACGGGGGAACTGTATGCACTGAAGCGCCTGGACAGCGCGGGAGTTCCGACCGGAAACATCGGGATCATCAGGGACATCAGCGAGCGCAAGAAAGCAGAGGATGCGTTGCGCGAAAGCGAGATGCGCCGTTACCAGCTTCAAGTGGAGCTTGTGTATGCGGCCGAGGTCCAGGCGAAGCTCCTGCCGCGCAGCTATCCGCATATACCCGGCTTCGATGTGGCCGCCCAATGCCTCCCCGCCAAACAGGTGGGGGGTGACTTTTTCGACTGGCAGGAGGTCTGCACCGGCGTGTGGAGCCTCACCATCGGCGACGTGATGGGAAAGGGGATGGCGGCGGCCATGCTTATGGCGACGGTCCGGGCGGCCATGCTTATGGCGACGGTCCGGGCGGCCCTGCGTTCCGTCGCCCACAACAGCCCGGCGGAGGCGCTGCGCCTGGCCGAGCAGGCCGTTCTCCCGGACCTGGAAAACTCCGAAAGCTTCGTTACCCTCTTCCATGCCCAGATCTATGCCGAGGCACGCCGTCTCACCTTCGTCGACTGTGGCCACGGCTACGCCTTTCTGCGGCGCCGCAGCGGTGAAGTTGTCAGCCTCTCTCCCCGGGGACTTCCCATCGGGGTGGCAGACCAGAAGATTTACCAGGAAGGGGTGATCGACATCGAAACAGGTGATACCCTCGTCCTTTACAGTGACGGCCTGATCGATGCCCGGCCCGATTTGGCGCTCGACAATCGGGCCCTCGCCGGATACCTGGATGACGCGGCTGGCGCCAGGGAAAAGGTCGCCCGGCTGATAGGTCTGACAGAGCAGCAGGATCCGCTGCCTGACGACGTGACGGTACTCTTGGCGCACTGTACCAGGTAGCATCTTGTCCGCCGCATCCAGACAAAAATGGCCTGCTTCCCACAGGCCATTATTGTTTTCATGCAAACTCGCCGCCGAATGGACGTTCCTATCGGTGACCTCCGCCACCGCCTCCCGTTCTGCCTCCACCGGCGGGGGGTGCACCCATTCGCCCGCCGCCCGCTGGAGGGGCAATTCCGCCGCCCCGAAATGTCGGTACGCCCGGCCGACCGGCAGGTGGCGCAAACACTCTCCCGGGGGCTTTCAGTGCGCTGGGGCCGTTGAAGATTCTCTGTTCGCTGTGCGGCACTCCCGTGGATATGAATCCCCGCGTGGTGGGCACGCCGATGCCGGCGAACGTCTTGCCGCTGAACCGTGCCACGGGGTCGATGCGGAACGCCCGGTGCGTTCTGACGTCGTTGAAATGGTTGGTGATCACCACCACCCGGTTATGGAAGTGATGGATCCGGTGGAAATCGTGCAGGATGAAAAATCCGGGAAACCAGAAACCCGACCACCAGAAGGGACAGGGGACCCAGGCATACAAGTCGTAGTAGGCGGGCGGTGGGCAGTAGTATGTGACGACCGGCGCCTCTTCCTCGTCATAGTATTGCTGCATGGTCTCCGGGTTCGGGTATGTCTCGCAGCTCGGAGGCCCAGCAGTGTAGGTAGTACCGGCAGTATATGGTATGACCGCCAGGCCGATCTCGCCGGCAGCGGCATTCAACCGCTTCAGGGCCTCATCTCTGCTCAGAGCGATCCTCTTGGCATCGGCGGCACCGGCCACCGCCCCTTGCAGCTCGATGACGATATCGGGGGTCATCGGATAATCTGCGATCCATCCGTTTCGCGGCGCTATACCGAGGTCGCCCAGCCGGTTTTCGGCCTCGACCTCATCATCGGTCGGCTTAAGTCCAAGGGCGGACACCAGCTGGACAGCAAAGGTGCCCTCGCTCACCAGTTCCTGCTCGATTGGGGGAGGGGTCGGCTTGATCTGCTCGGTCTGCGCAAAAATAATCGACGGCGTCATGAGAGATATCAGAATGACGACGGATGCCATCAGCTTCGACAAGCTTACTCGTATCATTGTTCTCTCCTGTCTTGACACTCAGGCGTTAAGGTTCGCACCGGAACCTCTCACCATCCAGAGTATCAGCAACGGCCTGAAAGTCAAAAGCCTTGCATGAAGAAACCGGTTGTATTGCACCAACTTGCAATCGTCTCTTTTTGTGCTCTATTTGAAAGTAAAGAGTTGCCGACGACGAATACAGGAGGATCAGACATGAATGACGAAAAAGGATGGCTCTCAGCCGCCAGAATCTGGCTCTTCGTCGCCGCTCTCGCAACGGCACAGCTGTTCTCGTCCGGTATGACGGCCCATGCATCGGATGCCACCGATGCCCAGGGGATCGTGGATCGGGCCAAGGCCACCGTCAACGACCTGATGGCCGACAGCAACTATTCGTGGCTCCGCGATCATCTCAAAGACGCCAAGGGATTGCTGATCTTCCCGCAGATCATCAAGGGTGGTTTTTTCGTGGGCGGTTCGGGTGGGACCGGCGTGCTGGTGGTCAGGGATGAAAAGAGCGGCGACTGGAGCCAGCCCGCCTTCTACACCATCGGCGCGGTAAGCCTGGGGCTCCAGATCGGCGGCGAAGCGGCAGAAGTAATCATGATGGTCATGAAGCAGGATGAAATCGACTCGCTCTACACTTCGTCCCTTAAGGCCGGGGGAGACGTCTCGATCTCCCTCGGTCCGGTGGGCGGAGGGGCCAAGGAGGCAGTGACGGCTGATCTCATCTCCTTCGCCAAGTCACAGGGACTGTATGCCGGGCTGGACCTGGACGGGTCGGTGATCGAAGTGCGGGATGCGCTGAATCGTGGCTATTACGGAAAGAGCGTGACCCCCAGGGAGATCATTGTTGAGAAAAAGGTAAGCAATCCCGGTTCGGCAGACCTGCTGGCGGCACTGAAAAAAGCGGTAAAAAAATAATACCCATCCCACGGGAGAGCCACCTCCTTGTGCTCTCCCGTGTCCCCTCTTCCCCTCCCTAGTGTCCCGTTTGGTTAGTTCTTTCTAGTAATATTTGCACTTTGTTTTGCTCTTTGAACTGATTCAATAATTGCTGATGCGCTCTTGGTCCACTTGAACGGCTTGGCGCTTGTTGCGTTATG
>JAMXLF010000100.1 GCA_024281055.1 Geobacteraceae bacterium
TTGCTGTGCGAAGATGACTGGTCCGCCGGATAAATTTCAAGTCGTTAAATGCCATGATGTTACTTTCTCTCAGAATTTACGGGATGTTACGAGTTATCAACTCATCAACGTTGGGACACTACTGAAGTTACTTATAAAGGAAACAAGTTACCTGCATAGGGAAACTGCTCAATAACGGGTTGAACCACAAATAAGGAAGATAATGAAACCACCAAGACGACTTTCCAGCGAGGAGTTTGTATTCGCACTTCAGCGTGGCCAAGGAAGGACTTTTCTGCATGTACGTGAATACGGACTTAAAGACGTGGCTGATCTACTATTGGAAGCGTGCCTTCATGACCAAGCATATGACCCTCAGTGCGAGGACAGTCGGGCTAAATGGCTTCTTGAAATGTTTCGAGACAGTTCGGAATACAAGAGATTCGCAACATCCATTTTCGCGGCGCTTGCCAATGAGACGCAGACTTGGGACTTACTGCAATTATGTGAGATTGCAGCGCTCATGGCTATAAATGGCGATGAGGAAGCACACGCTGCTTTGCTTGCGCGTGTAATGCAGCAGTCGGCAGGAACAGATGATAACTGGGTAGGAGCAAGTGAGCTAGTGAAAGTGGAAGGAGTCGATGCTGTTGTTCGGCTCGCACGTAATTATGGCAACTTGCTGCTTAATGATCCTGACGAAGAACCACCTCCCCTTGCTCAGCTTTACGACGATGATGTGCCAATTGAAGCACGGAACACACTCGAAGTGCTTTCCTCTGCTGATCCAAAAATACGAGTGTATTATGAGCATAACCTTCGGTATGAAGCACGTGACTCATACTCAAAAGAAAAACACCGTGAACGAATTCGCCGAGAATATCCGCTTCAAAAAATATTAGAGGATGCAGCAGCCGAAGGCGGTATGTACCGAAGTCATTATCTAAGCTTTGGCAGAGCAGCAACACAGGAAGAACTTGAAGTAGTTTTTAACCGCTTGATTGCGGAACCAAATGAACAAGTCTGCCTGCGACTATTGTGGGTATTCCGCAGGGTTGAAATGCCACGAATTCATCCTCGGATTTGGGAGTTTGTAAAGTCCAGCAATGAACAATTACGGAATGCTGCGTTTACAGCTTTGACACAAATTAAAGATTTGTCTGTTGGTGAATTTGCGAGGAAGAAGCTGAGAATTGGTGAGTCAATCGAAGAAAATTCCGAACTATTAGATCTATTTGTACATAATTATCAACCTACCGACGGGGATATCATTTGGGCTGCGATACAGAAGGTAAAAGCGGAGTCCGAAAATACACACTGGATTGGAATGAGTGTTTTAAAGATTTGCGATGAGAATGAAGCTCCTGATTTATATGAAGCATTGAAATGGGTTTACGAAAATGGGCCTTGTAGCATCTGCCGAAAGTCTGCTGTAGAGCATATAATTGCTCTAAAAATGATTGATCCTGAAGTAATCGAAGAGTGCCTGTTTGATGCCGATGAAGATTTGCAGAAGGTTGCAAGAGAGTTCAAATCATCAAAATAAAAGGTTCAACACTCGGGTGCTGCCGTCAAGCGGCAGACCCTCAAGCCGTTACGCCACCATCAACACAGGACTAAACAGAATGAACCATACCAACATCCTGAAAGCCCTCACCTCCTCCATCATCTTGCTGCTCGCCTGCACCGGCACCGCTTCCGCCCAGATGGAGACCGGCCTGCATACCTGCACCGTCCGGGAGGTCCTGAACTCGGGCGGCTACACTTACATCCGCTGCCAGGAAGGTCCCCGGGAAATCTGGCTTGCCGTCATGGAGACCCGACTGGAAATCGGCGAGCGTGTTTCATATCCCGACGCTCCGCCTATGATCAATTTTAGCTCCGAGGCCCTCCATCGAACATTTCCCGAAATCAGATTCGTGCCCGGCGTTTCCCGGTCCGGTGCGGGGTCGCCCGAATCAGCGCCGGAGGCCGAGCAGGGGGGCGTGTATGCCGGAACGGATGACAGCGGAGCGCTCGTGTTCACTGACGATCCGGCCAAGGCCCCGAAGGGGTCCAAAAGGAAGTAGACAGGAGCGAAGTCGAAGAGAGAGGTGCATGAGGCTTTTCTTGTATGCGCATTGATCGGATGTGAGGTGCAATAGTGATCGATCCCGTTATTCACCCGGATGACAGCAAAGAGCAGAAAACCAACCGAAACCTGGCCATCTGGATCGGCGTCGGAGGAATAGGCGGATTCGCTCTGCTCTATGTCGTGTTCTTCCTCGTCATGATCCTGCGCCCCGGGCTGATGTTCAAGCTGATGCCCATGCCGATGCCGATGGTTATCGACAAGGCGCTCTCAGACGGGAACAGGACCTATCTCCTGCACCAGGAGATAGACTGGAGTACGGTGACCCCCGGGGAGAAGCGCCAGCCGGTGACGAAGCACTTCCTCTCCCCCCTGAACGGCACGGAGCTCGGACCAGCGCAGGAGATCCCCAAGTTTGACGATGCCTCGGGCGGCGACAATCGCCTGCTGTTCCTGTCCAAGGGGAACTACCGGATCTATGACGGAAGCCGCTGGACGGAGGTGCAATCGGAGGCCATCGGCAAGGACCCGAAAGGCGTCCTCTCCCCTGCCGGCGTGTACGTCCTGAGCGGGACCGATTCCGGCCAGCGCCTGAGCCTCATCGCGACCGGTGCGGCCATCGACATCCCGCTCCCCGCCGACTACCTCGCCTGGTACAAGTGCGAGCAGTGCCCGTGCGCGAAGCTGGTCCGGTATGCGGGAAGGCTCTGCCTCTTCTGGAAGGGAAAGGATACCATCTCGTGGACCATGTGGGACGGGCATGCGTGGGCTCCAACCAGCACGTCCCCCTATGCCGGGGGATACGAGGTCGCGGCCGACGACCGAAACCTCTACCTGTTCTACCGCGAGGGAGAGGGGCTCGAGCGCCGGCTCACCTACTACGCCCTCTCGAACGGCGCCTGGACCGGCCCCATGGACCTCCCGGTCAAGGGGAGCTTCACCAACTGGGACGCGTTCATCCAGCAGGGAAAGCTCAAGCTGTTCCTCCAGCAGTTCACGACGAACACCCTCTACACCGTCGAGAAGGACACCCTTGTCGATCCGGTGCGGCTCAAGGGCCCGTTCAGCCCCACCGAGATGGTGGTCAGGACTGTCCTCTGGTCTGCGGGGATGGCAGCCCTCTCCTTCCTCTTCGTTCTCGGCGTCTCGGCGCTCATCCGCAGGTTCAAGAAGCGCATCTGGCGGGAAGAGGCGACCGAGTACGAGTTCGCCAGCCTCTTCCGACGGTTTGTCGCCCTGATGATCGACAAGATCCTCCTGTTCATTCCTCCAGCACTCGTCATCGCCTTCTTCTTCAAGAAAATGGACGAGCTTGCGGACGATCCCCTCTACTTCATGGCCCCGATATTCTCTGCCTTCGCCCTCTTCTTCGTCGGCAGCTTCCTCTACCACGCGCTCCTGGAAGGGCTGTACGCCCAGACCCTGGGCAAGCGGTTATGCGGCATCAGGGTACTGAAGGCGGACTTCTCGCCCTGCGGGCTCGGTGCCGGATTCCTGCGGAACCTCATGCGGATCGCCGATGCCTTCCTCTACTATCTCGTGGCTGTCATTGCGCTCGCCGCCAGCTCCAAATGGCAGCGGGTCGGCGACCTGGTAGCGGATACGGTCGTGGTGAGTGTGAAGGGATGCAGGAAACGGGAACAACCGATCATCGTCGCAGAAGAGCCGGATGACGGCGGTTCCGAGGAGTTCGAGTTCGAACGAGCTGGTTCCTGACTGTGTCGGCCTGGCACCAATAGTCCTTTATGACAACGGATTTCCGAGCATGATCATTACCTGTCCACACTGTGATTTGAGCAAGGATGTCGAAGAAGCCCTCATTCCGGCTGGCGGTGGTGCCGTGACCTGTCTCCGGTGTCATCGACGATTTCATCTGCTGCGGGAGGTACCACAGCACCTCCCCGCCCAGCCACTCAACTGCCCTTCCTGTGCCTGCACTCTGCCGGCCGATGCTGCCGAGACCTGTCCGCGTTGCGGCCTGATATTTGCCAAATATCGGCAACGACGCGCAGACGCTCCGGAACAACCTGATGCTCATGCAGCCATGGAAACATCGAGCGCCGCTGATGACGACTCACGGTTTCGCAAATACTTTTCGATCGCATGGACGGTGGCGAAGTATGCGGTCCCGCTACTAGCGGCGCTCGTCGCGACTGTTGTGTATCACTACCCCTCTCTTCCGAGAAGGGCCGCTGTTTGCCTCAAGTCATTCCTGCCGCAGAAAGCTTTGCCCGACTATTGGGTCAGGAGCGTGGGGTGCCTGGAGGTCAACATAACCGGTACTTCGACTGCCCTGCTTGCAGATGGATCCGTCATTTTAGCGGGAGAGGGACACAGCTACCTCACGAAGGAACCGTGGGGAGGCAGTGAGACTAAGAAGGCCTTGATGGTTCGGCTGGGGCCGGATGGCCGCATTGTCTGGAGCAGGGTTTACGCTTTCGAACAGCAGATGCAATTTACCAAGATTTGCCCGACAGGCGATGGCGGCGTCTTTGCCGCCCTGTTCGGCTCATCCGGGGCAGCAGTCGCGAGGTTCGACGAAAACGGGACCATGCTCTGGAAGGTCGATATGCCGGAAGGGTATATCAGTCACATCTGCCAGACTCATGGCGGGGGGGTCGCGTTTGTCGGCATGCACTCGGACGGCAAAGACGGTCAGTTGGTATGGTGCGGCACACTCGGGAATTCAGGGAATCTGGCATGGAACAGGAGTTTGGGAGAGGGATTTGGAGCCAGCATCGAAGAAAGTACCGATCACGGCTTTATCGTGAGTGCCACAACCGACCATGAATCGCTCAGATGCCTGCTCGTGCTCAAACTGGACAGCAGGGGGACGCTTCAGTGGCACAAATTCTTCGATAACCCCGTCAATAACTGCCTTGCGAAGAGTCTGGCTACCGGTGGATTCCTTGTGGCAGGCAGCATGGCATACATCCCCGAAGCCTTTGCCCCCGCTGTAAACCTCATCAGCCGTGCCTTCCTGATCCGGCTCGATGATACCGGGAATATCGTATGGCAGAATCTCTACGGCAGCGTGGGAGACAATTCCTTCACGGGTATCCAGGAAGCCGACCTGGGAGGCTTTTTTGTTGTCGGCCGCCGTTCATACTATAAGGGAGACTCGTCTTTAGCCATCACTCTTCTGCAGGTGGATGGCCATGGCGGTATCGAATGGCAGAAGGCCTTTGCTGCAAGGAAAGGCGATATCACTGTGTCCGACGTCTTCATGTCCCGAGACGCGCTCTTCCTGGCAGGCCGCACCTCGGATTTCTCCCTTCATCCGACGATGCTCGTCTTAAAACTGCGGAAGGACGGTGCGATGCCCGCGGGCCTCGTGAACCCCCTTCTGTCTGTACAGGACTATGCGCCGCTGCCGTTTGAAGCCGTTGAGAGCGATTCTCCCCGGTTCGCAAGCCCGTTGACTGTTGATGCAACGATTCGTCACGAGGCTGCAACTGCCCAAAAAGTTCTGCTCTATTCGGATGTCGTGGCTCCGCCGGCGCCGAGGATCGAGGTAGAGGCCATCACGAGATCGCCGGTCAAAGCCAGTGGTGTCTATGAGATCACCGTCAACAACTACGGTACCGCAAGCCTGTTGGTGGAAAAGATGTTTCTTGAAGGTGGGGACACCGACTCTTTCAAACTCTCCGGCACCTGCAACGACATCGGGCCGAACGATAAATGCAGAGTATTTGTTCATTATCGGGGCTCTGAAACGTCCACGAACCTGGTCGTTTTTTCTAACGACCCGGCTCGGCCCGTACTGATCACGCGTATTGGTCTCGTCTCGGAATAGCCTGAACATGTAAAGCCCCGAGCAAACATCGACTTGAGAGGAGCTGAATGGTGTCGTTCAGGAACGTTATCTGCCTGCATCTGCTCGCAGCCGCATTCGGCATCCTTTGCGAAATCGGCGCGGGTAGTGCTTTTGGCGAAATCTACACTTGGACTGATGCTGACGGCGTGGTAAATTTCACCGACGATCCTGCGCATGTCCCGCCGCGCCACAGACACGGCGTCACAAACGATCAAAACCCGTCTCCTCCCGAAATGCGGGACATTGTGGGATGCTGGTCGAACGAACAGAATGAATTCAAAACGCTCAATTGCGTATTCAAGGAAGACCGGACGGGGATGCTCGTTACCGCCATCGGCATGACATACCCCTTCAGATGGAGGTTGCTGGATGACGGCACGGTCGAGATAGCGTTCAGCGGGGAAGAAGCGGGGCCCCAGCGCTCAGGAAAAGTACAGGCCAAAGAACGTCGCATTATTCATGCAGCGTACAACGAACAAGCAGAGGCGCTTCAGCTGCGGGGAGAAGATAAGCAGGTGACCACGCTCTACCGCGTTGAAGATGCCGCGCATAAGGCCAGGAAACGCAGTCGATTCAAGCTGAATCCGATGTATGCAACCAAACGTCTTATCTTTTCGGACCTGACGGTTTACGATACGGCGACCGCACTGACCTGGACCCGGGATGGAAGCCTGGTGCCGAGTGGCGAGGTGGTGACGTGGAGCAGTGCCAAACGTTTCATCGAGGACCTGAACAAACAAAAATTCGGCGGTTTCAACGACTGGCGCTTGCCGACCCTCAAAGAGCTTCAAGACTTCGCGCATTTCGGCAAAGGCTTCTACCACGAGACGTCCCCGGGAATAAACCGGAAAAACTGGGGTGTAGCAAGTGCTTTCAACGGGATGGGGTTCTTTGACGTCAGACCATTTTACTACTGGACCGCCACAACGCACTCAGAGTATAAAGGCTACCCCTACTGCGTCTCCCTTGTTGACGGCGGTGATACTTACAATGAAGATCATTACACGCGTCATGTCTGGCCCGTCCGTGGCGGCAGGAAATAGGGCTCGGCAGCGGTCGTGGTATAAGTGGGCAGATTTCATGAGAAGAAACGGGAGCCGACGTGTGGCACGAACATAAACAGGGGGTACCATTCCCCGTGGAGTCTCTATGAGCCTTTTCGAAAAAATCGAAATGGAGCCGATTGAACCGGATGAGCCCTCTTCCGTGCCGCCCTCGACGCGGCAATTCGGGGACGAACCGCTGGTCGTGCGGTATCCGGCGTGGAAGAAGGTCATATTTCTCCTCTTCGCCCTCATCGTGCTGCCCGTCTGCCAGGTCTTTCTCGGCGAAGGACTGGTCTTCGAGCTCCTCGTGGTCGGAGGGGTGGTGGTCGGGGCCTGGTACCTGGCTGACTGCATCGTCACCCGCACCATCACCTTTTTCCCCGACAAGATCGTCCGGGACGGATTCTTCGGACAGACCGTCCTCCCTGCCGCGGAGCTGGAGATGGTCACCGACGAGCAGAAGGTCAGGTTTTACCACGGAACGGACAAGAACTTCCGGGAATCGATCGTCATCCGCCGCACGATGGTCTCGGGTGAAGAGATCGCGGATGTCGTGAAATATGCGGCGGACATCTACCAGATCAGCGTGAGAACGGGTAATGCGACCGGGAAACGGCCGAACGGCCTGGCCCTGTCGGCCTTCCATGAAGCGGCGTCATCGTACTGGACCATGGCGGGGCTCCTTGTCGTGATAGCGCTCATTGCGGTGTTTACCGCGGGGGTCGTGGATGACTTCGCCGGGCTTACCCCCGGACTCCCCGCCCTTCCGGTCCGGCTCGGTGCGATCGGGCTGGCGGTGCTGGCGTATCTCCTGTTGCGGAAGCTGTCGCCGACTTCGTCGCAGGAGTCCAGCCAGCGAGCCCTTCCCGTGGAGACCCGGCTGAAAAACAGGGGGAATGCCTCCTTCGTTTCCGCCGTTATCGCCAGTGGCGTGGCCCTCATCGGCCTCGTGCTCTTCTTCCTCTTCGGCAACATGCTCGACTCTTATCTCTTCCTGCTGGTCGGCGTTTTCTACTTCTACGACTTCTTTCCGCGGCTCTCCGCCTGGGAGGGGCAAATCCAGCCCCGGAAGCAAGAGGAGCCCGCCCCGGCAACTGCGGTGCTCGCCCCCCGGCGCTCGCTCCAGGTCTCGCTGGTGCTGATGGGAGCGCTCGCCATCGCGAGCCAGGGGGAGAGCCGGCACTACCTCTACGCGAACCGGCAGGACTGCCTGAACGACTGGGGGGACGGCAAGGACTGTCAGGACCCGCCCCCGGGCAGCACTCATTACGGCACGCACTACTCCTATGGCCCGCGCTACGGAAGCGGCGGGGGGAGAGTGACCCGCTCGGTCGGCGTCGGGACCATCAGCCGGGGCAGATTCGGCTCCCTTGCCAGCTTCCACGCATCATTCGGGGGTTAAGCGTCACGTGCGGCTAACTCATTCCTTCAAATTTCGCGTCTTTTGCCGCGTGGCTACGTTGCGGCTCCTCGGCTTAGGTCGTACTAGGCCTGCGTCGCCACGCCTTGCCACGCGACAAAATCCATCAAAATTTGTGCGGCGAATTAACCGCACGGGACGCTAATGGAACGCCTCAGCATTCAACCGCGGGAGGGCTGGCAGGAGCGGGTCGAGTCGGTGGGAATGACCTACCATACCATCGACGACGAGCTCTACTGGGACGAGTCCGCCTGCTACCGGTTCACGCGGAGCGAGATAGACGCCCTCGATCTGGCCACGGCGGAGCTGCAGGAGCGCTGCATCGAAGCGGTGGACGAGGTGATCCGCCGCGACCTCTTCTCCCGCCTCTGCATCCCCGACCGGTTCGTCGAGACGATCGTCAGGTCGTGGGACATGGACGAGCCGACCCTGTACGGCCGCTTCGACCTGGCCTGGAATGGCAGCGGCCCGCCGAAACTCCTGGAATACAACGCCGACACCCCCACCTCCCTCCTGGAGGCGAGCGTGGTGCAATGGTTCTGGCTCCGGGACACCTACCCCGGGGCCGACCAGTTCAACTCCATCCACGAGAAGCTGATCGCCTTCTGGCAGTCGTGGCCGTATCTCCAGCGGGACCAGCTCCACTTTGCCTGCGCCGCCGGGAGCGTCGAAGACCTGGGAAACGTGGAATACCTGCGGGACACCGCCATCCAGGGGGGCTTTGCGACCCGGCGGCTGTTCATGGAGGAGATTGGCTGGGACCACTGCCTGGAGAAATTCGTCTACCTCGAAGGGGAGCCGATCCGGACGCTGTTCAAGCTCTACCCGTGGGAATGGATGGTGCGGGAGGAATTCGGACAGTACCTGGCGGACTGCGGCATGCGCATCATCGAGCCGGCCTGGAAGATGGTCCTCAGCACCAAGGGGATACTTCCCGTCCTGTGGGAGCTCTTCGAGGGACACCCGAACCTGCTGGAGGCGACCTTTGACGACCGGCCGCTCGCGGGGGACTGCGTGCGGAAGCCACTCTTCTCCCGGGAGGGGGAGAATATCGAAATCCGGCGCGGCGAAGGGTGTCTGAAAACCGAGGGAAGTTACGGGAGCGAGGGGTATGTCTTCCAGCGCTACGCGCCGCTCCCCTCCTTCGATGGCAACTATCCGGTCATCGGCTCATGGGTGATAGGCGGGGAGCCGGCCGGCATCGGGATACGCGAGGACCGGACGGAAATCACGACCAACGGCAGCAGATTCATCCCGCATTATTTCGTGGAGGATTGACTAAAATTTGCCGGATTGAAGAGAGACGTAACTCCCCCTGGCCCCCTCTTAACCTAAGAGGGGGTAATGAGCTCTCCTCGCGTTAACCTAACGAGGGCGGATGAACTCTCCTCCCCTTAAGTTAAGGGGAGGCTGGGAGGGGTTACAGCGCAAGAAAATGTGACAATAAAGGAGACTGACATGGATTCGATAACGATCATGGAGTCGCTGGGAGGATTGAACGCCTTTTTCCTGAACTTTCTGGCGGCAGCGATGCTCACCCTGCTCTTTGCCGCGCTGTACGTGCGGATCACCCCCTATGCCGAGTTCCGGATGATCCACGAGGGGAAGGTGGCACCGGCCATCAGCTTCAGCGGGGCGCTGCTCGGGTTCGTGATCCCGCTGGCAAGCGCCATCGCCCACAGCATCTCGTTCCTGGACATGGTGGTGTGGGCACTGGTGGCCCTCGCGGTCCAGGTGCTGGTGTTCCTGGTGCTGCGCGCCTGCTTCGGCGGCCTCTGCCGCCAGATCGCCGACAACGAGCCCGCCCCGGCAATCCTGCTCGGCGTCCTCTCCCTGGCGGCGGGGATTCTTAATGCTGCATGCTTGACGTATTGAGCTACCTGGGATATCGTGACGATGACCGCCCCACGACCGCAGACCGGCCGCGGGGAATGTTCACCAGCGTGCAAAATCAATCAGAGGGAACTTGTCATGCATAGCTTCAAAAGGGCTGTATCGCTGCTCATACCGGCGATCCTCACCGTAACCCTGACCGCCTGCTCGGGGGCCAAACCGTCGCTGATGGCCGAGCCGCCGAAGGATGCGGCTTTCCGGCCGGCGCTGAAAAAGGAGCTGTCTACCCTCAGCGTACCGATCGAAGCGTCGACGGACGATCTCGGCAGAGTCCTCAACCAGGCAATTCGCAGGGATCTGTACAAAGGCTCCACCGGGACCCGCGGGCTCAGCGTGGATGTGCTGCGCAACGGACCGATCGCCGTGAGCGCCGCCGACAACTTCCTCTACTTCACCATACCGATCACCATGTCGATGAGCTACGGCATGTTCGAAACCCCGGCCGTTTCCCTGAAGATGAAGTTCAAGGCGACCGCCAGGATCACCCCCGACTGGAAACTGAGCACCGAGATCTACTACGTGGGGCTGAGCGACCTGCTCGCCGAGGAGGTCGGCATCGGCCCGCTCTCCATCAAACCGCGCAAGATCGCGGAAGGGATTACCCAGCCGGTGCAGAAGCTCCTTTCCGACATGGTGAGCCGGAAGATCAACGAGGCGTTTCCCCTCAAGACGGAGATCGCCAAGGTCTGGTTCGCCGCCCAGAAACCGGTCCTGCTGGACAAGAACTACAACGCGTGGCTGACCATAACGCCCCGGGAGGTCATGCTCTCCCCCCTCTCCGCCCAGAACAACAGGGTCCGGGTGAGTGTGGGCATCACCTCGTTCGCCGAAATGGTGGTCGGTCCGCAACCCGCGTCCCCGCCGCCGGTGCCGCTCCCCAACCTGAAGCTGGTAAACTCCTTCGAGCGAAATTTCCGCATCGCCCTGAATGCCGACCTCTTCTACAAGGACCTGCGCGCCATCGCATCCCCTCTCCTTCTCAACAAGGAGTTCACTTCCGACGGCAAGACCGTCATCCTGAGGGATCTGGACCTGTACGGCAACGGCGACAGGGTGGTCGTGAAAGTGGCGACCAACGGCTCGCTGGACGGGGTGTTCTACCTCACGGGCAAGCCCCGGTTCGACCCCCAGACCAAGGCCTTGTCCGTGGAGGACGTGGACTTCGACATGCAGACCGAGAGCCTTCTGCTGCAGTCGGCCGCCTGGTTTCTCCACGGCACCATCCGGAGCACGATCCAGGAGAAGCTCAACATGGACCTCGCCCAGAGGCTGGAGGATTCCCGCGCGCTGGCCCAGAAGGCCATTGCGCAGGTCCAGCTGGCCGACCATCTCCTCCTGAGAGGGAACATCAAGACCCTCAAGGTCGGCGACGTGCTCGTGCAGAAGGACAGGATCTCCGTTCAGGTGTATACCGAGGGGGAGACGGGCATCGTGTTCCAGTAAGGGGAGCGTGCAGGGTATAATGGCGGCGCGTCGGGTGCAATACGTCTTTTCTACGGTAAAATTGAGCATTGACTACGCCAAGAAAAGGAGCACATCGTGTCCCGTCATCCCTTTGCTTTTTCTCTCGTCCTCGCCGCCCTCATCGCCCTGGCTCCCGGCATCGCCTTGGCCGCTTCGGTCTTCGACTTCGACCGGGAGTTCTACCCCTTCTACCCTTCCCTCATCAAGTGGAACAAGTCGTCTGCCCCCTTCACCCCACCCGCCGACTGCGGCGGCTGCCACGAGAAGCAGTACCGGGAATGGAACGGCTCGGTGCACAGCCTCGCCTTCCATGACCCGGTCTACCAGGGGGAGCTGAACAAGGGGGTGAAGTCGGTCGGCCACGAAATCGCCCGCCAGTGCGAGGGATGCCATTCGCCGGCCGGCATGGTGACCGGCGAGGTAAAGGGCCCAGGGCTAAAGGGACTCTCGCCCTTGGCTGCGGCTGGAGTATCGTGCGACGCCTGCCACTCCATGAGCGGCGTCACCCACTGGCAGACCCCCTCCCACGAGCCGGAGAACGGCTCCTTCATCCTCACCCCCGGAGTCGAAAGCAGGGGAGGACCGCAGCTCATCAAGCGCGGGCCGTATAAGCCCGTTGAAGGCTGCGGCGGTGGTTTCCACGACTGCGCTGAGTCCGGCCTCCACCTCCAGGCCGACATGTGCGCCTCCTGCCACCAGGTCTACCACTACGACGCCCATTTCCCCCTTGAGGCAACCTACCTGGAGTGGAAGCACGGCCCCTATGCCCAGAAGGCGATCCTCTGCCAGGACTGCCACATGGTCGACACCGCCACCTTCCGGCGGGCCGCCGACGACTTCGTCAAGCCAGCGCGGGGTGAATACCGCCACTACTTCAACGGCGCCAACTATCTCCTCCACTACCTGGCGGCCGGCGCGGCCCGGAAGGCCGGAGACAAGGAGCTGGCCGACGGGCTCATGAAGCAATACGAGATGGCGGTGGCGCGGCTGAAGAGCGCGGCGGAACTGGAGCTGGCCCCCGTCTACCGGGAGGGACGGCTTGCCGAGGTGAGAGTGCGGGTAAAGAACGTGCGCGCCGGCCACAACCTCCCCACCTCCCTCACCAACGTGCGCCAGATGTGGCTGGAGATAACCGCCCGGGACGAGGCCGGCAAGGTCATACTCGCAAGCGGCGGCCTTGATGCAAAAGGCGACCTGCCGGCCGACACCCGCCTGTTCAATTCCGACGGGATGGGGACCGATTTCCACTTTGCCGTGGACCCGTGGGTAGTGACCGCCTTTTCCCGCCACGATACCATTCCGCCGCGTGGTTACAAGGAGGTCTTCTACGGCATCAGCCCCGCCGGCGGGGTGAAGGAGGTACGCCTTGAGGTAAAACTCCGCTACCGCCAGGCAGACCAGCACGTAGCCGAGTCGCTCCTCGCCGCCGTCCCCAAGGACCTCGATCTGAAGGAAACCTACGGCCTCGACAAGGTGCCGCTTCTGCCGGTGGTGGACATGGCCGAGCAGCAGGCAACCTTCCCGGCGAAGCACTGAGCCAGCTGCTCCCCCATGTAAGATTGCACAAGAAAGGCCTCGTGACAATCCGGTCACGAGGCCTTTCTTTCGAACGTGTCCAGACTCACAGCATCAGACGCACCCAACAGGACTCGGCAACGTATTGACTTGGCGGAATTGCGATTGTCTGCTATTCTTGGGCAATTTTATGACGGCGAACAAGGAGGAATTCGTGAAACGAAACGTCATGCAGACGGCTGTCCTTCTGGTACTTGTTTTCTCTTTGCTGCTCGCAGGGTGCGGCAGTTCCGGCAACGGCACACCGGTCGTCGTCTCCAGCCAACCGGTGACCGTCGCTCCGGGGGTCACCCTGACAACCGCAGCTTTCAACTCCAGCGTGGTCAGCCAGGTTAGCGCCGTGCTGGCGACCAACCCCGCGAACGCAAGCGACTTGATGAAGTTTCTCACCTACTTCGGCGACATCGTTACCCATGGCACCTACGACATAGAACTGCACCGGATGCAGTACCTCTCCAAGCGGGCCGACGGCACAACCGTGACACTCAGCGGTCTCGTCATCCTTCCGCGTACTGCAGCCGGAACCGTCCCCGCCGTTCCCATCCTGATGTACCAGCACGCCACCGAACCGTACCGGCCAAACTCTCCGTCCCAGTTCCTGGTCCCCGGCCGCAACCCGCTCGACTATCCGGAAGTCGTCTTCGCCGCCGCCATGGCAACCACCGGTTATGCCGTGGCGATGCCCGACTACGAGGGGATGGGGGACAACACCGACGTTCAACCCTTCGTCCACGCCGCGAGCCTCGCCGGGCAGGTGGTGGACATGCTCCGCGCCACCCGCGATGCCCTCGCCGGAAAGGTCGGCTTCTTTTCTTCACCCTGCACCTGGAACGGCAAACTGTTCCTGATGGGATACTCCGAGGGGGCATTCGTGACCCTGGCAACGACCAGGGAGCTGCAGTTGAACCATGCCGGCGAGTTCACCGTCACGGCGGCAGCACCCCTTTCGGGGCCGCACGACCTCTCCGGCACGATGCGCTCCGTCATCCTCGCCAACACCACCTTCAAAGCGCCCTACTTCCTCCCCTTCGTCCTCACCAGTTACTATAGCGTCTACCACGACCCGAAGCTGAGTCCGACCTACACCATGATCGCCCCCTACCAGACGACCCTGCCACCTCTTTTCAACGGCAACTTTACCGGGGAAACGATCAGCATGGCCATGGGGATGCGCTTCAATCCGGTCCAGTTGATCGTCCCGAAGAGCATCCTGACCCAACAGTTCATCGCGGACCTGCAGAGCACCACCTCCGCGATCTCCGGCTACCTGCAGGAAAACGACACCTACCGCGGCTGGGCCCCCGCCATGCCGGTCAGGATGCTGCACAATCCCGCTGACGACCTCGTCCCCTACGCCAACTCCCAGGTGGCCTTCAACGCCTTCAGCAGCGCCGGGGCCAAGCAACGGGTGTCTCTCGTGCAGTCCACCGACACGGTCAACCTGTCGAGCAGCACGGTGCCGACAGTCCACGCCGCCGCTGCACTGCCGGAGCTCCATGACGCCTGGAACTGGATTTTCACCTCCTTCTGACCATTGACTGACACACTGCAAAAAAAAACGGGCCTCGCCGGTATCACCGGGAGGCCCGTGGTCCTTTCATTGTACGCTACCTCATCACCCGCCGAAACAGACATTCTGCTCCCGCGCCGCCTTGGTCTCGTCGAGCCGCGACACCGGCATGGTGACCGGCGCCTGGTGGAGCGCCTCGGCGTCTTTCTCCGCCATCTCCGCCGCCTCGCGCATCACCGCGATGAAGGCGTCCATGGTCTCCTTGCTCTCGGTCTCGGTCGGCTCGATCATGATCGCCTCCTTGACGATGAGCGGGAAGTAGACCGTTGGAGGATGGTAGCCGCGGTCGATGAGGTACTTGGCGACGTCGATTGCATGCACGCCCTGCCTGAGCTGGCGCGAGGCGGAGAAGACGCACTCGTGCATGCAGGTCTGATCGTAGGGAAGGTCGTAGTGGCTCTTCAGCTGGCTCATGATGTAGTTGGCGTTGAGGACCGCCTGCTCGCTCACCTGGATGAGCCCCTCGCGGCCGAGCATCTTGATGTAGGCGAACGCCCGCACCATGATGCCGAAGTTGCCGAAGAAATTGGCGACCCGGCCGATGCTCTGGGGATTCTCGGTCTCCAGGGCGAAAGTGCCGTCACCGTTTCGCACCACCCGCGGGGCGGGGAGGAACGGGACGAGCGCCTTCTTCACCCCGACCGGCCCGCTCCCGGGGCCGCCGCCGCCGTGGGGAGTGCCGAAGGTCTTGTGGAGGTTCACGTGGATCACGTCGAAGCCCACATCGCCGGGACGCACCTTACCCAGGATGGCGTTGAGGTTGGCGCCGTCGTAGTACATGAGGGCGTCGTGCTCGTGGGCGATGTCGCAGATCTCCTTGATGTGCGGATTGAAGAGACCGAGGGTGTTGGGACAGGTCATCATCACCGCCGCCACCTCACCGTTCATGGCCTGGCGGAAGAGCTCGATGTCCATGTCACCATAAGGGGCCGTCGGAATCGTGATGATCTCGTACCCCACCATGGCCGCGGACGCTGGATTGGTGCCATGGGAGGAGTCGGGGACGATGACATACTTCTTCTTGTACCCCCGTGCGCGGTGATAGGCGGCGATCAGCATGATGCCGGTCATCTCGCCGTGGGCGCCGGCCAGGGGCTGGGTGGTCACCTCATCCATGCCGGTGATCTCGGCGAGGAGCCCCGCCAGGTCGTGGAGGAGGGCGAGGGAGCCCTGGGCGAACCTTTCCCCGTCCGGGAGGAGGGCGGTCATGGGATGGAAGGGAGTAAAGAGGGCCGCGGCGCTCTCGAGCGCCTTGGCGTTGTACTTCATGGTGCAGGAACCGAGGGGGTAGAAGTTGGTGTCCA
>JAMXLF010000101.1 GCA_024281055.1 Geobacteraceae bacterium
TTCTTCATCTGGATGCGCGGCACGCTGCCGCGGCTCAGGTACGACCAGTTGATGCATTTCGGTTGGAAAGTGTTGACTCCGGTTGCATTGATAAATATACTGGTCACCGGCTGGTATCTCATGCTCCATTAAACGCTTCTGGCAGACTTTCACACCTGAGGGAAAAGGAGGGGGCGATGGAAACTGTTATCGACGGCAGGATGGCAGACAGAAAGGGGGAAGGTATCATGCATAATGTCAACACACGGGACCGGCACGGGCACACTCCTCTCATTGAAGCAGCCAAACAGGGAGACGTCGAGGAAGTCAGAGACCTGCTCCGCCGCGGGGCAGAGGTAAACACACGCAGCGAAAAGGGAAAAACGGCGCTCCATTACGCGGCGGCCAACGGCCACGTGGAGGCGGTCAAGCTTCTCCTGGCGAACGGCGCCGAGGTGGACGCCCGCGACCGGGAATGGCACACCCCCCTCATGCTCGCGGCAATCTACGGCTGCAATCATACCGTTCAGGCCCTCATCAGTGCCGGCGCTGATGTACATGCCCGGACCCTCACGGGTAATACCGCCATGGTGTACGCAGAGAACAACCAACACCCCCTTGCCCTTGCCTTGTTGAAAAAGGCCGAACGCATGAAAGCCTCGGCCTGATCCCGCTCCCGATATTCTCTGCCGGGGACCGATTACACTGAATCGGTCCCCGGTTCAGTATCCTATCCCTCTCCCCTTGCTCTTTCCCGTGCATTTTTGTCCCCGGAACTTTAAACTTCTCTATTTTCGGGTAAACTTGAGCTACATGCATCGTCAACGACCGGGGAGTAACCATCTTTGAGCATCCTCAACGACACAAAGGCCGTCGTGCAGGGCTTCTGGACCACATGGAAGCACCTCTTCCGCCGTTCTGTCACCGTTGAGTACCCGGATGAAAAGCGGATTCCCTACCCGCGCTACCGGGCGCGCATCGTTCTCACGCGCGACCCGGACGGCGGTGAGCGCTGCGTGGCTTGCTATCTCTGTTCCGCCGCCTGCCCGGTTGACTGCATCTCCATGCAGGCAGCGGAAACGGACAATGGCCGCCGCTATGCAGAGTGGTTCCGCATCAACTTCTCCCGCTGCATCTTCTGCGGCCTCTGCGCCGAGGCATGCCCGACCATGGCCATCCAGATGACCCCGGACTACGAGATCTGCAAACGGGACGTGATGGAACTGGTCTACGAGAAGGAAGACCTCCTCATCGATGGGTGCGGCAAGGACCCGGAGTACAATTTCTACCGCCACGCCGGGATCGGTGTGGTCAATCCGCGCGGCGGCAACCCCGACGAGGAGCCGCCGATTGACGTGCGAACGCTGATGCCCTAAAGACGTGAAGGGTGAATCGTGAAAGGTGAAGAGAACCTTTTCTTTTCAACCATTCACCATCACCATTCACCATTCATCCGGAAATGGAACAGATAATCTTCTACATCCTGGCCGCGATCATCGTGATTGCAACGCTGTTCGCCATCACGGAGCGCCACACCGTGCATGCCATCGTCTACCTGGTCACCTCCTTCTTCGCCTTGGCGGTAATCTTCTACCTCCTCGGCGCACCGCTCGTGGCGGTTTTCGAGGTGATCATCTACGCAGGCGCCATCATGGTTCTGTTTCTCTTCGTCATTATGATGCTCGACCTCGGCCACCCGGAAAAGGTTTCAAGCCCGGGATGGCGGGACTGGTGGCCAGCCACGCTGTTGGGAGGGGTACTCCTCGCCGCGACGGTGCTGCTGCTCACCGTCCCTCATGCCGGTCCTGCCGGCGGAGGGGCGATCGGTGTGCGGGATTTCGCCCGGGCATTGTTCCGGCAGTATGGCATAGCCGTGGAAGTGATCTCCATGCAGCTCCTCTTCGCACTGGTGGGAGCTCTCTACCTGGGAAGACGCCGATGATCGTCCCCTTGGCTCACGTCCTCATCCTCGCCGGCATTATCTTCGCGCTGGGACTCGCCTGCGTTATCGCCTGGCGGACCAACGTCATCATGATGCTCATCGGCATCGAGATCATGCTCAATGCGGCGATGCTCGTGGCAGTCGGGGGTTCCCGGCTGTGGGGGGCAACCGACGGTCAGGTCTTTGCCCTGATGATCATGGCCATGACCTCCGCCGAGGTCTCGCTGGCCCTGGCTCTCGTCGTCTACCTTCATCGGCGGAAAAAAACGGTGAATGCGGATGAGTTCGACAGTATGAAGGGCTAACCAGTTTCACAGTATGCACAAGGTGATATGAGACTCTATCTCTCCTTTATCCTTTTGCTTCCTCTCCTCGGGGGAATCGTCAACACGGTGGCGGGGAGGCTCCTGCCGCGCCGGTTGGCGGAGTGGCTGGCGTGCACCGCGGTGGCGGCCTCCTTCGGCTTTGCTCTAGCGGCATTCCTCTCCTACCGCACCCCGGTGACGGTGGAACTGTTCCGCTGGCTGACGGCATTCGACTTCCAGGCCCCGGTCGCCCTGTACTACGACCCCCTCGCGGCCGTGATGTGCCTCATGGTCACCTTCGTTTCCACCCTCATTCATGTCTATTCGGTCGCCTACATGGCCGAGGAGGAAGATTACGCCCGTTTTTTCGCCCTCCTGAACCTCTTCGTCTTTGCCATGCTGACCCTCGTGCTTGCAGAGAACCTCCCGCTCCTCTACCTGGGGTGGGAAGGAGTCGGCTTCTGCTCCTACGCCCTGATCGGCTTCTGGTACCGGGATGAGAAGAACGCCACCGCCGGACGCAAGGCTTTCATCGTGACGCGGATCGGGGACTTCGCCTTCGGCATTGCCGTCATCTGGCTCTTCCGGATGTGCGGCACAATCTCCATCACCCAGATCAACGGCATGGGAACCGCCGTTCCGGCCGGAGCGATCACCCTCCTGGGGCTCCTCTTCCTGGTCGGCGCCATGGGAAAATCGGCTCAGGTACCGCTCATGGTCTGGCTTCCCGACGCCATGGCCGGTCCCACGCCGGTTTCGGCTCTGATCCACGCCGCCACCATGGTAACCGCCGGGGTCTACCTCCTCGCCCGAATGTTCCCCCTCATCGGCTCCTCTGCCACCGCCCTGGCGGCCATCGCCGTCACCGGCGGGGTGACCGCTTTCTACGCCGCCACCTGCGCCCTGGCCCAGCGCGACCTGAAGCGGGCACTGGCCTACTCCACCATCAGCCAGATCGGCTATATGGTACTCGGAGTAGGCTGTGGCGCCGTCACCGCCGCCACCTTCCACCTCCTGGTGCACGCCTTCTTCAAGGCACTTCTCTTCCTCGGTGCGGGGTGCGTCATCGCCGCCATGCACCACGAGCAGGACATCTTCAGGATGGGAGGCCTCGCCAGGCGTCTGCCGCTCACCTTCTGGCCGTTCCTGGCAGGAAGCGCCTGCCTGGCGGGATTTCCCTTCACCGGCGGCTTTTTCAGCAAGGATTCGATCCTGGCAGCTGCCTGGCTGAAGGGTGGCGCCCTCTATGGCAGCCTGTACCTTCTCGGGATGGTAACCGCCCTTCTCACCGCCATCTACACCTTCCGCCTGGTTTACCTGGTGTTCGCGGGGCCACCCCTGACTGTTCCCCCTCCCTTGATGGGCACCCCCACCCCGACCCTCCCTCATCAAGGGGGAGGGAGCATAGAGGCCCCTCGCCTCATGGAAGCGATGCTCATCCCCCTGGCCTTGCTCGGACTTTGCGGCGGGGTGCTGAACCTGCCGGCGTATCTGGGGGAGGGATGGCTTGCCGGTTTCCTCGCGCCAGTTCCCGGTGACGGCAACATGGAGGCTTCATCCGGCCTGGAGATGGTCCTCCAGGGGATTGCCGGGGTAGTGGCGCTTATCGGACTGGCAATCGCCCATGTCCGTTACAGCGGTGAACGGCGCGCCCGGCTGATCGAGGCTGCCGTCGGGCCGCCATCGGCTATGGTTGCGTTTTTTCAGAACGGCTGGTACGTGGACGCTCTCTACCGGTTTCTCTTCGTCCGTCCCTACGAGGCCCTGGCCCGCTTCTTCTGGACCAGGGTGGACGAGGGGGTGGTCGATGATTCGCTCGACCGGTTCGCCGCGCTGCTCGGCGCGACCGGCCAGGGACTGGGACGCTGGACGAACGGCCGGGTGTCCGTCTACATCCTGAGCCTCGCCGCCGGCGCCGCCCTTCTCCTGGCGTATCTCGCGTGGGTGGTGCTGTGATGCCCGCCGAAATGCTCTTGACGGTCCTGATTTTCCTCCCCCTGGCAGGGTGTCTCCTCCTCGTTCCGGTCTGGAACCGTCCGCACCTCTCCCGACCGCTGGCACTGGGGGTGGCCTTTCTCGAGTTGGCGCTCGCCGGGTGGCTGTATGCGGCAGCACCCCCGGCAGCTCCCGGGGGGACACCACTGCCGGGCTTCTTTCTCTGGGCGGATCACCCCTGGATCGGGCGGTTCGGCATCCGCTACACGCTGGGGCTGGACGGCCTCTCCCTCGCCATGGTGCTTCTTACCGCCTTTATCACGGCAGTCGCCATGGTGGTCTCCTGGCGGGCGATCACCGAGCGCGTGACGCTCCACTACTTTCTCATCCTCTTCATGGAAACCGGGATTATGGGGGTCTTCCTCTCCCTCGACCTCTTTCTCTTCTACCTCTTCTGGGAGGTGATGCTGATCCCCATGTTCCTCCTGATCGGCATCTGGGGCCACGGCCGGCGAATCTACTCGGCGGTGAAGTTCTTCCTCTACACCCTGGCCGGCTCGCTCCTCATGCTCCTGGCGATCATCGGCCTCTACCTGATCCATGGTGCGGCAAGCGGCGTAGACACCTTCGCCCTCCCTGCCCTCGTTCACACGCCGATTGCTCCCGCCACCGCCCTCTGGCTTTTTGCCGCGTTCCTCCTCGCCTTTGCCATCAAGGTGCCGGTCTTCCCCCTCCACACCTGGCTCCCCGATGCCCACACCGACGCTCCCACTGCCGGCAGCGTCATCCTGGCGGCGCTTCTCCTCAAGACCGGGGCCTACGGATTGATTCGCATCGGCATCCCCGTCTTCCCGGAAGCGGCCCGGACGCTGACGCCGCTCCTCTATGCCCTGGGAGTGATCGGTATCGTCTACGGTTCCTGGGTCGCCTTTGCCCAGACCGACATGAAGCGGCTGGTAGCCTACTCCAGCGTTGGACACATGGGCTTCGTGGTCCTCGGCATCGCCGCCTGGACTCCGGTCTCCGTCTCCGGCTCGGTTATCCAGATGGTCAATCACGGGATCACCACCGGGGCACTGTTCGCCCTGGTCGGCATCCTCGACGAGCGAGCCCACACCCGCGAAATTGCAGCCTTCGGCGGCCTGTGGGGTCAGGTGCCGCTCTACGCCTTCTTTTTCTTCCTCTTCTCCCTCGCCTCCTTGGGACTGCCGGGGCTGAACAACTTCGTGGGGGAATTCCTCGTCCTCACCGGAGTGTTCCGGGCATCGCCAACAGCTGCCTGCCTCGCCTTCACGGGCATCGTGGTGACCCTCGTCTACATGCTCCGGCTGATGCAGGAGGTGCTTTTCGTCACGGAGCGGTCGCCGATGCCTCTCGCCGACCTGACGCCCCGTGAAGGTGCGGTGCTGGCTGTGCTGGCGCTTGTCGCCATCACCCTGGGGGTGTACCCGGCGCCGCTTCTCGACCTCGTCAGGGAACCGGTGGCCCTGCTCACGGCGGCAACGGGAGGCACGCCATGAGCGCCGCCGATCTCTGGGCCGTCGTACCGCTTCTTATTCTCTCCTGTGGGAGCCTCCTGATCCTCCTTCAGGGCGCGGTCGTTCCCGGCCGCTACGGCACCGCAATCGGCGTGGTCGCCACCCTCGTCGCCACCCTTTGGGCCTGTCAGCCGCCGGTCGCCCCGACAGCACCGGTGCTCGGCATCGCAACAACCCCCTTTGCCCGTTTCTTCACGGCCGTCCTGGCCCTGACCGCCACCGCGGTCCTGCTCCTTTCCCACCATTACAACCGGCACCGGGAGATAACCGGCGAGGAATACCCCGCCACGGTGCTGTTCGCCACCTTCGGCATGGCGATCGTCGCCTCCGCCGTCAACCTCCTCACCCTGTTCCTCGGTCTGGAAGCGCTCACCTTCGCCTTCTACATCCTGGTGGCCATCGACCGGAACCGTCCTGCATCCGGCGAGGCGGGGCTGAAATACCTTCTCCTCGGCGCGATTTCCGCCGCCTTTGTCGGCTTTGGGATCGCCCTGATCTACACCGGTACCGGGACTCTCGGCATAGCACAGGCCATGCAGGGGTCGCTCACTGCCGGTAATGGAAATCCCATAGCCCTGGCAGGCTGGGGCTTTCTCCTCACGGGCCTCGCCTTCAAGATATCGCTGGTTCCGGCGCACCTCTGGACCCCGGATGTTTACGAAGGAGGGCCTGCCCCGGTAATTGCCTTTCTCTCCACCGCCTCCAAGGTGGCAACCATCGCCCTTCTCCTCCTGCTGCTCCCGGCCGCGCGGGGCGCCCTCTTTCTTCATCTCCCCCTCTGGTGGCTGGCTCTCCTTTCCATGACGGTGGGAAACCTGGCCGCGCTTTTGCAGAAGAACATCAAGCGGATGCTTGCCTATTCGGCAATCGGCCAGATGGGTTACGTGACCCTCGCCCTCCTCAGCGGAAACGGTGGGGGGTACGAGGCAGCGGCTTTCTATGCCGTTGCTTACACAGGCATGAATCTTCTGGCCTTCGGCTCTGTTGCTTCCCTCAGCAGGGGGGGAGAAGTGAACATCGCGGAGGACTACCGCGGTTTCGGTTTCACTCGTCCCTTCGCAGGGGGAATCCTGGCCCTGGCCATGCTCGCCCTGGCAGGCATACCTCCCACCGCCGGCTTTGTCGGCAAGTTCCTGATATTCGCTGCCGCCCTCAGGTCTGGCGAGGTCTCCCTAGCCATCGTCGGCATTCTCTCCGCCGCCGTCTCGATCTACTTCTACCTCCAGGTGGCAGTCAACCTCTACCTGCAACCGGTGGAAACACCGTCCGATCACAACCCCGCTTCGTTGCCCGAAACGGCCACGCTTGGGCTTGCTGCCGTCATCGTCGTCTTCCTCGGTGTCTTCCCCGCCCCGTTCCTCGACCTGATTGCCGGCATCCTCCCATAGTACGACACAAAAAAGACGGGGAGTCGCCTCCCCGTCTGAACCGATCATCGATCCCCTGTAGGACCGTTACTGGATGACGACAAACTCCCGTGTCTCCCGGTTCCAGCGGTACCCCTTGCCGCTCCAGATCGCCTCGATCTCCTTCCAGTCGAGGCCGAGCCCTTTCATCTCCTCGGTCAGGTAGTAGGCGGGCATTATCTCGTTGTCGTCGATGTGACCGTCGCCGTTCTGATCGGCCCAGTGCACCCCCGCAACCGTCACGAGCCGATCTCCGCCGATCGATTCGGTGCGCGCTCCTCCGGTATGGACCACGATCGTTCCGGTAAACGACGCCTGGCTTTTCAGGGCAGCCGCCAACGCTACCCTGACAGTATAGGAGATGCTTACCGCGCCGGAGCCGCCAGGGATGAGCCACTTGACCTCTTGCGTCCCTCCCGGACCGACCACCGCGGGCGGCGCTGCACTCACCAAGCTCCACCCCGGCGGAAGCTGCTCTTTGACGATGAACCCGCGAGCGCCCGACTCCTTACGAATCACCTTGATCTGAACGGGGATTATTTCACCCGGGGCTCCGAAACGAGGAAGCCAGCGCTCCGCAGCAGGAGGGGCTCCTGCCAGCCTGAACATGAAGAGCGCGGCAAGGGCCGCCAGAACTGCTACCGGCAGAAGGATCAGCAGGAGCCTCAGTCCTTTTGCCGGCCGTTTCTCCGGCAACGGGGGAGGTCCCGTCAGCGCTTCTGCCGGCTCTTCCCGGCGAAGGAGCTCCGCCAGCTCCACTTCCAGGGCGGAGGCAAGTTTTTCCGCATTGTCGCGCCTGATGGTCGGATAACGGTTGTTTTCCCAGCGGGAGATGGTGTCGGTGGTCACCCCGACCACGTTCGCCACGTAAAGCTGGGTTAGTTTCTTTGACTCGCGGATATTTTTTATCTTTGTTCCATCAACGGCGACACTGGGGGGGGTGGACTTTTCCATTTTTTCCGGTACATTTTCCATGATGAATATTGTAACAGGTTATGTGGCTAATTTCAGGCGTCTTTTGACCGAGCCGGCCCATCCTCCCGGACCCGACATCGGGTAGCATCGCTATAGATGTCGATAACACTCGGGGGGACGACGTGATATTTTTTATCACATACGGTTGGAAAAACCCAAAACAGAAAGGAGCACACCATGAAACGCATCATCGCAGCAGCAGCACTCACCCTCTTCACCGCCGGGATGGCACTGGCACAATCGGAGACCATGACCTTCCCGGCCTCGATGGGCACCGTGACCTTCCCCCACAAAACTCACCAAGCCTTAGGATGCACGAAGTGTCACGCCACGGACAAGGGTGGAAAGATCGAGGGGTTCGGCAAGGACTGGGCGCACAAGACCTGCAAGGGATGCCATACCGACATGGGCAAGGGTCCGACCAAGTGCGGCGACTGCCACAAGAAGTAATCAAGCATGAGGAAATGACAGGGTTAGTGCCATTCCGACTGGTGAAATGGGGCGGCTTTCAAGCCGCCCTTTTCTTATTGCGGCACTCGGGCAAAGATAGTATCTTCGACGTGATGAAGCGCTATTTTTCCGAACAGGCCATGCAGGATATGCGGGAGGCCATCGCAGAAGCCGGAGACAACGAAGTCTTTTTCCTTGGGAGGACCGACGAAGCACGGGTGGTTATCGAGGTGGAAACCCTTGCCCGCGGGAACCGGGACGCGGTGGCAGCCATTATGGTGGCCGCCTCCTTCGGAGATGTGGTGATTCACAATCACCCTTCCGGCAATCTCACCCCTTCCCAGGCCGACATCGAGGTAGCCTCTGTCTTGGGCAATCAGGGAGTCGGCTTTTCCATCATCGACAACTGTGTGGAGCACTGCTATCAAGCGGTTGCACCCTTCGCCAGGATCATGGTGGAGCGCCTTTCTTTCCCGGAGATCGAGCGCTGGTACGCACCGGACGGAGTGTTGGCCCAGCGGCTGGCCGACTATGAATATCGCGATGAACAGACCCGTATGGCCTTCGCCGTGGCTGAGGCCTTCAACGGGGAAAAGGTAGCGGTGATCGAGGCGGGCACCGGCACCGGCAAATCCCTCGCCTACCTGATCCCCGCAATCCTATGGGCCGTCCGCAACCGGGAGCGGGTGGTTGTTTCCACCAACACAATCAACCTCCAGGAACAGCTGACGAAAAAGGATATCCCCTTCCTGCAAAAGCACGGGGGGCTCGATTTCCGGGCAATCCTCGTGAAGGGTCGCGGCAACTACCTCTGTCTGCGCAAAGCGGCGGCAATCAAGGCGGAGCCCTCGCTCTTCAAAGACGACGCTTCCGAACTGCAGGCGATCATTGCCTGGAGCGAGACAACCGCCGAGGGTTGCCGAAGCGGTCTCTCTTTTATCCCCCGGGATGATACCTGGGAGGAGGTGTGCTGCGAGGCCGACCAGTGCACCCGGGTCAAATGCCCCTACTACTCCCGTTGTTTCTTTTATTCGGCTCGACGGGCGGCAGCAAGCGCCGATCTTCTCGTGGTCAACCACGCCCTGCTCATGGCTGATGTGGCGGTGCGGCAGGAGACCGGCTACAGCTCAACTGCAATTCTCCCCCCTTTCGAGCGCCTTGTTTTCGATGAGGCTCACCACCTGGAGGATGTAGCAACCGGCCACCTCTCCTCTCAAATTTCCCGTCAGGGCCTCTTGAAGCTCGTCGGCAAGCTTCAACATCCCCGCAAGCCGCAGCGGGGTCTGTTGCCGCAGCTTTCCGCCCAGCTTTCCCGTGAGGTGCCCGAGGCGCTCGACAATCTTTACCTGGAGTGCGCCGCCCTCCTCGAAAGCTCGCTTATCCCCAAGTGTAGCACCCTGGCAGAGGCCTCGACCCGTGTTATGGACGCGATCGGCATGACACTCATCGGCCACCTGAAATCTGGCACTGGCACGGGAGAGAAGAAACTGCGCCTGACTCCCGCCCTCTATGCAACCAGCTTTTGGCAGGATGTGGAGGGGTACGTTCGCGAGCTGACCCAGGCCCTCGCGGATTATATCTCCGTGCTCGGCGCTTTCCTGAAGTCATGCGAAAAGCTGCCCGACAGGGTGCTGGAGAAGCTGGCAGGCGCCCTTGTCGACCTCAGGGGAATCAAGGGGCGACTGGAGAGGGCCGTGGAGAGCCTCCTCTTTTTTGTCGGTCGTGACGAGGGTTTTTGCCGCTGGTTCGAGGTTCATCGGGGAAGCAAGGGAATGGTGGTGAGACTCTGTTCCTCCCCTTTGGAGGTGGCAGCATCGATAAAGGCTGCCATTCTCGACAAATTCAAGACAGTAGTCCTCACCTCGGCAACGCTGGCTATCGGTGAGCGCTTTTCCTTTCTGGAGCAGCGCATCGGCGTAAATCTTCTGGATAGGCAACGGGTGACAGAGCTCCTTCTCGCCTCGCCGTTCGACTACGATCACCAGGCTTTCGTAGGTATTCCTGCTGACATGCCCGAGCCCGCTGCACACGGCTACGAGGCTGCTTTGGCTGACTCCATCAGGAAGGGACTCCTCATCTCTCAGGGACGAGCGTTTGTTCTTTTCACTTCATATGAGCTTATGAACCGCATATATCACCAACTGGTCGCAACTCTCGTCCAGGCAGGTCTCACCCCCATGCGTCAGGGGGAGATTAGCCGACACCTTCTCCTCTCCCGCTTCAAAAAGGAGATGAATGCCGTCCTGTTCGGTACCGACTCTTTTTGGGAAGGGGTCGATGTTCAAGGCAGAGCTCTGGAGCTAGTTGTAATAACGCGCCTGCCGTTCAGGGTCCCAACGGAGCCGATCCTTGAGGCGCGGACAGAGCATATCGCCGCCGCAGGTCTCGATCCTTTCATGGAATATACGGTGCCACAGGCAGTGATCAAGTTCAAACAGGGGTTCGGCAGATTGATCCGTAGCAGGGATGACCGGGGGGCTGTCTTGATTCTTGACAGCCGGGTGCTATCAAAGAACTACGGCAGGTCTTTTCTTAAATCCCTTCCGGAAACGAGACTCGTCAAAGGAAGTTGCGACGAGATGCTCGCGGCAATGGCAGGTTTTTTCACCCCTTCTCTTTCATCGCCCGTTTTGCCGCGAAATTGTAATTCTGAAAATAACTAAGAACCGTCAGAATGAAGGAATAATAAATGACACAAAGAATTGTAGTATTCTGAGGAGCCTTAAAAGCAAAAATCAAGAAAAAGATAAAAATTCCTGTTTTAACGACATCCCCAACCATCCTTTTTGTCCGGAATGATTTGAGATCATCGACGGCCAAGCCCGTGGCACATGATTCTACCTCGCGTTTTGCCTCGTTGCTTGCAAATCTGTTGATAGGATAAAAGAGCGCCAACTGGATCACGAGTGTTGCGATGATGCTCTGGAAGAATCGCTGCGGTCTGCCTTCGGCTTGCAGGCTAGCCTGAAAATATATGGCCATGTAAATCAGGAGCGCTACGAGGAGAACCTGTACCACTGCATAAATTGTGATAAGTCTGCGCATTTTCTTGAAATCAAACTCATTTGCCATGTTTTCTCCTGAATTTACAGCGCTATTTTGTCACAAGTGTGTTTATACATTATCAAATAAAATGGCGTTTTACAACTAGAAAGTCTGTTTCCTATTTTCTTTGAATAAACGATAGAGTGACTTTTGTTATCAATAACTTGTGCCACTATGTGGCATGCGAGGATTGTGCTGCTGAAAGGGTTTATGCGCTTGCGTAATACTACTTGGTGGGGTAGGTGCTGAACAATAAAAAAGGCCCCTGACGGGGCCTTTTTCGCAGCCTTAAGGCAACTTACTTCTTGTGGCACTCACCGCATTTCACCGGGCCCTTCTTCATTTCCTGGTGACATCCTTTGCATTGCTTGTGTGCCAGATCCTTGCCAAACCCTTCAATCTTTCCGCCCTGCTCTGTGGCATGGCACTTTTTGCAACCGAGCGCACCGTGCTGCTTGTGATTGAAGTTGACATCGCCATTCTTTGCTTTCAGAACCATTGTGTCCGGAGCAGCAGCGATCGCAGCCGAGGCGGCGAACACGACCATGAGTGCAGCAGCCAATAACTTCTTCATGCCTTATCCTCCTGTACGGTGATGTATTAAAGGTGGCTTATTGTATAGTTGTCATTGGCAGTTGTCAAGTTTTTCCTCGCCCCAGCCACGCTTCATCGAACTGCGCGTGCAACCGTCACCACAGACACAGCTTCTGCGCCTGTAGCCATGAGGACCTTTGCGCACTCCGTGACCGTGCTCCCAGTTGTGTACACATCATCCACAAGTACTAACTTTTTCCCCGTCAGCGCCTTCGCGTTACTAACTGCAAACGCACCGCGAACATTGCGCACCCTTTCCTCAGCTGTGAGGCTGATCTGTGGCTCAGTCCACCGAATACGCCGCAGATTACTCCGTAAAACCGGGAGATACCACATCTTGCCAAGTATTTCGCTCAGCAGCACTGCTTGGTTGAAGCAGCGATGCCTGAGTCTTTTGGGATGGAGAGGGACGGGCACGAGCATATCAGGATCTTCTGCAGCCACAAACGACGCCAGATGCTGCGCGGTAAGGAGGGCAAGGGGGCGGCAACTCTGTACCTTGTTACCATATTTAAATCGGTGAATGAGCTCCCTGACACTTCCTTCATACAGGAAAGCGGCGCGAGCCGAAGTATAGGGAGGAGGCTGAATCATGCAGGTACCGCAAACATGGTTACTGCCCCTTTCAGTCAGGAAAGGAACACCACATTTTTCGCAAAAAGGGGCAACGATAACACTCCCTTTCCCACGGCACGCAGGGCAGATATGAATATCCTCCCCGCCTGGGACAAAGGCCTTGCAGAGATGGCAACGGGGGGGAAATAGTATGTCAAGAACGGCCTTCAGGAACATAATTTGATAGATTCGCTTACTTGTTGTTACCCTTCTGGTCGCTGGCATTCAAATCATTGGCAGAAAACCCAAGGTGTTAGAGACCCAGATCCTCATTCACCACAAGTACTCGTAAATCGGTAAGGCGAGGTTTCCGGTCGATGATAGTTGTGACGCGACAAATCCTGTCCGGAGCGTTACAATCGCAGCAGAAGCCGGTTTTCGCACACGGGGTGTTATAGTTGAGGCGTCTGGCATTGGGCGGCGAGGCCAACTCTTTAACCCGTATTATGGCATCGTCGATCGTTCCATCCACGATCTTGTTTCGTCCCGCCACAACGATTACCTTTTTCGGCCCGAAAAACATCGAAGCGGCACGATTACCGGTAGCATCGATATTGACAAGGATTCCAGCGAGGGTAACGGCATTCGTGCCGGATAGAAACAGGTCACAGGTAAGCTGTCTGCGCATGATCTCCTGACGTTCTTCCGGAGTAAGACCTGGAGCGCCGTGCACGAGAAGTTCCTTACCCATGCCCTTTAACCGTTCCGCCACCTGTAGATCGGCCACTGACAACGATCCTCCGAAACCGACTGTCTTGGCATCAGCAGCTTCTGCAATGATATAGTCATACGCTTCTTTTGTCGTCCGACAGTAAACCGATGTAAAGCCATTCTTCCCAAGCGACTCCACGGTCTTCTCGCAGCGCTTCTCATTCTGCCAGGCCCGGAGTTCCTCAGTTAAAGTCATCGTTTCCTCCATTAGTGTAAAAACTGAAGACCCCCCGGAGTGCGCCTCAGGGGGGTCTTTAAAATCACGCTAGCTGACGCCAGCCTACATGGATATTGCCCTTTGTGCCAACGAGAGGAGATAGCCAGGGATAACCCCCGGAATGAGAACGCCAGCAAGAGAGAGTAGTATTGAAACAACGATAGGAGGCGTTACCTTGAGCCAATCAAACTCTTCTTCCGGTGCCTTCATGTACATGAAGACCATAACGCGCAGATAGTAATAAACCGAAACGGCACTATTGAGGACACCGATAATGGCAAGCCATACATAACCCGATTTGATGGCAGCTGAAAACAGATAGAATTTACCGATGAATCCAGCTGTGGGAGGCATCCCGGCCAGGGAGAAAAGGAATATGGCCATCACAACAGCCAAGACGGGATGTTTGGAAGCAAAGCCCGCATAATCGCTGACGTTGCTGTTCGCCTCTCCCTTCTTGCCAACAAGGACAATGATTGCAAAGGCACCAATATTCATAAAAGCGTAGGTAAGCATATAAAAGAGAATGCCAGCCGTACCCTCAGCATTGCCCGCGGCAAAACCAACCAGAGCGTACCCTGCATGTGCGATGGAAGAATAAGCCAGCATACGCTTGATGTTGTCCTGGGAGAGAGCAATTATGTTACCCACGCTCATGGTCAGGACGGCGAGAATCCACAGAAGAGCGGACCAATCCGCCTTCAGGGCCGGGACAGCAAACAGGAACACACGCAGGAAACCGGCAAAACCTGCGGCCTTCGGTCCAGCTGACATGAATGCAGTGATCGGTGTAGGTGCACCCTCATACACATCGGGGGTCCACATGTGAAATGGTGCGGCAGCAACCTTGAAGGAAAACCCGACTCCCATCAGAAGCATTCCAACAACCAACATTGGATTACCGGTAACATAACCGTTCTGAGCTATGAATGTTGCGATAGCTGCTATTTTCGTGCTGCCGGTAGCACCGTAGGTCAGTGCCATGCCATACAGGAGAAATCCTGTCGAGAATGCACCAAGGAGAAAATATTTCAGTCCCGCTTCGTTGGACTTGAGGTTTTCGCGGTTGAACCCTGCCAGGACATAAAGAGAAACCGAAAGTACTTCGAGTCCAAGGAAGATTGTCATCAAATCAGTGCCCGAAGCCATAAGCATCATTCCTGCAGTCGCCAGAAGAATCAGAGGATAAATCTCGCCATGATTGCATTCCTCACGCTGGAGGTACTGATCTGTGATCAGAATAGTCAGAAAAGATGAAACAAGGAAAATTCCTTTGAAGAAGAGTGCAAAGTTATCTTGCAGCACAGATCCATTGAACGCTGTCTGCATTGATGCGGGAGCATTCCAGCCAGTGACGACGCTGACAAATGTCACGACGATGCCGATTAAGCTCAGGTAGCCAAGGTAGGCTTTCTGCTCGCTTTTGACGAAGACGTTAAGCAACAGCAGCGCCATTGCAATAACGGACAAAATCGTCTCCGGCATGATTGCAGCTACGTTTATGGCTGGGATTGCAAATGTTTCCATCTAGAGTATCCTCCGGTGACTATTCTGAGACGATTCTACTTCGCTTCAACGGGGGCAAGGGCCATGGGAGCGCCCTGCATTGTTGCGGGAGCCTGCTGATAAGCTACCTGCCGTACTTTACTCTGATTGAT
>JAMXLF010000102.1 GCA_024281055.1 Geobacteraceae bacterium
AGGCGACCGTCAGTCCCTTGAAGACAAAGTCGCCGGAGAGCCTCTTCTCGATCTGCCAGCGGTGGGTGTCCGTTTCCTGGAGCATGACGTCTCTCCGCAATGGGTTCGTGACCTGGTCGTGATTCATCCGCAACAAATCCTTGCTCGGAAAAAGAGCCCGGAAAGGCTGGGGGGCGCTTTCCGGGCCATGGAGGCGAAATCAGTACGTGATGCTCTTCACGGTCTTCTCCACCATCTTGGCCACGTTGGCGGGGAGCGGCGCATAGAGGAGCGCCGGAGCCATCTTCTGCCCACTCTTCAGCTCCCAGTTGAGGAACTCGACCAGCTTCCTGCCGATGACCGGGTTTTTCTGGTGTTCATAGACGAGAAGGTAGGTGAAGCCGGCAATGGGATAGGCGTTCTTGCCCGGCTGGTTCACGAGGGAGATCCGGTAGTCGGCCGGCATGTGTCTGGCGGCGCCGGCTGCGGCGGCACTGGTGGAGGCTATGGACGGCTCGACGAACTGCCCGTCCCGGTTCTTCAGGAAGGCGACGGGGAGCTTGTTCTCGAAGGCGTAGGCGAGCTCTACGTAGCCGATGCTGTACCTGGTGGTCTTCACCTGTCCGGCCACCCCTTCATTCCCTTTCCCGCCGAGACCGACCGGCCACCTGACCGAGGTCCCGGTCCCGACCTTCTTCTCCCATTCCGGGCTCACGCTGCAGAGGTAATTGGTGAAGATGGACGTGGTGCCGCTCCCGTCGGAGCGGTGCACGACGATGATGGGGGAGGCGGGGAGGGTGATCCCCTTGTTGGCGGCGACGATGGCCGGGTCGTTCCACTTGGTGATTTTTCCCAGGTAGATGCCGGAGAGCACCTCGGGGGTGAGCTTGACCCCCTTGCCCACGCCGGGGAGGTTATAGGTGACGACCACCGCTCCCATGACGGTCGGGATGTGGAGGAGCTTCCCCGGTGCGCTCCGCAGTTCCTCGTCGGAGAGCGGTTTGTCGCTGGCGCCGAAATCCACGGTCTGGGCGGTGATCTGCTTGATGCCCCCGCCGCTGCCGATGGACTGGTAGTTGAACTTCACGCTCGGGTCGATCTTCGCATACTCGCTGAACCACTTGGAGTAGAGGGGGTAGGGGAAGGTCGCCCCCGCGCCGTTGATAAGGGTCGCGGCCGAGGACTGAACGGCCGCCAGGGTCGTCACGGCAACGGCCAGCGCGAGAAGACGGGTGATTATTCCCTTGGACATGGATGCCTCCGTTAATTTCGCTTTCTTTCACTTTTAGAGTAGCAGCGGCGTGTTACAACCGCGTTACGGCTTTTCGAAGATTCGGTTAAATGTGCGGAAAAGTGTGCCGTTCACCCGTAATTTTACCACCTTTTCACAACCCGTCCCGCTGCCGCCGGTGAGAGAAGCGCTCGCACGGCGGGCAAGAACCATAAGACTTCGAGATTCTGGAACCAAATGTTCACTCGATTCCGGGCCTTGATGAAATCTTGACCCCTTTCCGCGGCATCTTGAGCCCGCCTTTATGGCAAATGCTCTAGAGTGATAACAGGAGAAGATGGTTTCCTGAATCACGTAAAGAGAGAATGCCATGAAAATCTATCGCTTCGATGAGGAAACAGGGTATTATCTGGGAGAAGACTTCGCCGACGAGGCGCCGCACATACGGGGAAATTTCGTCGTGCCTGCCGATGCCACGACAGTTGCACCGCCGCAGGTCGAACGCGGCCAGGTACCGGTCTTCGATGCTGCTGTGCAGCGGTGGGAAGTGCGACCGCAAGCGGACTGCAGCAAGTTGGGGAACGCACGGTAAAGCTTGGCATTCCGGATAAGGCGGCGGACATACATGATGACTCAGTCTGAACGAAATGGCGCCACTCTTCCGGAGAATTCCCCGCCGGTCCCCCGGCACACCGGCTACGATCTCCAGCCGGGGCAGACGCTCGACGACCGCTTCCTCATCGTAGAGACCATCAGCCGCAGCGGCATGGCGACTATTTTCAAGGCGACCGACCTCGCGACCCGGGAAACCGTGGCGGTCAAAGTGCCCCACTTGGAGTACGAGAGCTCCCTCCGCTTCTACTCGCAGTTCGAGCGGGAGGAAACGATCGGCCTCGGCCTGAACCATCCCTCCATCCTCCGCTTCCTCCCCGTGGAACACAAAAGCCGCCCCTATATCGTGACCGAATACCTGCGCGGTCATACGCTCGCCCATCTATTGAACAGCGCCAAGCCGATGCCGGAAAAGGACGCGCTCCCGCTTGCCGCCCGGATCTGCGAGGCGCTCGCCTACATGCACGGGCAGGGAGTGGTCCATCGCGACCTCAAGCCGCAGAACGTCATGGTCTGCGACGACGCGACGATCCGGATCATGGATTTCGGCATCGCCAAGGCAACGGAGGGGAGACGGATCACCTTCGTCGGTTTCACCACCGCGGTGGGGACCCCGGATTACATGGCTCCCGAACAGGTCATGGGGAAGCGGGGCGACGAGCGGACCGACATCTACAGTCTCGGCGCCATGCTGTACGAAATGGCGGTCGGTGTGACGCCGTTCGCGGGGGAGAGCGAAAACGTGTTCGGGATGATGAATGCCCGCGTCATCGGCGACCCGGTGGCCCCGCGCAAGCGCAACCCGCGGCTCTCGCGCGAGGCCGAGGAGATCATCCTGCACGCCATGGAACGCGATCCGGCCAGGCGCTATCAGACTGCAGCCGCGATGAAGGCGGAGCTGGACGACCCCTTGGCGGTGCAGCTGACCGGGCGCTGCGACCGCCTTCAGGCCCCATCCCCCTGGAAGCAGAACCGGAAACAGGTGCTCTGGACCGCTTTCGGAGTGACGCTCGCGCTCTGCGTCATCATCGCGGTGCTGCTGCTGGTCCTTCACCGCGGGCCGTCACCGGTTCCCTGATGTACATCACCGCCAGGCTTTGACCTTCCTTTCTTTCCTCAGCAAACAGACTAAGACCCCCTCGCCTCTCGTTTCTTATATTGTTTTTGACAGCTTCTTGACGCATTCCGGACCCATTTTAACACCTTCTTTAGACCATAAGCGTTACGATGATAATTGAAGCGCTATGAAACTAAGGTAGACTTCATGAAGATGAGGTCTGCGATCCAACTAACCGGAGATGAAACACTATGAACATGTATGAATGGGCAGAAACGATCATCTTTTTCGTCGTCCTGCTGGCGCTCGTCAAGCCCCTGGGCACCTTCATGGCCCGGGTCTTCCAGGGGGAGCGGACCTTCCTGTCGCCCGTCCTCGTCCCCTGCGAGAACCTCCTTTACCGTATCTGCGGCGTGAACCGGGACGAAGAGATGGACTGGAAGCGGTATGCTGTCGGTCTCGTCCTCTTCAACCTTTTGACCGGCGTGGCGCTCTTCGCCATGCTCATGCTCCAGGGGATATTGCCCCTCAACCCGCAGAAGTTCCCGGCCTTCTCCTGGCACTTGGCGCTCAACACCGCCATAAGCTTCATGACCAACACCAACTGGCAGAACTACAGCGGCGAATCGGCAGCCAGCTATTTTACCCAGATGTTCGGCTTTGCGGTGCACAACTTCACCTCCGCCGCAACCGGAATCGTGGTCGCCATCGCCCTCATTCGGGGGTTCGTGCGGCGCAGGACCACGGCAATCGGCAACTTCTGGGTGGACCTGACGAGGTGTACCCTCTACATTCTCCTGCCGCTGTCGATCGTTTTTGCGGTCTTTCTCGTCTCCCAGGGGGTGATCCAGAACTTCAGCGCTTACAGGACGGTGCCGCTGGTCCAGCCGGTCACCTACGACAAGCCGAAGCTGGACGACAAGGGAAACCCCATCAAGGATGCCAAGGGTAACCCGGTCACCGAGAGCGTGACGGCGAAGGAGGTCACCATACCCATGGGGCCGGTCGCCTCCCAGGAGGCGATCAAGGAGCTGGGGACCAACGGCGGCGGCTTTTTCAACGCCAACTCGGCCCACCCCTACGAAAACCCGACCCCCTTCTCCAACGTGGCGGAGATCTTCCTGATCCTCCTCATCTCCGGGGCGCTCACCGCCACCTTCGGCCGGATGGCGGGGAACCCCCGCCAGGGATGGGCGCTCCTTGCTGTCATGCTCGCCATCCTCGTCTTCGCGCTGGGCGTTCTCTACTGGGCGGAATCGAGCGGGAACCCGCTGGTGGCCAAGCTCGGCGTGCAGGGGATCAATATGGAGGGGAAGGAGACCCGCTTCGGCCTGGCCGGGACCTCACTCTTCACCGTTGCCACCACCGGCACCTCCTGCGGCGCGGTGAACACCATGCATGACTCCTTGACTCCTCTCGGGGGGATGATGCCCCTTTCGCTCATCCTCCTCTCCGAGGTGGTCTTCGGCGGGGTCGGCACCGGGCTCTACACCATGCTCGCCTTCGTGGTGATCGCGGTCTTCGTGGCAGGGCTCATGATCGGCCGAACGCCGGAATTTCTCGGGAAGAAGATCGAGGTGCGGGAGATGTGGATGTCGATCATCACCGTCCTCGTCGCCGGCATCCTCGTCCTCATCTTCTCCGGTATCGCCATGGTGGTGCCGCAGGCCATCGCCTCCATGAACAACCCGGGCGCCCACGGCCTTTCCGAGGTGCTCTACGCCTTCGCCTCCATGTCCAACAATAACGGGAGTGCCTTTGCCGGGCTGAACGGCAACACCGTCTTCTATAACCTGACCGGCGCGCTCTGCATGGTCGTCGGCCGCTTCGCCCCCATCCTCGCGTCCCTCGCCATGGCAGGCTCCCTGGCGGAGAAAAAGTACGTGCCGCCGAGCCTCGGGACGCTCCCCACCGACAAGGTGCCCTTCGCCCTCTGGCTCGGCCTGGTCATCCTGATCGTGGGGGCACTGACGTTCTTCCCGGCGTTGTCGCTGGGGCCGATCGTGGAACAGTTGCAGATGATGCGGTAGGGGCGACCGGCCGGTCGCCCTCATTGACGTTACCACCGTTATCACCGGGGCGACCAGCCGGTCGCCCCTACAGGAGATATAACCGCCATGTCCAAACACGCACCCGAACCGATTTCCATCTTCGATCCGCGGATCATGCGACCCGCCCTGATCGAATCGTTCAAGAAGCTCGATCCCCGCACGCTCTGGAAGAACCCGGTCATGTTCACGGTGGAGATAGCGAGCGCCATCACCCTGGTGACCTTCGCCCTGTCCCTCACCGGCGCGAACAAAGAGCCGGCCTGGTTTACCGGCCTCGTCTCCGCCTGGCTCTGGCTGACGGTCATCTTCGCCAACTTCTCCGAGGCCCTGGCGGAGGGACGCGGCAAGGCGCGCGCCGCCAGCTTGCGGAAGACCCGCACGGAGGTGACGGCCAAGCGGCTGAAGAAGCCTGAGTTCGGGGCCGCCTACGAAGAGGTATCCGCCACCGACCTGCGCAAGGACGACTACATCCTCGTCGAGACCCATGACACCATCCCGGGCGATGGCGACGTCGTGGCCGGTGCGGCCCTGGTGAACGAGTCCGCCATAACCGGCGAGTCGGCTCCGGTGGTGCGGGAGTCAGGGGGGGACCGGAGCGCCGTCACCGGCGGCACCACGGTCATCGCCAACGCGATCATCGTCCGGATCACCGCCAACCCGGGGGAGACCTTCCTCGACCGGATGATCTCCCTGATTGAGGGGGCGAAACGGCGCAAGACCCCCAACGAGATCGCCCTGGAGGTGCTCCTGATCGCGCTTACCCTGGTCTTCCTGCTGGTCTGCGCCAACATAAGCCCGCTTTCCATCTACAGCGTGAAGGCGGCGGGCCAGGGGTCGCCGGTGTCGCTCACGGTCCTGGTGGCGCTCTTCGTCTGTCTCGCGCCGACCACCATCGCCGCGCTCCTTCCCGCCATCGGCATCGCCGGCATGGACCGCCTCTTCCAGAAGAACGTGATCGCCCTGTCGGGGCGCGCCATCGAGGCTGCCGGTGACGTGAACGTGCTCCTGCTGGACAAGACAGGTACCATCACCCTCGGGAACCGCGAGGCGGTGGAGTTCGTCCCGGTGGGGGGGCACACGGACAAGGAGCTGGCCGAGGCGGCACTGATGGCGTCCCTCACCGACGAAACCCCGGAGGGGCGCTCCATCGTGGTGCTGGCGAAGAACAAGTACGGCTTGCAGGCGGACGCCCCTCCTGCCGACGCGGAAACCATCGTCTTCAGCGCCGACACCCGTCTCTCCGGCCTGAATACCGGGGGGAAACAGTACCGCAAGGGGGCCGCCGACTCGACGGTCGCCTTCGTGAAAAACCTTGGCGCAAAGGATCTTCACATCGACCTGGAAACCGTGGTGGACCGGATCGCCCGCGCCGGCGCAACGCCGCTCGTGGTCAGCTGCGATGCCGACATCCTCGGGGTGGTGAACCTCAAGGACATCATCAAGGGGGGGATCCAGGAGCGGTTCCAGCAGCTGCGGAGCATGGGGATCAAGACCGTGATGATCACGGGCGACAACCCCCTCACCGCCGCGGCCATCGCCGCCGAGGCCCAGGTGGACGACTTTCTCGCCCAGGCAAAGCCCGAGGACAAGCTGCGGCTCATCAAGGAAAACCAGGAGCAGGGCTACATGGTGGCCATGACCGGCGACGGCACCAATGACGCGCCGGCCCTGGCACAGGCGGACGTGGCGGTAGCCATGAACACCGGTACCCAGCCGGCCCGGGAGGCGGCGAACATCATCGACCTCGACTCCAACCCGACCAAGCTCCTCGACATCGTCGAGGTGGGGAAGCAGATCCTCATGACCCGGGGAAACCTGACCACCTTCAGCATCTCCAACGACATCGCCAAGTACTTCGCCATCATCCCGGCCATGCTGCTCTCCATCTATCCGCAGCTGAACGTGCTGAACGTCATGCACCTGGCGACCCCGCTCTCCGCGATCCTGTCGGCGGTCATCTTCAACGCGGTCATCATTCCGCTCCTGGTGCCGCTGGCACTCAAGGGGACCAAGTTCCGGGCCATGCCCGCGGAGAAGCTCCTGATCCACAACCTCCTCCTCTATGGGGCGGGCGGGATCATCGCGCCGTTCGTGGGGATAAAGGCGATCGACCTGGTGGTGGGGATGTTTGTGTAACCTTGATTCCCCCTCTCCTGGTGGGAGGGGGCGAGAGGGAGGGGGAAGGTCCGGCAGTCTGAAAAGTTGGCATCGTCACCCCCACCCTGACCCTCCCCCATCAAGGGGGAGGGGATGAATTTTAGGAGAAAATATCCATGAAAGAACTGAAACCCGCAATTCTGCTGTTCATCATCTTCACCATCATCTGCGGCGGCATCTATCCTGCGGTAGTTACCGGCATCGCCGCGGTCGCCTTCCCGCGGCAGGCCAAGGGGAGCTTCATCACCGACAAAGGCGGGAAGGAGATCGGCTCCAGCCTCATCGGCCAGCCCTTCTCTGACCCGAAATACTTCTGGCCCCGCCCCTCGGCCGCCACCGATTTCGCATACAACGCCATAGGCTCGGGAGGCTCCAACTCCGGCCCGACCAACCCCGATTACCTGAAGACCGTGGGGGACCGCGTCAAGGCGCTCCGCGACACGGGAGTCACCGGGAGCATCCCGGCTGACCTCGTCCAGGCCTCGGGGAGCGGGCTTGACCCGCACATCTCGCCGGAAGCGGCCAACGTGCAGGTTGCCCGCATCGCCAAGGCACGCGGGATGAGCGAGGACGAAGTCGCAAAGCTCGTCGCCGCCCACACCGAAGAGCGCCAGCTCGGTTTTCTGGGGGATCCCCGGGTGAACGTACTCGAAGTGAACCTGGCGCTGGACGCGGCGAAGTGATCGGCCATCCCGGCAGGAATGACGGCCTTGAACGGCGGCTCTGGCTGGCAACCATGCGTGAACATGGTAAAATGTGAACAGTGCTGTGCGTACCGTCGCACTGCCTGCAGGTGGAGTGAAATCAAATGAAAAGGAGAAGCAGGATGAAAAAACCAATGGTGCTTTTTTCACTGGCGATGATGTTTGTTGCTATTTCAGCGGGAGTGGCACTCGCCACTCCCTCCACCCAGATATGGATTCCGTCCACGGACATCCAGCCGTTCGGCGTCTTCCATCTGAACGTCGACAACTATTTCCGCTCTTCCGGCGTGAGCAAGATCAACGAAGCGGCCGGCATCTCCGGCGGCAGGGATTACAACGTCCTGGATATCGGTCCGACCGTCGGGATACTCCCCTACGAAAAGATCCAGATGGAGGTCGGCTTCGACTTTCTCACCATCGCACAGGACCCGAACGACAACCACCCGTTCATGGGGAATTTCAAGATCGGCACCCCGGAAGATTCCATCTGCAAGTACTCGCCGGCCCTTGCCGTGGGCATGTACAACGTCGGTCCGACCAATTACGGGAAGGACAGGGCCCCGGGCATCACGTCGGGCCAGAACATCGTCTATGTCCTGGCGGCCAAGACCATCCCCGCCATCGGTTCGGTGCCATCGCTGGGGAGGATTTCCGCCGGCTATTACCACGGCAGCGAACGGGCGTTGAGCGATCCCAGAGGCCACAGCGCCAACGACGGTGCGCTCCTCTCCTGGGACCGGACCATGACCGAGATCTCCGACAAGCTCTGGCTGGCTGTCGATTACATGAGCGGCAACAATGTGGACGGTGCCGTCAGCATCGGTGCTTCCTGGTCCTTCGCCAAGAATGTCTCGGTGATCTTCGGCTACGACATCTGGAAGGAGAAAAGCCTCGCCGGCAACAACACCTTCACCACGCAGCTGGACATCAACTTTCCATAGCCGAGCGGAGCGACAGCCGCGACAGGATAAATAACGCGCAGAAGAGCCCCTCGCCAAAATGCAGGATGACGCGAGAGGGCCCTTTTGCCGCTCACCGAAACCCGCTGGGAGTGAGCCAAGCTATTTAGCAGCAGTCGCAATATTTCCCCGGAGCACATCGGCATGGGACGAGGAGGCCACAGATATGAATCTTGCAACCTGGCTGTTGGCACTGTTTTTCCTGGGCATCGTATCGATGGGACTCTGTTACCTGTTCATGGAAGCGTGTGAAAGGATATAGGAGACGACGGTCATGATCTATCTCACCGTGGCGGTAGTGGTTTTTTTGTTCGTGTATCTGTTCGCGGCCCTGATACGACCGGAATGGTTCTAAAATCGGACGGTGACGGAATACTGAGCCTCTGAAAGGAGCTCTATCATGTTCGTACAGACCTGGCTTCTTCCCGCCGCACTGCTCGTCACTGCTACGATCGTTGCCTTCCCTCTGAGCCGTTACCTGGCGTGGATCATGAACGGCAAGTACCGATCATTGCCGGTCCTGGGGTGGTTCGAGAAAAGCCTGGACAGCGGTCCGCAGGACTGGAAGCAATATACCGGCTCCCTCCTCATATTCAACACGGTGCTGTTCATCTTCGGCTATCTGGTCCTGGCGCTCCAGCCGGTGATGCCGCTCAACCCGGACGGCAAAGGGATGCTGTTCCCCTCCACCATATTCAACAGCGTCATATCGTTCATGACGAACACCAACCTCCAGCACTATGCCGGGGACGTACACCTGTCGAATTTCAGCCAGATATTCTTCTGCATCGCCAATATGTTCATCTCGGCCTCCGTCGGTTTCTGCGCGCTGGTCGCTATCATCCGGGCTTTCAGGGGTGATTCCTCGCTCGGCAACTACTTCGTGGACATGTGGCGGGTGCTGGTCTACATGTTCGTGCCGGCAGCCCTCCTCTTCGGATTCATCTTCGTGTGGCAGGGAAGCCCGATGACCCTCAAGAGCTCATACCAGGTCACGACCCTGGAACCGACGGCCATGGGCACGACCGACAAGGGGGAAGTGAAGAGGCAGACCATCGTGGTCGGGCCGGTGGCCGCCCTGGAATCGATCAAGATGCTCGGCACCAACGGGGGCGGATTTTTCGGCATGAACTCCGCCCACCCCTTCGAGAATCCCACCGGCCTGTCAAACTTCTTCAACACCCTGGCGATGATGGTCTTCCCGTTTGCGCTCGTGTTCATGTACGGCCGGATGCTCGGCCGGATGCGGCACTCGTACGTCATATTCGCGGTCATGCTGACCTTGATGGCCGGCACCGTCATCTGGTCGGTCTGCTATGACACCCTGAGGCCGAATCCGGGACTAACCGCCCATCCAGTGGCCAGGACGTATATAATCCCCAACGCGAAAGCGCCGGGGGGAAAGCAGGCGGTGAGGCTGCCGGCGGTCGCGGGGCTTCCCCTCGATCAGCACCTGGGGAACCTGGAGGGGAAGGAACTCCGCTTCGGCACGTCGGCCGGCGCCACCTTCGATGCGCTTACGACCGACGTGACCTGCGGCGCGGTGAACGCCGAAGAGGACAGCCTCAACCCGCTCGCCGCCCTCTCTCCCATGACGGGGATGTGGTTGAACTGTATCTTCGGCGGCAAGGGGGTGGGGATGATCAACATGCTCCTGTATGTGATCATCGGCATCTTCATCGCCGGTCAGATGGTGGGACGGACCCCCGAGTACCTGGGGAGAAAGATCGGCGCCCGCGAAGTGAAACTGGCGGTGATCGCCCTGCTGGTCCATCCGCTGCTGATTCTCATGCCCACCGGGCTTTTCTCAGCAACGAGCTGGGGACTCAAGGCGGTCAGCAATCCCGGTGCCCACGGCTTTTCACAGATGCTCTACCAGTTCTCGTCGGCTTCCGCCAACAACGGGTCGGCCTTTGACGGGCTGGGAGTCACCTTCGGCTTTGTCAACAATCCGAACCCTTCGCCTACGGCCATCCCCTGGGATATCGCCACGGGACTGGTGATGCTTTTTTCCCGTTATTTGCCGATCATCGCACCGATAGCCATGGCGGCCTTTCTCGGTGCGAAGAAGGCAAGTCCGGCCGGCTTGGGGACGCTGCGCGATGATACTGCAACATTCGGCTTCCTCGTGCTCGGGACCATTCTCATCGTCGGCGCTCTTCTCTTCCTGCCGGTTGCCGTGCTGGGGCCGATTGCAGAGCACCTGGGTCCAATCCCGTTCGGCGGTTGAGCGTACTTGCAGAAAGAAGTGCTCGAAAGCGTGACGGGAAGTCATTTCATGGAGAGCGTACTCAGAGGAGTGCCACATGGCTAAGGGAGCGAAATCAAAAGATGCCGAGGCAGGGGTTTATTCAACTCATGCACATAAGCGCCGTGCGAAGCGGAGAAAGCTTCTGGATGCCGAAACCGCATTCCCGGCGCTGAAGCAGGCGTTCGTGATGCTCCGGCCTGACCTCCAGTGGAACAATCCGGTCATGTTCGTGGTGGAGGTAGGAGCACTTCTGACGCTCCTGTATATAGTTCAGATGGCTCTGGGGAAATCTGCTAGCCAGGTGCCGATCACCTATTTCATCGCCCTCGACATATGGCTTTTCCTCACCGTGCTGTTCGCGAACTTCGCCACGGCGCTGGCCGAAGCCCGCGGCAAGGCCCAGGCGGACTCCCTCAAAAGAGCCCGCCACGAGACCGTAGCCTACCGCCTGAACAAGGCTGGAGCCATAGAGGAGGTTCCTTCGACGGATCTGAAACCGGGCGACGTGGTTGTCGTCGAGGCGGGACAACTGATTCCGGGCGACGGCGACGTCATCCAAGGGGTTGCCGCCGTCAACGAGGCGGCCATAACCGGCGAGTCGGCCCCGGTCATCCGCGAGGCGGGAGGCGACCGGTCCGGAGTAACCGGAGGGACCACAGTCCTTTCCGACCGGATCGTGGTGGAGATCACGAGCGGTCCGGGGGACTCATTCCTCGACCGGATGATCGCCCTGGTGGAGGGGGCGATCCGGCAGCGGACTCCGAACGAGATCGCCCTCACCTTGGTACTTTCCGCCTTTACCTTGGTCTTTCTGATCGTGGTGGTGCCGCTCTGGCCGATGGCCTGGAATGCCGAACAGTACATGATGGGATACCTGGGGCTTCCCGAGCCATTGAAGAGCCTTGGTACCGACATCCCGACACTGATCGCGCTGATCGTCTGTCTCATTCCCACTACCATCGGGGCGCTTCTGGCCGCCATCGGCATCGCCGGTATGGACCGGGCCATGCAGGCGAACATCATCGCCAAGAGCGGCAAGGCGGTGGAACTCTGCGGCGACATCGATGTCATCATGCTGGACAAGACCGGCACGATCACCATCGGCAACCGCAACGCGACAAAGTTCCTGCCGATCGGCAACCACACGGCCGCGGAAGTGGGGCAACTCGCCGCCCTGGCGTCAGCAGCCGATGAGACTCCCGAGGGGAAGAGCATCGTGCGGCTGTACGAAAAGGAGAGCAAAACCACCATAGCCATGCCAAAGGACGCGCAACCGGTGCCGTTCACCGCCCAGACGCGCATGAGCGGGGTCGATCTCCCTGACGGCCAAAAGATCCGCAAAGGGGCGTCCGACGCAGTCATTAAGTTCGTCGAATCTCAGAAAGGCGCAGTCCCGACTGATCTCGCCAAGGTGGTCGACGGCGTCGCCTCCCAGGGCGCGACGCCGCTGGTGGTCGCCGACGGCGCCGAGATCGTGGGAGTGGTCGCCCTCGAGGACATTCTGAAACCCCACATGCACGGGCGCTTCGAGCGGCTGCGGAAGATGGGGCTGAAGACCGTCATGATAACCGGTGACAATCCCCTTACGGCGGCGACCATTGCCGCGCGGGCGGGGGTCGATGACTTTATCGCCCAGGCCACGCCGGAAACAAAGCTCTCTTACATCCGGCAACAACAGGCGGCCGGCCATCTGGTGGCAATGACCGGTGACGGCACTAACGATGCCCCGGCCCTGGCGCAGGCGGACGTGGCCCTGGCCATGAACGCCGGCACCCAGGCGGCCAAGGAGGCGGCCAACCTGGTCGACCTGGACAGCGATCCGACGAAGCTCATCGAAACCGTGGAGATCGGCAAGCAGCTCCTGATGACGCGGGGGTCACTTACGACCTTCTCCATCGCCAACGACGTGGCGAAATACTTCGCCATTATCCCGGCGCTGTTTGCCGGCACGTTACCGTGGCTGAAGCCGATCGATATCATGCACCTCCATTCGCCCACCTCGGCCATCCTGTCGGCGGTCATTTTCAACGCGCTCATCATCCCGGTACTCATCCCGATCGCGCTCAAGGGGGTCCGCTACCGGCCGCTCGGCGCAGATGCCCTGCTGCGGCGAAACCTCCTGATCTGGGGGCTGGGAGGAGTGATCATTCCCTTCATAGGCATCAAGCTGATCGATGTGATAATGGCCGGTCTCCATCTGGCCAGCTGAGGCCAGGGAATTAAGGAGAGAGACACATGCTGCGAGCCCTTGCAAAGAGCGTTCTGCTGCTGATCTTTTCGGTGGTCATCTGCTGCATCCTCTATCCCCTGGGGTTGTGGGTGATCGGCCAGGCCGCCTTTCCTTTCCAGGCCAACGGGAGCATCCTGAAGGGCCCCGACGGGAATGTGGTGGGCTCGCGGCTCATTGCCCAGCCGTTCACGAAGGACGAATACTTTCAACCCCGGCCTTCCTCACCCTCGTACGATGCGTCCGCTTCGGCCTCGTCCTCGCTGGCGTCCTCCAACTATGCATTGCGGGACCGGGTCGCCCGGGCACTGGGCCCCATCGTCAAATACAAGAGCGGCACCAAGGCTGGCCAGCCCGTCGCGCCCGACGTGGAGGCATGGTTTCAGAAGGACACCTTCCACGGAAATCCCTACATCGTGGCCCAGTGGGCGGACCTGCACAACTCCCTGGCCCAAGCGTGGGTAAATGCCGATCCGAAGAACGGCGCCTATGTGGACGATTGGGCGAAGGTCCATCCGGCCATCGTGGCACAATGGATCAAGGACAACCCGGCCACGCCCAAGCCGAAGGCCGCCGACCTGGCAATCGTCTTCTTCAAGGAATTCTCCAACGCCAACCCCGGCCGATTCCCTTCCGGCGTCACCAGGACCGGCGCCGACGGCAAGCCGCAAACGGTCATAGAGCCGGTCAAGGAGGGGGCGGACATCCAGTCGATCTTCTTCGAAATGTGGCGGCAGGATCATCCCGATGCCGACCTTCAGGACGTCCCCGGCGACCTGGTCACCGCCTCCGCTTCCGGCCTCGATCCACACATCACGCTGCAGAACGCCGAGTTCCAACTCGATAGGGTTGCCGCCAAGTGGGCGACAGACCTGAAGAGAGACCCGACTGCGGTCCGCACAGAGATAGAGCAGATCATCCGGAAAGACGCCTCGGCGCCGTGGGAAGGGCTCATCGGCGAGAAGTTTGTCAACGTGCTTGAGGTCAATCTCGAACTGTGCAAGCGGTACGGGATGCCACCCTGACGCCTGTTGTCGAAAGCGAAGCGTGATAGTGAACGGAGGATTTATGGAAAAGTTTGCACTGAGTGACGCCCACTTGGTGGGCGACGACTTGTTGGACGCTCAGCACAGGGTCATATTGGGTTACATGGCTAAAATCTATGACCATCTGTTGGCTGGGAAGAAGGAAAAGGATATGTTCGGGTTGGTAGAGAGACTCGATACATACTGTAGGCTTCATTTTCTGGACGAGGAAAAAGTTATGGAGGACATGGAGTTCCCCGAAATCGTCGCCCATAAGGCTCAACATGCATTGTTCATCACACATCTCGAGAATTTTGCAGGAAGATTCGAAGAACAAACCAGCACAAAGAATATTGACGAACTTTTATTTCTTAAAAACTGGTTCGTGGAGCATATAGCGGATTTAGATAAGAAATATGCCGAGCATAAAAAGCAGCTCGAAAAGAGGCATTAAGAGAATACAGCCAGCGAGTTGCACAGTGCGAATGCCTAATTGTATCAGCGGTTTTCAAGCAAAAATGTTACAATTAATTATATGAGCCTATCAATTCAAGGTAAAACCGTTTGGCATGAGCGATGTATTACTATAATATGGTGACATATTCATAAAAACGCTTTAAATACATAGGATTATAAAGCAAGGAGAGTCACGCCAATCAACCCTTTGCCGTGAAACACAACGCATGACAAACAATGGTGACGATAAACGCCCCTCGCCGGAGGCCCTGCTGAAGCTGGCCCAGGCGGAGGAACAGGAAGAAGGGCGGGGAAAACTGAAGATCTTTCTCGGCTACGCCCCCGGCGTCGGCAAGACCTTTGCCATGCTGGAGGAGGCGTGGCAGCGGAAGCTCGACGAGCGGGATGTCGTGGCGGCGTATGTGGAGTCCCATGGCCGCTTCGAGACCGATTCGCTCCTGGCGGGGCTGGAGATCACCCCCAAGAAGCAGATCGAGTACATGGGGGTGACGCTCCCCGAGATGGACCTCGATGCGGTCCTGGCCCGCAAGCCACAGATCGCCCTTGTGGACGAGCTCGCCCACACCAACGCCCCCGGCTTGCGGCACGAGAAGCGATGGCAGGACGTGGAGGAGATCCTCTCCGCCGGGATCGACGTCTACACCACGGTCAACATCCAGCACTTCGAGAGCCTGAACGACACCGTGGCCCAGATCACCGGCGTCAAGGTGCGGGAGACCGTTCCCGACCGCCTCCTCGACGTGGCGGCCGAGATCAAGCTGGTCGACCTCCCGCCGGACGATCTGCTGCAGCGCCTCCACGAAGGGAAGGTCTACATCCCGCAACAGGCGGCCGTGGCGATGAAGAAGTTCTTCAAGCCGGGGAACCTGATCGCCCTGCGGGAACTGTCGATGCGCAAGGCTGCCGCCCGCGTGGACGAGCAGATGCGGGCTTACATGGAAACCCGCTCCATTGCCGGTCCCTGGCCTGCTGCGGAACAGCTCCTCGTCTGTGTCAGCGGCAGTCCGTACAGTGAGAAGCTGATCCGCACGACCCGCCGACTGGCGGACGACATGAAGGCCCACTGGCATACGGTCTACATCGAGACCCCCGGCGGCAGCAGGCACCTGCGGGAAAACCGCGAACGGGTCTGGCGCGACATGCGCCTGGCAGAGACCCTCGGCGCTCACGTTGCGACCGTGACGGCGACCTCCGTGCCCCACGCGGTCATCGATTATGCGGTCAAGCACAATATCACCAAGATCGTGGTCGGCAAGCCCACCAAACCGCGCTGGCAGGAGTTCCTCCGCCAGCCGCTCGTGGACCAGCTCATCCGCCTGAGCGGGCAGATCGACGTGTATGTCGTCAGCCTGGAGACCGTCGAGAAAAAACCGGAACCCGCCCGCGCCCGGCCAAAACATGAGGCTCCCTGGCCGGAATACCTGAAGAGCGTGGCCCTGGTCGCGGCGGCCACGGTGGTATGCGAGCTGGTGTTCCGGTTCCTGACCCCGACCAACCTGGTCATGATCTATCTCCTCGCCGTGGTCCTGGCGGCGACCCGCCTGGGACGGAAGGCGGCAACGCTGACCGCGTTTCTCAGCGTACTCGCCTTCGATTTTTTCTTCGTCCCGCCACGGTTCACCTTTGCCGTTGCCGACACCGAATACTTCCTCACGTTTATCGCCCTGTTCACGGTTGGCGTGGTCATCAGCACGCTCGTTTCCCAGTCTCGGGAACGGGCCGAGACGATCCGCGGCCGTGAGGTGCAGACCGCCAGCCTCTACTACCTGAGCCGCGATCTGGCCGCGGCCCCCGATGTCAAGGGAATCCTCGATGCCATCGTCAGGAACATCGGAGAGAGTCTCGAAGCCAAGGTGGCAGTGCTTCTCCCGGAAGGGGATCGGCTGGAAACAAAGGCTGCCAGCGCAGATGTGAGTCTGCATGCCAAGGAGCTGGCCGTCGCCGACTGGGCCTTTCGGAATCGGCAGCCGGCCGGGCGCGGCACGGAGACGCTCGTCTCGGCCGATCTGCTCTACCTGCCGCTGCAGACCCCGCCGAATGTCCTGGGCATCCTGGGAGTGCAGCTGAAGGACGAAGCGGGCTATAAGTCGCCGGAGATCCGCCGGCTGCTCAGCGCCTTTGCCAGCCAGGCGACCCTGGCCATCGAGCGGGTCCAGCTCGTCAAGCAGGCCGAACAGGCCCAGCTCCTCCAGGCCCGCGAAGGCCTCGAACGCGCCCTCCTCAATTCCATCTCCCACGACCTGCGGACCCCCCTGGTGTCGATCACCGGTTCGTTGGGGACCCTGCGCGACAAGGCATACAAGCTTACTCCCGAGTCCCGGCGCGAGCTTCTCGATACCGCCTGGGAGGAGGCGGAGCGATTGAACCGCTTCGTCGGCAATCTCCTCGACATGACCCGCCTGGAAGCCGGGGCGCTCAAGCTGAAGAGGGAGCCATGCGACGTTCAGGACCTGGCCGGCTGCGCCCTGGCCGCCCTCGACCAGCGCATCGGTACGAGGAAGGTCGATGTCCTGTTGCCGGACGATCTTCCCCTGGTCCGGATGGACATGGTGCTGATGACCCAGGTGCTGGTCAATCTCCTCGATAACGCCTTGAAATATTCGCCGCCCGAACGTAATATCGAGATGTCCGCCAGGGTAGAGAACGGCACGCTGTCCCTCGAAGTAGCCGACCACGGCCCAGGAGTCCCCGAAGCCGACCTGAAGAGGATTTTCGACAAGTTCTACCGGATCCCCGTTCCCGAAGGGGCAGGGGGGACCGGCCTGGGACTCGCCATCTGCAAGGGGATCGTCGAAGCCCACCACGGAAAGATCCGGGCCGAAAACCGCACCGGAGGCGGACTTAGGGTCATCGTCTCGCTGCCGGTGAAATAACGAATCGAACGTAGGGGCGGCCCTGTGTGGCCGCCCGATTCAGGGCAACCACATGGGGTTGCCCCTACGAAGTCATTATGATAGGTGGAGAGAGTACCTGCCATGCCTAACGAGAACAAGAGCACCAACCTGCCGCGCATCCTCGTGGTTGACGACGAGGCGGCAATCCAGCGGTTCCTGGGGACAGCCCTCGACACCGGGGAGTTCTCCCTGCACCAGGCGGAGACCGGCCACGCCGCCCTGGCGGCGGCGGTTGCCCTCAAACCGGAGGTCATTCTCCTCGATCTCGGTCTGCCGGACATGGACGGAGTCGAAGTGATCAGGCGGATCCGCGAATGGTCGCAGGTTCCGATCATCGTCCTCTCGGTGCGGGAACGGGAGGACGACAAGGTGCAGGCGCTGGATGCCGGCGCGGACGATTACCTCACCAAGCCGTTCGGGGTCGGCGAGCTGCTGGCGCGAATCCGGGTGGCCCTGCGGCGCTCCCTGCAGCAGGCCCCCGAACCGGTCTATCGGATCGACGAGCTGGAGGTCGACCTGGGTCGCCGGCGGGTCCTGGTGCGCAATGCGGAGGTGCAGCTTACCCCCACCGAGTACGATCTCCTGCGGCTCCTGGTGACCCATGCGGGGAAGGTGCTCACCCACGGCCAGATCCTCAAGCAGATCTGGGGCACGGCCTACGTGGAGCAGCCCCACGTGCTGCGCGTCAACATCAGCAACCTGCGGCACAAGATCGAGCAGGACCCTTCCCGCCCCCGCTACATCCTGACCGAACCGGGAGTGGGCTACCGGCTGCGCGCCGTTTCCTAGTGTCTCGCGCGGTTAGTTCCCCTCTTCCGACAGGCGATTCTCTGTCATATCAGCTCTTGATAAAATCTTGATGCCTTTTCCCTCCATCTTGATACTTTCTTGATGTCGATCCCTTCATAATGATTTCTCGAATCGAATAGCAGCCGAAACCTGTCCGATGGCGTGCAGGTGCGGGGGACCCGATCAGGTGGGGCGAATTCTTGGCCGCAGGAAGTTGAGCGGTCCGAGACAGGATACTTTCAAATCCGAGCCCGTCAGCTAACCTCGTAGGCATGTGGAAGGGCTCGGACACAGTGGATAAAAGCCGCCGGTCGTTTGCCGGCGGTTTTTTTTTGTACAAATCACCACGGAGATGCCATGACGAACAACGGAAACAGAAGCACTTTTCAGAAGATACGCCACGCGATCTTTGGTGCCCCCAAGCATCTGCACGACAAGCACCTCTTCCATACGATGTCGCTCATCCCGATCCTCGCCTGGGTGGGGCTGGGCGCCGACGGGCTCTCCTCCTCGGCCTACGGCCCGGAAGAGGCGTTCAAAGCGCTCGGCTCCCACACCTACCTGGCTGTGCTGCTGGGGCTGACAACCGCCGTCACCGTCTTCATCATCTCTTACGCCTACTCGCGCATCATCGAGCACTTCCCCCATGGCGGCGGCGGGTACATCGTCGCCACCCACATGCTGGGAGAAAAGGCAGGCGTTGTTTCGGGGAGTGCGCTCCTGGTCGACTACGTCCTGACCATCACCGTTTCCATTGCCTCCTGTGTCGACGCGGTCTTCAGCTATCTCCCCCTGCAGTATCACCATCTGAAAGTCCCCTTCGCCTGTTTCCTCACCTTCATCCTCATCATCCTCAACATCCGGGGGGTGAAGGAATCGATCTCCGTGCTGGCACCGATTTTCGCCGTCTTCGTCATCACCCACATCGTAATGCTGGGCTACGGCGTCTGCATCCACACGGACCGGATGGTCCCCCTGGCCGGCGACATCCGGACCGGCCTCGGCCACGATCTCTCCACCATCGGGGCGTTCGGCATCATGATGCTCTTTCTCCGGGCCTACTCCCTGGGAGGCGGAACGTATACCGGGATCGAGGCGGTTTCCAACGGGCTGCAGATCATGCGGGAGCCACGGGTACAGACGGGCAAACGGACCATGATCTACATGGCGACGTCCCTCGCCTTCACCGCCGGGGTCCTGTTCCTCTGCTACGCCCTTGTCGGCATCCGTCCGGTTGAGGGAAAAACCCTCAACTCCGTCCTGGCCGATGGGCTCTTCGGCGCCTGGCCGATGGGGAAGGCAATCGCCTTCATCACCATCTTCTCCGAGGGGGCACTTCTCCTGGTCGCTGCCCAGACGGGCTTTGTGGACGGCCCCCGTGTCATGGCCAACATGGCCGTGGACTCCTGGTTCCCCCATCGCTTCGCTGCCCTCTCCGAGCGGCTCACCATGCGCAACGGCGTGGTGCTGATGGGGGTCGCCTCCATCGCGCTCCTTCTCTACACAAAGGGGTCGGTGGATGCCCTCATCGTCATGTACTCCATCAACGTCTTCGTCACCTTCTCCCTTTCGCAGCTGGGGATGTCCCGCTTCTTCATCCGGCGCAGGAAAGAGGACCCGCAGTGGATGCGCCACCTTTCGGTCCACCTGGTAGGACTGGCGCTCTGCGTCACCATCCTCGTCATCACCACCTTCGAGAAGTTCACCGAAGGGGGATGGATGACGTTGCTCATCACCTCGGTGGTGATCGGCCTCTGCTACCTGATAAAGGGGCACTACGTCAAGGTGCGCAAGGGGATCGCCCAGCTCGACGAGACCCTCCTCGATTTCCCCACCAGCGGGCCGGTCAACAACGACCCGGTCAACCACAACGACCAGACCGCAATCCAGCTCGTTTCGGGGTACAGCGGCTTCGGTGTCCACACCCTCCTCTCCATCCTCACCACCTTTCCCAAGACGTACAAGAACGTCATCTTCGTCTCGGTGGCGGTGATCGATTCCGGGTCGTTCAAGGGGGCAGAGGAGATGAAGGCGCTGGAGGAATCGGTGCGCTACAGCCTGCAGAAATACGTCGACCTGGCCCGCCGGCTCGGCATTGCCGCCGACTACCGGATGGCGGTCGGCACTGATGTGCTGGAGAGCGCGACGGAGCTCTGCCATCAGCTGGCCGAGGTCTTTCCCCGCTCGACGGTCTTCACCGGCCAGCTTACCTTCCGCCTGGAGAAGTTCTACCACAAGATGCTCCACAACGAGACCGCCTTCGCCATCCAGCGGCGGCTCCAGTGGAGCGGGATCACCAGCGTGATCCTGCCGATACGGGTGAGGGTGTGAGGTACATGAGAAAAATGTGATTGAGTTTGAACGTGAAAGGCCGCCCCGCAGGGACGGCCTTTTTTCTTGTTCTTAAGAGCGGTTCTTTCGTCTTCTGCCGCGCGACCGAGCTATTATAATCTCGCTGCCTCAGCAGCCACTCTTGCCGCAAATCCTGCAAAGAACGTCCTTATACTGGTCATCTCCGAAAGGTCTGAATACTTTCCTGTCTTCACCCCACCACGCGGCGAGACAAGCAACGCCGCCGCACTGTAAAGCTGTTCCTTCACCAGCTTCTTGCAAAGGATATTGTACCTTTCACTGTACGATGCCCCCAGAAACTCGGGAAACAGCGGGAAGTTCGGGGAACTGTCCCGGACCGGAAGCCGCGACTTCTCGCAATCCTCCAGCATCATCATCCACCCGACGAACGGCGCCGGGCTCTCCCCGAATGCCCCTTCACGGAACGCCACCCAGAAATCATGAGCCGTCCCGATGGCCTCTTCCGCCCGGTTGTTGAAGTTGTTCCCGAAAGACGGTCCGACTTGGCTCTTGAATTCAAGCGCCGCGACGAGCTTCCCTTCGTGCATCACCACCACGTCCCAGACCTTCGTCGGCCGGAAGTAGCCGGGGAGCGTCAGGAGCTTTCTCGCCACCTGTATCTGCGCGTCGGATAGACCGTTCGCCGTTACCAATTGTCGCACGATGGCGAGGAAGCCGTCCATGTTCTTCCCGGCGGTGACGGAAGCACGTTCTCCCTGGTCAGCCTTTCCGCTCTCTATCTGCTTCTGGCGAGCCGTCTCCCGGTTTCCCCAGAAAGCGCGCACCGCTTCGCGGACGTTTTCATCGAATTTCGGCATCTTGATCGACATATCAGCTCCCATTTCCCCCGAGTGCGGCCCGCTCCTGCGCGTCCAAACCATACAGCTCGAACGTGACGCGGTTGCACTCCTCGGTGTCACCCCTCCGGGCGGCTTCCTTCAATCTGTCGCGCAGCTCCTTCGGCACGTCGTGCCAGCGAGGCAGCCTGATCCGCCGCAGGTACTGCGCCTGGTATCTGAGGTATCCTCCCCGCATCTGGGTGGAGTAGACCCCCACGAACAGGCGGGCGATACCGGAGCGCAATACTGCCTGGAGCGCCCGCAGATCCCATTCCGATGAGGTGATGTAATAGAGGTTGTGATGAGGGTAGTACTTCCCGGTCTCGTAGACGACATTCGCCTCCCCCTTGATGTCGGGGATCAGCAGCTTCTTCTCGTGCACCAGCGCGGGATAGATCCGGTCGATGGTCCTGTACCATGCAACGGGGTTCCGCCTCGCGCAGTTCCTCGCGGCAACCACAGCCCGCTTCGCCTCGAAGTACCTCTTCAGCCGCGGGTAACCGTCGAGATCGACGAGACTTCCATCGTCGTTGAACGGGTTTATCACCCCAAGCCCCTGCCATTTTACCGAGCCGGAGACGATGTCCTTGGTCGTCACGAGCGGAAGCTTGCGGTCCGGCTCCACGTCAAGATCGTCAAACTTCCCGACGAAAGCCTTGTCCGCGCCGGTAGCTACCCCGATCCCCACCTTGCATCCCGCCTCTTCCAGGAACGGAAACCGCGCTTCAAGCCTCCGCACGATGTTCAACTGGTCGAGTGAGTCGAGAATCCACGGCTCGCTGCCGTTGACGACGTTTCCCACCTCCAGAACCGGGACAGGCGAGTGATCCTTCCCTCCGGCCAGTGCTGCGGCGAGCTTGGCAAGCATTGGGGCCTCGACCTTTGGCCGGTGGGCAATCCGGGTCTTTCCCCCTCGTTCCTTGGAGACAACGAAGATAGCCGGGTAGGCGGTGACGTCGGCCATGAACGCCTGGGTGTCGACCATGTCGACGTAAAACCGCAGGTGGTATTCCCTGGCAACCAGTGCCCGCAAGGGACCGCCGTACTTGTTCTTCATCCACCGGTCGGAACAGATGAAGGCGAGCACGGCCCCGTCTTTCAGGAGATTCAGACCCCGTTCGATGAAAGGGATATAGAGGTCGGCGCGGTCATAAATGGTCTCGTACCGGGAGCGATATTCGGCCATCAGCCGGTCAGGGACCAGCTCCTGCCTGACGTACGGCGGGTTGCCGACGACGAAATCGAAGCGGGTCCGGATGTCGGCGAGGAGGAAGTCGTCATTCCTGAGCCAGGCACCGAGGAGGGAACGGGTCTGCTCAAGGTCGAAGCCTTTTCCCGCAAGCACGTCCGTCAGCCGCGCAACCGCCTCCGCAGCTGCACCGGGGTCGATCTCGATGCCGACGATGGCGTTTCGCAGCTCTTCGACCGCGGTTGCAGGCGTGCCGGTCCGAAGGTACGCATGCAGGAGCCGTTCAACTGCCCGAACGAGGAAATCGCCGTTTCCGAAGGAAGGCTCCAGAAGGCTGTAATGATGGAGTGGCTTTTCGGGAAGGTATCCCGCCAGATCCAGGATGAAATCGACCGTCTCCGGGCGGGTGTACACGGCCCCGCGCTCTTTCCCGGAGGAGAGGTGCTCTCCTGCATGGGAATCGTGAGGGTTCCACAGGGCAAGTTGTTCAAAAACGCTCGTTTCGTGCATAGTCGGCCAGCCGTTGGAATTTCCGGTATGGTAGCCGCAGGGGACGTTAATTGCAATGTTTTTGAGGGGAGGACGTGGAAAGTCTCAGGAGTGATGATCTGCTGTCTGAAAATAGTGTAGCGTCAGGCCTTCCTGAGGGTGAAGGAGAAGGTCGACCCCTTCTCCGGCGTGCTCTCCACGGCGACAGTGCCGCCGTGGAGCTGGACGATGTGCTTGACGATGGCAAGGCCGAGGCCGGTTCCGCACTGCTCGCGGCTGCGCGCCGCATCCACCCGGTAGAACCGCTCGAATATCCGCGGCAGGTCTTTGGGCGGGATGCCGACCCCGGTGTCGGTGACCGCTACCTGCACCATCGCTCCCTCCTCCCGCGCCGCGATGGTGACCCGTCCCCCCTCGGGGGTATACTTGATGGCATTATCGAGGAGGTTCACCAGCACCTGCTCAAGCCGGCCCCGGTCGCCCAGGACCCACGGCACCGCGTCGATGCCCGTCCGGTCGATGGCAATCCCCCTGGCGCGGGCCTTTTCTTCGAGAAGCACGCAGGCGTGCCTGACCGGGCCGTCGATGGCAAGCGGCGCCGGGTGCAGCGGAACCGCCCCCGATTCCAGCTCGGAGAGGACGAGGAGGTCGCCCACAAGGGCGGTGAGCCGATCGGCATGGCGATGGATCTTTTCGAGGAATGCGGCAGCACGGGCGGGATCCTTCGCCAGGGTGCCGGCGAGAAGGGTCTCGGCGTACCCCTTGATCACCGTCACCGGGGTGCGCAGTTCGTGGGAGACGTTTGCCACGAAGTCGCGGCGCACAGTTTCCAGCCGCTTCAGGTCGGTGATGTCGTGGAAGACCGCCACCACCCCCTGGAGCCTTCCCTGGTCGAGAAGCGGCACCCAGTGGGTAAGGGCCGTCGTCTCCCCTGCCAGGGGGAGGGTGAGCTCCCCGAGCCGTTCCCCCTTCGTCTCCACGACCTTCCGGTATGCCTCGTGCAGCGAGGGATGGCGGGTGATCTCGATGAGCGGCCTCCCTTCCACTTCCTCCTGAAGGGCGAAGAGCGCACGGAAGGCCGGATTGACGAGTGTGACGACACCGGCGGTGTCGGTCACCATCACCCCTTCCCCCATGCCGCGGAGAATAGCGTCAAGGCGGCTCTTTTCGGCGGCGAGTCGCTCCATCTGCCCTTCGATGCGGCCGGTCATCTCGTTCATGACCCGGCCCAAGTCCCCCAGCTCATCCCGGCTGGTGACCGGGAGCCGTCGGCTGAAGTCACCCCGGCCGATGCGCAGGGCGTTGACGGTCATGGTCCGCAGGGTACGGGAGGTGACATTGGAAAGGATATAGCTGAGGACAAGGGAGAAGAGCGCCGCCACCGCCAGGGCAACACCGAGGATGGCGTGCAGGCTCCCCGTTGTCCGGCTCACGGCCGTGAGGGGAAGGGCCAGCCGCAGAATGCCATGGACCTCAGGAGTGCTCCTGAAGGGCACAGCCACATACAGCATGTCGGTGTGAAGGGTGGCCGAATAGCGGATCGCGCTCCCGTTGCCGGTTTTCAACGCCTCCTGCACTTCCGGGCGCTGCAGGTGGTTTTCCAGCCCCCCCAGGGCGGCGGGCGCCACTTCGGAATCGCCCACCACCTCGCCGGTGCTTGTTACGATGGTGATGCGGGCGCTGATCTTCTGACCGATGGCAGCGGCCACGGCGGGGGCATCGCGGTGCGGTTCCCGGATTTCCTTCGTCATGAGGGAAGCCAGACCCGCTTCGTTGAGAAGGTTTCCCCTGATCCCGGCCACGAGGTAATTCTCAAGGGTGTGGTTGAGATAGACGGAGAGCGTCCCTCCCACCAGGAGGAGCAGGAGGAGGTACGAGCCCATCAGCTTCCAGCGTATCGTGAATTTCATCGCCGATCCACTTCTTTTGCAGTTGCTTTTCCGCGGACGCGAAAAATCCAGACGCACGGTTTGCCCATCTATTCCGCCTCCAGTTTGTAGCCGAACCCCCGCACCGTTTTTATCAACTCCCCCGCCTCGCCCAGCTTGGTGCGGAGGCGCGTGATGTGGGTGTCGACGGTGCGGGTATCGCCCACATAGGCGAACCCCCAGACGTCCTTCAGGAGACGTTCCCGGCTCTGCAGCCGCCCCTGGCGCTCGGCAAGGGTGAGGAGGAGCTTGAACTCGGTGGTGGTGAGGGTGACCGCCTCGTCGCCGACGGTCACCTCGTGCCGCTCGGTGTCGATCACCAGCGGGCCGATCCGTAGAATCGTGCCGGCAGGCCTTTCGGGACCTGTGCGGCGGAGCACCGCCTGGACCCGGAGCATCAACTCCCGCGTGGAAAATGGCTTCACCACGTAGTCGTCGGCCCCCACCTCGAAGCCGACCACCCGGTCGATCTCCTCCCCCTTTGCCGTCACCATGATGATGGGGATGGCGGCGGTCTTCTCCCGGCTCTTGAGGAGGCGGCACACCTCGGTCCCCATGATTCCGGGGAGCATGAGGTCGAGGATGATGAGGTCGGGGGGATCGGCCAGGGCGCTGTCGAGGCCGCTCCGACCGTCGAGGGCGACGACGGGGCAGAACCCCTCCCGCTCCAGGTTGAAGGCGATGAGGTCGGCCAGGTCCTGCTCGTCTTCGATGATGAGTACTTTTTTCATGACGTTACCCACTGCATATGGCATTTTCATTATTGTAATACCATATGAATGTTACAACAATGTGCCAAATGTTGGATGGCGAAAAAATTCTTCCCATAGAAAAAGGCCTGCACGCGGCAGGCCTCCATAGTATCCGGTAAGGGCGAGGAAGTGCAGACCCGCATCATTCCGTGGCCAGCCACGCCCCGATCTTGCGCATCTCACCGTCCCATTCGCCGCCGAGACGGGCCGAGAGGAAGGCGGCGAAGAGGCTGTCGAAGAGCTGCAGCCCCTGCTCCAGGACGCTCATCCGCTCGAAGAAGACCGCCTCCCGCTCGCCCTGCTCGTCCACCGTGTTGTCCTTCTCCTCCGTCACCTTCGGGGACTTGAACGAGGCGAAGTGGAACGTCTCCCCCTTGAGGGTCATCTTCCAGAGAAGGTCGTCCTTCTCCAGGTAGAGGGCCGCCTCGTTGATCTGCTTGCCATAGTGCAGGGCGGTGAGGACCTCGCTGAACTGGTCCTGGGGACCCGCCACGGTGATTTTCTGCACGCCGTTCTCCCCTGCGCTGCAGAGTACCAGGCGGTCGTCGAGATAGGCCACGAACGGCTCGTTGTCGCCCGCCGGGCCTGGGTGGTTGACCCGGTACTGGGAAGACTCGTTCATGGTGCGGTACATGAGCCAGAGGAGGAAATCCCAGCCGAGCCAGCGGTTGCTCCCAATCAGGTCGAGGACCGCGTCGGAGGTGGCCCGGTTGGCCTTGGCGAGTTCGGGCTGCAGCGGTTCCTCAAGCACCCGCTCGGCGCGGGCGAAGGGATGGACGGCCACCAGGCGCAGTCCCGGAAAGGTTTTCTTGAAATGGGTTTCGAAGGTCTCCACCATGGCCTGGCCGAGAGAGGTGAAGGAGAGGAGGCCGCTGCGGGTATCCCAGACCGCGTCGCAGACCGCCGGTACCGGCAGGGTCCGGGCCAGCAGTCCCAGCCGGACCCGTTCCCGCAGCTCTTCCTTTTTCTGCTTTGGCACCCAGCGCAGTCCCGGGTTGGCGGCGAGGAACTCCTGCTCGGCCTCTTGGTAGTGGGCCTTGAGCAGGGCCGCCGGAAGGCGGCGCTTGTCCTGGCGCAGGCTGAACGCCAGGTAGTGGTCGTGCCAGAAGTCCGCCGGCACGGCGAAGCTGCTCTCCCGGTGGTTGTCCAGGTGGACCCAGCCGACGGAGAGCTCGGCCGCCCCTTCGTCGATGGGGGTGAACCCGTGACGCGCAAGGTTTTCGGATGCCCAGGAATAAAGATCAATGGCGGGAAAGTCCCCGACCACCATGAACTGGCAGATGCTGACGGTATTGGAGAGAATGCCCATAGTGTGCTCCTCCTCGAAAATTTCGGAAGGTACAGGGATACACTTTTTCGGAGGAGGGGGCAAGCAAATTCAAGCGGCTGCCGACGGGGTCAAGACCGGCGGGAACCTGCGCCGTGCTGAGTGAAAAGATTGAACTCCGCGTCACTTACAGGTCGCTGGTGATGCAGTTACGACCGGCCTGCTTGCTTCGGTACATGAGTTCGTCCGCGCGTTTCACGATACTTCCCGCGGTGTCATCGGGTGCCGCAAGGGTGGCGCCAATGGAAACGGTCATCCTAACCGTTTCGCTCCCGACCCCCAGGGCCGAGTGCATGATAACCTGCCGGTACCGCTCCGCCGCTGCGAGGACGTCCGTCTCATCCACTCCCACAATGATGGCAACGAACTCCTCGCCACCCCAGCGCCCTACCGTGTCAAAGGACCGGGAGCAGTGGGCCAGGGTTTTCGCCACCATCTTCAAGGCCGTATCGCCGGTCTCGTGTCCGTACCTGTCGTTGATATGCTTGAAATGGTCAACGTCGAGGAAGAGAACCCCGAACCGCCACCCGTACCTGGCCATTTCCTCCAACCGGGTCTGGAGTGTCAGCTCCAGGTAGCGGCGATTCGCCAGCGCCGTCAGTGGGTCGAAGAAGGCCTGCTGCTGCAGTTCCTCGATTTTCTGCAGGTCGGCCATCCTGGCGGAATTGTCGCTGAAGACCTCTACCGCTCCGGTTATGCACCCTTCGGCGTCACGGATCGGTGCCACCCGGACAAGCACCGGCAACCGATGACCATCCTTGTGACGCAGAAATATTTCTGCCTGCCGCTCTATGCCGTCCTCCATGGCCCCCGCCAGAGGGCAGCCCTCCGCACAGAGCATTCGCCCCCGGAAATCCACGTGGACAAGGATGTTGTCGCGACAACAGCTGCCGACCACCTCCCCGGCAGCGAAGCCGCTCAGCCTCTCGGCCCCCCTGTTCCAATACGTGATCGTCCGGTCGCGGTCCACTAAGTAGACCCCGTCATAGAGGTTGTCGAGAAGGTCCCGGTAGAAATTGTGCGTATGCTTCATGTATCTCCCTCTGGTGAAGTATCCGGCTTTCCGAGAGTATACCATGTCCCCGTGACCTCACCACCTGCAGTCCGCGCGACGGGAAGCTTCTCTGGTGAGCTTTCTGTGGAGCGGTCGCCACGGTGCTTGCGAACCCTCGCTCTGTCTGCGCCTCTCTACGCGCCTTTCTCCCCGAGGACGGCCAGGAACCTAAGCGCCTTCGCCTGCCCCTGCATTGCGGCCTTGCGCAGCCACCTCACCGCTTCGCTCCGGTCCTGGCCGACTCCTTCTCCCCGGGCGTAGAGCGCGCCGAGGTTGAACTGCGCCTCGCTGTTTCCCTGTTCGGCGGCCTTGCGGTACCAGGTCGCCGCCTCGCCATGGTCCTGGCGGCAACCATCGCCGCTGTCGAGCATCACTCCCAGGTTGTTCTGGGCCGGGGCGTATCCCTGCAGAGCTGCGGCCCGGTACCAGTGAAATGCCTCCCGGCTGTCCGCCTCCACTCCTTCTCCGTTCAGGTACATGGTCCCAAGGTTGTACTGGGCCTGGACGTAGCCCCCGTCGGCGGCACGCCGGTACCAGGCCGCCGCCTCTTTCTTGTTCAGCTCGATCCCCATACCATTGTCGTACAAAACGCCGAGGGCGTACTGCGCGGGGAAATGCCCCTGTTCGGCAGCCCGGCGAAACCAGACAGCCGCCTCCTGCCGGTTCTGCCGCACGCCCTCACCGCCTGCATACATCCCGGCTACGTGGAACTGGGCCTGCGCATCTCCCATCTCTGCGGCCATCCGGAACCAGACGGCCGCCTCCCTGCTGTCCTTCTCCACCCCGTCCCCTTTGGCATACATTTGGGCGAGCCTGACCTGGGCCTGTCGATCACCTTTCCCGGCACTCACCCTGAGCTGTTGCACCTCTGGCCCTTCGGTTGCCGCTATGAGGACGCGGTAATTGCCTTCGGCCTTGTCCAAGCCCTTTTCCGCAGCCTTTCGGAACCAGCCGGCAGCCTCCTTCTTATCCTTGGGCACCCCATCGCCAGCCACGTAGAGAAGGGCAAGATTGAACTGGGCCTGGGGATACCCCTGTTCCGCGGCTTTACGATACCAGGCTGCCGCCTCCCCGCGGTCCTGTGGGACCCCTTCTCCCGTATCGTACAGGATCCCGAGGTTGTACTGGGCGCTGGCATCCCCCTGGGACGCACCCTTACGCAGCCAAGCAGCCGCCGCGCCATCGTCCTTCGCCACCCCGTCGCCGGCATGGTAAAGATTCCCCAGGGCGGTCTGTGCCACGGCATACCCCTGCTCGGCAGCTTTGCGATACCAGCGGGCCGCCTCCCGGCTGTCCCGCTCAACTTCCTGGCCGTACTGGTACATGTAGCCGAGATGATACTGCGCGTCCCGGTCCCCCTGCTCGGCGGCGCGGCGGTACCAGCGGGTGGTGTGGCTCTCGATCTGCTCCTCCACGAGAGGGAGATTCGTGCGCGCTTCAGGATGCCCCTGGACGGCGGCCTTGCGATACCACGAAGCCGCCTCTCTGAGGTTCCGCGGCGTCAGTTCGCCCTGTTCATAGATGTAGCCGAGGTTGAACTGGGCGGCGGCATTTCCCTGCCCGGCCGCCTGGCGCAGCAAGCGGAGAGCCTCCGCCGGGTTCCGCTCGACTCCTTCGCCCTGGGCATACATGTACCCCAGGTTGTTCTGGGACTCGGCGTCACCCTGCGCAGCGGCCCTGCCGTACCATTTGGCCGCCTCAGCCATGTTCTTCGCCACCCCTTCGCCCCGTTCATACATGGTGCCGAGCATTGCATGGGCCCGGGCACCGCCGTCAGCGGCAAATTCCCGGCGGGCAACGGCGAAGTCACCCTGCTGGTAGACCCGCATCCCGTCGTCATAACCGGCCCATGCAGGGAGCGTCGTGGCGATCATCAAGGGTACGAAAAGGAGATGTTTCATGTGCAAACGCTTCACCCGCACCAGACCTCGCTCATTGCAAAATTCTGTTACCAGTCCGTTTCATACTAGACATGGGCTGCCTTTTATTCAACTGAATTAGAATGAGCTTTTCTTCAGGAAGGTCCGCACTTCTTTCGGCTTACGCCGGGACGGGTGGCTGGCGAGCTGATCGATATTTTTTCGAATGTGCCTTTATCGATGGGGAGTTGAGGGTTATTATCGGGTGAGACTTTTGGTCATTTCAGAGTACAGCCGGTTATTTCGACGGTTGATCATACGGCAAAGAAAAATGTCGCCCCCTTTCCCACGTCCCCCTCGGCCCACAATTTTCCCCCGTGGCGCGTAATGATCCGTTGCACGGTGGCCAGGCCGATGCCATACCCCTCAAAATCGTCGTTATCGTGGAGGCGCTGGAAGGTGCCGAAGAGGCGGTCGGCGTCCTTCATATCGAACCCCATTCCGTTGTCGCGGACAAAACAGGCTTGTCCCTCTCCCCCGCCGGTTACCCCGAATTCGATGATGGCCTTTTCCTGCTTCACGGAATATTTCCAGGCATTCCCAACGAGGTTCTCCACGGCTATCTGCATCAGCCGCGGATCAGCGGTGACGGTCACCTCCTCTCTGATGATGAATTCCACGCAGCGTTCCGGATTCTCAAGTTTCAGTTCCAGGGCCAGTACACGCACTATTTCACTGAGATTGATACGTTCCCGGTTCAGCTCACAGTGCGTCAGCCGGGAGAAATCCAGCAGCGTGTTGATGAGCTGCTCCATCCGTCGGCCTTCTTCCCGGATCTGGTCGAGGTACCTTCGCCCCTTTCCATCCTGACCGAGTGTGGAAGTTTCGATAAGCAGGGAGGAAAGACAGTTGAGGTTGGTCAGAGGACTGCGGAGGTCGTGGGAAACCGTATAGTTGAACGCCTCCAGCTCCCGGTTGGCGGCTTCCAACTCGGCAGCATGGGCGCAAAGGCGCTTGTTCAGCAGGCTGATTTCCTCTTCCGTTCTCTTGCGTTCGGCGATGTCACTTGCGAGTGCGCCGGCCATCGTATCGAGGGCGCAGCCGAGCTCCCCCAATTCACCTCCCGTGACCCGATGGGAGACCCTGGCCTGCAGGTCTCCTCCGGTCAGGCGTTGTGCGACTTCCCGCAAGATGGAGACGCGGTCGACAATGGATCGTTTGCCGATAACCCAGGCGAGGACAAAGGCAGCCATCATGAATGGGGCCAGCAGTGCCAGGTTCAGGAAAAGGGCTTTATTGGCCGAGGCAAATGCCCCCTTGACCGGTATGGAAGCGAGGACATACATGTAGGGTGTCTGCTCACCGGCAAGGTACAGTTTATGATAGTGCGATATCCGCTCAAGGCCGTCCATGCCGAGCACTGTGTAGTCGCTTTCGCCGGGACCCTCTTGCATATTCCTGAACCGTTTCGGCAGATATTGTTTTCCGACGAGTTCGGCCGGATTGATGCCCCGGCTGAGGATCATTCCTTTGTGGTCGAGGATCAGAAAACTGGAGCCCGCAGGGAGTTTTGCCCGTTCCAGCAGCTTGCAGAACTGCTCCAGATCGAAATTGGCGACAATGACGCCGGCAAATTCCCCTTGTTGATCCTTGTAGGGATAGCCGAAACTCAGGGTTGGCTTTCCTAACAGCCTGCCGATGATGCATTCGCCCGATGAAAACCGCCCGGTGGCCCTGGCGTTGATAAAGTGCCGCCGGTCGGTAACCGGAATGCGCTCCTTGGATGGTCTGGCCGAGACCCACATAATGCCGGCACGGTCGACGATGAAGATGTTCAGGTATTGAGGGTTTAAAGCGAGGATGTCACTCAGGACAGTCTGTACTTTGGCCGTGTCTTGCCGCTTGATTTCGGGCAGCTGTGCCAATGTGCTCATGAGCTGTTTTGTCGAAGCAACCAGCTCCTGCTGTTCGGCTGCGATGTTATCGGCCAGTTTCCGCGTTTCCGTGCGAGCTTCGAGCATGGCTTTGTTGCGCTGATCAAGGCCCGAATAGATAATGATACCCGCTGCGGGAACAGCTACGACAAAGGCCATGAGGAACAGCTGCGCTCTAATCGACATCGAAAAGAATCTTTTCATCCGTGGCCTCAAAATATGTCAGAATTTCCGGTTAAGGCGGGCCATGGAGGGATGTTATTGGAATATGCTAATGCGGTCAAGGGGAAATCGGTATTGTGTCCCCGGCCGCCATTATTTTTTCTGCTGTTATCACATCTCGAGAAACAGACAATACCCGGAGCACCGCACGCTGGCAGGACTTCAGGTTCGGATTACGCTTGGAAGGCGAGGAAACGGGAAGGCAAAGAAGCAGATGGGAGTGCTCTAACGTTCTTTGCACAATAGCTCCATATTATATGCACCTTCCCGGGTTATTTAATTCTGCATTGACCCGGCTCAATTCCCTCCTGAGAGCCGGGTATTTTTTTGCGCATGCTTCCTCGCTTGACATTTCACAGCAGAAAGCACATCTTTATCATTAATTTCGCAAGGAAAGGAACCCGCCCATGAACCAGTTCGACATACACTACCCGCGCACCGCCGATCAGGTCGCCATCGCTCAGAACACCCTCGTCAGGCAAGTCTACGCCTGGATGGGGGGAGGCCTCCTGGTCACCGCACTCCTCGCCATGGTCATCATCTCCTCGCCGGCCATGCTGAACGCCATTTTCGGCAACCGCCTCGTCTTCTACGGGCTGGTCTTCGGCGAACTCGGCCTGGTAGTCGCCATCTCCGGCGCCATAAACCGGCTGAGCGCCTCCGCGGCATCGCTCCTGTTTATCCTTTACGCCGCCCTGAACGGCGTCACCATCTCGGCCATCTTCGCGGCCTACACGGCCGAATCGATCGTCTCCACCTTCGTCATTACTGCCGCCACCTTCGGCACCATGAGTGCCTACGGCTACCTCACCAGGCGCGACCTGACCGGCCTGGGAAGTTTCCTCTTCATGGGGCTCGTCGGCATAGTGATTGCCTCGCTCGTCAACATCTTCACCCGGAGCAGTGCCGTCTCCTGGGTCGTCTCCGCCGTGGGAGTGATTGTCTTCACCGGCCTGGCCGCCTACGACACCTGGAAGATCAAGGCCATGGCCCGGGCCGGCGTCGAAGGACGCAAACCGGCCATCCTCGGCGCTCTCACCCTCTACCTCGACTTCATCAACATGTTCCTCATGCTCCTGCGCCTGCTCGGAAACCGGCGCTAGCGGGGGACAAAGTTTCCGATGCATACCTGTTGCAAGAGGCGGCCACGTGGCCGCCTTTTCCGTTTCCGTAGTCGGCAGATTGTCGCTGATGTTCGTGTATCACCTTGGGAAGCTTGACAGTACCAGTGGCGTTATTCCCTCGCCCGGCACAGCAGCCGGCACCTGGCATTTCCGGCACGGTGGGAACTCGCGCCTATCCCCGGTGTATAAATTCTTGATTTTTTCCCTCCTGGATATATTCCGTCCGTAACTTGCGGACATAGGAGAAAAATGCCGCGATACCAACAGGTTGTCCCTTGCTGCCCAAGCCTGACCGTCCCCTGACCGTATAAAAATCCTATACATTTCCCGTAATATACAGGCTCGGAAAGGGGAGGCCGTTCCCGGTGGCGCAATTTTTTTTTGCCAGTGATTTTAATGTGTTAGAAATTTTTAAGAAAAAAAATCCGGTTCTGGTACGGGAAATGCTCTGGTAAAGACAACAGCGTCACACCGGAACGAGTGACGGAGGGAATCGCAGGAAGAAAGGAGAAAGCCATGAAAGCCCTTTACACAGTGCTCCTGACAATGGCAATGACCGCAACCAACGCCTTGGCGACATCCGGAGGCGAACCGGTGGAACTGAGCTTCATGACGGTGCTCTTCATGGGCTTTGGTGCCCTGATCATAGTCTTCCAGCTGGTTCCCGGCCTCATCCTCTTTGCGGGGATGCTCAAGGGGGTGTTCACCCCGGCGGAAAAAAAGAGTGAACCGGCCAACTGACGGGCAGAAATAACCGAGAGGCACGAAAGCTTCACCGTGCGAAAAGGAGGGAGCCATGAACGCGAAAAGAACGATGACAATCCTGGGGAACGCGGCGGTATTCACGCTGATCACGAACGCAGCGGCCTTTGCGGCGCCGGCGACCAACAAAGTTTATTCCAGCGGTCTTCTGGTCCTGCTGTTCCTCGGCTTCTGTGCCCTGGTGGTGGTTGCGCAGATGATCCCGGCGATGATCACCCTCTTCGGCATGATCAAGGGAGCTGTGGAAGCGCGGAAACAGGCGGCGGAAGTGCGGACCCGCTGAGGGACTAAAAGAACGGGAGGATGTCATGGAAGCGTTATTTGCGTCGCTGGGGCAGGTCAAGGAAGTCGTGACGCTGGTGGATTTCTACCAGTACATAAAAGGGGTTGAATACCTGATCTGCGTCGCGTTCTTCGCGGGTTTCCCGGCCTTCTACCGCTACATCCACGGCAGCAAGGCCAAGTAACCCTTCCCGCCAAGGCGGAGAAGAAGGGAAGGTGGATGAAAAAGGGGGGCAGACTGCCAAAGCCTGCCCCCCTTCGATTGCCCAGATGATGTTTAGTGATGCTCACCGCCCTCGTGTTCACCATGCCATCCACGATCGTGGTGTTCTTCGTACCCATGATGGTGATGGTCCTCGTCGACCCACCAGATACAACTCGACAGCATCGTTGTGGTGACCAGCAAAACCATCAGCCTCGCGAGTAATGATTTTTTCATGTCTCCTCACGCCTCCCCTCGGCCAAATAAAAAAGCCATTCTCCATGGCTTTAAATTCAGTCAATAACGTTACGTCAACAACTGATGTGCTCGGCGAGCCGACTTCCTGCTATTCCTTGTTCAACGCCTCGTTGATGGCCGTTGTCACTCCCCTCGCCGCCGCCCTCAATTCGTGGCAGCTGTTGCGCTTCACCGCCGAATCCATGCAGGCTTTGAAATTGGCCGGGATCTGGCTTTCCGCCACCACCATGTCGACACCGCCGCCTTTTGTGATGTGCAGTGTTCCCGAGGAGTAATCCAGCTTGAAATCGTCCTTGTAGTCGCATTTCATATGTCTCACCTCTTTTCATACCACAAGTATGGCACAAGAGGTAATGAAAATCAATATCATCATGGCTCAGCTCCGTATGCTGCTTCTTCTGCCGCCGGCGACACGGACAGGCTATTAATCCCCCACATGGATTTTGACGTCGTAGGGGTAAGGACGCCCTTCCGACCTCTCCAGCCAATCTTTCAGGCTTAGAAGAAACGTTGCCCACTTCGTGCTGCAGTGGTGCACGAACTCTACCGGCTCCTTCCAGCCGGCGTGGGTAAAGACGACGAAGGTCTGCGCATTCCGCCATTTCAGCTCGAAGATCACCTCGGTGCCGACCCACTCGTCCGGCCCCCGCGTGCACGTCCAGCGCACGAGCTTCTCGGGTTCGGACGCCACCACGTCCATCGCGCAGAACCCGAAGTCGATCACACCCCCTTTTCCCGCGTCCCCGACGGCATCCACGATCCACCAGTGACGAAGCCCGTCGATCGTAGCCAGGGCCTCGTACACCTTGTGCGGAGACACGGCGATTCCGACCCGGTGAAGAATGTCCGGCATGAACCCTCCCTTCCAGCCAGTTTGTCTCTTTTACGGCATTACGGGTATCCCGCAGCTTTCCAGGCCTCCACGCCACCCTCCAGGGCCGCGACGTTCGAATACCCCTTCGCTGCGAATTCCGCTGCCCGACCGGCAGACGTATGCTCGTTCGGTCATTGGCAGTAGAAGATGATCTCCTGCTCCCGGGTGATGCCGGTAAGCCGGGTGCTCAGCTCGCCGAGGGTCAAGGCCCCCTCCAGACGCAGCCGGCCGCACAATTCCTCGTTTTCGTACGCACAGACGAAGAGCGCCTCCCCGGTCTGTGCCTTCCGCCGTGCCTCATCAGGTTTCACCCGTCTCACCCCGCCATCGCCTCCTCCTTTCGCTTCCGGTTTCGATCCTTCAGGGCGGAAGCCGCCCCTAGGGAGAAGTGTAGCAGAGAAACCGGCGAGAAAAAGTGGAAGCCTGCGAAAAAACGGCGCTCGGTCAAACGTTCCCTTCCTTGATCCCGATGGAAAGCCCAAGCTCTCGGGGGGAAGGCGGTCACCACTCCTTGACACGTCCGCCATATCTTCTATGCTCTACAATGTCAGCTCCCTTCTGCGGTCAGTCCTTTCAGCCGGTCCTGACAATCGTGGGGAGCAGGCAAGAACGCCCACAGGAGGTGACCGATGGAATTCAAGCTTACGAGCCCGGCCTTCAGCCACGGTTCGCAGATCCCGTCCAAATACACCTGCGACGGCGAGGACATCAACCCCCACCTGGTGATCCAGGGGGTTCCGTCGGGGACGAAGTCTCTGGCCCTGATGGTGGAGGACCCTGATGCCCCGGGCGGGCTTTTCGTCCACTGGGTGCTCTGGGACATCCCGCCGGAAACGAAGGAGATCCGGGAGCACGCGGCGACGTTCGGGGCGGTTGAAGGGGCGACCAACTGGGGGGACGGCGGCTACGGCGGCCCCTGTCCACCTGCGGGAACACACCGCTACTTCTTCCGGCTGTTCGCCCTGGACACAAGGCTCCATCTCCCGGCCAGCGCCGGACGGGAGGAGCTGGAAGCGGCGATGACGGGGCACATCGTGGCGACGACGGAGCTCATGGGGACCTATGCCCGGACCAACGAGGCACCCCTCTGATTCCGGGAATCTGAAGTCCATGCGTCACGGGAAAGGCGGCCGACAAGGCCGCCTTTTTCATGCTGGCTAGGCGTTCAACGGGTCCGCTGCGTCCTGGTGCGGCGCGCCCTGGACGTTCCGGCGGCGGGTGTCGTGCGGTGATTTTCTTGGGGGGAGCGCCCGGGAGACTGCCGTGGGCCGTTGCCTTTCTGCTGTGGGGCGGCCGCTGGCGCGGCGGTATTCTTTGGGGTGGACCGGTTGCGGCCCGGTTGTGGCTGGCGCGGCGGGCGGGCAAATTCCTGGTCATTGCGGGGCGCGGGGACGCTGTAATCGAAGTCGGCTACGGTGCGCAGCTCCAGGGATGTTCCGAGCGTGCGTTCGATGGTGCGGACCATGGCGCTGTCGTCGCCGGTCACCAGGGTGAAGGCATCGCCGCTTCTGGCGGCGCGGCCGGTGCGGCCGATGCGGTGAACATAAGCTTCGGCCGTGTCGGGAATGTCGTAGTTGATGACGTGCGAGACCTGGGAGACGTCGATGCCGCGGGCGGCGATATCGGTGGCGACGAGGATCTGGAAGCTGCCGTCCCGGAAACCGTCCAGCGCAGCCTGGCGCCGGTTCTGGGACAGGTTTCCCTGGAGCGAGGTCGCAGTGTAGCCCGCCTTGGCCAGTTGCTCCCCGAGGCGCTTGGCGCGGTGCTTGGTCCGGGTGAAGACCAGCACCGATTCGGTATCGGTATGGTGCAGAAGCTCCAGCAGCAGGGGGGTCTTGAGGTGCTGCGCCACCGGGTACAGGGCGTGGGTGACCGTGACCGGGGGGGCGGTGTTGCCTACCTGGACCGTGACCGGATCGCGGAGGATGTCCTGGGCCAGGGTGCGAATGTCGGGGGGCATGGTGGCCGAGAAAAGAAGGGTCTGACGCCCCGAGGGAAGGTGCTTGAGAATGCGCCGGATGTCGGGAAGAAATCCCATGTCGAACATCTGGTCCGCCTCGTCCAGCACGAGCACGTCCAACTGGGCAAGGTCGATGGTTCCCTGGCTGATGTGGTCGAGGAGCCGGCCGGGGCAGGCGACGGCGATATCGACCCCGGCTCTGAGCTTCTGTATCTGTGGGTTGATGTTGACTCCGCCGTAGACGGTGGCGCTCCTGATGCGAGCCTGGCGGCCCAGGACGGTTACTGCCTCGTTGATCTGTTCGGCCAGCTCCCGGGTGGGGGCGATGACCAGGGCACGGACCCGGCCATGCGGTCCATTCATGAGGCGGTGCAGGATCGGCAGCACGAAGGCGGCAGTCTTGCCGGTGCCGGTCTGGGCAAGCCCCATGACGTCGCGGCCTCCCATGACCGGCGGGATCGCCTGGGCCTGGATCGGTGTCGGCGTGACGTACCCGGCTGCCGCAATCCCGGCAGCGATTCGGGGGTGAAAATTGAATCTGGTGAAATCCATGAGACTCCTTTGCTGCTACAGTAACGCAAAAAGCCCCGGAAGTTTCCGGGGCCTGCCATGACGAGATATCCGGGTTACTGCACGTAAGATTTATTGACCATAACAGCTTCGGGCAAACCGTGTCAAGGGCGAAGTTCTGAAAACCGGCATGGGCCCCGGGAGGCGGCCGGTGATTCCCGGGTGCTAGCGGCTCTCTCTTTGTTTCCTTGACGACGGCATGCGTTCACGTTAAAAAGGAAAAAGCAGCCCGTCCCGCTTACGCTCATCAACCATACCAACCACCGAGAACAGGAACCCATGCCCGAGAGTCCGCATCCATTCCAGAGTCTCACCCCCGGCTTCATCATGGACGCCGTGGAGAGCCAGGGGTTTCGCTGCGACTGCCGCACCCTCGCCCTGAACAGTTACGAAAACCGCGTCTACCAAGTGGGGATCGAGGAAGGGGAGCCGCTTATCGCCAAGTTCTACCGGCCGGGGCGCTGGAGCGACGCCCAGATCGTCGAGGAGCACGACTTCTGCCGCGAGCTGGCCGAACACGAGCTCCCGGTGGTGGCCCCGCTGAGAAACGGCGCCGGGGAGAGCCTCTTTCACCACGGCGGGTTCCGCTTCGCCCTCTACCCGCGCCAGGGGGGGCACGCCCCGGAGTTCGACAACCTGGACAACCTGCTGGTCCTGGGCCGGCTCCTCGGCCGCATGCACCGCATAGGCGCCGTGCGGCCCTTTGGGCACCGTCCTGCCCTTGACAGCCGCAGCTTCGGCCACGCGAGCGTCGCGTTCATCGTCGCCCACTTCATTCCGGAGGAGTACCGCGAGAGCTACCTGGGGGTCACCGGTCAGCTCCTGGAGGCGGTCGACGCGGCCGTGGCCGGGGCGAGGGATGTCCGCGTCATTCGCGTCCACGGCGACTGTCACGCCGGCAACATCCTCTGGCGGGACAACGCCCCGCACTTTGTCGACTTCGACGACGCCCGCACGGCCCCGGCGGTGCAGGACCTCTGGATGATGCTTTCCGGCGACCGGTCGCGGCAGAGCGCGCAGCTGGATGCACTCCTCGAAGGGTACCGGGAGTTCTGCGACTTCGACCCGCGCGAGCTTCGCCTGATCGAGGCGCTGCGCGCCCTGCGCATGCTCCACCACAGTGCCTGGCTCGCCCGCCGCTGGAAGGATCCGGCCTTTCCCGCCGCCTTCCCCTGGTTCAACACGGTGCGCTACTGGGGCGAGCAGATCCTCGCCCTTCGCGAGCAGCTGGCGGCGCTCGCCGAGCCGCCATTGGAGCTTCCCTGAGCGCGGCCATGCTCCTCGTCTTCCCCCCGGTCGCCAAACCGTGTGAGCCGCCGGCCGGCATCGCCAGACTCGCCGGTGCGCTCCAGGCCCACGGTCTTTCCTGCCGGGTGCTCGATGCCAACCTGGAGGGGCTCCTCCACCTTTTGGGGGAACCACCCGCCGCAGCCGACACCTGGACCCGCCGCGCCCACAAGAATGTCTCCCGCCATCTTGCCGGTATGCGGACTATGGCGACCTACCGCACGCCCGACCGCTATGCCAGGGCGGTCAGCGACCTGAATCGCCTCCTTGCCGTTGCCGGTCGGGCAACGGGCGCCGTCGTGGGGCTTGCCGACTACCAGCAGCCGGACCTCTCCCCGCTGCGGAGCGGCGATCTCCTCGCAGCGGCGGCCCGTCCCGAAAGAAACCCCTTCTACCCCTGGTTCAGCCGGCGGCTGCCGGAGCTTCTCGACGGGGTGCACCTGGTCGGCTTCTCCTTGAACTACCTGAGCCAGGCCCTTTGTACCTTTGCCATGGCCGGCTTCCTCAGGGAGCGCTTCCCCGGGGTGAAGATCGCGCTCGGCGGCGGCTTGGTGACCTCCTGGCTCTCCCGTCCCGGCTGGCGCAGCCCCTTCGCCTGCCTTATCGATCATTTGGTCGCTGGGCCGGGGGAGGGCCCGCTCCTCGCTTTCAACGGCATCGCCGGTCCGGAGCGGCACGCGCCCCCCCGGTACGTGTCCCTCCCGCTTGCCGACTACCTCGCCCCCGGCCTCATCCTCCCCTACAGCGCGGCGGGGGGCTGCTACTGGAACCGCTGCTCTTTCTGCCCGGAGCGGGCCGAAGGGAACCGCTATCGCCCCGTGCCGGCCGGGGAGGTGCTGACCGATCTCGAGGCCTTGATTGCGCAGACCCAGCCGGCCCTCCTCCATCTCCTCGACAATGCCGTCAGTCCGGCACTCCTGCAGGCGCTCGCGGCAAACCCGCCCGGGGTTCCGTGGTACGGTTTTGCGCGGATCGGCCCCGAACTGGCGGACCTGGCGTTCTGCCGGGCGCTCAGGGAGGCGGGGTGCGTGATGCTCAAGCTCGGGTTGGAGTCGGGGGATCAGGGGGTGCTGGACCGGCTGGGAAAGGGGATCGACCTCGGCACGGCGGTGCGGGTCCTTGACAACCTGAAGGAGGCGGGGATCGCAACCTATGTCTACCTCCTCTTCGGCACGCCGGCCGAGAACGAGGAGGATGCGCGCCGGACGCTGGCCTTTGTGGTACGTCACCGGGAGGCGATCTCTTTTCTCAACCTGGCGCTTTTCAACATGCCGGCCTTCGGGGAGGACGCCGCTCTCCATGACACCCTGCCCTTCTACGAGGGGGACCTCTCCCTCTACACCGGCTTTTGCCATCCCCAAGGGTGGGACCGGCAGCGGGTGCGGCGCTTCCTTGCCCGGGAGTTCGGGCGGGAGCCCGCGGTGGCGGCGATCCTGCGCAGCGACCCGCCGATCTTCACCTCCAACCACGCCCCGTTCTTTGCGGTCAGCCCCGGGCCTGGAGGGTGCGCTCCACCATGAGGCGAAAGAGCTCCTCCAGCCCTGCCTGGACCAAGGGTGATTCGATGATGCCGAAGGCCCGGGCGATGGCCTCGAAGGTCGCCAGCCCCTGAGGATGATGCTCCCGGCGGATCCCCCAGGAGGTCGGCGGACCTTCGGGGAGCCGGACCATCTCGGCGTGGCCGACTCCGGGGAGCCGCCGTCCCATTCTGGCTGCCTGGCCCCAGGTGCCGTCCGGCACCACCAGTGTGACCGGCCGGCTGTCCCGCTCCAGCAGCTCCCTGTTCAGGACGGAGGCGTCTTCGCCCGGGTAAAGGAGGAGGGTACGCCGGTCGGGGGTGTCGAGGTCACTGCAGTCGAGGGGGCGGTCCCGATGTCCATGGACGCGCAGCTCGCTGTTGACCAGTGCTTCCAGGGCCAGGGGTCCGGTTGCCGTGGGCTTGTGCAACTCGCGGTGGTGCATGACGAGGATGAGGCGGGTGGCAAGGGTGTAGCGTGGAATCGTCGGGCAGATGCAGAGCAGCATGTGCATGCGGCAGCGCCGGCAGCGTTCGCTTCGTTTCGATCGGGTACCCAAGGTGCCAATGCTCCCGCGAATGGTGGTGACAGGTTTTGTGTCTACTGCGGGTCGCGCCCGTACACGGCGAAGGAGAGGCGGGCGAGTCGGTGGTGCCGGTAGGCGGGATCGACAACGGGTATTCCCTGCCGGTAGATGACGAGCCGTTCGGCCAAGGCCTCTTCGAAGCAGGCATGGGCGGCATTGCGCAGCGTGTCAAAGACGAAGAGTACCGTGAGCATGGCGTTGTAGCAGGAAACGCCCGTCACCTCGTTGGACTGCAATCCGCAGAGACAGGCGCCGACGATGACGAGGGCGATGAAGGGCGCACTGACGAGGATCGTATAAAGAAGCAGGGTCGCACGGGCCCGGATTGCCTCCTTCGTGTGCCGGACATCGCCCCAGAGGTCGATGTCGTAATCGTCATAGTCGTACCCACGCATAGGATATCTCCTCGGGGCCACGGTCGGTTCACGGTTTCCCGATTATCCCAGCGACAACCGATTTTTGCAAGGCTTATCTAGGGAATTACCACAACCAGGGGTGTTGCTGCCTTTGCGGGGCCAATCCACCCAATTGGCTGATAAAACTCCTGCCGTGATGCCGTGTCGATTCCCGACTTTTCAGGAATCCTTCAGCGGGTATAATCTACGTAAATCCATACGCTGTTTGTGGCCGGAGGTGCCGATGCTCTACCAGTTGCTTGCCGATTTGGTCGTGCTCGTTCACGCTCTGTTCGTCCTTTTCGTGGTCATGGGCGGGATTGCGGTGCTGCGCTGGAGGCGGCTGGTGTGGCTCCACCTGCCAGCGGTCGCCTGGGGGGTGGCGATCGAGCTGGGGGGATGGGTCTGTCCCCTCACGTACCTGGAAAACTACTTCCGGCGGCGGGGCGGAGAAGCGGGTTATAGTGGCACCTTCATTGCCCGGTACCTGGAGCCGCTCCTCTATCCGTTGGGCCTGACCCGTCAATTTCAGCTGGTTCTCGGACTGGCGGCCTTTTTTGTCAATATTGCGATCTACGCCTTGATCTGGAGAGGCCGTCACCGGACCTGATGGATGGGGCTTCGGTTAAAAGGGCGGCAACGCTGTTCGATAACGCGTCGGTAGCCGTCGTATAGAACCCCGGAAAGCTATCGGTCCGGAATTTGCTAGACGTTGTTATACAAACCCTATTGAACGCTGCGGACCGGAGCACTGTCAGCGGGGTTTGTTCTTGTATGCGGGAGTTGGCGCCATGCTGAGCAGTGACAGCAGGATGAACGCAAAATGTCACTGATACGGCCTTATGGCGGAATCACGGGTAAGTTCGTATGGTAAGAACAATTGCCTGCCAGGTGAGAATCCCCGTTGCGATGTGAATTTTTCTGCGGGAGTCGATTGTGACAAAGATGTCCGAGCAGCCCCAGGAAAAGATAGAGCCCCGGTATCGGGTCCGGCTCGCCATATACTATGGTTCAGAACAGCAGCAACTGATGACCAATTATTCGGTCAACATGAACACGGGCGGGATATTCATCGAGTCGAACAGGATCCTTCCCGTCGACACCCCGCTCGTGGTGGAATTCATGCTGCCGGGCAAGAAAGGCAAGCTTATCACCTGCAAGGCCCGGGTGGCATGGACCAACGAGCCGGGAGACCGGAAATCGCCGCAACTCCCCGCCGGCATGGGGCTCCAGTTCCTGGGCCTCCCCCTTGATGACCTTCATGCCATCCGTGATTTTCTGGAATTCGGCGAACTATCCCCCACCTGGTGATCGGTGACAGACGTACCACCACCGTCAGTGCTGCGGCACAGGCCGTTCGCGCTCTTCTGGTGCGCGCGGGTGGCAACGGCGGTTGCCTTCCAGATGCAGGGGGTCGCCGTGGGGTGGCAGGTCTACCATCTCACCGGCAGTGCGTGGTATCTCGGCCTGGTCGGGCTTGCCCAGTTCCTGCCGATGTTCCTCCTTACACTGGCGGTGGGGCATGTGGCGGACCGCTACGACCGCCGTGTCGTCGCGCGGATCTGCCAGCTTGTTGAGGCGGTGGCGGCCGGCGTCCTCGCTCTGGGGAGCGCGAGCGGCTGGCTGAACAAGGAGAGCATCCTTGCCATCGTCCTGGTTGCCGGGGCAGCCCGGGCCTTCGAGGGGCCGACCATGCAGGCGCTGCTTCCCGGCCTCGTCCCGTCCTTTCTCATCCCCCGCGCAGCGGCCTGGGCGGCATCGGCTTCCCAGACCGCCACCATCCTCGGCCCGGCCCTGGGCGGCTTCCTCTATGCCGCCGGACCGGCCGCAGTCTATGCCACGGCCGGCTTCCTCTTTCTGACGGCAAGCACGTTCATATCCCTGATCAGTATCGAGCGTGTACCGGCCAAGCCTGAACCGGTTTCGCTCCGTTCGCTTTTCGCGGGCATCGGCTTCATCCGCAGCCGGCCGGCGCTCCTCGGCGCCATCTCCCTCGATCTTTTCGCCGTTCTCCTCGGCGGTGCCACGGCGCTCCTGCCAATCTACGCCCGGGACATCCTCGTCACCGGGCCGTGGGGCCTGGGTCTCCTGCGTTCTGCTCCGGCGGCCGGTGCCCTGGCAATGTCGGTATTTCTTGCCCGCCACCCGTTGCGGCAGCGGGTCGGGCGAACCATGTTCGCCGCGGTGACGATCTTCGGCCTCGCCACGGTCGTCTTTGCGGTGTCGACCTCATTCATCCTGTCCTTGGGGACGCTGGCGGTCCTTGGTGCGGCAGACGTGATCAGCGTGGTCATTCGCCAGTCGTTGGTGCAGATCGGCACGCCCGACAAGATGCGAGGGCGTGTGAGTGCCGTGAACTCGCTCTTCATCGGGACCTCGAACCAGCTCGGGGAGTTCGAGTCGGGCGCTACCGCCGCCCTGTTCGGCGTCGTGCCGGCGGTCCTGATCGGCGGCATCGGGACGCTCATCGTGGTCATCGTCTGGATGCGCCTGTTTCCGGAGCTTGCCGGCACCGATTCCCTGGAGCGTTGAAGGAATGGAGCGAGGGGTGATCAGTCGATCTCGTCGAGGATGGCGGCGAAGCCCCGCACACTGGTGGCTTTCCGCAGGCGCTTGAGGCTTTTCGCGAACGCGGGATCGTCCATGGTGGCGAGGATCCCCTTGATCTTGCCCAGTATCTGCGCTTCCCCGCAGAAGAGTTCCTGGTAACGGACCAGCAGGTCCTTAAGGTAGCGACGCAGCATAGCTGCGCGCTCCGCCTGGTCGGGCTCTTCGGGCGCCAGGCCGCGCAACCGCTGGAACAGCAGGGGGTCGGCGATGGCTCCCCTCCCCAGCATCAGGCCAGCTGCGCCGGTTTCCCGCAGCACGCGCAATCCCGCGGCGGCGGTCCTGATATCGCCATTGGCGATGACCGGCAGCAGGGTTCGCCGCACGACCTCGGCGGTCACGGCATGGTCGGCCCGCCCTTCATACTCCTGGACTACGGTGCGGGGGTGAAGCACGAGAAAATCGACGCCGGCGGTTTCGAACAGGGGGAGGAGGTCGAAGACCTGGGCAGGGTCGTCGTAGCCGGCACGAAGCTTCACGGAGAAGGTTCCCGCGATGGCGTGGCGCAGGGCAGGGACGATCTCCGCCAGTTCGTCCGGGCGCCGCAGCATGCCGCCGCCGGTGAGGCCGGTGGTCATCCGCCCGTAGGGGCAGCCCAGGTTGAGGTTGATGTGTGCGGCTCCGGCGGCCTGGGCATCCATGGCCGCGGAAACCAGAGCGTCCCGGCCATGACCGATCAGTTGCACGACGAGGGGCACGTCCTGTTCCGCAGCGGTCACCTCGCGCAGGTCCGTGGCGGAGAGTCGGCGCCGGGTGGCAACGGGATTGACCCGCATGAATTCGGTGCAGACGACGTCGGGCCGCACCCAGTCGATGAACAGGGAACGCAGGGCGCGATTGGTGACCCCCTGCATCGGGGCCAGCATCAGGGGGATCTGCCCCGGCCGCCAGGGGAGCGGCCGAGGCACGGCAGGGTCAGACACTAGAGGATTTCCACCAGGGCGATGTCGAAGGTGAGGTCTTCTCCCGCCAAAGGGTGATTGGCGTCGAAGGTGACGCTTTCGTCGTCCGCGTCAATCACGGTCACCCCGATTTCTTCATCGTCGTCGCCGGAGAGGAGGAGTTCATCGCCCACCGCGGGTGTGAGGTCAGCGGGCAGGTCGCTGCGCGGCACGACGAAGACCATGTCGTCGTCATACTCGCCGAAGGCCTCCGCGGCGGGGATGGTGACAGTCTTTTTCTCGCCGCTCCCCATGCCGATCAATGCCTCCTCGACTTTGGGAAAAAACGTCCCCGCGCCGATGGTGAGCTCCATGGGACCGGGTTCGCCGCCGCAGCCGCAATCGTCGTCGCCGCAGTCGTGGGAGCCGCAGTCCGAAGCTTCGAGGGTGGAATCGAAGACGGTGCCGTCCTCGAGAGTGCCGGTGTAGTCGATTCTAACCGTATCGCCTTTCTTTGCCAGTGTCATTCGTGCATCCTTCCAAAGGTGTTTTGTCCGGCCGGTCAAGGGCCGTTTTCATGAACATGTTACGTGGGACCATGGCAGTTCGTCCAGAAAAAACGGCGAACGGCCGGCGGGAGCGACGGGAGCCCGGTCGTCACCAGAAAAAACGGGCAGGCTGCCCATCCACTTGGCTGCCTGCCCGTCTGTTCCCCGATTTCACCCGGCTGTCAGTACTCATTGGTGAAGGTCAGCTTGCGCTCCAGGTCCGTCGAGCGGGTGATTCGCTTTGCCTGCTCGAAGGTGATAAGTTCCTGCTGGCACAGCTTGACCAAGTGCTGATCGAGCGTCTGCATCTGATACTGGGAATGGCCGTTTTCGATATGCTTTTCTATCTCGTCGAGGCGCCCTTCACGGATGCATGCCTGGATGGTGCTGGTGGAGCGCATCACCTCAACGACCGGCAGGAGGCGCTCGCCGGTCTTGTCCTTGATCAGTCGCAGGGAGACGGTGGCAACGAGGATGTCGGCAAGACGCTGCCGAATGACCTCCTGGGCGTCCGGCGGGAAGTGCCCGATCAGCCTGTTGATCGTGGAAGCGGCGCTCTGGGTGTGGAGGGTGGAAAAGACCAAGTGGCCCGTTTCCGCCGCCTTGATGCAGGCGTCGATCGTTTCCAGGTCGCGCAACTCACCCACCATGATGACGTCGGGGTCCATGCGCAGCGCTGCCCGCAGGGCCGCGGCGAAATTCTCGGTGTCGATGCCCACTTCCCGTTGCACGATGCAGCTCTTGCTCGATGTGAAGAGAAACTCGATGGGGTCCTCGATGGTGATGATGTTGAAGCTGCAGGTCTCGTTCAGGTAGCGGAGCATCGAGGCGAGGGTGGTGGACTTGCCATTGCCGGTGGGTCCCGTGACCAGAATGAGGCCGTTCGGCGCCTGGGCAATCTCGCCCAGTACATGAGGAAGGTTCAGTTCCTGAAAGGTGCCGACATGGGGGGGGATGACCCGCATGACGATGCCGATGTTGCCCCGCTGGCGGAAGATGCTGACCCGGAAGCGCCCGCCGTTGGGCAAGGCGTAGGAAGCGTCGATTTCCCTGAAGTCTGACGGGAGCGCGCGCTTGTTCTGCTCCATGATGCTGGTGGCGATGAATTCGGTATCCTGGGTGGTCAGGTTCGGAAGCTTGGAACGAATCAACTGACCGCGCCCGCGGAAAAAGGGCGGGGTACCCACTTCGAAATGCAAGTCCGAAACCCTCTTTTCGAAGGCTATTTGCAGGATCTGGGTCAACATTTTCACGTCCATTGCGGTCCCCCCAAAATATTATTTTCACTGATGCACAGCTAACACCTACCGGTCAGGTTTTTCAAGTTTTTTCCGATAGAGGATATTCTCCAGGACCAGCTCTGCATGACTCGCCAGGATTTCCAGCAGGGTCAGTTCCACCGGCGCAAGCTCCTTGTCGCCGAAATCTCCGTAGGTAATGGACAAGGTTTTTCCACGATTTCTCATGGGTAGAAGGAGAATGGATGCCCGTGCCGGCGCACCGATCGTGGCGAAAAGAAGGTCCCTGACCGACGCATCGTCGCCTCTTCCGTAATACAACTTTCCTTCATCGATCACCCTGCGCAACAGCGATGGCTGGGCCAGGGGAATCCGGTAGCCGAGCGGTGGCGTTATTTCGCGGCCAGTCCCGGCACCGACCCCGATGCCCCGCTCGGCGACCAGTTCCTCGCCGCGGACGATGAGGGTGAGTGACCGTTCGAACACCCCGGCGACGCATTCCAGGAGGGTACGGGCCACATCGGGCGCTTCCCGAAGGACATGCAGGCGGTCGAGGCCGGCTTTGAGGCTGTCGAACTGGTAGTTGCGCCGCTCGGCCGCGATGCCTTCGATGTACGAGCAAAGGGTCTGCAGAAAGCCCACCATGTCGCTGGCAAACGTCCCGGAGTTCTCCTCCCGTGACGGCCGGGGAAGGACGGCCCTCACTCCGTCGCGGTATGCCTGCAGCGCGAAGGCATGGTCGTTGGGCGAAGCGAGCTGGATGATGCAGATGTGCGGCGTTTTTTCCCGGTGCTGCTGCCGCAGAGCGGAGATTTTGGCCGCGGTAATACCATCGCCGGCTTTCTCCGGGGCGTCGCAGACGAAAACCGGCAGACTGTTGTTTGCCAGGGACTGGGCGATGATCGGGGCAAGGTCCTGCTCGTCGTTTGTGGCGAAGACCGAAATCCCTGCGTGTTTGCAAACAGTGGTGACGGAATGCTTGACGAGTTCGTCGGCGCTGAAGAGCAGCACGGCCTGAGCTTGCCCTCCCCGGTGAGCGGAACCCTCGGCCGCTGGTGGCGCGGCTGAAACACTTTCGAGAAAGGAGACCAGCGCTTCGCGCTCTGCTTCGGGGAGATCGGACGCGGCTTCTTCGATTTTCCGACGGTGACTTGAGCCCGGGTCGCAATCGGCGAGTACCATGAAAACATCCGGAATCTTTCTGTCCAGCTGTTCGAGGTCGGCCAGGCCCAGGTCGTCGGCGGACAGAAGCAGCGACTCATTTTCTCCCGCCGGGGCCGAGTCTATGGTGCTGACCTCTTCTTCCGGCAGATCCTCGTCGGTCAGTTCGCCATCGCGCATCTTTTCGTCGAAGATGCGCAGGGCGTCCATCAACACGCTCTGGGTATCGACGTTGATTTCCTTGGTCAGTTTGCCGGGGTAAAAGCGGTAGTCGTCGACTGAGGAGGTCGGCATCACTTCCAGGGTGAAGGTGCCCTTCTTCCAGGTCAATATTTCCACGACGGCCATTTCGATGAGGTGTTCCAGGCCCTTGTACGCGTCTTCCTCGTTTACAAGTCCCTGCTCGATAAGCGTGACGATCAGCGGCTTGCGCTCGGTTCCTGCTTCGCCCTGCACCAGCAGCGCCTGGTTGAGGATGTCCGGAGTTATGATCTTGAGGTCGACGAGGATCTTGCCGATGCGGATGCTGTTGTTCAGATGGTTGGCGCTGACCATGTAGCCGTCTTTGAAGACGAGCTGGCTCTCTCCCTTGCGCCCCTTGACGCGCAGAATCCCCGACTTTCGCGTTTGATGCAACAACTGCATGACATCGACAATCGGCAGGTGCTCCAGGTCTCCGGTAAACGACATCGTTCGGGCTCCTCTCGCTGCAGAAAAGAACGCACATGCTTTTTTATCACGTTTGGCAGGACAACGCCCTGAAGGGATCATTGCCGGCCCGTGTACAGCTGCTTTATCCGCGATGATCGAGGGAAAGGGAAGATCCGTCAATACTCACGGGTACTTCTTGGCGGGATCGGCTCCTGATACTACCACGATAATTCCCTGTCAGGCAAGATATTGCTGCTATGCTGCCGGTCGACGGTGCACTTTTCGGGAGTTGCCGAAAGTTCATGCGTCTCCCGATGAATGCTGGTATACTGGAACTTCCAGATGTTAGACCTGCAAAGGAGTGCTCTATGGAGACGATCCTCAACGATATGGAGGTCCGGGTCCTCGGCTGTCTCATCGAGAAGGAGCTGTCCACCCCGGAGTATTACCCCCTGACCCTCAACGCCCTGACAAACGCCTGTAACCAGAGGTCGAACCGCGACCCGGTGCTGAACGTGGAGGAGGCCGATGTGGTCCGTGCCCTCGATACCCTCCGTTTCAAGCAACTGGCACTGATGTCGGCGGAAGGCGGCCGGGTGTCGAAGTACCGTCATACCCTGGCAGAGAAACTGCGCCTTCCCCCGGCGGAACTGGCGATACTCGGCGAGCTGCTGCTGCGCGGCCCCCAGACCGTGGGGGAGCTCAGGACCAGGACCGAGCGGATGCACTCCTTCGGTGACCTTGCGGCCGCCGAAGAGACCCTCCGTGAGCTCGGTGAGCGCAATCTCGCCGTGCGGCTCCCGCGCCAGCCCGGGCAGAAGGAAGCTCGCTTCGCCCATCTCTTCGCCGGCGAGCCGATGCCGGCCAAGGAGGAGGCTGCCCCATCGCTGGAGGGGGCGCCACTCCGGGGCGAGGCCGATAGCGAGCGGGTTGCGCGGCTGCAGGAAGAGGTTGCGGCCTTGCGCGCGGAGGTGGCCGAACTGCGCAGGCTGATCGAGGAGTTTACGGCGCAGTTCGAGTGAGTTCATGGTGACGACGTTCGACGACATCGCACAAGCACTGGCCCGCTGTGTGCCAACCCTCCTCGGAGACGATTACCGCATCCGGGCCGCGGTGGCCCTCATCCTCCGCGAAGGGCCAGGCGGGCTGTCCATGCTCTTCGTCGAGCGGGCGGCCCGTGCCGGCGACCCCTGGTCAGGCGACCTCGGCTTTCCCGGCGGCAAGGTCGAGCCGGATGACGACAGCCCGTTGCAGGCGGCGCAAAGGGAAACACGGGAAGAGATCGGTCTCGATCTGGGGGGGGGCTGCTATCTCGGCCGCCTCTCCGACATTGCCGGAGCTCATCTGCCGGTCAGGGTGTCGTGCTTTGCGTTCGGGGTGTACGACCCGCCGCCATTCATGCTGAGCCATGAACTCAGGGACGCGTTCTGGGTGCGGCTTGCCGATCTCTTCGCCCCGGAGCGCCACGTGACGGCATCGGTCCGCTTCAACGGGGAGAACCTCGATCGTCCCGCCATCCTCCTTCCCCCAGCGAGCAAGCCGGTCCTGTGGGGGATCACCTACCGGTTCGTCATGCAGTTTGCGGAGCTGGTGCGGGGGAAATGCCACGGGTCATCGAACACGGTTAAAGCTTGATCCTGTCGGTTGCCTGCCAGTCGGCTCCCGTGGTGCGTTCGTCGCCCGCTGGCGGCGCTGGTGATCGAGTGCGGGAACGCTTTTGCACCGCATGGACCATCAGTTGTGGAACAAGGGGAAGGAGGCACCTATTACGGTTTTTTTTGACTTTCTTGCCGCGCGAAGCAAGCTGTTCCATGTGGTGGTCGGCCTCCTGTGCACGGTTCTCCTGGGGGGAGTGGACTACCTTACCGGCGAAGGCCTGTCGCTGGCGATCATTTACCTCATTCCGGTCGCGTTTACCGCATGGTTCGGCGGCAGATGGGCCGGCGTGGCGATTTCCCTCGCGTCGGCAGCCATCTGGCTGGCTGCCAACTACCAGCCCGGCCTGTCCCATGAGCCGTTCTTTATCAAGCTCTGGAACGGCGGTACCGCGCTCGGTTTTTTCATCGTGGTGAGCCTGCTCCTTGCCAAACTGCGTCAGATGCTGGAAAACGAGCGTGTCATGTCCCACACCGACTTCCTGACCGGGGCCGTCAACAGCAGGGCTTTTGCCGAGATCGCGGCTTCAGAAACGCGCCGCATGCGCCGTTATGAGCATCCCCTGACGATTGCCTACTTCGACCTTGACAATTTCAAGCGGGTCAATGACGAATTTGGTCACAGCGTGGGGAACGAAATCCTTCGGGTGGTGGTGGCAACGATCCTGGGTGCCATCAGGAGTACGGATGTTGTGGCGCGCCTCGGCGGCGACGAGTTTGCCCTCCTTTTCCCGGAAACGGGTTATGCTGCGGTGCAGGTGGTCATCCCCAAAGTGAAGGAGCAACTCCAGGCCGCCATGGAAGAGCGCGGCTGGCCGGTCACGTTCAGTTTCGGCGTGCTGACCTGTGCTCTTCCCCCCCGCTCACCGGACGAAATGATCGCCCTGGCCGACAAACTGATGCTGACTGCCAAGCAGGAAAAGAACACCATCCGCTATTCCGTTTACACCGGCTAGACTTCCCGTCCTCTTCAAGAGTCGTATTCTCTCCTCATTTTCCAACATCCTTTTGGCGTGGCGCTTCCCTCTCATCCTTGACGTTTCACAGGGAATGGGCTATCGTGTGACGACGAGATACGGCGCTTCCTGTGGCCTTTGCCCTCTGTCAAGAGCGACTTCTGAGAGGAGCCATGCATGCCGAAAAAGTGGATGGTGACAATCTGTTGCGGCCTGACCCTGGCCCTCATGAATGCGTCATGGGCCATTGCCGGTGAGCAGGAGGATTTGCTCAAGAAGATCGAGGTGCTTGAGCAACAGCTCAAGGAGCTCAAGGAGCAGCAGAAGACGCGCAGCGAAAAGGAGTTCCACTGCCTGCGGGCGGTGGGGAGGGAAAAGTTCTGCGCCTGCATAGCGGAAAAGCTTCCTCCCGAGGTCGGCTTCGCCGAGTATGTCCGAATCGCCATAACTCCGAAGGAAGAACTCGGCTATGGCGGCATGACCCTGGAACAGAAGCGGCGTGTCGACACTGCCATTTCAGCCCGTGACGCCTGCGTGGAAAAAGGGAAGGGGGGCTTCTGGTAGATATGTTCCGCGCTACCAGGAGTCAGGTCGAGACGGGATGATGCCATGAAGACCATCGATCTCAGAAGCGACACGGTGACGCAGCCGACTCCGGCCATGCGTGCCGCCATGGCGCAGGCGCCGGTGGGGGACGACGTATACGGTGAAGATCCGTCGGTCAACCGACTCGAGGCCTTGGCCGCCGAAATGCTCGGCACCGAGGCGGCCCTGTTCACCGTGAGTGGTACCCAGTCGAACCTCCTGGCCGCGATTACCCACTGCGAAAGGGGCGACGAGTATATTGCCGGGCAGGAGGCCCACTGCTACCGCTTCGAGGGCGGGGGAGCTGCGGCCTTGGGCGGCATCCAGCCCCAGCCCCTCGATTTTGTTGCGAACGGGACTCTCGACCTGGCCGAGGTGGCCCGGGCGATCAAGCCCGACGACCCCCATTTCCCCCGGACCCGCCTCCTCTGCCTGGAGAACACTCAGGCGGGAAAGGTCCTCCCCCTCGATTACCTGGCGCGGGCACATGCCCTCTGCCGGGAACGCGGACTTCGCCTCCATATGGACGGCGCCCGCCTGTTCAATGCTGCCGTCAAGCTCGGGGTGCCGGCCCGAACCATAACCTGCGGCTGTGATTCCGTCTCCATCTGCCTGTCGAAAGGGCTCGGTGCACCGGTCGGGTCCCTCCTCTGCGGCAGCCGGGATTTTGTCGTCAGGGCCCGGAGGTGGCGCAAGGTTGTCGGCGGCGGGATGCGCCAGGCGGGGATTCTTGCCGCGGCGGGGATTGTCGCGCTGACTACCCATGTGGAGCGGCTGGCCGAAGACCACGCAAACGCCCGGCTCCTGGCCGAAGGTCTGGCGGAGATCGAGGAACTCGGCCTCGACCCGGCTTCCGTTCAGACAAACATGGTCTTTCTCTCTCTGGAGAAGGAGCGGGCTTCTCTCCTCGCCGCCTGTCTCCGGGAGCAGGGAATACTTGTGGCGGGGAGAGACGCCCTTCGCCTTGTGACCCATCGGGACGTGGCAGCGGACGATATTCCGACCGTGGTCCGGGCCTGTAAAGACTTTTTCGCCCGTGCGTCGAACTCAGAGGGGGTGGGGTAATGGCAAGCCGGGAAGACCTGGCACGCTCGGTCGACGAGGCAGAGTGGGAATGGCTCAGGGCGCACATGGATCGGGGAGGTCTGATCGTCGTGTCCCGCAAGCTTGACCTGGTGGAAGCAGGACTGAAGATTGCCGTCGACGACAGCGCTACCGTCCGGGGTTGGATCGATGCCGGGCTCCTTACCAAACCATCACCCGAGCAAGTTGCCAGCTGGGACCTTGCTCGCGACAGGAAATTCCAGGTGCTGATAGTCAGCCCTTATATCCTGATGCAGGAAAGAATTTCGTAATTTCAAGGAGGTAAGTATGACGCACGGCGACGAGACACCACTTTCCTGCAGCAAGTGCAGTGCGGTCTGGCAGAAGTGCGGTACGACCAACTGCTGGAGCAACCCGGCGAGCCGCCCGCCCAAGCCGGGGAACTGCCCATCAGAGCGATTTTCCGACATTATCGCGGCAGCGGTGGCCGAGTTCAAGGGGGAGAGCGAGGATGCCCGGCTGGCCAGGGTAGCGGCCCAGGTGGAAGGACTCTGCTACCAGCCGGTGCCGGGAAGCGATGCGGTCAACGCCCGCTGGACCAGGGTGGAGGATACCGTCGCCCTGGCCCGGCTCATGGGGTGGAAGAAGATCGGCATTGCCACCTGCATCGGCCTGTTGGCCGAGACGGAGCAGCTCTGTGCCATCCTCAGCGCCCAGGGGCTCGAACCCCAGAGCGTCTGCTGCAAGGCGGGGAGCATCGACAAGCTGGAACTGGGACTTGCCGAGAAAGACAAAGTGCGTCCCGGCACCTTCGAGCCGGCCTGTAACCCCATTGCCCAGGCGGAGATCTGCAACCGGCTCGGCACCGACATGAACGTCATCGTCGGGCTCTGTGTCGGCCATGACATGCTTTTTGCCAAGCATTCGCAGGCGCCGGTCACAACGCTGGTCTGCAAGGACCGGGTGACCGGTCACAACCCGGCAGCGGTTCTCTACGGCCAGAATTTTTACTACAAGCGGCTGCAGAAGCAGCCGGTGATCAGTGACAGCGACACGACCGAGAGAGGATGATCAGGAGATTTTGTCCCTTCGGGACCCTCTTCATCCGGAACCTCCATGCAGTGACCACTTTTTCCAATCCGTCGCCTGGAATCTCAAACCGGGTAGAATTTCCAGATCCGACGGAATTCTAATGTATCCCCCGCAATAAAAAAGAGGCCGAAGCCTTCCTGGCTTCGACCTCCTTTTCACGCCGACATCCTGGAACAAAAATTCAATCCACTACCGCAGGGCGAAATACAGATTTGACGCAACTTCATAGGTGGTTGTCGTCGATCCGGCATTCTTTGCCCAGACCCTGATTGTGTAAGTACCAGCAGCCAATCCGGACGTGTTCCACGTCCAGGCATTGCTGGAGCCGTATGTCTTACCCAAGGTCCAGGTCGTTGCCCCCGGGGCCAGCAGCCAGAACTCATACTGGTAAGTGCCTGAGCCGCCAGAGGCAGTGGCGGTGATGGTGCTCGTAGTCCCGACTGATTGCGGAGACGGAGGCGTCGCGGTTATGGCAAGCGCCGTCGGAGGAGGACTGATAGTATAGCTCAGGGTTCCCAATGCCTCATAGGTAGTCGCTGTTGATCCTGCATTTTTCGCCCAGACCGTAATCTGGTAAGTTCCAGCCGGCAAAGCCGCGGTATTCCATGCCCACGTGCTGCTTGAGCTGTAAGCCTGAACCAGTGTCGGTGTGGTTGAACCGGGAGTAGTCAGCCAGAATTCGTACTGGTATGTC
>JAMXLF010000103.1 GCA_024281055.1 Geobacteraceae bacterium
TTCGCCACGATCCTCGCGGTCGTCTCCGGCCTGGTGCTCGCGGCCTCCGCGGCCATCGCCCACGACATCTACGTGAACGTGATCAAGGACGGCCACGCCGACCAGCACGAGCAGGTCATGGCGGCCCGCATCACCTCGCTGTGCGTCGGCGCCGTCGGTATCGTCATCGGCATCACCGCCGAGAAGCAGAACGTCGCCCACCTCGTGGCGCTCGCCTTCGCCGTTGCCTCCTCCGGCAACCTGCCGGTCGTCGTCATGTCCCTCTTCTGGAAGAAGTTCAACACCGCCGGGGTCATCTCCGGCCTGGTGGTCGGCACCATCGCCTCCATCGCCCTGGTTATGGTGTCGCCCAACATGACCTATCCGAAGACCGTCGCCGCCGGCGCCAAGAAGACCGTCGAGGCGTTGGAGAAGAAACAGGCTGCCCTGCCGCCGGGCGCAACCCTTGCCGAGAAGGACCTGAAAGACCTCGACAAGGCTCGCAAGGACTATGCGGCGAACAAGGACGGCAAGTCCATCATGGGGCTCGACGCACCGCTGCTCAAGCTGAAGAACCCGGGCATCATCTCCATCCCGCTCGGCTTCCTCGCCGCCATTATTGGTTGTCTGGCCTTCCCGAGCCGCAAGGCCGAGGAGATGTGGGACGAGATCTACGTCCGCCAGAACACCGGCATCGGCATGGCCAAGGCGATTGATCATTAATTACGTACTGGACTTGTGATACAATTGGGGAAGGCTTGCCTTCCCCATTTTTTTGGAATCATTGAGATGCCGCACCCAACGCACATACCGCCGGACCCGGACGAGCTTCTGGATACCGTCATGGGGCAGGTGCGGGAGTTTCTTCCCTTTCTCGAAGCGGAGGAAACCCTTCAACTCCTCCGCTCCCTGCAGAGTATCGTTGCCCGGGAGATCGAATGGGCCGAGAACCTCTCGGCCCGTGAACTCACCCTGCGGCAGACGATCCAGCAGCACTCCGAATATCCCGCCTTGAAGGGTATCCATGACGAGCTGAACGCCCTGGAGATGGAGCGCTTCCTGAGAATCCAGTCGGTACCGGCCCTTCACGCCAATTGCACCGCATACCGGGATGCGCTGGCCGGCAGGGCACTGGAACTGGTAGCTCAGGAACTTGCCGCCTCCGGGCGTGGTGCCCCTCCGGTGCCGTTTGCCCTGATCAGCATGGGAAGCGATGGCCGCGAGGAACAGACGCTCATTACCGACCAGGATTACCTCATCGTCTACGGCGACGGCGGGGAAAAGGAGGCCGACGACCATTACAAGGCATTTGCGGAACTCCTCGTGGAGCGGATGGCGGAGATCGGTTTCAAGAAGTGCACCGGCGACATCATGCCGTCCAATCCCACCTGGCGGGGCTCGGTGGCCCAGTGGCGCCGGAAGCTCCTCGCCATCGTCCGCTACGAATTCGATGATTACGCGAAAAACCTCATGGACCTGATCGTTCTCTCCGATGCCCGGTTCGTGGCCGGCGACCGGGATCTGGCAACCACTCTCATCGAGCTGATCCGTGGGCTGGAGCAGGATTACTTCCAGGTGCTGTGGGGAATGGCCAAGGCCGCCACCGAGATGAAGCTGGCCCTTGGGTTTCTGAAGCGGCTCTGGACGGAGGGGTCGGGCGAGCACAAGGGAGAGTTCAATCTGAAGCTGCTTGCCTGGGCGCCGCTCGTCATGAACGTCCGGATTCTCGCCATCAACCAGGGGGTTCCCGCCACCAACACCGTGAAACGGATCGAGCTCCTCGAGGCGGAAAAGAGCTTTTCGGCAAACACCGCCGCGGGCCTCAAGGATGCCTATTTCGTCCTGACCAGGTACCGTATTCTCCTTCAGATCAAGGTGATCAAGGGGATTCAGAAGGATTCCTACTACCTCAATCCGTATGAGCTCCCCGCCGAAGACCGGGAGCGGATCAGGCAGGCACTCCTGCGTATCGAGGAGCTGCAGAAGATTATTCACACAAATTTCTCGATTATGTAAGTTGACTTTCCAACAGTTTTGCCCGTCCCCTTGTATACCCAGATCAAAACAGGAAGAACGTGTCTGAACGCGAAGAAGGGTGACTGTAAAAGGGGGAGAATCGCCGCCCCTTTTCGTTTTCTGGGGCCTGCATGCATTCCGACGGTGAAACGGTACCGGAGCCTATCGCGACCCAATTTATGGTTCGTGTTCCACCCGACGTTCTTCGCTAACTCGTAATGGAGACAGGGTCTCAACAGGCTTGTCAGCGCGAAGCTCAGTCACTGATCAAGTTCACTTGCCTTCCCTTCCTTTTTCAAAGCCCGCCAACCGGCGAGCACTCCCATATTGACATCCGGCACCGCTCTTTGCTATAAGAATCCTACTCTGACACCCAGACAACCGAAACAGCTGATAGACGATAATACTCAACCATCCGCGAGGGTGGGGCGGAAAGCCTACAGGGTCTCCAGAAGACAGCCGGGTTGCCGAAATTTCACACGATTTCGGTAGCCCGGCTTTTTTTGTGGCCAAATCCGACCGCGTCAGGCGTTATCCACGAAATCAAAAGGAGGAGAGTATGCTCGTGTCCAGAAAAGCGAAGAGGGGCAGCGATTTCGGGAAGATAACCATGATTTTGATAGGCATCGGAGCGATTCTGTTCGCCTCGACATGCTTTAAGGATGTTCCACTGATAGGAACGGTATTCCTGCTGCCTGGCGACAACATCACGATGGCGCAAGTGGCCGATCCAGTCGTGCGCTATGCTTTGTTTTTGACAGGCGGTCTGTTCGTTGCCTATGGCATTCAACTACAGATCAGAATCGGCTTCTGTAACCCATTTAAAGAACGTAATCAAAATGCCACCCCTGGCAAGCCTGCAACTTCAAGAAGAAAACCGTGGAGAAAACCATGGGACGGCTTGATTTCAGGGGGACAGGAGGCAATGCAGCACCAAAAGAGGTGCAGTTTCGTCGTATGGTCCCGGACTGTATGTGTTAAGGAGGAACAAAGGTAAAGCCCTCGTCCATCGTCCTATTTCAAAATCAAACCTCACACGGATCAAATCTGATTTGACGGATGAACACGGATTAAAGACTCGTTATCGGTCATTCCTTGTTAATCCGTATAATCCATGTTCATCCGTGTTTAGCGCCTTTTTCAGGTGGGGCTCATATCTGTACATCCTGATAAGTGAGAAAGGGCTCTGAGGAATCAGGGCCTTTCTTTTTTGGCGTTGCCTCACCTCCCGTGATGTGATACAAGTGTTGCAAAAATGCTACAGTAAAGGAGCGTGCTCACTATGGCCATCGCCACCAAGATCGCCGGGTTCATCGAACGGGCCTCATGGATAAGGAAGATGTTCGAGGAGGGGGAACGGCTGCGCCGGATGCATGACGCGGACAAGGTGTACGACTTCACCCTCGGCAATCCCGACGTGGAGCCTCCCCCCGAGTTTGCCGCCGAGTTCCGCAAGCTGGCCGAGCACCCCATCCCCGGCATGCACCGCTACATGAACAACGCCGGCTATGACGAGACCCGGGGCGCGGTGGCGGAGGTCCTTGCCGAGGCCTCGGGCCTCGCGGTCGAGGGACGGCACGTGGTCATGACCTGTGGCGCGGGCGGGGCCCTCAACGTGGTGCTGAAGACGATCCTCAATCCCGGCGAGGAGGTGATCATCCTCGCTCCCTACTTCGTGGAGTACAAATTCTACATCGACAACCACGGGGGCGTTCCCCGTGAGGCGTGGACCGACCGGACGACCTTCCAGCTCGACATCCCGGCCATCGAAGCGGCCGTCACCGACAAGACCCGGGCGATCATCATCTGTTCCCCCAACAATCCCACCGGCGTCATCTACCCGGCGGAGAGTCTCCGGGCGCTGGGAGACATGCTCCGGTGCAGGGAGAAGGAGCTGGGACGGCAGATTTTCGTCATCTCCGACGAGCCGTATGCCCGCATCTCCTACGACGGCAAGCACGTTCCCAATATCTTTCCCTACGTGGACAATGCGGTCATCGTCACCTCCCACAGCAAGGACCTGGCGCTGCCGGGGGAGCGGATCGGCTACCTCGCGGCCAACCCCCGCATGGCAGGGGTGGAGCAGTTCATGGAAGGGGCGGTCTTCGCCAACCGCGTGCTCGGCTTCGTGAACGCGCCGGCCCTCATGCAGCGGCTGGTGGCAAAGCTCCAGCGTGCCTCGGTGGATATCGGCGAGTACCAGGCGAAGCGGGACATCCTGTACAACGGGCTTACAGCCATGGGGTTCCGGATGGTCAAGCCGGACGGCGCCTTCTACCTGTTCCCCGTCTCGCCCTTGGCCGACGACGTGGAGTTCGTGCGCCTCGCACAGAAGCACAACATCCTCCTCGTCCCCGGTGCAGGGTTCGGGGCGCCGGGCTACTTCCGCATCGCCTACTGCGTGGACCGGGGGGTGATCGAGCGGAGCCTGCCCGCCTGGCGGGAGCTGGCGACAGAGTTAGGAATCAATAAATAAAAATAGGCGCTGATGCCTGGGGTTATCATGAGTGGAACGATACTGGTAGTTGACGACGAAGAGAGCATACGGACCTCCCTGGCCGGGATTCTCGAAGACGAGGGGTTCAAACCCCTGTTTGCCGCGGACGGAGTCGACGCTTTGGCCCTGGCGAAGCGGGAGGTGCTGGACCTGGTGCTGCTCGATATCTGGATGCCGAGGATGGATGGGCTCGAAACCCTGCAGAAGTTGAAGGAACTCCATCCTGAACTCATCGTGATCATGATGTCGGGGCACGGCACCATTGAGACCGCGGTGAAGGCCACCAAGATGGGGGCATACGATTTCATCGAAAAACCGCTTTCCCTGGAGAAGGTCATCGTCGCGGTCAATAACGCGCTCGGCATGAACCGCCTCCGGGAAGAAAACGCCTCCCTGCGCGGCATGGTGTTGAAAAACCGCAAGATGATCGGGATCTCTCCGCCGATGCGGAAACTGCAGGAGCAGATCAAACTGGTGGCCCCGGCCACGGCGCCGGTTCTCATTTCCGGCGAGAACGGGGCCGGCAAGGAGCTGGTCGCCCGTGCCATTCATTTCGCCGGTTCGCGCCGCGATGAACCCTTCGTCGAACTTAATTGTGCCGCCATTCCCGAGGAACTTATCGACTCCGAGCTGTTCGGCCACGAACGGGGGGCATTTGCCGGCGCCGTGGCCCAGAAGAAAGGGAAATTTGACTTGGCGGACGGCGGCACGATCTTCCTCGATGAAATCGGCGACATGCCCCTCAAAACCCAGGCCAAGGTGCTGCGCATTCTTCAGGAGCGGAAATTCGAACGGGTGGGAGGGGCACGGACCATCGAGGTGGATGTGCGAATAATTGCCGCCACCACGAAGGTCCTCGAAGAAGAGGTCCGGGCTGGCAATTTCCGGGAAGACCTCTATTACCGCCTCAACATCGTGACGTTTACCGTGCCGCCACTCCGGGAGAGGAAAGAGGATATCCCTCCCTTCATCGAGCACTTTCTTGAGGAATTCTGCCGCCAGGAGGGGCGGGAACGGAAAGTCATGGAGCCGGAGGCCTTGGAGTTGATGGAAAACTATGACTGGCCGGGGAACGTGCGGGAGCTGAAGAATATCATCGAACGGATCGTGATCATGACCCCCGGCCGAACCGTGACGGTCAGCCACATCCCCGAATACATCGCCGCCGGCGAGCTGCACCGGGGAGGGGGGCTGCGGCACGATGGCGTTGAGAAGAGCTCGCTGCGCGGGGCCCGGGAAGAGTTCGAAAAGGACTTTATCATCCAGAAGCTGGAGGAAAATGACTGGAACATCAGCAAGACGGCCGAAGCCATCGCACTGGAACGGAGCAACCTCCACCGCAAGATAAAAAGCTACGGCATCGATCTCAAGAAGTAAAAACAACACACAACACGAAGCGGACGGCCGAAACCTGGCCGTCCCGTGTCGTTTCCTTCCTTCCATCGATTCTTCTTTTCTGGGACACTACTCCCCAACCTAGTCACTTCTTGCCGGACCTCAACCGGGAATTTCTGCTATACTTTTTATATGGGACGGGACGACGAGATTCGGCTCCTTATCGCCCGGGAGGCTGCGCGCCTCATGTACGAAGAAGGGGTGCGCGAATACCGCGATGCCAAGCGAAAGGCGGCAAAACGCTACGGCCCCGGCACGGCCCTTGCCCTCGGCTCGCATCTTCCCACCAATGCCGAGATCCATCGGGAAGTGCAGCGACTGATCGAGCTCCACGAGGAGACCGTCCTGCCGGAAAGGCTCCTTCGCCTGCGAGTGCTGGCCCTTTCCTTCCTGGAACTGCTCGCGCCGTTCCATCCCTACCTGGTCGGTTCCGTCCTCTCCGGGGCGGTGACCGACGAGAGTGATATCGACATCCACCTGTTCGCCGATGACGTTGAGGAAGTGGAGGAGTTTCTCCGGGAGAAGGGAGTAGCCTTCGACCGCGAAGTGGTCACGGTCCGGCGGGGCGCAGAGTTTGTCCAGTATCCCCATCTGTACCTGGAGGAGGAGGGCGTTGTCATTGAATGCACCGTCTATCCTCCCGGAGAAATCCGGCGGGTCCCGCGGAGCAGCATTACCGGGAAAGCAATGGAGCGGGCGAACGAGCGGCGGCTGAGAAAGATTATAGTAGGAGCGACGCAGCCCTGACAGCAGGCTTCGGCCCACTCCTTTCCCACGGGTGAGGCTATGCACGTTTTTTCCCTGTGCCTCCATCTCCATCTCCCCAGTCATTCCCTGAAGGGGAAACGGGGCATTGTCAAGAGCATCCTTGCGCGGGCACGCAACTCCTTCAATGTGGCGGCCGCGGAAGTGGACCTGCAGGATGTGCCAGGGAGTGCCGTGCTGGCGTTCGTGACCGTCAATGGCAGCCGCGTCAAGGCACGCCAACTGTTGGAGCAGCTGGAAGAGTGGGTCGTGGACGAACGGCCGGACGTGGAGGTGGTGGGGGCGGATTTCGAGGAAAGATGAAGGCGGGCAGGTTGCGCTTTTGCCGGAGTGTGCTATTAATTAACAAATCGACGACAACCAATGCGGGCGGACTGCCCTGCTCCTGGAACCGGTCATTCCGGTCCGCGCAAACCCACAGGGAGGCACACACAATGACTTACGCAGCGAAGGACTATGCAAAGCTTATCGGTATGGCGGGATTCGGCGAAACGCTCCTGAAAAACCATTTCACCCTCTACCAGGGGTATGTGACCAACACCAACAAGCTCCTCGATACCCTTGACCAGATGCTCAAGGACGGGAAGACCGCGACCCCTGAGTTCGCCGAGATGAAGCGGCGGCTCGGCTGGGAGTTCAACGGCATGCGCCTCCATGAGCTCTATTTCGAGAACCTCGGCGGCAAGGCTCCGCTCGACGCGGGGAGCAAGCTCGCCAGGAAAATGGCCGAGAATTTCTGCAGCGTCCAGGCCTGGGAAACCGAGTTCAAGGCCACGGGGTCGATGCGGGGTATCGGCTGGGCCGTGCTCTACGAGGATGCGGCCAGCGGCAGGCTCATCAATTTCTGGATCAACGAGCACGACGTGGCCCATCCGGCGGGGTGCACCCCCCTTCTCATCATGGATGTGTTCGAGCACGCCTTCATGCTCGATTACGGGCTCAAGCGGGCGGACTACATCGAAGCGTTCTTTAAGAATATCGACTGGCAAGCCGCCGAAGCGCGGCTTCGATAAAAGTCCATCTGCGGCGTTGCGTTGCGGGCCGTGGCGCTCGACGTACCTCCCCCTCTCCCTATCCCTCTCCCGGAGGGAGAGGGGACACAGTTTACCCTCTCCCTTTTGGGAGAGGGTGGCCAAAGGCCGGGTGAGGGGCCTCGCCCCCGGTCCTCACGCGCCGTGCATCGGGAGCTTTTCTCTGTGCCGCAAGCGGGGAAATGCGGGACTTCAACGGTCCGATCTTTCGCGCTGGCGCGCTTTTCCGGAGGAATCCCATGAAAGCCCTCATCATCAGTGCCGACAACTTCGAGGACTCGGAGCTGCTCGTTCCCTACTATCGCCTGCAGGAGGCAGGGATCGAGGTGGAGGTAGCCTCGTTTACCGCAGGCCGTATCACGGGCAAGCACGGTTACGAGGTCGGCGTGGACAAGAGCCTGGCCGAGGTGAACCCGGACGACTATGCGATCCTGATCCTCCCCGGGGGAAAGGCCCCCGCGGCCGTCAGGAAGGAGCCGCGTGCCCTGGATATCTGCAGGGAGTTCATGTCGCACGACAAGCCGGTGGCAGCCATCTGCCATGGACCCCAGACCCTCATCTCCGCCGGCCTTGTCCGGGGGCGGCGCCTCACCTGCTACCGGACGGTGGCGGACGAACTGCGCGAGGCGGGGGCGATTTACGAGGACCGCGAGGTGGTTGTCGACGGGAAGCTGGTCACCTCCCGCCAGCCGTCCGACCTCCCGGCCTTCATGCGGGAGACGATGAAACTCGTTGCCACAGTGTGTTGATATTTCCGAGGAGGTGAAGCAGTGAAGAGCCTCATGCTGGCGTGCGTCCTCTTTCTGTCATGCGTTTCACTGGCAGCGGGGGCTGGGGAGAAGGAGAAAGAGAAAGTTTTCCGGGCCACCGTCGGCAGCGACGGGGTGCAGCGGGTTGAAGTGATGGGGGGGAGCTACTTCTTCAACCCGAACCATATCATCGTCAAGGTGAACGTTCCGGTAGAGCTGATCGTGCGGAAGGAGTCGGGGATCGTGCCCCATAACGTCGTGGTCAAGGCGCCCGAAGCGGGGATCGACTTCGATGTTACCCTGGCGAGCGAACCGAAGGTCATTCGCTTTACCCCGACCAAGGTCGGCACCTATCCCATGTATTGCAGCAAGAAACTCCTCTTTTTCGAGAGCCACCGGGAGAAGGGGATGGACGGGGTCATCGAGGTGGTGGAATAGTTACGGTGTCCGGCGTAGTCCTCTCCAAGCCTGTTGCTGAATCCGGTGAAGGCGTGGCTCAAGCCACGCCTTTTTCGTGCCGGCTTGCGCCCGTCCAACAAAGCCCTTTCCACTGGCAGCGAATAGTGCTATATATCTCCATTCTTTGCAACGAAAGCCGGAGTCAATGATAATGGCAAACGAAGACCTCTCCAAGCTCAGGATCGACAAACAGGCGATTGCTTCCCGACCGGCGCGGCGCAAGAAGCCGCTTCTCTGGGCAGCGGCCGTCCTGGTTGTTGTTGCCGCAATCCTGGGCTGGCAGGGGGTCTTTACCCCGACGGTGGAAATCGAGGCTGCCACGGTTTCCCAGGCGTACCCCTCCCAGACGTTCACCCTTCTGAATGCCAGCGGTTATGTGGTGGCCCAGCGCAAGGCGGCTGTGGCAGCCAAGACCACCGGACAACTGGTCTGGTTAGGCGTCGAGGAGGGAAGCAGGGTCCGGGAAGGGGAGGTCATCGCCCGCCTCGAAAACCGGGACGTGGCGGCCGCCCGTGATCAGGCCGTTGCCAACGTCACTAATGCCAAATCCACGCTGGAGCAGGCCCGGGCGGAGTTGCACGATGCCACCCTTGCCTACAATCGGCAGAAGGAGCTGGTGGCCCAGGGAATCGTGGCTCAGGCCGATTTCGATGCCGCCGATGCCCGTTACCGGAAGGCCCAGGCCGGGGTGGCAGGGGGAGAGTCTGCGGTCAAGGCTGCCGTGGCGGCACTTCGGGGAGCGGAGGTGGCCCTCGACTACACTCTTATCCGCGCCCCGTTCGATGCGGTGGTGCTGACCAAGGATGCCGACGTGGGGGATATCGTCACCCCCATCGGCGCGGCCGCCAATGCCAAGGCTGCTGTGGTCACCATCGCCGACCTCGGATCGCTTCAGGTGGAGGCGGACGTTTCCGAGTCGAACATCGAGAAAATCAAGGTGGGGCAGCCGTGCGAGATCCAGCTCGATGCGATCCCCGAGGCGCGCTTCGCCGGGGCGGTGCACATGATCGTTCCGACCGCCGACCGTTCCAAGGCCACGGTACTGGCCAAGGTCCGTTTCCTCGACAAGGATGCCCGCATCCTGCCGGAGATGAGCGCCAAGGTGGCCTTCCTGGAGAGGCCCGTCAAAGCCGACGAAAAGCGTCCGTACACGGTCGTAAATCCCTCTGCCGTCGCTTCCCGGGAGGGGAAGACCACGGTTTTCGTCGTCAAGGGGGAGAAAGTGGTGGAAACCCCGGTAACGGTCGGGGCGAAGATCGGCGACATGCTCGCCATAACCTCGGGAGTCAAGGCCGGAGAAAAAGTGGCGCTGAAACCCCTCGACAAGTTGCGGACCGGCTCGCGGATCAAGACCGCGGAGAAATAGAAACCTCTTTACGCCGATGTCCGGTTGACAGAGTAACGCATGGCAAACGGCAAACCTCCCATAGTGGAGATAACGAACCTCGCCAAGTCCTACCGCCGGGGGAGCCAGATCATCCCTGTGCTCCAGGACATTACCCTCGATATCGCCGAGGGAGAATTCCTGGCCCTCATGGGACCGTCGGGCTCGGGTAAGAGCACCCTGCTCAACCTCATTGCCGGTATCGACAAGGCGGATTCGGGCCGGATCGCCATCGGCGGTGTGGATATCACGGCCCTCGGGGAGGCGGAGTTGGCCGCATGGCGTGCCGCCAACGTGGGTTTCATCTTCCAGTTCTACAACCTGATGCCGGTCCTGACCGCATTCGAGAATGTGGAACTTCCCCTCCTCCTCACCCCCCTCTCCCGCAAAGAGCGGCAGGAGCACGTGGAGATGGCCCTCGGCCTCGTCAACCTGAGCGACCGGATGGATCATTACCCCTCCCAGCTCTCCGGCGGCCAACAGCAGCGGGTCGCCATCGCCCGGGCCGTGGTGACCGATCCGACCATCCTCGTGGCGGACGAGCCGACCGGCGACCTGGACCGGGTCTCGGCCGAGGAGATTCTCACCCTCATGGACCGCCTCGTTCACGAGTTCGGCAAGACCATCGTCATGGTAACCCATGATCCGCGGGCCGCAGAAAAGGCACACACTACCAAACACCTGGAAAAAGGGGTGCTGACGGCTTGAAAAACTTGTTCAATGTTCAACGTTCAAGGTTCAAGGTTCGAGGTTTTAATCCTTTAACATTGAACATCGAACCTTGAACGTTGAACGAACGGGCGTTCATGTTCCTCATCAAGATCATCATCAGAAATGCCTTCCGCCACAAGCTCCGCTCGATCCTCACCGTTATCGGCGTGGCCATCGCCATCCTTGCCTTCGGGCTCCTGCGTACCCTCGTGGGACTCTGGTACCTGGGGGTGGAGCAGTCCTCGGCCACCCGTCTCGTGACCAGGAACGCTATCTCCTTGGTCTTCTCCCTCCCCATCTCCTACCGGGACAGAATACGCCAGGTTTCTGGGGTAAAGCTCGTCTCGTGGGGGAACTGGTTCGGCGGTGTTTACATCGAAGAAAAGAACTTTTTTGCCAACTTTGCCGTAGATCCGAAGACGTATCTGGAGCTCTACCCGGAGTTTGTCCTGTTGCCGCAGGCGAAGGACGCTTTCCTTCATGACCGGAAGGGTGCCGTTTGCGGGCGAAAGCTGGCGGCCAAGTACGGGTGGAAGGTCGGCGACACGATCACCCTGCGGGGGACCATTTTCCCCGGCCAGTGGGAGTTCGTCCTGCGGGGAATTTACCGGGGTGCGCAGAAGAGCACGGACGAAACCCAGTTTTTCTTTCATTGGGACTACCTGAACGAAACCCTCAAGAAGGCCGCTCCTCGCAGGGCGGACCAGGCCGGTTTCTACATGATCGGGGTAACCAATCCCGACCTCGCCGCGGAAGTCTCGCAGTCGGTGGACGGTCTCTTCAAGAACTCTCTGGCCGAAACCCTCACCGAGACGGAGAAGGCCTTCCAGATGAGTTTCGTCTCCATGACCGAGGCGATCATGATCGCCATTCAGGTTGTTTCCTACGTGGTCATCGTCATCATCATGGTGGTGGCGGCCAACACCATGGCCATGACCGCCCGGGAGCGGATTGCCGAATACGCCACCCTGAAGGCGCTCGGTTTCGGAGCTTGGCATATCGCCGGGATCGTCTGCGGCGAATCGGTGGCCATCTCCCTTTTTGGAGGGGTGCTGGGGGTAGTTCTCACCTTTCCGGCTGCCCACTGGATTGAGACGGAGCTCTCCCAGTTCTTTCCCGTCTTCAGCGTGTCGGCGCTGACCATCTACTTCGACCTGCTCGCCGCCCTGGCGGTCGGCCTGGTGGCGGCGGTTTTCCCCGTCTGGCGCGGATCGACCATCAGGATTGCCGAGGGACTGAGGAGAATAGGATAACGGCAGAAGAAACCCCGAACGTCGAACTTTGAACATTGAACGGCTTTTATGGGCATTCCTTACTATTACAGCTTCCGCAACCTCTGGACGCGCCGGATGACCACGGTTCTCACCGCTGCCGGCATGGCACTTGTGGTGTTCGTCTTCGCCGCCACCCTCATGCTGGTGGAGGGGTTGCGCCAGACCCTGGTGGACACCGGCTCCTACGACAACGTCGTGGTAATCCGCAAGTCGTCCAACTCGGAGGTGCAGAGCGGCGTCGAGCGAATCCAGGCCTCCATCGTCGAAAGTCTTCCCGCGGTCGCCATCGGTGCGGACGGCGAAAGACTCCTGGCCAAGGAGCTGGTGGTCCTGATCAACCTTCCCAAGCGGGGATCGAACAAGCCTGCCAATGTCGTCATTCGCGGGGTTTCAGCGGCATCCCTAGCACTGCGGCCTCAGGTCCGGCTTGTGGCAGGGAGGATGCCGCGGCCGGGCTCTGCGGAAGTTATCGCCGGCAAGAGCATTGCCGAGCGTTTCCAGGGGGGAGGGATCGGGGAGACTCTTCGTTTCGGGATGCGCGACTGGACCGTGGTCGGGATCTTCGCTGCCGGGAACACCGGCTTCAATTCCGAGATATGGGGAGACGTGGACCAGTTCATGCAGGCGTTCCGCAGGCCGGTTTACTCGTCGGTCATCTTCAAACTGCGCGATCCCGGCGAATTCGATACGGTGAAGACCCTGATCGAGACCGACCCGCGCCTCACACTGGAGGCGAAGCGGGAAGTGAAGTACTATGCCGACCAGTCGGAGGGGATGTCCAAGTTCCTGCGCATCCTCGGCATGGTGCTGACGGTCATCTTTTCCCTCGGGGCGGTGATTGGCGCCATGATCACCATGTACGCCGCCGTGGCCAACCGCGTCGTAGAGATCGGCACCCTCCGGGCGCTCGGCTTCGGCAAGGGGAGCATTCTCACGGCCTTCATCCTGGAAGCGCTGTTCCTCGGCATGGTGGGGGGATTGGCCGGTGTCTGCGGCGCCTCCTTCATGCAACTCATCACCATTTCCACCATGAACTGGAGTACCTTCGCGGAGCTCGCCTTCGGTTTCTCCCTGACATTCGGCATCGTCTGGAAATCCCTCGTCTTCTCCCTCGTCATGGGATTTGTCGGCGGGCTGCTGCCGGCGGTCCGCGCAGCTAGGATGAATATCGTCGATGCGCTGCGGGCCACATAGAAGCCGGGACTCGGGACTGGGGACTAGGAAACCCAAAACTCCAAACTCTAAACTCGAAACTCGGAACACGATTTGTCTTGAGGCTCCCATGAAAAAGATATCTCTTCGTGCCAGGCACGCGGCCCTGCTGCTGCTCATCGTCTCGCTTGTCCTCTACGGCACCGATTACCTGGTCTTCGGCCACGCCCCGGAGATCGCCGCCGGCTTCCTCGGCAACCTCGCGTTCCTTCCCGTCTATGTGCTCTTCGTCACCCTCATGATCGAGCGGGTCTTCAAGGAACGGGAGCGGCTAGCGATTCGCCAGAAGCTCAACATGGTGATCGGCGTCTTTTTCAGCGAGGTTGGAACCGACCTTCTGCGCATCTTTGCCGATTTTCTCGTCCATCCCGGGGAGCTGGCCGCCCGTCTGCGGGTAACGACCCACTGGACCGAGCGCGACTTCCGGGAGACGGCCGCATTTCTGGCCGGTTACGACCTGCGGATCGACAGTCGCCGGGGAGACCTGGTGGACCTGAAACACTACCTTACGGGCAAGCGGGAATTCATGCTCGGGCTGCTGGAAAACCCCAATCTGCTGGAGCACGATGAGTTCACCGACCTCCTCTGGGCGGTGTTCCATCTCCTCCAGGAGCTGGAAGCGCGGCATGCCCTTGCGGGACTTCCGGCGAGCGACCTCGATCATTTATCCGGGGATATCCGCCGGGCCTACACCCATCTCCTCCGGGAATGGCTCGTCTACATGCGCCACCTGCAGCGGGATTATCCCTACCTCTTCTCCCTTGCGGTGCGGCTCAACCCGATGGACCCGGCGGGGCATGCTGAGGTGTACTGACTTTCGCCGGTTGCACCCTGCCTCGTTGTCTTCGCCGAAATCTGCGCTACACTGTTAGGTGTCCGGCAGCAGCATGCATTGGGACGAGCGATCGGGGGCACGAAGGGGGCGTTATGGAGACGGAAAAGAGCAGCAGGGCGGCGCGACTCGAGGCCATCGTCGTTGAGAAGAAGCGGCAGATGTGGAACGAACTGCGGGAAGAGCTCTTCCGGGAGACCGGCGAAGGGATCCACACCCAGCAGGAAATTCCCCAGGACGTGGGTGATCAGGGGCTCCTCGACCTCCTGGCGGACACGGGAATCTCTATGGCCGGCATCCGGCGGGATGAACTGACCCGGATGGAGGAGACGGAGCGCAAGCTCCGGGAGGGGACCTATGGCATCTGCGACGAGTGTGGCCGGGAAATTGCCGAGGAGCGGCTGGCCGTATCCCCGTTCGTTCAATACTGCATCGATTGCCAGAAACGGCGTGAAGGGCCGTCGTATCCTCCCGGAGTGACGCTTTAGCAGCGGCTCGGCGGCACAGTTGCGGGAGGGAGTGTATCGCTCGGCAAAACCTTGGACCCGGACGGACGCCACGGTCCGGGAGGCTCTTGCCGTGGCCGAAACGGAGCTCCTCCAAAAATCGTTTGCTTTTTTGCAGGCTTTGCTATAGATTAACACCTCTCACGGCACCCCCAAAACCCACCCGAAGGTTGATTCACCTTGCCAAGCAAGAAAACGCTCAGCACATTACGCCACGACATCGACAGCGTCGATGACCGGATCCTGGAGCTCCTGAACCGGCGGGCCGAACTCGTCATCGACGTTGGCCGGCTGAAGAGCGTCGACCAGCGCGAATTCCACGTACCGAGCCGGGAGCGGGAGATCTACGAGCGGCTCATGGGCGCGAATCGGGGGCCATTCCCCAACGAAGGGTTGCGCAGCGTGTTCCGGGAGATCATTTCGGCGTCGCTCGCCCTTGAGGCGCCGATGAAGGTCGCCTTTTTCGGTCCCAAGGCCACTTTCACCCACATGGCTGCCATGCAGCAGTTCGGCCTGTCAGCCGAGCTCGTGCCGCAGAAGTCGATCCCTGCCGTCTTCGAGGAAGTCGAGAAGGGGCGGGCCCAGTATGGTGTGGTGCCGGTGGAGAACTCCACCGAGGGGATGGTGTCCCATACCCTCGACATGTTCATGGAGAGCGAGCTCAAGATCAACGCCGAGGTGCTCCTTGAGATTCATCATTACCTCCTCTCCCGCACCGGGCGGCTGGAGGACGTGAAGAAGGTCTATTCCCACCCGCAGCCCATTGCCCAGTGCCGCAACTGGCTGGCCGAGAATTTGCCCAACGTGCCGGTGGTTGACGTGGCGTCGACGGCCGTGGCAGCCCAGATCGTCAGCGAGGATTACACCGGTGCCGCCATCGCCAGCGAGCTCGCCTCCTCCATGTACGACCTCAAGGTTGTGCGGGAGCGGATCGAGGATCAGGTCAACAACTTCACCCGCTTCCTGATCATCGGCAAAAAAATGGCGGAACGGAGCAGTGCCGACAAGACTTCGCTGATGTTCTCGGTCAAGGACGAGGTCGGTATCCTCTACCGGATGCTGGAGCCATTTGCCAAGCGCGGGATCAACCTCTCCAAGATCGAATCCCGTCCCCTCAAGAGAAAGGCATGGGAATACATCTTTTTCCTCGACCTGATGGGGCACATCTCTGACCCGCTGATTACCGAGGCGGTGCATGAGCTGAAGGAGTGTTGCCAGTTCGTGAAGGTCCTCGGGTCGTATCCCAAAGCGAAATAGGCGCGTTGATGCCGTTCTAGGTTCAACGTTCAAGGTTTACTATTTTAACTTTGAACATTGAACTTTGAACAGCTTTTTCAGAGGTTCTTATGCCGCTCATCCAGCGGTTGGCCATAATCGGTGTCGGTCTTATCGGTGGCTCTCTTGCCCGTATCCTGCGGGAAAAGGGGGAAGTCGGCGAAATCGTCGGCATTGGCCGGGGGGAGGCGAACCTCCGGAAAGCCGTGGAGCTCGGGGTCATCGATCGTTATGCCCTCGATCCGGAAACCGGCGTGACGGGGGCCGACATGGTCTTTCTGGCTACCCCGGTCTGCGCCATCGCGGGGATCGCGGCACGGATCGCGCCCCATCTTGCTCCGGGCTGTGTGGTGACGGACGGGGGGAGCGTCAAGGGGGAAATCGTCACCGCCTGTGAACGGGCGCTGCCGGCCGGGATTCATTTTGTGGGTGGTCATCCCATCGCAGGCACCGAGCATACCGGGGTTGAGGCCTCTTTTGCCACCCTCTACCAGGGACGGCGCTGTATCATCACTCCCTCCGCGCGGACCGACCGGGGTGCCCTGGCAAAGGTCGTCCGGATGTGGGAAATCGCCGGTGCGGAAGTGGTGCTCATGGACGTGGAGAAGCATGACCGGGTGGTGGCGGCCATCTCCCATCTCCCGCACATGGTGGCCTACAGCCTTGTCAATGCGGTCGAAGGGTATGACCGCCTCGATGAGAACATCCTCAAGTATTCCGCCGGAGGCTTCCGGGATTTTACCCGCATCGCCTCTTCCGACCCGGTCATGTGGCGGGACATCGCCCTGACCAACCAGGAAGCGATCTTGGAGATGATGGATTACTTCAGCGACTACTTTACCAGACTCCGCGCCCTGGTGGCGGCGGGTGACGGTGCCGGGCTCGAGGCGTTCTTTACCGGCGCCAAGCGGAGCCGGGACGCAATTCTTTGAAAGGCCGGGACTGGGAAACGGGGACCGGGGACTGGCAAAGGCCTTTCCTGATCCCTGGTCCCCGGTCCCTGATCACGGAACTACGATGCAAAGCTATACCGTACAACCGGCAGCCGCGGTCCGCGGTGAGATAGCGGTACCCGGGGACAAATCCATCTCCCACCGCTCCATCATGCTCGGCTCCATCGCCCGGGGGACGACGACGGTCAAGGGGCTGCTCCGCGGCGAAGACAATATGGCCACCCTTCATGCCTTCCGGGCCATGGGGGTGAATGTGCAGGACGACGGAGAAACCCTGCACATCGAGGGGAAGGGGTTGCACGGCCTCGCGGAGCCTGCCGACGTCCTCGACTGCGGCAATTCCGGGACTTCCATCCGTCTCTTGACCGGCCTCCTCGCCGGCCAGCGCTTCTTTTCCGTCCTCACCGGCGACCAGTACCTGCGCAAGCGGCCGATGAAGCGGGTCATCGAACCCCTCGGCCGGATGGGGGCGTCCATTTTCGGCCGCGCCGGCGGGGAGAAGGCGCCGCTGGCCATCGTCGGCAGGGAACTTGCCGGAATCTCCTACGCCTCACCGGTGGCGAGCGCTCAGATCAAGTCGGCGCTCCTGCTTGCCGGGCTCTACGCCGCAGGTGAGACCGAGGTGACCGAGCCCCATCTTTCCCGTGATCATTCGGAGCGGATGTTTCGCTACTTCGGGGCGGACATCGAGACCACCCTCTGCGGTGCCCGGGTCCGGGGAGGGCGAGAGCTGGAGGGACGCGACATCACCGTGCCGGGGGATATCTCTTCGGCGGCCTTTTTCCTGGTAGCCGCCCTGATCGTCCCCGGGGCCGAACTCCTCATCCGGGGGGTCGGGGTCAACCCGACGCGTACCGGCATCCTCGATATTCTGACCGCCATGGGGGGCTCCGTGGAGCTCCTCGATCCGCGGGAGGTCTCCGGCGAGCCGGTGGCCGACCTTCTGGTCCGCTCGTCACGGCTCAAGGGGATCGAGATCGGCGGCGACCTTGTGCCGCGGGCGATTGACGAATTCCCCGTCCTCTGCGTGGCTGCGGCCCTTGCGGAGGGGACGACGGTCATCCGGGACGCCCGGGAGCTGCGCGTGAAGGAAACCGACCGGATCGCGGCCATGGCAGCCAACCTGGTCAAGGCGGGCGTTCCGGTCACGGAACGTGACGACGGCATGGAGATCTGCGGCGTGGAGCAACTGGCAGGGGGCATCTTCGAGAGTTTCGGCGACCACCGCATCGCCATGTCCATGCTCGTGGCCGGGCTTGCCGCCCGGACCGCCTGTACCGTCAATGACGTGGCGTGCATCGCTACCTCATTCCCTGATTTCCTGCCGCTCCTTGCCCGGGTCGCTTCCCGTTAATGGTGATGGCAGATACGGAAAAGCGGCTGATCATCGCCATCGACGGCCCCTCCGGGGCGGGAAAGAGTACGGTCACCAGACTTCTCGCGCAGCGCCTTGGTTATCTCAATATCGATACCGGCGCCATGTACCGGGCTCTCGCCCTGTTCGTGCAGCGCGCCGGGGTTCCCCTGACCGATGACGAGGCGCTCGCCCGCGTCTGTTCCGGGGTCACCATCGCCTTCGAGAGGAATAACGGCGGCTACCGCATCATAGCCAAAGGCGAAGATGTCTCCGCGGCTATCCGCACGCCGGAGATCAGTCGTCTTACTTCGAAACTTTCGGCCCGCAGGGTGGTGCGTGACATCCTTACCCGGCTTCAGCGGGAGATGGGGAGGGGTGGCGGCGTGGTCCTGGAGGGACGTGACATCGGCACCGTGGTCTTTCCCGATGCCGATGTGAAGTTTTTTCTGACCGCGTCTCCAGAGGAGCGGGGGCGGCGTCGCTACCTGGAGCTGCAGGCCAAGGGGGAGGACATTTCCCTTGAGCGGACTATCGCCGAAGTGGTTGCCCGTGACGAACAGGACGCCAACCGGGAGCTTGCCCCGCTCGTGAGAGCTGCCGATGCCATCGACATCGACTCCACCGGGCGCTCCATCGAAGAAGTGCTGGCGTGCATGGAAGGAATGGTCTGGGAAAAGCTTAAAGCGGTGAATAGTGAATGAAGAATGGTTTAGCCATAATTCGCCATTCACGATTTATTCTTCGCCATTCATGGGGTTGATATGGAAATAATTCTTGCCAAGCGGGCTGGCTTCTGTTTCGGCGTCAAGCGGGCCACCCAGATGGCTTTTGAGGCTGCCGACAAGGGGGGTAAGACCTACACCCTCGGCCCCATCATTCACTCGCCGCAGATGGTGCAACGGCTGGAAGAGATGGGGGTGCGGGTGCGGCAGGACCTGTCGGGGATGGAGAGCGGCACCATCATCATCCGCTCCCACGGTGTCGCCTCTGAGGAGTTGGAGGAAGCGGTGCGCCGCCAGCTCGACATCGTCGACGCCACCTGTCCCTTTGTCAAGAAGGCCCAGGAACACGTGAAGAGCCTTTCACAGGCCGGCTACGACGTGGTCGTGGTGGGGGACAACGATCACCCCGAGGTGCAGGGTATCGTTTCCTACGCGAAAGGAAAGGTGTTCGTAATCGGTTCCGGTGAGGAGGCGGCCAATCTGCCGAAGATGGGGAAGATCGGCATCGTCGCCCAGACCACCCAGTCCTTCGAGAACCTGAAGAACGTCGTCCTCGAATGTCTCATGAAGGCGGGAGAGATCCGGGTCTTCAACACGATCTGCGACGCCACGGCGGTTCGCCAGGAAGAAGCCAAGGACCTTGCCAAACGGGTCGATTGTATGATAGTAATTGGAGGTTATAATAGTGCCAACACCAAGCGGCTGGCCGAGGTCTGCAAGGAGTTGCAGCCGAAGACCCACCATATCGAGACGGCAAACGAAGTCGATCCCGACTGGTTCGCGGAGGTGGGTAAGGTGGGAGTCACGGCTGGTGCGTCGACTCCAAAATGGCTCATCGATGAAGTCATGGAACGGATCGGATTGATCAATCAGTAGAAAAAGTGTTGAATTTTTCAGGGAATGTGATAGGTTTACATATTTAACGCTCAGAATATATTCAGGGGGTATGGTTTTGATGAGAGACGACAAGAGAACTGCCAGCCGCAATGATGCGCCGATCAAGCGCCTTCATGATACGGACGAGGAGCATGAGCAGGGAGGGCAGGGCGAATTTGCCGAGCTCTTCCAGGACAGTCTGAGACAGCCCCGCGTAGGTGATGTGGTCAAGGGGATGGTGGTTCAGATCGACCAGGATTATGTGCTGGTCGATGTGGGGTACAAGTCCGAGGGGCGGATTCCGGCCAGCGAATTCATCGACGAGAACGGCCAACTGGCTGTGAAAGTCGGCGATGAGGTCAGGGTCCTCTTCGAGCGGCGCGAGACCGACTCCGGCTACATCATGCTCTCCAAGAAGAAGGCGGAGATGCAGTCCGCCTGGGAGACGATCGCCGAAGCAGGGGGCGAAGGTGGCATCATCGAAGGAAAGGTCACTGCAAAGGTGAAGGGGGGACTGACCGTCGACATCGGCGTGCCCGCATTCCTCCCCGCTTCCCAGGTCGATATCCGCCCCGGCGGCAACCTGGACAAGTACATCGGCCAGACCTACACGTTCAAGGTGCTGAAGATGAACCGCAAACGCGGGAACATCGTCCTCTCCCGCCGTGTCCTGCTGGAAGAGGATCGGGAGAAGATGCGCGAGCAGACGCTCGCCACCCTGGCTGAAGGGCAGATCCTCGACGGGGTTGTCAAGAACATCACCGATTACGGGGCATTCGTGGACCTCGGCGGGGTCGACGGCCTCCTCCACGTGACTGACATGTCGTGGGGCCGGTTGGGGCATCCGTCCGAGCTTATCAAACCCGGCGACGAGATCAAGGTGATGGTGCTGAAGTACGACAGCGTCAAGGGGAAGATTTCCCTCGGTCTCAAGCAAACCAAGCCCGATCCATGGCTTAGCGTGGAGGAGAAGTTTCACGTAGGTGACCGTGTCCACGGCAAAGTGGTCAGTCTGGCCGATTACGGCGTCTTCATCTCCCTGGAAGAGGGAATCGAGGGCCTGGTGCATGTCTCCGAAATGTCCTGGACCAAACGGGTCCGCCATCCGTCGGAACTCGTGAAGGCCGGTGACGAGGTGGAGGCCGTCGTCCTCGGCGTCGATCCGGGCAACCGCCGCATCTCCCTCGGTATGAAGCAGGTCGAGACGAACCCTTGGACCGTGATCGAGGAGCGCTATCCTGTCGGGACCAAGATCGAAGGGCAGATCAAGAACATAACCGACTTCGGTATGTTCATCGGCATCGAGGATGGGATCGACGGTCTGGTGCATGTATCCGACATCTCCTGGACCAAGCGGGTCAAGCATCCTGGTGAACTCTATGCCAAGGGGCAGACCGTCCAGGCGGTGGTCCTCAACATCGACTCGAAGAATGAGCGGCTCTCTCTCGGGATCAAGCAGCTCCTTCCCGATCCTTGGGATGCGATCCCTCAGAAGTACCGGCCGGGAACGCGGGTCAGGGGGAAAGTCTCCTCGGTTACTGACTTTGGCATCTTCCTGGAGATTGAAGAAGGAATCGAAGGGCTGGTGCACGTCTCCGAGCTCTCCCAGGAAAAAATTGCCACGCCCAAGGGGTTTGCCGAGATCGGCGATGAACTGGAAGCGGTTGTCCTCAGTGTGGATCCCGCCGAGCGCAAGATCGGCCTCTCCATAAAATCGGTTCAGTCAGCAATGGAGAAGGCCGAAATGGAAGCTTACATGGGTGCCCAGGGTGAGGCCACCTCGAACCTTGGCGATCTGCTCAAGGAACTGAAGAAAAACGGCGACAACTAATTTTTCACTGCATAACTGTGATGTGAGGTGGACTGATGACGAAAAGCGAATTAGTGGAAAAGATTGTCGAGGCCAATAAACTCCTTACCCGCAAAGAATCGGAGATGGTGGTCAACATCGTGTTCGATGCCATGTGCGAAGCGTTGAAACAGGGCGAAAAGGTGGAAATCCGGGGCTTCGGCAGCTTCACCATCAGGGAAAGAGAAGCACGCGAGGCGCGCAACCCGAAAAGCGGTGAGATCGTTCGGATCCCCGCCAAGAAGACCCCTTTCTTCAAGACCGGCAAAGAGCTGCGGGAGAGGGTGAACAACTCGTAAGGGCAGCCTGCCCGGGTGGCGGAATTGGTAGACGCAAGGGACTTAAAATCCCTCGCCGGCAACGGTGTACCGGTTCGACCCCGGTCCCGGGCACCAA